>NZ_JYFN01000025.1 GCF_000948395.1 Frankia torreyi | reverse complement strand
GCGGCATCGGGGGCGGGGGCGGGGGCGGGGGCGGTCGGCGGCGAACGGCTCACCGGGACGAACCCGTCGACGAGCCCGGCCGTGACCGCGGGCGCGGCGGTGCCGGCCGGATACGTTGGCACCTGGCGTGGCGAGATCGCCACCCCGTCGGGCCTGGCGCAGAACGCCGTCGTCACGGTGCACCCGGGGCGGACCGGGCAGGCCGTGGCGCATTCCGAGATCACCGTCGACGGGCTGACCCAGCCCGACGGGCAGCTCATCCGCTGCACCGCCGATCTGCGGCTCGTGAGCGTCTCCGGCGGCCTGACCCTGCAGGACATCCCCGGTACGGGCTCGGACCCGAAGATCCTTGGCATCTCCGCGTGCTCCCACGGCGGCCGGATCTCGCTGCTCCTGCAGGCGGACGGCACGGTCCGCTTCGCCGCCGAGGCCCCCGGCACCGGCAACCCGACCGGCACCCTGACCCGAGACCGCTGACGGCTCCCGGCCGCCGTCAGCGACGGCGCAGCGCCGANGGCGGCGGCCCGGCCGCGTGTTCCTGGGCGTCGAGGAGTTCGTCGCCATGCTCACGCGTCCAGTCACCGAGCGCCTGCATCGGGCCCTCGACCAGGCTGTGCCCCAGCGAGGTCAGCGCGTACTCGACCCGGGGCGGGGCCTGCGCGAAGGCCCGGCGATCCACCAGACCGTGGGCGCACAGCCGGCGCAGCGCCTCGGTGAGGACCTTGTCGCTCAGGCCACCGATCGCTGCCCGCAGCTCGCGGCGCCGCCGAGGGCCAGGGCGAAGCGCCATCAGGACGACGGGATCCCAGGTATGGGCGAACAGGTCGGTCGTCGCCCGCAGGCGGCAGTCCGCGACCAGTTCGACGCAGGAGTCCTCGGCCTTGCTCATTCCCGCCATCGTCGCAGGTTCCCCACGCACCGATCGGTGCGTAACGAAATCTCTACCGTGGGCACCGAAGCGGTCGGCGACATGGGGAGGTACCAATGCGGATCGGGATTCTGGGCACCGGAGCCCTGGCCGAGGCACTGGGCACGGGCTGGGTCCGCGCCGGGCACGAGCTGGTGATCGGCGGTCGGTCGCGGGCGAAGGCGGAGGCGCTCGCCGGACGCCTGGGCGGCGGGACACGCGCCGACACTCCGCGGGAGGCGGTCACCGGGCAGGACGCCGTGCTGCTCGCGGTGCTGTGGAGCGGCGTCGCGGACGTGCTGCGCGACGTCGATGCGGCCGCCGGCACCCTGGCCGGGACCACCCTGATCGATCCGACGAACGCCGTGGAACATGGCGTCGGAGTGCTGCTCGCCGGGGCCGGGACATCCGCCGCCGGCCAGATCGCCGCCTGGGCACCCGGCTCCCACGTGGTGAAGGCGTTCCATCTGTTCCCCGCCGAGCAGTGGACGGCGCCGCCGCCCGGCGACGCTGCCGGCCCGGCACACGCGACGGTGGTGATCTGCGGCGACGACGCCGGCGCATTGCGGATCACCGGGGAGCTCATTCGCGCCGTCGGCGGGACGCCGGCCGTGCTGGGTCCGCTGGATCGCGCTCGTCAGCTTGAGGAGGCCGCAGGCTTCGTCATCGGCCTCGCCTTCGCTGGCGTCGACCCCAGCTCCGCCATCCCCCGCGTCCCGACCCAGTCACCGTCCCCGGACGGCTCGGTGGTCTGACCGCCGCGATGCGGCCGGACGGCCGGGAAGCAGGAGCGAGGCAACGGCCGCGGTGGCGGTGACGACTGCTGCGCCGAGCAGTGCGTGAGCATAGCCGTCGGCGAGGGCGGCGGCTACGGAGTGGGTTTGCAGGCGCGCGGCGGTGGTGGGGACGGCAACGGCGTGGGCAGCAGCGGTGGTGTGGGCGGCGAGGGTGGCCAGCGCGGCGAGGCCGAGCGCGCCGCCGACCTGCCGTGAGGTGTTGACCAGGCCGGCGGCCAGGCCGGAGTGCGCCCGGTCGATCCCCTGGGTGGCGGTGACGGTGACCGGGGTGATCGCCAGGCCCAGGCCGAGAGCGGTCAGCAGGAACGGTGCCAGCACGTCGGTGCTGTAGTCGCCGCTGACGCCGACCCGCGACAGCCACGCGAAGCCGGCCGTGCTCAGCACCATGCCGGTCGCGAGGAGGCGACGGGGGCCGAGCGTCGCGAGCAGGCGCACGGAGATCCGGGCCCCGACGATGAGGGCCAGGGTGCCGGGAAGGAGGCACAGCCCGGTGTGCACGGCGCCGAGGTGCAGGACCTGCTGCAGGTACAGCGACAGCAGGAACCACATCGGGAACAGCGCCCCGCCGATGAAGATCATGATGAGGTTCCCGCCGGCGAGGGTGCGGCGGCGCAGCATCGCCAGGGGGACCAGGGGTTGCGCGGCAGTGGACTCGATCACGACGAACCCGGCGAGCAGCAGCACCGCGGCGGCGAGGGGAACGGCGACCCGGGGGTCGGCCAGGCCGTGAGTCTCGGTGTTGACCACCCCGTAGACCAGCGCCGTCAACGCGGCGAAGACGGCTGCGGCCCCCGGCAGGTCCAGGCGGCGCAGGGCGTCCGCCGCGCGCCCGTCGGCGGCGGGGATGCGGCCGCCGGCCACGGCGAGGACGGCCGCGCCGGCCGGGACGTTGACGAACAGGACCCAGCGCCAGCCCAGGTACTGGGTGAGCNCCCCGCCCAGGACCGCGCCGGCGGCCCCGCCGGTGGTCGTCACGGTGCTCCAGGCGCCCACGGCCCGGGTGCGGGCCGTGGGCTCGGTGAACGTCGTGGTGATCAGAGTGAGGGTGGCCGGGGCGAGGAACGCGGCGCAGACTCCCTGGCCCGCCCGGGCGGCGATGAGCACGGCGCCGCTGGTCGCCAGACCGCCGGCCAGCGACGCCAGGGTGAACCCCGCCAGACCCGCCAGGAAGACACGCCGGACGCCGACGAGGTCCGCGACCCGACCGCCGAGCAGCAGCAGCCCGGCGAACCCGAGGGTGTAGGCGGTGACGATCCACTGCTGGCCCGCGGCGCTCAGGCCCAGGCCGTGCCGCATCGCGGGCAGCGCCACGTTCACGATGGACACGTCGAGAATGACCATGAACTGGGCCACGCAGGCGAGCGTCAGGATCGCGGCCTTCGAGAAGGTCGTCGAGGAGCTCGTCGAGGA
Organism: Frankia torreyi; assembly: GCF_000948395.1. Classification (GTDB taxonomy): domain Bacteria; phylum Actinomycetota; class Actinomycetes; order Frankiales; family Frankiaceae; genus Frankia; species Frankia torreyi. The sequence goes on along the minus strand of NZ_JYFN01000025.1, from coordinate 100,618 downwards.
GGTCGCCGCCGATGGGGCGGGGCGGGCGATCTCCTGTGGTCGAGCGGACATCGGCATGGACACGGCGCTGACCTCCCGGTCGGTCGGATGATCAGGACTTCGCCGGCTACTGTCCGTCCGTCGGCGTGCCGTCGACGAACTGCGCGAACTGCACGAGCAGGGTCAGCAGCGCCTCGGGGGCCTCGAGATGCGGCAGGTGTCCGGCTGCGGGCAGCAGGTGGAAGGCGGCGCCGGGGATGGCTGCGGCGTACTGCCGGCCGTAGGCCGGCACGGCCATCCGGTCCGCCTCGCCCCAGACCACGAGCGTGGGAACGGCGAGTCCGCCCAGCCGTCCGGCCAGGCTCGGGTCGGCCATCGTCGGGCCGCCGTAGGCCTGCAGGGCCGCCCGGTTGCCCGCGGCGACGGACTTCTGCGCGTCGGTCAGCGCGGCCAGGTTGATCCGGAACCTGTCCGGGTCGGCGTAGCTGAGGTTCACGACCTCGTCCAGCGTCAGGGCGAAGAAGTCGGCGACGGGGTGCTCGGCGCTGGTCGGGCCGACCGCGTTGAGCAGGACGAGGCGTCCGACCCGCCCGGGCGCGGCGAGGGCGAGTTCCGCGGCGGTCCAGCCGCCGATCGAGTTCCCCACGACGGTCACGTCGGTGAGGTCGAGCAGGTCCAGCAGGCCGCGGTAGACCTCGGCGAGCCGGCGGACGGAGTCGATGCCGTCGGGCCGGGGAGTACCGCCGAACCCGGGGTGCTTCGGGGTCAGGACCCGGGCCGGCCCGCGGGCGGCGAGCAGGTCGGCGAAGCCGGCGACCGAGTCAGGACCGGCGCCGCCGTGCAGCAGCAGGACGACCCGGCCCTGCCCGCGCTCGGTGACGGTGACGGGAACGGGGCCGGATGACGTGGGCACCTGGTGGACGGTCGTCGAGAGGTCCGTGGTGGTGGGCATGCGATCTCCTCGTGACAGAACGGGTGCCGCGCGGCGCCGCGCGAAGGGGCGGCGCACCGCGCGGGTTCGGCTGGGGGCGGCCGGGGCGGCCGGGTGCGGGGCCGATCAGTCGGCGTAGTCGGTGGCCACCTCGGTGGCGTACCGACTCATGACCTGTGCGGTCGCCTCGGGCGTCGCGGGGCCGGTCTGGGCGATCATCTCCCGCAGGTCGCGGAAGTACTGCACATACAGGTCCGGGGTGAAGGTGTTGAGCAGCACCAGTGGTTCGTCGCCGGGGTTGGCGAAGGTGTGCGGCGCGCCGGGCGGGATCATCGCGAGGGTGCCGGCCGGCGCGTCGTAGGTGGTGGTGCCGACGGTGAACCGGGCGGTCCCGGAGACGACGTAGAAGCCCTCGTCGTGCCGGCCGTGCCGATGTTGGGGCGGGCCGTCGGTGTGCGGGGCGAGGGTGATCTCGCCGATGCCGATGCGATGGCCGGTGGTGCTGCCGTCCTCCAGGATGCGCATCGTCGCCGGGCCGAGGTGCACGGCCTCTCCACCCCCGGGTCCGACGATCGAAGCCTTGGTGCCCATGGGATCTCCTCCACACTTCTTCGTGAGAGCTGACACGCATGAAGATAGCGAGCTCGCTTCACTGATGCAAGCGTACTCTCGCGAAGAGACATCGCCATCATGATGAGGAGGGGGACGTGAGATGGCCGTATCAGGCGCCACCGGCCGGACGAATCAGAAGGCCAGGACCCGCAAGGCCATCGTGGAGGCATGCCGTGAGCTGATCCGCTCGGGAGCCGAGGTCACGATGCCGCAGGTCGCGCAGCTCGCCCTGGTCTCCGAGGCCACCGCCTACCGCTACTTCCCCGACCTGGTCTCGCTGATCCAGGAGGCCCTGGGCGGACTGTGGCCGGAGCCGGCGCAGGCTCTCGCCCCGATCATCGGGTCGACCGATCCCGGGGAGCGCGTCGCCTTCGCCTGCGAGCACCTCCTGCGCCATGTGCTCGCCTACCAGGGCGCGGTGCGGGCGACGATCTCCCACACGATCACCGCACCGCTCCGGGCGCGGGACCGCCCCGGCCTTCGTTTCGGCCTGATCGACCACGCCCTCGCGCCGTTCCAGGACCCGGCCGGTCCGGCCTACCTCAGCCCCGCCGCGCTGGACCGCCTGAAGCTCGACCTGGCAATCACCGTCAGCGCCGAAGCCCTGTTCGTCCTGACCGACCTGTGCCGGCTGCCACCGGAGGAAGCGATCGCCAGCGCGGTATGTACGGCCACCACCCTCACCCGAGCCGCCTTCACCGACCCGCCCGCCTGACAGCGCAGGACAGGGTCAGCGCCGATAAATCGATGTACTTCCGTGGGCGCGAGATCCACAATGACCCGGTGACTGGGACTCGCACAATTCGGTCCGCGACGATGGCGGATGTGACCGCTCTCGGCGAGTTGAACGCCGACGTTCAGGAGTTGCATGTCCGTATGCAGCCAACCGATTTCCGTGCGCCTGACACAACCGCCGCCGCCGCCTACTTCCGGGAGCGGCTGACCGCACCGAACGTGCTGGTGCTGCTTGCCGACGAGGATGGCCAGGCACTTGGCTACCTGTACGCCGAGGAGCAACGCCTGGAAGCAGACGCCTTCCGGCAGTCATCCAACGTCCTGCATATCCATCACCTCTGCACTCACCCCGCCAGGCGGAGATCTGGCATCGGCCGCGCCCTGATGACCACGGCGGAACAGCACGCAGCCAGCCGATCCCTGGATACGCTGCGACTCAACACGGGAAGTTTCAACACGGACGCACAGCGGTTCTTCGGGCGACTCGGTTACGAGCCGTACAGGATTCGACTCATGCGACGTCCCTGAACTTTCGCCGGCTACCCTACTTGCAACCGTGCCGGGGCGGGCAGCTTGGAGTGCCTGGACACCTGTCGTGGACCGACTCCGTCAGCGAGCGTCGATCCCTCAACCTCGAGTGCACGCGGCGTTCCACTGAAATGCGCGAACTCTCACGCCAGGCCAGCTCAGGGCTGTGGGTGAGACGGCAGCGGCGCCGCGCCGTGGTGGGCGGTGAGCCCTCCGTCGGCGACCAGCGTCGTACCGGTGATGTAGGACGCCTCGGGCGAGGCCAGGAACCAGATGGCCGCCGCGTGCTCACGCGCCTGTCCCCAGCGCTGCATCGGGATCCGCCGGCCTACCGCCGCCGTGGACTCCGGCTCGGTCCGGTGCCGCGCCGTCAAGGGGGTCTCGCTGAGGCCCGGCGCCACCGCGTTGATCCGGATGCGCTGGGCCGCGTGATCGAGTGCCGCGGCGCGCACCATGTTGATCACCGCCGCCTTGGACGCGTTGTACGCCCAGTTCCCCGGCTCCCCCTGCAGCCCGGCACTGGACGCGGTCACGACGATCGCGCCGCCGCCGCCGGCGCGCATGGCCGGAACGACAGAACGTATCCCGATCGCGACGCCTCGCACATTGACGGCAAGGATCCGGTCAAGCCGATCGATCGCATCGGCGTCCTCCCACGGCAGGGTCCCGCCGATCCCTGCATTAAGGACCGCGACGTCCAGCCGCCCGAACCGATCGAGCGCGAGCTGCGCCATGGCCGTACCGGTCTCCTCGCGGGAGACGTCCCCGACGAGCGGCACGACCTGCTCCGATGCCGGCCGGCCGATCAGGGCGGACAGCCCGGCCTCGTCCAGGTCGACCGCGACGACCCCGAACCCCCGGGCGGCGAACAACTCCACGCACGCTCGCCCGATGCCGGACGCCGCTCCCGTGATGACGACCGACGAGGCGACCACGCTTCCTCCAGGGAGCTCGGGGAGACCACCGCGGCGGCGAATCCGGCTGGCGATGCCGACGTAAGCCTCACCCGTCGGAGTGAACGGGAATGTTCCACGTCATGACGCACAGGAGTCGAATCCCGGCCGGGCGCCCAAGCCCGATAGACGAGTCGGCCCGAAGGACGACCACCGGGCTCACCCGGCCAGGCCGCCGAGGGCTTGGAGGGTGCGATCGCGCTCGGCGGGAGTGGTGATCCCGGTGGTGTTGGCGATGAAGTTGGTGGCGCCGGCGTCGGCGAGGCGATGGAGCTGCGCTTCGAGGTGCCGCTCGTCGCCGATGATCGCGACGTCGGCGGGGTTGGTCGCGCCTTCGTGGTCGAGCATGGCCCGGTAGGAGGGCAGCTCGGCATAGCAGGCGAGGTGAGCGGCGGCGCGTCGGCGGGCCTCCTCGGGGTGGTCGGTGACGCAGACCGGCAGGCTGACCGCGACCTGCGGCGCCCCGGCGGCAGCGGCGGTGATGGCGGGCACGATGTGGTGCTCGATCGTCCGGGGCCCGGCCATCCAGGTCATGGCTCCGTCGGCGAGTTCGCCGGCGACGCGGAGCATGGCCGTGCCGAGCGCGGCGACAAGGACGACGGGCGGGGTGCTCCCGGCGACGTGACCGGCGAAACCGCTGGTGTCGGCGGTGATCATGTCTCCCTCGAAGACGACCGTGCCGTCGCGCAGCAGCGGCCGCAGGGCGCAGAGGTATTCGCGCATATACGTAGCGGGGCCGTCGAGATCGATGCCGAAGCGCCGCGCGACCGGCCGCCGGTGCAGCACGCCGAGGCCGAGAGTGAGCCGACCACCACTGGCCGCCTGAACGGTCTGCGCCTGGCTGGACATGGTGATCGGATGTCGGCTGTGGGTGACGGTGACGGCGGTGCCGAGCCCGATCCCGGGCACGTGGACGGCCAGCACGGCGAGGGCGGTGAGCGCGTCGAGGTCGTACTGCTGGCCCAGCCAGACCGAGCCGATGCCGGCCGCCGCGGCGTCTCTGACCTGGCCGACCAGCACATCGATGGCGTTCGACGCCTCGGGTCCGGGTGGCACGAGCGCGAGCCCGATCGGGATCATGCCGCCCACGCTAACCACGTCACCCCGAACTATCGAAACCACTTCAGTGGAATCCAGTGCCGGCGCCGAACCAGGGGCTACCGAAGAAGGTTGGGTCTCGCGGGCGAGGACGCCGCCAGTCCCACCTTGGTCAACCGGCTAGGTGATCCGTGGCGCGGCGGACGGACGCTTCCCCCGGACGCACTCGAGTCGCTGGTCGAACGATCCGCTCACACACTCGCCATACTCTCCGAATCGTTTCTCTCGACTGTACACGGAAAGGTAGAATGGCAGGCCGTCTACCGTGCCGACCCCCAGGGTTTCAGACGCCGCCTGGTGCCAGTCCGGATCGAGGACTGTCGTTGACCAAACCCGATTTCCCCGGCGGCAGACCGCTCGGACCGCATATTCCCAGGAACGCCGCCGATGCCGCCGCACTGTTTGGTGGCGTGCACCCAACCGGGCGGCGGCCTTCTACGGAACCACCCGATTTTCCGCGGACCCTGCGGCACCAACCACCGCGGACACGGGCAGCCGCGAGGCACATGACCGTGGCCGGAAACCCCGACCCCCGGTCGGTCGCCGTTGTAATCGGATGCGTGTTCTGGCCTGCAGATCGTTACAGGTGGATCGACCGCCAATGCCCGTCCGCGCGCGAATCTCGCGATTGTAAACCCGATTCACGAACCGCCCCACAAGAACAAGGATAAATCGGGCGAATATTCTTGCCGGTCGCACCGCGTTGCTCTAACTATCGGCGCCGCGATCACTCTGGTCGCTCCGGTAATCCTGGTCATGAACTCTCCTAGGTCGCCGTCAGGGCCGACAGCAACGGTTCCCGGTACGCCGACACCAACTTCACCCTAGATCCTAGAAGTGGAGTCCGTGGGAAACCTGGAGTCCGCGGGAAACCCGGCAAGGCCGGCGTCGAATATTCCCCGACGGGAACCCGTACCCTCGCCAGTGGAGCCGGTGAGTCCGCGGACGAATACCAGATTTTTTCCAGGGACGAGGAAGCCAGTCGAAGCGACAGGACTACATACCGTATATATGCCAGCGATCCCGGCGAGCAAAGAGACGTGACATTTTGGTTCAAAAATAACGAACTCTGTCCGCCAGACAGAGCGAATGGCGGCTTAATTTACCACATACTTCACGAGGGATAAGGGGCCGTCCTCGCCGAAGGGGGCACACGCCTCGTGCCAGCCGGGCAGCGCCACGCCGGCCGCCGGGAGAAACTCGCGCCCAGCTCGTCCGGGTCGAACGCCCCGAGCTCCGCCCGATCCCCGTCCTACTCCTCGGATCGGGGTCACGAACGAGGCGCCTTGGATCTCCGGCGACCTCCGAGGTCCACTCAGGCAAGTGCCAACCAGCGAAGGCTGGGAAGGGGTCCGAGCCGGCCGTAGAGCGATCATGCCGGACTTCGCCCGGCATGGCGACCGTCGTCGGCGAGGTCGACGCGCAGTGAACGGACTGATACATCCCCCTCCCCGGACGTGGTCCGGTCAGCCCGCGGCACGTGGCGGTTGTGTTGCTGTACAGGCGAGCGACACATAAAGGCCAGGTCGTAGTGCTGTGCAGCAGCTACGGTCCCCTGCTAGGTCCGACGGGGGTCGGACAGAGGGGACCTACCTGTAGATGCGTAGATCGCTGTTCGCCATGGGGGCCGCCGCCGTGCTCGTGGCGTTGACCGCACTTCCTGCCGCGGCCAGTCCGCCGGCCGATCCGGGTGCGCTCACGCTCGCTGTGTACGGCGACGAGCCGTATGGCACCACGCCGACGGACAACTCCGAGTTCCTCGCCACTCCGGCGTTCATCAACTCGATCAACTCGGACCCGGCCGTCGGCCTGGCCATGCACATCGGGGACATCCACTCGGGCAAGCAGTACTGCACCGCCCAGTACGACCAGTCGATCGCACAGCTCTGGCAGCAGTACCAGGTGCCGCTGGTCTACACCCCGGGCGACAACGAATGGACCGACTGCCACAAGGCGGGTGAGGGCGGCGGCACGTACGACCCGACCACAGGGAAGATCAAGTATGTGACCGACCCGGCCACCGGCCAGCCGGTCGACTACGCCGGCGGCGACCCGGTCGCGAACCTCGCGCTCCTGCGCTCGCTGTTCTTCCCCACGGCCGGGAAGACCCTCGGCAGCGGCAAGCTGCCCGTCCAGTCGCAGGCGAAGGAGTACGACCCGGCGTTCCCGTCGGACGCGCAGTACGTCGAGAACGTCATCTTCGAGCGGAAGGGCACGCTGTTCGTCACGCTGAATGTGCCGGGTGGCTCGAACAACGACGCCGACATCTGGTACGGCGCGCCGACGATGAGCACCGCGCAGGCGCGGGAGGCCGCGGAACGCACCGGTGCCGACCTGCGTTGGCTCGACCACGCGTTCGCCCAGGCCCGCCAGAACGGCGACACCTCGGTCGTCATCTCCACGCAGGCCGACATGTGGGACCTCGACGGCAAGACCGCGGCGCACCTGACCAACTACGAGCCGCTGGTCTCCAGCATCGCGTCACACACGACCGCGTTCGGCAAGCCCGTTCTGCTGATCAACGGTGACTCGCACGTCTACAGATCGGACAACCCGCTCTCGCCGACCGCTCCGTGCGTCACCGACTCCGCTGCCGGCGAGGTCAGCTGCGCAAACGAGTCCGCTGCGCACCCCGGGTACGACGTGGAGAACTTCCACCGGATCGTCGTGCACGGCAGTACGTTCCCGCTCGAATGGCTCAAGCTGACCGTGAAGCCCAGCGCGAACTACCCGGCGGGCGCCAACGCGTTCGGCCCGTTCGCCTGGCAGCGCCAGCCGCAGGCCTGACACGCCCCGCGGCGGGGCCGGTGGCTACCCGCCACCGGCCCCGCCTTCCTGAGACGCCGGCGAGGGGCAGCACACAACGGCCCCCGGCAACGTGTCCCGCGCACGCCACTATGCCTCCGAGGGGTTCGCGGCCGTCGCGATCGGCGCGCCCAACGGGGTGCTCTCGATCCGCGGCAGTCAACCCACCACCAGTCGCGTACCTCATACACACGACCTATCCGCAGAAGCATGCATCATGCACCTCTCGACCCCGCGGGTAAAAGCTCGTCAGCTCATACGGCGCCGCAAACGCCCGCTCCAACGGGATCTGCTAATCCCAGCAAGTTCGGTAAACAAGGAACGGACGGCCCCGACATCTAATGATCTTCATTGCCTCCCGGCGGTCCCCGCCGGCGGCAGCGGGTAGCACAAGTGCTATCATGAGGTCATGGACGAGATAGGGCTGCGTGAGGTGCGGCAGAACGCGAGCGAGCTGGTGCGGCGGGCCCAGGCCGGCGAGCGACTGACGATCACCGTCTCCGGTCGGCCGGCAGCCGTTCTCGGTCCAGTGACCCCGCGTGCATGGCGGCGTTGGGACGATTTCGCGGAGGTCTTCGCCCTGCCGGCCGTCGCCGACTGGTCCGGGGATCGCGACCTCGTCGACAACACCCTGACGGACCCCTGGGAAGATCGATGAATCGTGGCGTCCTCGACACCAGCGTGCTGGTCGCCACCGATGTCCTCCCGATCCCCGGCGAACTGGCGGTCAGCGTCATCAGCATCGCCGAACTCCAGTTCGGCATTCTCGTCGCTAAGACCCCCGAGGCCCGCGCGAACCGACTCGCCCGGCTCAGTGCGCTCCAACGACGATTCGACCCGCTACCGGTAGACGACGCCGTCGCCGACAGCTACGGACGACTGGCCGCCCGAGTGGTCGAAATCGGCCGCCAGCCACGGGCACGGACGATGGACCTGCTGATCGCGGCGACGGCGCACGCCCACGGGGCCAGCATCTACACCCGCAACGCCGCCGACCTTGCCGGCCTCGAAGATCTCATCACGATTGTGGCGATCTAGAAAAAGGCTGCCCCTCCGGACGTGACGTCGAAGACCAGTGACTCGGGATAGCGCGATATCGACGATCAGGGCGGCTACGCCTTGGCCGCCACCTTCATCGCCTTCTTGTAGTCCCGGACCTTGCTGCGGGACTCGGGGCTGCTGATGTCTGCGACGGAGCGGTAGCTGCCGTCCTCGCCGAACGGCGCACACGCCTCGCGCCAGCCGGGCGGGGTCACGCCGAGCTGCTTGCCGAGCAGGGCGACGAAAATCTTCGCCTTCTGCTCGCCGAAGCCGGGCAGCGCCGCGACCTGCCTGAGGAGCTGACGGCCATCGTCCGCCGTCGTCCACACCGCCGCCGCGTCACCACCGTAGGAGTCGAGCAGCAGCCGGCACAGCGACTGCACCCGCTTCGCCATCGAGCCCGGGAAACGATGCAACGCCGGCTGCCGGGAGAAGATCGCCCCCAGCTCGTCCGGATCGAACTCCGCGAGCTCCGCCGGATCCAGCGGCCGTCCCAGCCGCACTACCAGCTCGTACGGCGCGGCGAACGCCCGCTCCAACGGGATCTGCTGATCCAGCACCATCCCGATCAGCAGCGCCAACGGGTCGTTCGTCAGCAGCTCGTCCGCCTCGTCGATCTGGCTCAGGTGCAGTCCCACGGCATTACGGTAGCCGACCGCCTGACGCGGACCGCTACGGCGCCCGCCACCTGGAAGGGACCGGGACGGACAAATACGGACTGAGGCACGGGACGGATGAGCATCGAGCCTGGACGCGGGACGGCTGACACCGTTCCGGATCACCACACCGGACGACACACTGGAGCAGATCCGACGTAGTTCACCGCGATCGTCGACGGGGTCGAGGCGCGCCTTCTCCGCGAGCCCGTTCCGGAACCACGCCTCCGACGCTGCTGCTGCACGGATGGCCGACCTCGTTCGCGACGTTCCGCACGGTCATCACAGGCTCGCGCACCCGGAGACCGTCGGCGGCGATCCTCTGCTCGCAAGCCGTGGCTGGTTGGGCACCGGAACACCTCGATCGGACATCCGCATCTACCGCGGACAACGCGCGTCCCGCCGCTGCGGCTCGTCACCTTATGTGATCGCGACGCTCGCGGCCGTCGACGGTGCCGACGGTCACGGACCGAACAGCGCCAGCGGGACTACGCCGACATCATCACGTCGACGATAGGCGTGCTCCCCCGCGTAGATGACGAGGGCGTCGATCAGATCTGTCCCGATTCGGTCGCGTAGCCAGGTCAGGTGCCTGACGTCGGAATCCTCAACCCGGTCGGCCAACTTCACCTCGACCGCCAGCACGCGGCCGTCCGAGCNCTCGACTATCAGATCGACCTCATGGTCGTTGTTCTGGGTACGTAGGTGACCTACCCGGGCCTCGGCGGCCTCGGCGTAGGTATGGATGCTGAGCGCGGCGAGATGCTCGAACAGGGCCCCGAGTATCGTCCCCGCCGACAGGACGGTATTGCCCTGCTCGGCCCGCAGCAGCGCGGAGTTGTCGAGTCCGAGCAGCCGCGCGGCCAGCGCTGGATCCGCCAGATGATGCTTGGCGGACCGGCCGAGCCGGTCGAGATGGTTCCGGCTGGGAATCCACGGCGGGACCGCGTCGAGCAGCCACAGTGACGACAGAGCATCACGATAGGCAAGAGTGGTCTCCTTCGCTGGCTTGTTACCCAGGCCGGGAGTCGCCGCATCCAGAATTTTCGAGTAGGCCGTCGTCGTCGACGTGGCGGCAGCATAGGCGGCGAGCCAGGCGCGCAGTACCGTCGGGCGCCGGATCGGGTAACCCTGCTCGGGAAACTCCCGTTGAACGACATTGTCCAGGTACGCATCGAGTTCGGCTCGACGCACCCGCGGCGGCAGGCTGCGGATAGCGGGAAAGCCCGATGCCGTGATCTCCTCGACGTAGTCCGTCAACCGCACGGCGGTCGCACCCCCGACGTCGCCGTTTCCTTCGAGGAGCGCGGCGAGGCTCACAGTCGGCTCGTCGACGTCCCGCTCGGCCATGCTCAGCGGGCGCATTCGCAACGGCACGATACGCCCTGCGCCCGAGTGGACCACTGCCCCTCTGGGTACGGAACTGCCCGCCATGATGAAGTGACCGGCCGGCGAGCCAGCGTCGACCGCGCGCCGCACGTGGTCCCACACCTCGGGAAGGCGCTGCCACTCGTCGACCAGGACCGGCCCCGGCAGCCGGGTCAGGACGGTCGGATCGGCGGCCACGATCTCACGCTGGCCGGGAAGGCTGAGATCGATGATCGACTCTGCGCGCCGCATCGCGGTCGCGGTCTTGCCCACCGCCTTCGGCCCGTGGATCGACAGAGCGCGAAGATGCGGCTGAAGTGGGTCCAGTGTGTCGTCGAGGACACGACGCCGATAGTGGACCACATCCCTACTCTACCAACAGCAGATACTCTAGTCTTCCGATAGCAGGCCCGCAGGTCTGCCGATCCGACCTCGCAGGCAGCCCCGCCGCGGAGGGCAGCGGGGGTTACAAACGCGGTGCGGCGGACCAGAACCTGGCGCTACGTGTCAGGCGCTACGTGTCAGATGGGTGCGGACCGTCCCGTCCTGTTCCAGCCTGCCGATACTGGCTGGTCCAGCACCATCCCGATCAGCAGCGCCAACGGGCGTTGGTCAGCAGCTCGTCCGCCTCGGCGATCTGGCTCAGATGCAGTCCCGCGCCATCACCGTAGCTCCCGCCAACCCGGCCTCGACAGGCAACCGGCCGCGGGATGAGTTCGCCGGTGTTGCCGGTCAGCCCAGACCGGCAACACCGCACGGTCGTCGTCGGCGCTCAGGTCGATGACCTGCGTGCGCGAATCTGGTGCGGCCGCGTGCATCGAGCCATCGCTGTTTGACCGAGCCGGGTCCGCCGGTCCGTAGCGAGTGGCTGTTGCTCAGCAGGCGCTCCCCGAATCCTCGGGTGCGCGACCGGCTTCGTCGGCGAGCGCGCCCGCCAACAGTCCAAGCTGACCGAACGCCCGGGCCCGGCCTATGTGGTCGCCGTAGTCGCGGGACTCGACGATGTGCCCGTCGTGGACACGGACGACAAAGACGCACGGCAGTGTGAACTCGCCGCGGTCGCCCGTCCCGACGTACGTGAACTCGACGACGATCAGCTCGGGGTCCGCCGTCCGATGCACGACGATGTTCGTCGGCTCGAACCGTCGGATGCCGGCTGCCCCACCGGCCCCCGCCGCGAAGTGCTCCCGTAGCTCGGCACGGGTTCGCAACGGATGATCGCCGAGCGGTGCGAGCGGATGCCGCACATCCGTCCGTTCCGCATACAGACCGGCGAGTACGTCGAGCTGACGTTCTCGCTCGTCCGACGCTAGATCGTCGGCCATCAGCCGGCCCACGCCAGCGACAACCATGCGAATGACGTCACCTGGATCAGGTGCCGGCAGCATCGAACCGCCAAAACAAAGTCGCGACTCCGCAACGGTATCGAAGTCTGGACTCCACTTGCAAGCTTGGCTGGTCCGACCGGGAGGAGGTGGGCCATCCGGAGGAACGCCAGCCAGGGCGGTCCGCTCACGGCCAACCACGCCCGCCGGACGGTCGTCACATCGCACGGAGGAGGGGCGGAAAGGAGTGGTCCTGCCAGATCAGCCGGGATCGCTCCTCCGGGTAGGCGGTGACGAGCGAGGTGGAGTCGAAGACCTGGGTGAGGCGTCGGTCGCGATCGTAGGGCGGCCAGCCGGGGTCGCCCCGGGTGGCGAACGTGGTCCAGGCGGCCCGCATCCGCGCCGACAGCGCCATCGCCTCGGAGGTGGGGCGCTCGCCGATCAGCAGGGCAGGCTGGCCGCTGGTGAGGGTGCCGAACACAAGCGGAACGTCGAGGCCGTGGCAGGCGCCGAGGGCGCCGCCCAGGCCCGGGGCCGGCCAGGTCAACTCGTAGAGGTGCACCTGGCCGCCGCCCGCGACCTGCGCCTGCGCGAGGTGCAGGGTGGGCATCCGGAACAGCCAGTCCGAGTGCACCAGTTCGTACAACTCGTCGGGGCCCGCGTCCGGGTAGGCGTCACGGTAACGGCGGGCGCCGTCCGGGCCGGGGGCGAAGACCTGGAGCGCGGTCGCCGCCTGATCGGATGTCACCTGGCCGAGCAGGCCGGTGAGGGCGGTGAACAACCGCTGTTCGTCGCGGGTGTGGCCGGCGAGAAGGTCTACCTCCCGGCTGGAGCCGGCCGCCACAGCCTGCCACGGCGTGGCCGGCAGGACCTCGCCGTCGACGACGGGCGCGAACAGGATCGACCGGTGTGCGGCCTGGCCCCAGCGCTGCGCCCGGGCGGCCATCGTGGCGGCCACGGTGTCACCGGCGAGGGCCAGCAGAGCCGGGTCCACGCCTGCCAGGTCCGCGACGCAGGGACGCAGTCCCAGTTCGTCGGCGCAGGTGCTGGCGATGTCGGCGGCGAGCTGCGGCGAGAAGAAGGTGCCCGGCACGCTCTGGGCGACGGCTCGGCGGAACAGCCCGGCCGCCCGGGGCATGGCCAGCAGGGCGGCGACCGATCCGCCGCCGGCGGACTCGCCGAACACCGTGATCTCGTTCGGGTCGCCACCGAAGGCGGCGATGTTGTCGCGTACCCATTCCAGGGCGGCGACCTGGTCGAGCAGGCCGCGGTTGGGGGGCGCTCCGGCGATCTGGGCGAAGCCCTCCATCCCGAGGCGGTAGTTGAAGGTCACCACGACCACGCCGCCGTCCCGGGCCAGGTGACCGCCGTCGAACTCGGGCCGGCTGGACGCGCCGATCGCGTACGCACCGCCGTAGATCCAGACCATCACCGGAAGCGTCGCGGCCGGGCCGGGCTCAGGCGACCAGACGTTGACCGTCAGCCAGTCGTCGCCCGCCGCGCCCTGGGATGACGGGTCCCGGCCGAGCACCTCGGACTGCGGCGGTGGGGGGCCGTAGGACCGGGCCGCCCGCACTCCGTCCCAGCTCGCGGCCGGCCGCGGCGCGGCGAAGCGGAGCCCGCCGACCGGCGGCTCGGCGTAGGGGATGCCACGAAAGACCGCCACGCCCGACTCCAGGCTGCCGCGCAGCGCCCCGCCCGCCGCGCGGACCTCGGGCTGGGACGCGGCAGACGCCGGTCCGGCGACGGCGGTCGTCATGGTTCCTCCTGCGCGGACGCCGGGCACTCGATCGTGACCGCGGGCGGCAGCATCATCACGCAGGACCGGAAGCCTCGCCAACCATTTATCGGCGATCAATACGCGGGGAGGTGGCCAGAGGTGCACGCGTGCGAGCTGACCGGAGCGGGCGGTTGACGGTAGGGATCAATCCCCCGTCGAGGCGGAGGTTGACGCCCGTCCCGAGTCGCCTATGACGACGAGGGGTCGGAAAGTGCCCCAACTATGATCATCGCGCAGAGCAGGCCGACCACGACTCCGATCACGACCCAGATCCGGCTCCATTGCCATGCTCGGCGAGCAGCCTGGAGATCGTTCCGCGCGAGATCCCTCCTCCATCTTCTGCCATACCAGACGGCGAGCAGTCCGGCCGGCGGCATCAGGATTACCGCAAAGAAGACCATGATCTCGTAAATTTCGGTTGCCAGCAGCGATGGCGGCGACATCGCGGAATTGGGAAACACTCGCGGCTGGCCGGGAAAAGGCGAAGGGCGCCCCCGGGGCGGATAATTCCGCCACTCGTAGTGACCGGTTGGATAGTACCGGTTCGTCGGCCACTGGTAGGCACCCGGGTAAGACCCTCCGGTCGGCCACGAAGGTGGCGGAGGTGGCGGCGGAGGCGGAGGCGGTGGTGGAGGAGGTGGCGGCGGAGGCGGAGGCGGTGGTGGAGGAGGTGGCGGCGGAGGCGGAGGCGGTGGTGGAGGAGGTGGCGGAGGTGGCGGAGGTGGCGGACCTTGCGGTGAGGGCTGATCCCACAGGCTGGTCCGGCGTGGGTTCCTGGCGTTCTGGCTGGTCGATGCCGCGCGAGATTTTCGGGGGCCGCCGGCCGACCCGGCCACCGAGGCGGCCGAAACCGACCGCAGGTGGGCGTCATAGCCGTCCCGCCATCTTTTCAGGATCTCGTAGGCGAGGGTGATGAGCCGCATCCGGCGATCCGAATCCCGGTCTCTGCTGTCCGGATTATCGGGATGGTTTTCCCGGGCGCGGGCCCGGTACTGCCGGTGGATTTCCGCCTGACTGGCGGTGCTGGTCACCCCGAGTATGTCGTAGGCATTGTTGTCACCGAGATCGCGAATCAGTCGTCCGAGCGGGGTCATCGTCCGATCCGCTGGACGACGTCGCCGCGGTAGCAGGCCAGTGACCAGTGCGCCGTCGCGGCCGTGTGACCCGCCGGCACGATCATGCTTCCGGCCGCGACGGTCACCTGGGCTGGACCGGCCAGGACGAAGGTGTAGTTGGCGAGCTCGGAAGGCCAGCCGTTGTTGTCGTATCCCTCGTAGTGCCACTCGGTCCGCAGAATCTCCTGCCCGTCCAGGAAGGGCTCCTGCAGCAGGTGTTGCGCATACGCGGGAAGGTAGCCGAAGGCCCGCCGCGCCGGCGCACCGATCTTGATCGGCAGCGCCGCGCGGGAATCCGGCGGTGGCAGGTAGCGATTCTCCAACCCCGGCGTGGTGCCGACAGTCGGGCGGCTGCGGCCGGGGCCGGGCGGTGGCCGGTGCTCGATCGCCTTGCGCCGCAGAGACCCCTCGCGCAGCAGGTACGAGCTGAGCCGGTAGGTCGGCGAATGATCCGTACGGATCGCCGGTTCGGCGAGGCAGAGTCCCCTGGGCCCGAAGGCGACGCCCTTGACCCGCTGGTCGTCGCCCTGCACGATCGCCCACCAGGCGTAGATCGGTCCGGTCCGGGCCTCCATGCGGGCCTTCACCGCGCCATCGAGCTCACTCCAGCACTCGTCGCGCAGCTTCGCGCCCGACGAGAAGGGCAGCTCCTCCGCACGGAAAGTGGTCGACGTCCGCGCCTGGCCCACGACGGCCGGGGAACGTCCGGCCGGGGAACGTCCGGCCGGGGAACGCAGCACCACGTCACGACCGGGATGGGCGTTCCCCGGTGAGCCGACTGGTGACCACGGCTGCACGGGTCCGTGGCCTGAATCGGAAGGGGCATTTTCCCACTCGGAAGGCATCATCGAACCCATCCATCGTGTTGTCAGCCGACCACCTTTGGTGCGAATTCTACGTGATGGCCGGCCGTCTCCCGCGTTTCTCTCATCGCCCGGCTTCGCTTGGAGATATGGTTGCCGCCGAAGTGATCAGCACACCTGATCAAAGACGAGCGCTGCGGTCGTCACTGCCGGTCGTACGGAACCGCAGCTCATGCGGCTCCGGCCTCACCGGCGGCCTTCCTCTGCTTTTTGTCGCCGCGGACCTTGTCGCGATAGTGCTGATCGACGATGTCGGCCACCGAGAGGTAGCTCCCAGCCTCATCGAACGCAGTGGCGGCCTCCCCCAGCCCGGAGGATCGACACCGAGTTGCCGGCCAGCAGTGCAACGAAGATCTTCGCCTTCTGCGCGCCGGAACCCGGCAGTGCCGCGACCTATTTCAACAAGCACACGGCCGTCCGCCGCGCTCGTCCGGACCGCCGCCACGTCGCCGTCGTAGGAGTCCAGGATCAACCGGCAGAGCGACTGCACCCGCATCGTTCGTCAGCGGATCGTCCGCCGCGGGAAGCCGGCTGGTGGGTTGTCAGCAGCGCACCACCACGGCTGGTACGCCGCCCGCCTGAACGAGCCGGGTAATGTCCTTGGGGTCGCTGGTCAGGATGCGGTCGCCTGGGCGGACGAGCAGGGCGACCATCGCGTCAACCACATCGGAGGTACCGGTGCGGCCAAGTAGCACACCGGCATCGCGGCCGGTCCGGTCGTCAACGGTGCACACCTCCACCGCGCGTAGCAGGCGGGTCAGCGCGGCCTGCCGCCCGGCGTGATCCCGCCAGACCTGGGCAACGACGACGGCGTTGCTCCGTAGCCCGATGCCCCGCTGCTGCGCAACCCGGAGTCGGGCGACCATCTCCCGATCGCCGCGCTCGACAGCCAGAAGCGCGCCCGCGTCGAGAACGAGCGCGCTCACGCCGCCGACTGATCCGCGCGCAGGCCCAGCTCGCGCTCAGCCCGCGCCAGTTCCTCCGGCGTCAACGCCGGGTTTGCCGTCTCCCACGAGTCAAGGAACTCGGCGAGGGCATCGGCTCGAAGCTTCGCGGCAGCGGCGCCCGCGAGCCAGGCCGACAGCCCGACGCCAGCGCGCCGGGCGGCGTCCCGAACCGCGTCGCCCAGTTCGCCGTCGAACGAGACGCTCATCTTGTCGACCTTCACCGCTCCAGAATACCGGGGTAGCAACTACCGCGGTATGTCATCTCGGTGTGGCTCGTCCACGATGTCTGCCGGGCAGGAGGGATCAGGGGCGGCGGTGGGTAATCGGCGGCTCTGCCATCGCCGTGGGCGAGCCCGATCGCGGTCAGGACTGTCGCGCCCGCCGGACAGTCCTCACATCACGCGCAGGAGGAGGGGCGGAAAGGAGTGGTCCTGCCAGATCAGCCGGGATCGCTCCTCCGGGTAGGCGGTGACGAGCGAGGCGGTGTCGAAGACCTTGGTGAGGCGTCGGGCGGAATCGTGGGCCGGCCAGCCAGGGTCGCCCCGGGTGGCGAACGTGGTCCAGGCGGTCCGGCGACGGCGGCTCGGCCACCGATGGTCGGTGGCCAGCAGGTCATTCGCCAGCAGCTCGTCCGCGTCGTCGTCCCTCGCCCCTCGTCTCGCGATCGCCGGCGTCCGAGCAGTGACATCGCGGTCGCCGCGAGTCCGAGAGTTCAGGGCAGCTTCTCCTGCTGTCACTGAGCAACGGCACCAAACACGGTTACGCGATCGCCACGAATGTGTTGGAACAGACCGCGGCCGGTCTGACTGCGGCCCGCCGGTCCCCGCGCCCGCGCCGACGCCCTGACTCGCTCGGCCAGGGTGAGGAGGGCCCGGGCTGGAGGCGTGGGCGGTTAACGCCCGGCACGGCATTCGGCCGGTGCGTGGGTGGGTAGGCACGTCCATCGCTGCCGGTGAGCCGTCAGGCGGCCGGGCCTCCCACTGGCAGGCGCCGCCGCGAGTACAACCCACAGCGGCGCCGTGGCGGGCCGGTGCGCACGGCGATCAACTGATTACCAGTGCCGGGCACGCCCGGACCACCGCGATACCCCGGCTCGGGCTGCCCAGCCGGAAGCGGACCCGGTTGTACAGGACGGTCCCCGACACGGCGCGGCCCTTGACCATCGGCTCGCCGGGCAGAAGCGTGAAGGTCCAGTGTCCTGCCTGTTCGCAGTCGGGCAGCTGGGCGCCGCTCTGCAACACCCGGGCCCCCCAGATCTGCCGGACCATGAGACGGCGGGTGTCGACGCCCGCCACGGTGTACGCCGCCTCCGGGCCGTTCACGATGTCGTTGTAGCTGCCGAGGTGGATGCCTGCGGCGCCGGTGATCGTGGCGACCATCGTCCACGGGACCCCGGGTTCGACGGCCACCTCGCCCGCCGGCAGAGCACGGTCCACGACATCGCCGGCGTCCGAGCCGGTCTGATCCCGGCGGACAGCCGGGTCGAGCCCGCCGCGGGTGTCGAGCCGGCCGGGATCGGGCACCAGCAGGATGCCGTAGACGGCCGCGTCGGCGAACCGGGCGTCGGCAAAATGAGTGGACAGCGCGACCGTCGCGCGGCGTGCCCGATCCCACTGGTCCGGGGTGAAAGCGTCCCGCAGGTATTCCGCCGAGGGCACCGGAAGACCGGCTCTTTCGGTGCCCTCGCGTACGGACTCGCAGGTGTTCCAGCCGGAGCGGGCCAGTATCTCGATCTGCGCGCGCGCGAAAGCGGTGGTATCCGACACCGGGAACCTGTCCATGCTCAGATGCAGTCCCACCACGTCACCGTAGCCCGGACCGAGCGAATGTCCCACGACGGGGCGGTGCCGGCTCCCGCGGTGGCACGGCACCGAGGCCAGCCGGCTCCCGCCGGCATGCCGGAGCACAGTCGATCTGGTTCAGGGGAAGCCTCACCGCACAACCGCTGCTATCGGTTGGGAAGGTCGGCCGCCACCAGGTCGGTGTGGATGAAGTCCAGGCCCTTGAACAGCAGCGGCTCCCGCCGCGCGGCCGTGAGCGCATACGCAAAGCAGTCACCGAAGTTCAGCCGGGCAGGGCTACCGCTCCCCCGGCCAAAGTCCCGGTACGCCTGCCTGGCCAGAGCCGCGTGCTCCGCGGTGACCGCGACCACCTCTATGTCAGCCACCCTGACGAGTTCGTCAAACCGCCGACTGGCGACCGGGTCACGGACCGAATCGACGACGACCGCGGCCTCCACGTAATTCACGGCTGACATCGCCGGGCTGGCCGCGTTGGCCAGGGCAGCGGCATAACGAGGCGCCTCGGGCTCCGCTCGGATGATGGCGACGAGTGCGGAAGAGTCCACGATCATGCCGGCAAACCATAATCATCATAGAGGTCGTCGATGCTCATAGTAGAGGCGGAAACCGCCGACGCTATCTGGCGGCCAAGGTCCACGATGCGGGCGGCTCGCCGTTCACCCGACTCGCGATCAGCACGAATCCGGTCCAGACGTTCACGGATGGCCACGGTCACGGCCGTTGTGATGGTCTCCCCTGTCAACTCGGCCAACTCGCGGCTGAGCCGCTGCGCCTCCTCGTTCTTGATGTTCAGCGCCATCTCCGACCCCGTCCACCATGGAAGCTCCAAGTTCCACCATGCTACACCGACTGGCCGGATCGCCGCCCGCCGCGCGGACTTCGGGCCGGGAGCGGCTTCTCAGTTCGGGCCCACGTCGAAGGCGACGACCCACTGCTCCTGGCCGCGGACCATCGCGTGGATCTCCGTCACCCGCACGCCGGTCTGCGGATTCGACTCGTAGATCTCCCGAGATCTCCCGATGCACGCCGACCCCCACCGAGAAGTTGGGCGTCTCGGTGTCGGCCACCGCGTACTCGACGACATCGGCCAGGCCGGCGACGGAAGCACGCCGCGGCGCGGTGAGGTCGATGCTCGCGCGCAGGAACAGGATTCGCAGGACGTCGTCACCGGCTATCGGCACCACCCGACCGTCCGCCTGGGTGAGCTCGCTCCTGGCCACCCAGCGGAACTCGTAGGTGGGGAACGACGCCCCGCGGAAGGTGAAGGCGATCCGGTCGTAGCCGGCGGGCCGACCGTTCTGACGATGACCGATCGCGGCGATTCCCACCAGGTTCGGCGTCGGGCCGTCGTACGGGTGGGCGACCGACCCACCGTTCCCGGAAGCGTTGGGCCACTGCCACTGGTACGCGACCCGCGAGGAGATCACCCGGATCGTGGCCGGCGCGGTAGGCGTCGGACGCGGGCTGAGCCGTGCGCTCGGTGTTGCCCGCGGCGGGGTTTGCAGCGGGGTTTCTCCGGTCCCGGGAGCGCTGTTCGACGGCCTGGTCGCCGTGATGCCGGGGGACGCGCCGGTTCCGCCGGCCGACCCGCGCGGCCTGTACCGACCAGCCCGGGTTCCGGTTGCGGCCCGTCGACCAGTTGCGGGCACGGCGGGCCGCGCTGCGGGCCGCACGGTGGGCCGGGTGCGGCCGGGTCGTGCGGTCGCGGGTCACGATGTGACGCCGGGTTTCACGCCGGAGCAGGTGACGGCGTCGACGAACATGGGAGGTAGGTCATGCCGCGCACCTGTAAGGACGAAGCCCCGCTGCTGGTGGACTCGCCCGTCATCAAGGGTCGATACGTCGACCTTGACGGTTTCACGGTTGGATTCGAGACGTTCGAGGCGGATGCGGACGGGGCGCCGGTGTTCCGGGGCCTGCCCGACGACCGCTGCCAGTGCCAGCACTGGGGACTCGTGCTGTCCGGCCGGTTCGTGCTGCGTTACGCCGACCGGGAGGAGACCTACGTGGCGGGCGACGCCTACTATGCCCCGCCCGGTCACACCCCGGAGGTGACGGCCGGCACGCAGGTGGTCGAGTTCAGCCCGTCGGCCGAGATGCGGGCGACGATGGCCGTCGTGTCCGCGAACATGCAGGCACAGTCCGAGAGCGGTGAGTAGGCGATGACTCTCGACGAGGCGACGGCCCGGGAGCTGGCGGAGAAGCTCGTGGTCTTCCTGGAGACGAACACCCCGCCGGACGGCCTGTTCACGCCGGACGTGTTCTGTGATCTGAACGTGCCGCTGTGGCGGCTGCAGGCCGTCGGCCTTGAGGAGTCGGTCGCGCTGCGCAAGGCCGGGCATCCGGTGTCCGGCCGGGTGCCGCGATCCCGGTTCGACGTGACCGGCGGCGGCTTCCTCCTCGAGGTCGAGGAGGAATGGGAGCAGGGCGCGGAGACGTGGTACTGCCGTGAACTGATCCGAGCCGACGTCACCGACGGCGCGGTCTGCGCCCTCACGGTCTACTGCACCGGGGACTGGGACAGCGCGCTGGTGGCCCGGCATGCGGCCCAGGTGCGCCTGGCCCGGCCCTGACGGCATGCCTCGATCCTCACCCGGCGGCGGACGAGGTCCCGGCGGCGGATCAGCCGCCATACACTCTCAGCCGTGAACAGCCCGGCCGTGGACGGGGCGCGGACGGAGTCTGCCGCCGCGTCCACGGCCGAGGTGCCGTCCCCGGCGGACGCCGCCGCTGCCCGCAGCGAGGATCACGTCGACGCGAGGCGGGCGTCCTACGTCGAGGCGTTCGCGGCGGCGCGCGCGGCGGGTGACGTCGAGGCCATGGCCGCGGCGGCGCGCGCGGCGGGTGACGTCGAGGCCATGGCCGCGGCGGCGCTGGGGCTGCCGTCCACGCAGCGGTTCGGCAGTCATCCGGGGCAGGTGCCGGCGCTGCTGCACGAGGCGTATGCGGTGGCCGTCGCGCCCTCGACCCGCTGCCGGCTGGCCGCGGCGCTCGCCCGTGCCTGGGTCTACGGCGGCGATGCCGGCCGGGCCGGCGGCTTCGCCCGACAGGCCGAACGGCTCGCCACCGACATCGGGGACCCGGCCCTGCTCGCCGATGCGCTCGACGCGGCGCTGTCGGCGCGGTGGGGGCCCGACGACTACCGGGAGCGGACCAGGCTCGCGGCCAGGCTGGAGGACGCCGCCGCGCACCAGGCGGACCCGGGGGTGCGGCTCTCGGCGCACCTGTGGCGGCTGACCGCGGCCTGGGAGGCGCTGGACGTAATCGCGGTCCAGCGGCAGCTGCGGGCCCTGGAGCTCCTGGCGGCGGACTCAGCCTCGCCGCGCGATGCGTTCTTCGCCGTGTCCCGCCGAGCCATGCACGCCCTGGCCACCGCCGACCTGGCCCGCGCCGACGATCTCATCGCCCGGACTCGCGAGCTCGGCGCCGCGCTCGCCGAGCCGGACCGGGAGGCGGTGCTGCACAGCCTCGCCGCCGACCGTGCCCTGCAGGCCGGCGACCGGGAGGCGTTGCGGCAGGAGGCCGCGGGATTCGAGGCGTTCGGGACCGCCGAGGGCATCCCGTCGGTGACCGCCGAGGCGGCCGTGTTCTGGCTGGAAGCCGGCGAGCCCGATCGCGCCGAGCGGCTGGCCCTACAGCTGGCCGGACCCGGCCTGCACACGGTCGCCCGTGACGTCGACTTCCTGCTCACCGTCGGGTGCCTGGTGCAGGTCGCCGCGGCACTGCGACTGGACGATCTTTGCGATGAGGGTGTCGCGCTGCTGGAGCCGTACGCCGGCCGGGGTGTCCTCAACGCCGGGGCGGTGACTTTCCACGGCGTCGTCGACGACTATCTCCACCAGGCCTGTCGCCGGCTGGGCCGAGCCGACGCCGCCCGTTGGCGGCACAGCGCCCTGACGGCCTACCGGCGCGTCGGCGCCGCCTGGTGGGCCGGCCGCCTGGTGGAGTCCGGTCCCGCTGCCGGCGACAGGGACGTCGGCAGCCCGCGCGAGCCCGGTACCACGACATCCGGCCCCACGACGCCCGGCCCCACGACGCCCAGCCCCCCAACGCCCAGCACCACGACGCCCAGCACCACGACGCCCAGCACCACGACGCCCAGCACCACGACGCCCGCCGCCCCGGTTCTGGTGATCCATCTCCAGCCGGGCCCCGCGGACGTCTGGACCGTCGGCCCGCGCGACACGGCCGTCGCGATTCCGGGCGTCAAGGGGTTGCACTACCTGCGCCATCTCGTCGAGCGGCCCGGCCAGGACATCAGCGCGCTCGTCCTCTCCGACGCGGTCGCGGGTCATGCCGGCGCCGGCGTCGGGGATTCGGACGCCGGCGAGCTTCTCGACGCCCAGGCTCTCGCGGCGTACCGGCGCCGGTTGTCCGAGATCGACGCCGACCTGGCCGAGGCGGATGCCTGGGCCGACCCCGTACGGCTGGAGCGGGCGCGCCTCGAACGGCAGGCCCTGCTCGACGAACTGGCCGCCGCGACCGGGCTCGGCGGACGCCGCCGCCGTGCCGGCTCCACCCGGGAACGCGCCCGCGTCGCCGTTCGCAAGGCCATCGTCGCGGCCGTCGACCGGATCGACCGGATCGACCCCGCGGTCGCCAGGCTGCTGCGCGACACCGTGCGCACCGGCACCACCTGCCGCTACGACCCCGACCCGAGCCGCCCGGTCCGCTGGGTCACCGGCCGATCCTCGACCTGACGCCGACGCGGGAGGAGGTTCGTGCGGGGCCGGACCGCGCTCCCACAGCCGGGCCACCCTGGCCCGGCTACCGGGCCTGTGCTGGTCGTCCTCGCCACGGACAGGCCAGGAGTAAGTTCACCGTGTCTGTCCGGCGTGGGGGTGCGTCGGCGGGCGCCGACAAGTGGGGGATTCGGATGGCTCGTCCTGTGATGAATCGGATTCACGTCGCCGCCCGCGGAACACTGCCAGCGCTCGCGGTCCTCGTGGCGCTCGGCTTGTCCGGATGCGGCCCCTCGAATGGGGCTGCTGCGCCCTCGAGTGGGGACACTGCGCCTTCGCCCGCAGCCGGACACCAGGGCGCGGCGGCCACCGGGGCATCGAAGAGTGGGACACCAGCGACGCCGGCGGCCAGCGCGGCAGTGAACCCCTGCGCGATCGTGTCCAGACAGGAGGCCGAGCACCTTGCCGGCACGTCGCTCAACAGCCCCGTGTCGGTAGCGGAGAAGTGCACCTATTCAGCGCCACCCAGCGGTCCGACTACCCAGGTGGAAGTCTTCGTCGGGGAAACGGCAAAGGACTATCTCACCGCCGAGCGCGGCATCGGCCACGAGCTCCGACCGTTGTCGGGCATCGGCGACGAGGCTTATATCGAGGACTACGCGGTCTTCGTCAAGAAGGCCGACTTCTGGGTATCCATCGACCTGGTGCGTAGCAATGACCCGGCGGAAAACCGCGGGCCACTCGAGGGCCTGGCGCGCACGGTGGCCGACCGGATCTGACCGCCAGGCCACGTGGGTCAGGCCGCGAGTTGACGTGTTGGGCAACTCCGAACCCTGACCAGTCCGCTTCACTACCTTGACGGGTTCCGCGTGGCCGGTGACGGTCAGTGGTCCACTCCCGCCGCCTCGGCCACGCCCCGAATGGGAGCCCATCCGGGGTGCCAGCGTGGCCTGGAGCGCGGGCACGGGTCCGTCCCCGACGGGGAGACCAGCGCAACCGTTGCATCGCCGGTCGGGCCACCGCACGGTGGGCGTCGTCGCCCCTCGTCTCGCGATCGCCGGCGTCCGAGCAGTGACATCGCGGTCGCCGCGAGTCCGAGAGTTCAGGGCCGCTTCGCGCTTTGCCGCCCCCCACTACTANGCCATACGATGCATCGCATGGCGAGATTCCAACGAGATGAGGGCTTGGCACGCTTCGGCGAGCCGGGAGTTCTGGTCCTGCTGTCACTGAGCGACGGCGCCAAACACGGTTACGCGATCACCGCGGATGTGTTGGAGCAGACCGGGGTCCGGCTCGGTCCCGGCACCCTGTACGGCTCACTGACCAAGCTGGTGGAGCGCGGCCTGATCGCCGCACTGCCCAGCGACGATCGCCGCCGCCCCTACGAGATCACGGCGGCGGGGAGAGCGGCACTGGCCGCCCAGTTGGCGACCTGGTCCCGGGTCATCCAGACCGGGCAGTCACGGCTGGCCCAGGCATGAGGCGTCTCCTTCTCGCCCTGTATCCCAAGCCGTGGCGGGCGCGCTACGGCGACGAGTTCGCCGCGCTCCTCCAGGAGACTCCACTTACCTTGGCCGCCATCGTCGACGTCCTGCGCCACGCCGTCGGGCTCCGCCTCCGGGCCAGGCCACGCGTCGCCCAGATCGCGGGATCGGTACTCGCGACGGCCGCCGTCGAAGCCATGGCTTCGCGGGCAGGGCTGACCGACAACATCCTCTGGGCTCCGACCACCCCGCTCCGGGCGTTGGCGCTGGTGGCGGTTCTGGCACCGACAGCGCTGGTGACCGGCTCCGCGACCAGGCGGCGTCTCCGGCGCCGCGATCACGAACCGGCGTGACGGGCCTGCTCGTAGCGGCGCTGGTCGCGGCGGGCCTGATCACGCTGGGCCTGATCGTGGCACGCCGGCCCGCGCCACCGCCGGCCGGTGGCTGGGGCGCCCGACTACGGCGCGCGGCGGCTCGCCTTCTCCTCCTGGCGGCCGGTGCCTTCCTCGTCGCACGGGCCGGATACATCCTCGCCACCGAGCACCCCGGCCGTCCCGAGACCTACCGACGAGCCTGGGGCGGCCCTCACTACATTGGGTTCATCACCGTGCACGTCGGTCCCGCCGTCCTCGTCCTGTTCCTGACGGGCCTGTCGCTGTTCCGCTGGTTGAAGCGGAGACCCGACCAGCGAGCATGAGGCAGCCCTCGCGTCGTCAGACGGGCAATCGCACGCCGGGGCTGTCGGCCTCACAGGCTCTGGAAAAAGGCACGGATGTCGGCGGCGAGCAGCTCGGGTACCTCAAGCCCCGGGAAGTGCCCGCCACGGTCGGCCTCCGTCCACCGGGCGATCGGCATCCGCCGCTCGGCGTACGGACGGATCGGGCGGGTGATGTCCTCGGGCAGGACGAGGACGCCCACCGGTTGGACGGTCCGCCACGATGGCGGCCCGCCGGTCTCCCGGTGCAGGCGCGGTGCCGAGCCGGCGGTGCCAGTCAGCCAGAAGAGCGTCACGTTCGTGAGCACCCGGTCGGGGCTGATCGAGAAGTCCGGGGCCGCCCACATCGTCATCGGGTCGAGCAGCCAGGCGAGCAGCCCGACCGGCGAGTCGTTGAGGGCGTACGCCGGGGTCTGCGGCCGGGTGCCGTTGATCTTCCGAACCGCCGGCTGGTCGCGCAGGTAGGCCTCGGTCTGGGCGAGCCGCTCCTGGTCTCCCTGGGCCAGCCGGGCGCGGTCCGGGTCGCCGGGCAACGGTGGGGTCGGGAGATAGTTGAGGTGGATCCCGACGACGTGTTCGGCGTCGTGCTGCGACAGCGCCCGGGACACCGATGTCCCCCAGTCACCACCATGGGCGCCGTACCGCCGGTAGCCCAGGCCGCGCATCAGCTCCGCCCAGGCACGTGCCACGCGGTCGACATCCCAGCCGCGCTCGCGCGTCGGGCCGGAGAAGCCCCAGCCCGGGATCGACGGGACGACCAGGTGGAACTCGGCCGAGAGCGGCCCGATCACGTCAAGAAACTCCACCACCGATCCCGGCCAGCCGTGGGTCAGCACCAGCGGGAGCGCGTCCGGCCGCGGGCAGCGCACGTGGAGGAAGTGGATCCGCTGGCCGTCGATCTCGGTGATGAACTGCGGATGGCTGTTCAGCTCGGCCTCCGCCGCCCGCCAGTCGTAACGGCGGCGCCAGTGGTCGGCCAGCTCCCTGACCCTGGCCAGCGGCACGCCGAACTCGTCTCCGGCGCCGGGCAACTCGTCGGGCCAGCGGGTGCGGTCGAGGCGTGCGTGCAGGTCGTCGAGGTCGGCCTGCGGCACGTCGACGCGGAAGGGTTCGATCCTCATCGTTAGTCCTCCTAACGTTCGGAACACTAACGTAAATCGTTGGTGCGACAAACGCAAGGCGCTACGATGCGGTCCATGCCGGAACGCGGCCACCACGGGCCGACCGACCCCTCTGCCGTCCCCGCGCGCCTACGGTCGCTGGCTACCCGGCTCCTCGGCCGCGGCGCGGTGCACGCGGACCGGATCTCGCACGCCCGCCTCACCGCGGCGGGGGCGACGCGGTGGCAGTACGCGACGCTTGTCACGCTCCGCGACGGCGGTCCGGCGAGTCAGTCCGCACTCAGCGAGCGCACCGGCATCCACCGCAGCGACATGGTGGCCGTGCTGGGCGGCCTGACCGAGGCCGCGTACGTGGAACGCGCCCCCGACCCCACCGACCAGCGCCGCAACATCGTCACGCTGACCCCGGCCGGACGCTCCCGGCTGCGCACCCTGGACCGGCTCGTCGACCAGACCCAGGACGAACTGCTCGCCCCGCTGACCCCGACCGAACGTGCGGAACTGATCCGTCTCCTGCAACGCATAGACGATCATCACTCGGCACGCTGACACGGCTGGCGGGCAGACATGAGATCGCAGAGATACAACGCTGCTCATGTAGTAACGTGGAGCGCATGACAGCGTCGGCAGACGACGGTCAGCCTCGGGTGGGGATGCGCGAGCTCTCCCAGCGGACCGCCAGGGTCCTCGCGCTGGTCCGCGCGGGTGCGACGGTCGAGGTGACCGACCGAGGCAGAATCGTCGCGAGGATCGTTCCGGCGGAGGACGACCGCTACGAGCAGCTTGTCGCCGCCGGCCTGATCCGCCAGGCCACCGGTCCTTTCAACCTTGCGCATCTACCGGAGCCGGCGGCCAATCCGACCGGTCGTTCCACCGACGAATGGCTCGCCGACCTGCGCGGCGAAGGTTGATGCCGACGCGGATCTATCTCGACACCTCCGCCCTGGCGAAGATGTTCATCGCCGAGAAGGAGTCAGGTGACCTTCGTCAGTGGCTCGTCGAGCAGGAGCCGCCACTGCGCCTCGTCTCCTCGGCCCTGCTGGCAGTCGAACTGACCCGGCTCCTCAGACTGGTGAACCCAGCCATGCTCGACCTGGCGGAGTCCTTCCTTTCCAGCGATGTGGATCTCATGCAGATCACGCCACCGCTGCTCGCCGACGCGGCCCGCATACCTCCAGCCCGGTTGCGGACCCTCGACGCGATCCACCTGGCGACAGCACTCGAGCTCAGAGACTCCCTGGACGTCGTGCTCAGCTACGACAAGCTGTTCATCGAAGCCGTGAGCGCGTCCGGCCTGACGCTGGCGTCGCCCGGCTCGGGGACTTAGATCCCGTCGCCGCAGAGGACGACCACCTTTCCGCGGGTGTGCTCGCGCAGGAGATCGACACATGCCTGGGTACCGTCCGCAAGCCGGTACTGCCTACTGATCGTGGCAGGCAGCGCTCCCTTCAGCGCTTGTTCGGCCAGCGCATCCAGGTGTCCCGGACGCGCCGCCCGGGTCGGCCGCGGCCAGGCCGTACATCGGACGCCTCGGGACCGAGCGGGGCACGCCCGTCCCGAGGGAATCCACCCGCTACAGTGCCGGCGTTCCCGGCTCCTGTCTCAGGGCGGCCAGTTGGCCGGGAAAGGCCTTGCAGGCGCGGATCCGGCCGGTTGTCGTGACGGTAAGCCACGCCCAACCCGCCCGAGTGAGCTCGGCGAGCAGGCCGCCCGCCTCCGACCCGGCGGCGAGCGCCGCGGTCGCGTAGGCGTCCGCCAAGGTCAGGTCGGGCCCGACGACCGTCGCGGAGGCCAGACCGCTCGCGGGTGCGCCGGTCGACGGGTCGACGACGTGGCTGCCGCGCTCCGCGATACCGGACGTGGCCACGGCGAGATCGGTGCCTTCGACGATTGCGACCAGCCCGCCCCGATCGAACGGGTCGACGATGCCGATCCGCCAGGGCTTACCGGACCCCGATCCCTCAGCTGACGATCCCTCGGCTGACGATCCGGCCGCGCCGCGGATCCGCAGGTCGCCGGCCGCGTTGACGCAGTGGTCCGGGGCGCCGGCCTCGAGCAGAGCGGCGGAGGCCGCATCGGCGGCCCAGCCTTTCACCAGCCCGGTGGGGTCGAGAGTGCCGTCCTGCCGCCAGGCCGGGTCGAACCAGCCGCCGGTGGCGTCCCGGCAGCGCCCGGCCAGCCGATACACCTCGCGCACGTGCTGCGGGCAGTCGACGAGGTCGACCTCGCCCCGCCGCAGCCGCGACACCCAGGACTCCCGCCGGAACGTACTGAAGTCCTCGTCCGCCTGATGCAGGACGGCGACGGCCGTCTCGATCGCCGCGTCGAGAGCCGACGGCGGCAACGGGGTTCGCACGTCGATGCTGACGACCGTGCCCATCACCGGCTCGGGGTGAACCCGGCCGGTCCGGCCGGCTGGCCTCGGCGCGCTCGTCGGGCTAGGCACCGAGCTTGTCCAGTACCGACTGGACGGACCACGCATACCCGTAGCTGGTGAACGACGCGCCGGAGACAGAATCGATCTTCGCGCTCTGCGCATCGAGGACCTCCTGCCGCAGGAGCGGCACGGCGTACTCGTTGATCTGGCGGTCACGTGGATCCTGATCCGGCACCACCACCGGCACCACGTCGACGATCGTGCTGCCGGCCAGGACGACGTCGACCTGTACCGGCCCGAACCTGGTGTCGATCGCATCCCCTCGCACGGTCTGTCGGGCGCTGGAGCCGCCGGAGCCGGCCGCAGGCGATGGGCTTGTCGAACCGTCGGAGCCGGACGACCCCCCGGAACCGGATGCACCACCGGAACCAGACACACCACCGGAGCTGGACGAGACGGATGGGTCGGGCGCGGCGGATGGGTCGGACGCGGCGGACGGGGCGGCATCGGGTGAGGTCGAGGGGGCCGCGTCGGCTGCCGTGGCCCGGCCCGGCGGCGCGGACGCCAGCGCGGAGCTCGGTGCGGACCCGTCGCCGGAAATCGTCTTGACGCCGACGACGAGGACGACCGCGCTCGCCAGGGCGGCGAAGCCGAGTGGACCCCGGTAGCGGCGACTGCCGATGTCGTTCATCGCAGGCTGTACTCCTCCGTGTGGATCTGACCCGTCGGGACGCCGAGATCACGCAACCCGCGTGCGACAACCGCCGTCATCCCGGGGGGTCCACAGACAAAGACGTCACGCTGCGCGACGTCCGGTACGGAGACGGCGATGACGCCGGCTGCGAGCGGGTCGTAGCCGAGTTCCCGCCGGCTGCCGACGACCTGGTGGAACACGAGGCGCCCGTGCGCGGCGAGAAGCGACAGCTCGCCGCCGAGCGGCAGATCGTCCGGCCGGCTCGCCCGCTGCAGGACGATGACGTCCCGGCCCCGGTTGACGAGGTCCTCGGCCACCGCCCGGACGGGCCCGATGCCGCTGCCGCCGCCGATCAGCAGCGCCTTGCGGGCGTGGGCGTGGGCGGCGGTGAAGTGCCCGAACGGCCCTTCCGCGAGCACGCGGGTTCCGGGCCGGAGCCGGGCGAGGTCCCTGGACTGGTCGCCGAGATCCTTCACGGTGATCCGCAGCAGGTCCGGATGCGGGGGCATCGACAACGAGTAGGCGTGGGCGGACGCCCACTGCCCGCGGGCGAGGAACCGCCACAGCAGGAACTGCCCGGGAAGGGCGCCGAGCTGGTCCAGCCGCCGCCCCCGAATCCAGACGGACACGACCCCGGCTGCCTCCACCACCACCCGGTCGACGGTCATCCGGTGTCGCAGGACGGCCCGCACCGGCAGGACGATCCGCCAGACCACGAGGCAGGCCGCCACGGCCAGGTAGAGGGCCGTCCACAGCAGCCTGTTCCGGGGATGGCCGACGAAGTCCTCGCCGCTGGCGATCTGATGGAAGAAGGTGAGCGCGACTGCCGCGTAGACCGTCAGGTGGACCGCGTACCACGCCTCATACGAGATCCGGGCGCGCAACGACCGGGCGCTGCTGATCCCCACGGCGACGAACAGCAGTGCGCCGATGGTCGCCTCCCACTCGTCCGGGTACCGCGTGATCACCGTGACGAGTTCGGACAGCGGCTGCTCGTGCGCGCTCAGCCCGTAGCCCCACACCGTCAGCAGGACGTGCCCACCGATGAGGAGCACGATGTTCGTGCCCAGACCTCGATGCCAGGACGCGAGCCGGTCGAAGCCGATCGCCCGCTCGAGCGCCGGCACCCTGGCCATCAACATCAGCTCCACCAACACGAGATAGGCGGCCAGCAGGCCGGCCACCCGGCCGAGCGCGGTCATTGTGGCCGCCGCCGTCTGCACCCGGGACGAAGGCGTGTCCACCCACCACAGGGCGATGACGGCGACGCCGACCGCGGTGAGCCCGAGGCGCACCGCCAGCTCGGGGAGCCGATCCTCGGACAGCAGATCGCGCGACCACGCCGTGACGCGCGGCCGCCTGGGTTTCAGCCCGAGGCGAGCGCGCGGCTCGGGCGCCGGAGGAGGCATCCACGTCATGTGGCAACGTTGGGCGAAAAGGCTGAAAAGTGGCTGACCTCGGTCGATGTTGAACCTGAAAAACACCTGTGGACCAACTGGAGAATCCTCTGCGGTCCCCACCCGCCGCCCCTCGACGTCCCACCAGGTGACGTCCCACCAGGTGGAGTGGCTCGGGTGCAGTGTGAGAATTCGAACCCGCCTCCGGTTGAACCATGTGCCGTAGTCCCCGAAGGATGCAGGTCACCGCCGCCGGCCAGCGCCCCGGGCCGATCGAGGCCCCTCGTCCGCGAGTCCGTGCCAAAGGAAACTGTCGGAGGCTGGGGCCACACTCCATGGCATGTCGCTGACAGCCGTCTCGGCCCTGACCCGCGGAACCATCCACGCGCTGGCACCCGATCATGCTTCCGGCCGGTCGGGTGAACGGCTCGGCACCCCAGGAAGCTGGTCGGACCTGGGCATGACCGGCGAGACGCTGTGGGGGGCGTGCCGCGGAAGTGGGGCCACGCCGTACCGGGTGGTGGTGCTGGCCGGGGCCGAGTTCGCCTCCTC
This sequence comes from Frankia torreyi, assembly GCF_000948395.1. Lineage (GTDB taxonomy): Bacteria > Actinomycetota > Actinomycetes > Frankiales > Frankiaceae > Frankia > Frankia torreyi. The sequence goes on along the minus strand of NZ_JYFN01000025.1, from coordinate 69,058 downwards.
CTGCACCTGCCCGAGTCGCAAGTTCCCCTGCAAACACGCTCTCGGCCTGCTGTTCCTCGCCTGCGACACGCCGGCTGCGCTCACGACCGGTGACGACCCGCCGGACTGGGTGGCGCAATGGCTCGCGCGGCGGGCGGCCCGCGCCGCGCGAGCGGCCTCCCCTGACGCGGCCCCAGAACAGGTTGCGGGAACAGGCGAGGCTGGAGGCGCAGGGAAGGCGGGGGTGTCTCGAGCCGCCTCGTCGGCGCGCGCGCAGGCCCGCCGCGACGCCCGGGTCGACGCCGGAGTCGCGGAGCTGAGCCGCTGGCTGGTCGATCTCGCCCACGGCGGGCTCGGCGCCGCCCAGGTCCAGCCGGCCTCCTGGTGGGAGGCGACCGCGGCGCGGATGGTCGACGCGCAGGCGCCAGGGCTGGCCGAGGTCGTCCGCGACATGGCGCGCATCGCCGCGGTGGGCGGTCCCGACTGGCCCGCTCGGCTCACCGACCGGCTCGGCCGGCTGTACCTGCTCTGCCAGGGCTGGTCGAGGCGGGCTGAGATCTCACCGGCGCTCGTCGAGGTGGNGCGCGACCGGATCGGTTTCCCCCGGAGCACGGCGGACGTGCTCGGCGGTGAGCGGCTCACCGGGCCGATCGACGTCCTGGGCGAGCGCCTGTTCGCCACCGGAAAGCTGAAGGGGCGCCGGCAGTGGCTGCGAGTGCCCGGGTCCGAGCGGCTCGCGCTGCTCGTCACCTACGGCACCGGCAAGCAGCCGCCACCGCCGAGTCTCCCCGTCCTCACCCGCATCGACGCCGACGTCGCTCCGTACCCCGGGCGTCACCCGACCAGACTGGCGCTCGCCGCCACGCGCGCCGGCCCGGTGCCCCTCACCGAGTTGGCCGCCGCCGGTTCCGGCGACGCGGCGGGGAGCTGGCAGGAGGCGCTGGCTGCGCTCACCCCGGCCCTGACCGCGGATCCGTGGGCTGATCCCGTCGGGTTCGTCGTCCGGCAGATCACCGTGCTGCCACCCGCCATCGGCGCTGCGCGCGAGGCTCCAGCGGGCGCGGCGAGGAAAGGTCGGCGGGACGGCCCTTCCTCGGGTGACGGTGCGGGTTGGCTGCTGCGGGACCGGCTCGGGCAGGCCCTGCCGCTGGCGGCCGACACGGCCGCCGTGTGGGGCTGGCACCTGCTGGCCGTCGGCGGCGGCCACCCCCTCGACCTGGTCGTGGAGTGGGATGGGTTCGATGTGGTGCCGTTGGCGGCAGCTCCGTCCCGGCCGCAGCCCGGCACGGAGCTTCCCGCACCGATCAGCCCGCCGGTTCCTCACAGCGAGCCCCCCCAGCCGGCCGCCTGCCCGCGACCGACGCCAGGATGGTCCGGCCTGGTCGACGCGGCCGTCGTCGGGGCGACGCGGGCCACCGTGCCTGCCGTCCCGCATCTTGACGACATCCTGGCCGGCAGGGCGAACGGCGGGGCCTCGGCGGGCGGCGGCGGCGCCGAGGACGGGCCCTCGCGCGCCGTTGCCCTGCTGCGCGCCGCGGCCCTCGCGGCCTGCGCGCGGCGCGCCGGCCTGCTCGCCGCCGACGCCGGCGCGTTGCCGGCCCCCAGCCCCGCCTCGCCCGAGCGGGCGGCGGCGCTGGTGCCGCCGGCGGCGCGCATCGTCGAGGGCGCGCTGGCCGGCTCCGAACCGGAAGGGACTCGCGAGTACCTGGAGCTGGTGGCCGAAGCGGGATGGCGCGTCCCGGAGCTGCTCATTGCGGAGCTGCTCTCGCTGGGCCGACGGAATGTCGAGGTGCGGGCTCCGATCGTCGAGGTCCTCGGCGAGCGCGGGCGGTGGCTGGCCGGCCTGCACCCGGACGGCCGGTGGGTAGCGGGCACGGATCTGGCCGACTGGCCGACCGCGAGCGCCCTGGAACGGCGCACGCTGCTGCAGGAACTGCGGCAACGCGACCCGGCCGCCGCAATCACACTGTTGCGCGGCTCGGCGGACGGTCCCGCCTTCGCCGCCTTCGACGCGGCCAGCGCCGCGCAACGCCTCGCCTTCTGCGAGGCACTGCGCGTCGGTCTCGGTCCCTGGGACGTCGACCTGCTCGAACACGCCCTGGACGACCGGCGCCCCGACGTCCGGCAGGCTGCGATCGAGATCGCTCTGCTGCTGCCCGGCGCCGGCTTGCAGGCACGCGCCGAGGCGCGCACCGAAGGAATGATCACAGCACGGCGCGACGGCCTGAGCCGGCGCCACCATCTTGAGATCGTCCTGCCCGCAGAGTGCACCGACGAGATGCGGCGCGACGGCATCAGCGACACGGTTCCGGCCCACTCGCACCTCAGCACGGCGACGGCCGGCGAGATCATGTTCGTGGCCGAACTCGCCCGCGTCGATCCGACCGTGTGGACGCGCCGCACCGGGCTGACCCCCGAGGAGTTCCTCGACGCCGTGGCCGACCTGCCGGGCACGACCCGTCCAGTGAGCGAGCTGCTGAGCGACGGGCTGCTTCCCGCCGTCCTGCGCCATGGCGATCCCGGCTGGGTCGCGGCGTTCCTCCCCCGCGTCGGGCGGGTGGGTCAGGGGCAGCTCATCGCGTGCCTGGCCGAGCCCGCCCGCACGCAGGCCCTCACGCACACGCTGCGCGAGCTGAGGCTCGACTCCTACCACCCAGACGGGTCAGCCGCCCGAGACCGGGACGGGCGGTGGCGGGACACGCCGGTCGAGCGGATCACGACGCTGTTGACCGCGGTGCCCGGCCCGTGGTCCGAGCCGTTCTCCCGGGCGGTGTGGACCGCGCTCACCGCCCTGTCCGCCAGGGGCTACTCCGACGACTACCGCCTGCGTGAGCTCATCGGACCCATGGCCTGGGCGCTGCATCCCGACACCGATCTCGGCGATCCCGACCCGGATCGGCCGAAGTACCTGGATCTCGACGGACGCACCCGGCTGAGCACGATCCTCGGCGCCCGACGGCGGCTGCGCGCCGCGCTGACCAACCCACCCCCCGCCGGCACCGGGCCGGCCGGCCCGGTCCCTCTCCCCCAGGAAGGCCCCTCGTGACCCTGGCGCCCCCGTCCACCAGCCCCGCCGCGCCCGACACCGTTCCCCCGGCGGGCGGCGCGCCGCTGCTGCGTCCACACGCAGAGCAGGCGTACGCCGGCGAACTCGCCGCGCTCGCCGCTGCCGACACCAGGACGCGCCCGCCGTCCTGGCGGCTGTCGCCGTGGGCGGTCGTCACCTACCTACTCGGCGGCGTGCTCGACGACGGGACGGTCATTTCCCCGAAGTACATCGGCTCCCGGCGCCTCGTCGAGGTCGCGGTCGCCACCCTCGCCACCGACCGGGCGCTGCTGCTGCTCGGCAGCCCCGGCACCGCCAAGACCTGGCTGTCCGAACACCTCGCCGCGGCGGTCAGCGGCGATTCGACCCTCGTCGTGCAGGGCACCGCCGGCACCTCCGAGGACGCCGTCCGCTATGGCTGGAACTACGCCCGCCTGATCGCCGAGGGGCCCTCCCCCGACGCGCTGGTGCCCTCACCGGTGATGCGTGCGATGACCCGCGGATCGATCGCCCGGGTCGAGGAGCTCACCCGGATGGGCGCCGAGGTACAGGACGCACTCATCACCGTGCTGTCGGAGAAGACCCTGCCCGTTCCCGAGCTGGCCAGCGAGGTGCAGGCCGTCGCCGGGTTCGCCGTGATCGCCACCGCCAACGACCGTGACCGCGGCGTCAACGAGATGTCCTCGGCGCTGCGCCGCCGGTTCAACACCGTCGTGCTGCCGCTGCCCGCCAGCGAGGACGCCGAGGTGGAGATCGTCACCAAGCGGGTCGCCGACCTCGGCCGAGCGCTGGCGCTGCCGGACGAACCGCCGGCCGCGAGCGAGGTGCGCCGCGTCGTGAAGATCTTCCGGGAGCTGCGCGCCGGCGTCACCAGCGACGGGCGCACCACGCTGAAGATCCCGACCGCCACCCTGTCCACCGCCGAGGCGATCAGCGTGATCACCGGGGGAATGACGCTGGCCACCCACTTCGGCGACGGCCGGCTGCGGGCCGAGGACGTCGCCGCCGGGCTCATCGGCGCGGTGATCAAGGATCCCTCGGCGGACCCCGTGGCCTGGCGCGAGTACCTCGAAGGTGTGGTCCGGGACCGGAAGGGCTGGTCGGACCTGTACCGGGCCTGCCGTGACCTGGACGACGACACGAGCGTCTTCGGCGGCGCCTGATGCCCGTCACCGTTCTGGGAGTACGCCACCACGGCCCCGGTTCGGCGCGGGCGGTGCGGGCAGCGCTCGCCGAGCTCGATCCGGACCTCATCCTCGTCGAGGGACCGCCCGAGGGGGACAGCGCGCTCATCCACGTCGGCGCACTCACCCCACCCGTGGCGCTGACCGCCTACGCCGTCGACGAGCCGCGGGACGCCGCCTTCTGGCCCTTCGCCGAGTTCTCCCCCGAGTGGCAGGCCCTGCTGCACGGCCGTGCGGCGGGCGTGCCCACCCGGTTCATCGACCTGCCCTTCGGTCACGACCTGGCGCTGCGCCGGCGCGACGCCGAGACCGGCCCCTGCGATGACGCGGCGGGATCAGTCGACGCGGCGGAAGCAGGCGACGCGGCGGAAGCAGGCGACGCGGCGGTCCCGGAGCTGGCGGCCGACCCGCTCGGCTGGTTGGCGTTCGCCGCCGGCCACGACGACCCGGAACGGTTCTGGGAGGACCTCGTCGAGCACCGCCGACCGGCGAGCACGTCGGCGGCCGGCGCGGGCGGCCGTTCCCCGGCGCTGGAGCTGTTCGCCGCCGTGGCCGAGTCCATGGCGGCGCTGCGCGATCCCGAACACCAGTCCGGTTCGGACGCGCCTCGGGGGGCGCACGCTCGACGCGAGGAACTACGGGAGGCGCACATGCGCCTGGAGATCCGCGCGGCCAGCACCGGCGCCGACGCCGCCGCGCGGGTCGCCGTGCTCTGCGGTGCGTGGCACGTCCCGGCGCTGACCGGCCGGACGGGCCGGATCACCGTCGCGGCAGACCGTGAGCTGCTGCGCGGCGTCCGGCCGGTGCGCACCGCCACGACGTGGGTGCCGTGGACGCACGCGCTGCTGAGCGCCGAGGCCGGCTACGGCGCCGGCGTCACGTCACCGGGCTGGTACCACCACCTGTGGACCGCGCCCGATCAGGTCGGCGCCCGGTGGGTCGCCCGCGTCGCGGCGCTCCTGCGCGCCGCCGACCTGCCCGCCTCGACGGCCTCGGTGGTGGAGACCGTGCGGCTGGCCGAGGCCCTCGCCGCGGTGCGCGAGCGAGCCGTCCCAGGGCTTACCGAGCTGACCGACGCGGTGCTGGCCGGACTCTGCGCCGGTGACCCGGTGCCGCTGGCCGTCGTCCGCGAACAGCTCGTCGTCGGTGACATCGTCGGCGCCGTCGGCCCCGACGTGCCCACCGTGCCGCTGGCCGCCGACGTCGCCCGCGCGCAGAAAAGACTGCGGCTCGCGCCCACCACGGTGGAGAAGCCGCTGCGCCTGGACCTGCGCCGCGAGCTCGACCGGGAGCGCAGCGCCCTGCTGCACCGGCTGCGCCTGCTCGACGTCGACTGGGGTACCCCCACCGCGACCAGCAGCACCGGCACGTTCGCCGAGGGTTGGACACTCTGCTGGAAGCCGACGTTCGCGCTGGCGCTCGTCGCGGCCGCCAGGCACGGCGCGACCGTCGAGGACGCCGCGGGCGACGTCGTCGCCGGACGCACCCGGGACGCGCCCGACCTCGCCGCCATCACCCGGCTGTTCGAGCAGGTGGTCCTCGCGGACCTGCCCGCCGCGCTCGAGGCGGTGCGCGCGGGGCTGGAACAGCGCGCGGCCACGACCGGCGACGTCGCCCACCTGATGCTGGCGCTGGCGCCGCTGGCACGGGTCCACCGTTACGGCGACGTGCGCGGCACCGACACCGGCCTGGTCGTCGGGCTGACGACGAGCCTGATGATCCGCATCTGCGCGGGGTTGCCGCCGGCCTGCGCAAGCCTCGACGACGACGCCGCGGACGCCATGGTCGCCGCCATCGACACCGCGGACACCGCCTTCGGGCTCGTCGCCGACCCCGAACACATCGCCCGGTGGCACACGGCGGTGGGCGTCGCCGCCGCCACGGCCGGCGGTAACCCACTGGTCGCCGGGCGGTGTACCCGCATCCTGTCCGACGCCGGCGGACTTGCGGCCGCGGAGGTGGCGACCAGGCTGGCGCGGGCGCTGTCCACGGCCGGCGGCGCCCCCGCAGACGCCGCGCGCTGGCTCGCGGGCTTCCTCGGCCGGTCCGGCGCGGTGCTGGCCCGCGACCCCGCGATGCTGTCGCTCGTCGACACCTGGTTGGCCGACCTCGACGGGGACGCCTTCACGGTCGTGCTGGCGCCCCTGCGCCGCACGTTCGCCGACTTCACCGGTCCGGACCGTCGCCTGATCGGCGAACGGGTCCGCTCCGGTCTGCCCCGGCCGACCGCCGGCCCGCCGGGCGGCGCCGCGACAGACCAGGCGGACGCCGCGCGCCCGGGAGGCAGTCGGGCGGGGAACCCGGCCCGGGCCATCCCGCCGGCCGGCGCGGTCCCTGCCGGTGACGGCCCGGCCTGGGACCTCGACCGGGTCGCGGCCGTGTTGCCCGCCCTCACCGCCTTGCTCGGTCCTGCCGGCACGGCACCTGCCGCCGGCCTCACGCCGGCCGACACCACACCGGCCCGCACCACACCGGCCCGCACCCGATCTGACCGCACCCGATCTGACCGCACAGGGCCTGACGCCACAGGGCCTGCCCACACCGCGCCTGCCCGCGCGGAGGAGGAATTCTCCGATGCCTGACCACACGACCACAGCCGTCGACGGTCCGGGGCCGGCGCGGTCCGCCGGCGAGACGGCGGAGGAGGAACGGCTGCGGCGGTGGCGGCTGGTCCTGGGCGCCCCGGCGGCGCCCGCGTTCGACCCGGCGCGGACGCTGTCGACGCGGGACATGGACATCGACGCCGCCCTGGGCGCGCTCTACGACGCCGACGCCGACGCCGACGGCGACGGCGACGGCGGCAAGGCCGGTGGCGGTCGTGGGCGGCGGCGCTCGGCGGGGCTCGGCGGATCGGCGCCGACGGTGACCCGCTGGCTCGGCGACATCCGCGACTACTTCCCGTCGTCGGTGGTGCAGGTGCTCCAGCACGACGCCGTCCAACGGCTGGGGCTCGCTCGGCTGCTGATGGAGCCCGAGCTGCTGGCGGCGGCCGAACCGGATGTGCACCTGGTGGGCACGCTGCTGTCGTTGCGTTCGGCGCTGCCCGAGCGCACCCGGGAGACCGCGCGGATGGTGGTGCGCACGGTCGTCGAGGACATCGAGCGGCGGTTGGCGCAGTCGCTGCGCTCGGCGGTGTCCGGCGCGCTGAACCGCGGCGAACGCGCCCGCACCCCGCGGCTGCCCGACGTCGACTGGAACCGGACGATCCTCGCCAATCTGCGCAACTACCAGCCCGAGCAGCGCACCGTCATCGTCGACCGGTTGATCGGCTACCAGCGGGCCCGGCGCGTGGCGGCGCTGCGCGACGTCATCCTGCTCATCGACCAGAGCGGGTCGATGGCCTCGTCGGTCGTCTACGCCGGGGTGCTCGGCGCGTCGTTGGCCAGTATCAGGTCCCTGCGCACCCGGCTGGTCGTCTTCGACACGTCGGTGGTGGACCTGACCGACTCCCTCGACGACCCCGTCGACGTGCTCTTCGGGGTCCAGCTCGGCGGCGGCACCGACATCGACCGCGCGGTCGGCTACGGCGCGAGTCTCGTGCGCCGGCCCACCGACACCGTCCTCATCCTGATCAGCGATCTCATCGAGGGCGGCGACCAGTCGTCGTTGATCGCCCGGCTGCGTGGGCTCGTCGATTCCGGGGTGGCCGTCATCGTGCTGCTGGCGCTGTCCGACGACGGCGCCCCCGCCTACGACCACCAACTCGCGGCAACCTGCGCGCAGCTCGGCGCGCCGGCCTTCGCCTGCACCCCGGACAGATTCCCCGAGCTGCTGGCCACGGCGCTGCGCCGGGAGGAGGTCGGCCGGTGGGCGGCGCTGCACGGCCTCGTTCCGGCCTGACGGCGAGGACGCTGAGGGACTCGCGTCGGCTGCGGGGCGACATCTGCGGCCCGGAGCACCGGCGAGCCGTTGCGTCCCGGCGGGCGGGGCCGGAGGTCAGTGCGAACGGCTGGGTTCGAGGAAGGTCTGGGTGCCAAGGACGGCGAGCATCTCCAGGCGTTCACCCGCCCCCGAGCCGGGCTGCGGGCGGAACAGGACCAGCCGCTGGCCCGACGGCGGGCTGACCACCGCGTCGCACTCCAGCTCGAGCCGGCCGACCTCGGGATGGATCAGCACCTTACGGGTGGTCCGCCGCACCGCCACCTCCTGACGGGCCCACACCTCGCGGAACTCCGCGCTGGCCGCCGAGAGCTCGGCGACGAGGGAACGGACTGCTTCGTCCTCGTGCCGCCGGCCCAGCGTCACGCGCAGGTCGGCGACGTGCTCGCGGCCGAGGGTGTCGTGCTGGTCGGCCAGGTATCGTGCGCGCAGCTCACCGTCGGTGAACCAGCGCCACAGGAAGTTGCGTCCCCGGCCCGGCGCGCGGGCGATCGGGCCGAGCAGCGCGACGTTCAGCGGGTTCTGCGCCACGACGTTGGCGAGGTCATCCGAGATGAGCGCCGGCACGGTGGGCGCGAGTGCGTCCAGCACGCACATCAGGCCGGCGTCGGCGTAGCCGAGCGAGCAGTGCCGCGGCGGGGCTTCGTGGCCGGCCAGCAGGTAGATGTGGTCGCGCTCGTCCAGCGTGAGGCGCAGCGCCCGCGCGATCGCACCGAGCATCGACGGTGACGGCCGCGGCCCGCGGCCCTGCTCGATCCGCTCGTAGTAGTCCGTCGACATGTCTGCGAGCACGGCGACCTCGTCGCGGCGAAGCCCGGGCGCCCGTCGCCGACCGCCGGCGACCAGCCCGACATCCGACGGCCGCAGCAGCTCCCGCCGGTGACGAAGGAAGACACCCAGCTCCTGGCGCTGCACGGCGATCCCTCCGCGGTTCCATTCGACCGGCTTCCACGCGGCCGTGCGCCCACGGCCCATCAGACATCTCCATCATGACCGCGGGCGGCCGGACTATCCCCGGACTCGCGATCCGGGGATGACCGAGACGCCGCTGACAGCCGGCGGAGGTGTCAGGGTGAAATGCGAGCACCACTGGCGTGTCACGGGAGGAATCATGTCCGACAACAGAATCGCTCTGATCACCGGCGCGAGCCGCGGCCTCGGGCGCAGCATGGCCACGCACCTCGCCCGCGCCGGGGTAGGCGTCATCGGCACCTACAACAGCCGCAAGGACGAGGCCGATCGGCTCGTGGCGGAGCTCGAGGAGCAGGGGGTGCCCGCGGCGGCGCTGCAGCTCGACGTGGGCGACAGCGCCGGCTTCGCCCGGTTCGCGGCCGACGTCCGCACGACGCTCGCCGGCCTCGGCGCCGAGCGCATCGACTACCTCGTCAACAACGCCGGAATCGGCCTCTACGCGCCGTTCACGGAGACGACCGAGGAGCAGTTCGACGAGTTGTTCCGGATTCACGTGAAGGCGCCGTTCTTCCTGACGCAGACGCTGCTGCCGCTGCTGGCCGACGGCGGACGCATCCTCAACGTGTCCTCCGGCCTGGCCCGCTTCACCCATCCGGGCACCTCCGCCTACGCCGCCGCGAAGGGCGCGATCGAGGTCCTGACCAGGTACCAGGCCAAGGAGCTCGGCGAGCGGGGCATCCGAGTCAACGTGCTCGTGCCCGGGGCGATCGCCACCGACTTCGGCGGCGGCCGGCTCCGGGACAACGCCCGGCTCAACGAGGCGGTCGCGAGCGCCATTCCGCTGGGCCGCGTGGGCGAGGCCGAGGACATCGGCGCGGCCGTGCCACTGATCCTCGCCGACGGCTTCGGTTGGGCCAACGGCACCCGCATCGAACTGTCCGGCGGCCAGAACCTCTAGCGCACCGCTGGCCCACTGCCGGTCCGCCGCTGGATCAGGGGGCGAGGCTGTCCAGGGCGTCGGGGGTGACCGCGCCCGTGGCGGCCGAGCCGAGCAGGTCGGCGAGCTCCCGCCGGGGGGCCGCCTGCCCGGTCGGAGCGGCGCCGCGGATCCGGTCGAGCCGGAAACCGCGGGGGGCGCGCCGCAGGCGGCACCAGGCCACCAGGTACCAGCGGCCGCCGGCGGTGAGCAGGCCGGCCGGCTCCGCCTCCCGTTCCGATGTCCGCCCGCCGGCGTCCTGGTAGCCCAGCGGCAGCACCTCCCGCCTGGTCAGGGCACGCTCCACGTGACCAGTAGGTCAGGATCGGCTGATGGGACCGCAGTATCCGCCGATCGAGCCGTACGACGCCGGGATGCTCGACGTCGGCGACGGCAACCTCGTCTACTGGGAGGTCTGCGGCAACCCGGCCGGCAGGCCGGCGCTCGTCGTCCACGGCGGGCCGGGCTCGGGCTGCTCGCCGGGGGCGCGCCGCTGGTTCGACCCGGAGCGCTACCGGGTCGTCCTGTTCGATCAGCGCGGCTGCGGTCGCAGCACCCCGCATGCCGCCGACCATGACACCGACCTGCGGCACAACACCACCCACCATCTGCTGGCCGACATGGAGCTGCTCCGCGAGCACCTCGGGATCGACCGGTGGCTGCTGTACGGCGCCTCCTGGGGTTCGACGCTCGCCCTGGCCTACGCCGAGCGCCACCCGCACCGGGTGTCGGAGATCGTCCTCGCGGCCGTGACGATGACCCGCCGCCGCGACATCGACTGGCTCTACCGAGGCGTGGCCCGGTACTTCCCCGAGGAGTGGGAACGGTTCCGAAACGGGCTGCCGCCCGCCGACGGCGACGGCGACGGCGACGGCGACGGCATCGTCGCCGGCTACGCACGTCTGCTCGCGGACCCCGACCCGGCGGTGCGTCGGCGGGCCGCCGACGAGTGGTGCGCCTGGGAGGACGCGGTCATCTCACTGGAGTCGAACGGGCAGCCGGGCGCGTACGGCGGCCGCCCGCAGCGGGCGCGGCTCGCGCTGGCGCGGATCTGCTCGCACTACTTCGCGCACGGGGCCTGGCTGGACGAAGGCGTGCTGCTCCGCGACGCCGGTCGGCTCGCCGGCATCCCGGGTGTGCTGATCCACGGCCGCCACGACCTGGGCGGCCCGTTCCTCGTCGCCTGGGAGCTGGCCCGCGCCTGGCCGGACGCCGAACTCGTCCCGATCACCGACTCCGGCCACACCGGCAGCGACGCCCTGGGCCGCCGGCTGCGCAACGCACTCGACCGGTTCGCCCGAGGTCAGGAGGACAACTCGAGCGCGCCGGTGTAGGCGCCGTCGGCGTCGAGGACGGGAACGGCGGCGTCGGCGTCGAGGTCGGCCGCGCAGGCCACGTCGTCGTCCCAGCCCAACGCGAGCAGCTCCCGGCCGGACGCCGAGCAGCGCAGCTCGCCGGCCAGATCGGCCTCGGCGGCGCGGAACGCGGCGATGGCGGCGCGCGCCTCCGGGGCGACCGCCGCACGTTCCAGGGACCCCGCCTCGAGGATCCGGGCGAGGACCGCGCCGGCGCCGAGCAGATCCTCGACCGCCGGGCGGAGGGGGCCGGCGTGCGACGCCCCGGACGGATCGGGCCAGCGCTCGCCGGCCGCGATGACGGCCACGGTCCCGCCGTCGGCCAGCCGGTCGGCCGCCAGGCGGCCGACCGCGGCCGCGTTGCGCGGGCAGCCGGCGACAGGCGTCGCGGGACCGAGCGCGGCAGCCGCGGACAGGGCCGAGCCGTTGGGGGAGGGCAGGAGCAGCCGGGTGCCGGCGGGGATAGCCGCCAGGTCCGCCGGCGACAGCGACCAGTGGGCGGCGGGATCATCGCGGCCCGGCACGGCGAGAACCGCGCCCAGCTCGGCGGCCCGCCGCGCCGCGTCCTCATCGCGCCACCGGCACGGCCAGACCCGCGCGCCCCGACCGACCGCGACCGAGACCGCCGTCGAGAACCGCAGCACATCGACGATCACGACAATGCCGCCGGGGGCGGCGAGGACGTCGAGATCCTCCCGGCCCCAGCCGAAACGGAGCCGGAAGGGGTGCTGCGCCGCCGGGTTCACGCAGCGGCGTCGGGAACGGTGATCTCCGCGCGGTCGGCGTAGAAGGCGACCCGGCCGGCGATGTCGACGACGGCCGGGTAGGGGTTCTCGTAGGTCCAGATGACATCGCCGAGCGTCGTGCCGTCCGAGGTCTCGACGCTGTAGTAGCTCGCGTCGCCCTTGTACGGGCAGTAGCTGGTGGTCTCGCTGCGGCGCAGCACGCTCTGGTCGACGTCGGCGATCGGGATGTACTGCACCGGCGGGTAGCTGGCCTCGCGCAGGGTGCGGGAGTCGTGCGAGTCCGCGACCACCCGCCCGCCGATCCGGACGACCACCCGGCCGCGGGTCGGCTCGACGGTGATCGGATGGTCTGCGTTCGGCAGCAGGACCGTTCGCGACATCAGGCTTCCTCCAGACCAGCCGGGCCCGCAGGCGGACCCGCGGATGCGGACACCCCGGCGGCAAGCAGCCGACGAGGGCGGCCCGCCCGGCAAGGGCGAAACTCGGCGCAGACAAAGGCTCCGCCGCATCGCCGAAACCGTCAACCCTGCTTCGGCACAGCCATCACGATGCACAGCCGCCACGATGCGGCAACCCGCCTGACTGCCGCTGTCATCCCTTCTCCCGCCCATTTCCCGCGTCGGAGGGCGACGCCTAGGCGACAGTTGGTTGCGAATCCCTCACTGCCGGTAGATGCTGCGGCCACATCGTCGCACCTCACATCGCGGCAGCCATCAGACCTCGGGGGAACCTTCATGCAACCGGACATCGCCGACCCCACCCAACCGGCCTTCCTCGCGACCTACCTGGCCGGACTCCCGCAACCCGATCATGATCACGCCGGTCCGGCGCGCAGCGTGCGCGAGGACGACTTCGACGGCCATCACGTCGTCATCACGACCACCTACGAGATCACCGTCGACGGGCAGCCGTTGAATGTGCACATCGGGCTGTCGAACGACGGCTCGGCGCACTGCCACGGCCTGCCCGCCTACCAGCTCCCCTCGCTGGTGGACCTGGTGCGGGTGCTCATCCGCACCTTCCCCGACGAGTTCTCCCCGCACCCGACGCCCGGAGACGGCCACGACGGCGACGGCCACGACGGCCAGCACAGCCACGATCACGGCGACGGCGACGGCCGCATCCACGGCGACGAGACCTCGGGAGGGCGGTGAGATGGCCGCGGTCCGCCGGGACATCCTCCACGACGACAAGGCGCGAGCCGACTACATCCGCGGCGTCAAGCTGCTCAAGCACGAGCCCACGACGCTGACCACGGACCGGTTCGGCATCTCCGGGCGCGCCCGCCCCGTGTACACCTACGACCTGTTCGTCATCTGGCACGTCCTCGCGATGAACACCGCGGTGCCACCGGGCGGTGACGCCGGAACCCGCAACGCCGCGCACCGCGGGCCGGTCTTCCTGCCCTGGCACCGGGTGATGCTCCGATGGCTGGAGGCACACCTGCAACGGGTTCTCGGTGACCCGGACTTCGGCCTGCCCTACTGGGACTGGGCGCTCGACGGCACCCCGCCCGCGCCGGACGGGGTGGCGAACCCGGCCGCCTCGGCGCTGTGGCGGGACACCCCGGACGGGTTCGGCGGCCAGGGCAGCCCCGTGCGCGGCGGCGCGTTCGCCTTCGACCGTGCCGACCCGACGAGTTTCCGGGTGCGGATCGCGACCAACTCCAGCGGCGCGCTGCGCCAGGTCACCGAGCGCGGCCTCGCCCGCAGGTTCGGCCAGAACGCGCCGTTCGGCTCGCCGCGGCTGCCTCGCACCAGCGACGTCCGCGCGGCCTACAACACGCGTGCCGACCCGAGCCTCGCCGACTACGACCGGCCGCCCTTCGACGTCTCGTCTCGCGGCTTCCGTAACCGGCTGGAGGGCTTCACCGGCCCCGGCCTGCACAACCAGGTCCACCTGTGGGTCGGCGGGGACATGGCCCCGGCATCGTCCCCGAACGACCCGGTGTTCTTCGTCCACCACTGCAACGTCGACCGGCTCTGGGAGGGCTGGATGAGCCGCAACGGCCGCCAGTACCAGCCGGACATGACGGCCCCGCCGACCCTGCTCGGCCACCGGATCGACGACCCGCTCGTCTCCCCGTTCGCCCCGGCCAGCAAGCCGGACACCCCGGGCGGCGTCCTCGACATCTCGGCCTTCTACAGCTACGACACCCTGCCCTGACCTTCCTTTCCCCGCCGGACGTCCGGCGGGGAAAGGGGACGCCCGGCTTGGACGGTCAGGACGCGGCGGGGGCGCCGAGCTCGGCGCGGTCGACGAGGTCGACGAGGTCGGCGAACCCGCGGCGGTCGACGAGGTCGGTGAACAGGTCCACGACGTCGGCGGCGAGCGAACGCAGTTCGTCGGCCGTGACCGGGCGGCTGTTCTCGAACGCGAGCTCGACGGTCCGGGCGAGCAGGTCCGCCCGCCGTTCGAGGGTGGCGACCGCGGGCTGGGCGGCGGCCCGCGGCGACGCGCTCTCGCCACCGACCAGCTCGCCCTCGGCCCGCACGAAACCCTCGAACGTCGCCTGGAACGCATAGGCGACCTCGTCGGCCCCGAGTTCGGCACGGAGCACGCCGTACTCGGCGAGCAGCCGGAAGTACCGTTCGGACACCAGGTGGTGGCGTTCGTCCCAGGCGGGGTCGTGCTGGCGGGCCAGCCGGCCGAGCAGCTCCGGGTCGGCCAGCAGCAGCCCGCGCAGCAGCGGACGGTGCATGACGGCGAGGAAGTAGTCGTGGGCGAACTGGTGCGGCAGGCAGGTACTCGGCCGGGTGCGCATCGCGACGAGCAGCTCGGACATCGCTCGGGCCACCGCCCGGTCGAAGACGGCGGCGAACAGCTTCTCCCGCGTCTCCCAGTGCAGGTAGACCGTGCCCTTGCCGATGTTGGCGCCGACCGCGACGTCCTCGACGGTCACCCGCCGCGCTCCGTGACGCAGCAGCAGATCCTCGGCGGCGTCGAGGATGCGCGTGGCGCGCTCCCGCCCGCGCGACGGGTCCCGGGACCGGCCGGCTGTCGGGCTCACGCGACGACCGTATGACCGCTTTCGAGAGCTGGTCAACGTTCATCACACCGCGCATTCAACTTTTGACCAGATTTGAAATCTGGTCATACGCTGACGGTTCGATCGGCCTCGACCCCACCCGCGGAGGACGTATGGGCAACCGGACGGTGCTCGTCTCCGGCGCCGGCATCGCCGGTACGACGCTCGCGTACTGNCTGTCATGGCACGGCTTCCGGCCGACGGTAGTCGAGCGCGGGCTGTGGCAGCGGACCAGCGGCAGCCCGGTGGACGTGCGCGGCCCGGCCCTCCGGGTGGCAGAGCGGATGGGGGTGCTCGCCCGGCTGCGGGCCGCCGCCACCAACGTGACGGGGATGCGGTTCGTGGACGCGGCCGGCCGCAGCGTCGGCCGTGTCAACCTGCGCGCGCTCGCGCGCGCGACCGGCGGCGGCGACGTCGAGCTTCCTCGCGGCGCGCTCGCAACGATCCTGCAGGCGGCGAGTGCGGAGCACGCGGAGTTCGTGTTCGGCGACTCGATCGCCGGTCTGGCGCAGGACGAACACGGCGTCGACGTGACCTTCGACCACGGTCGCTCCCGCCGATTCGACCTGGTCATCGGCGCCGACGGCCTCCATTCGGCAGTGCGCCGGCTCGCCTTCGGGCCAGACGCGAACTTCGTCCGTCATTTGGGCCTCTACATCGCCACGGTGCCGTTCAACGGGCCGATCGAGCACCGGCGTGAGGTGGTCATGCACAACACCCCGGGCCGGGCCGTCGCCCTACACCCCTCGGCCTCCGGGCCGATCGCGTTTTTCGCCTTCCGCCGCCCGGATCTGGCGGACTTCAACCATCGTGACATCGACCAGCACCGCACCCTGCTTGCCGGCGCCTACGCAGCCGGATCATGGCGGACGGCGGAGTTGCTGGCGCGGGCGCAGGCCAGCGAGGACCTCTACTTCGACGCGGTGAGCCGGGTGGACGTACCCGCCTGGTCGACGGGTCGGATCACGCTCGTCGGCGACGCGGCCTCCTGCGTGTCTCTGTTCGGCGACGGCTCCTCCCTGGCGATGGCCGGGGCATTCGCACTCGCCGAGGAACTGGCCGCAACCCCCGACGATCACCGCTCGGCCCTGCGCCGCTACGAGGCACGCCACCGCCGTCTCGTCGAGCCACGCCAGCGCGGCGTCGATCAGGCGGCTCACCTGCTCATCCCCACCACCTGGACCGGCATCCGCGCCCGCAACGCAGCCACTCGTCTGTGGCCGGCCGCCGCCGCTGCCGGTTGGCTCGGCAGCCGCCTGACCACCGCCGGTCGCGGCCCCCGCCCGCCCCACCACGCCCCCGCCCGCCCCGCCGGCGCCACCTCACCGGGCTGACCACTCCCGACCCCGCGCCACGATCACAGCGCTTGGTACAAGCGGGGAAAGCCCGCCCGAACGTGCGTCGGAGGACGACTACCGCCGGTCTCTCCACCAGGGGCGCTTCATCCTCGGGGGTGAACAGCCTCACCCACGGTCCGACGTCGCCGCGTCTCCGGCCAGAGAGACAGCGATGATCACGGTGGCTACCAACTCGTCGGATATGGCGATCCGGCCGATCAGCCCGGCGCGGGCGACCGCGTCGACGAGCGACGGCGCCTGCTGTGCGCTGGTCTCGAGCAACAAGCTGCCGCCTGGGGCGAGCCAGGACGGCGCGACGGCGACAACCCGACGCAGCACGTCGAGACCGTCCTTTCCACCGTCGAGAGACAGCCGGGGCTCGTGCTCCCGCGCCTCGGGCGGCATCAGGCCGATCGCGTCGGTCGGGACATACGGCGCGTTGACCACCAGGAGGTCCACGCGTCCCCGCAATGACCTGGGGAGCGCGGCGAACAGGTCACCCTCGTGCACCAGACCTCCGCCGGCGACGACGTTGCGCCGAGCGCAGCGCACTGCGGCGGGCTCGATGTCGGCGGCGTGCACCTCAGCGTCAGGTAGAGCTGCGAGCAACGCTGCCGCCACTGCACCGGATCCACAGCACAGGTCGACCACGACCTCGCCGGGCCGGCCACCGGCCTGGTCGAGGGCCTGCCGGACGAGGAACTCGGTGCGGCGCCGGGGCACGAACACGCCGGCCTCGACCGCGATCTTCAGTCCGCAGAACTGCACCCAGCCGAGGATGTGTTCCAAGGGCTTGCCGGCGACCCGGCAGTCGACCATCGCGGCGAGCTCAGCGGCAGTCCGGGCGGCGCCCACAAGCAGTCGGGCTTCGTCCTCGGCGAAGACGCAACCTGCGGCACGCAGCCGACGAACGACATGGGGCAACGATGGAGACGGCGGAAGGGGCAAGGGAATTGACGACACGGGAAGCCTTTCGGGACACCAAAGGGCGCCCTCCCGATCACCAGGCCCGGTCGAACCACATGTGATCGCGGGAGGAGTACGCCCACCCTGATACCGCGGACATGGGTCCCACCTCCTCAAAAAGATCATCTATGACTGCGCCCACAGTACCAGAACCAGTCCGCCCTACCAGGGGCTACGCGCGGCCTCCTGGAACCGGCAGCAGGGCTCGATCGAGCAGCCCCGCGACGACCGCACCGATGACGGCGAGATCGAGGTAGTGGCAGGCCATCGCCCCCGCGTAGCTGGGGCCGCCCCACGCATTCACCGTGAAGTTCGGGTCCAGTCCGGCCAGCACCTGCACCCCAGCCCGCCAACACAGGTAGAGCAGCGGCACGGCCAAGGCGGCGAGAACAGCAAGCCGCCAGAGCGCCGCCGGGTGGCGGCGGACGGCCGGCCGAAATGCTGGCCCAGGCGCCGTCGACGTCGCGGTTGTCCTCGCTTCCTTCGCCCTGTTCAGTGTGCCGGCCGCATTGACTCCGACGGTCGCGCCTGGGGCTGACGCCTACGGCTCAACCGCGCACATCCTTCTGTTCGGAGCACTCGCCGCCGCGCCGCTGATCGCGGCCCGACGCTGGCCGCTTCCGGTGCTCGCCGGCGTCACCGCGGTTCTCTGCACGGCCGCGTTCGCAGGGGTCCGCTTCACGCCGTTGGTCAGCAACGCCGGGCCAGCGCTCGGCGTTGCCGTCCTCACCGTCGCCGATCACCACCCCAGACGGATGTCACTGGCCGCGACCACCGCGGCGGTCGCAGCGATTGCGGTCTCCGCCGCCGTCGCCATGCGGCTGTACCCCGATCAGGAACAGGATCTGGTCCAGGCACTCATCGCCGCAGCGGCCTGGCTGGTCGGCGATGCCTTCCGCACCCGCCGCCGCTACCGGTCCCGGCTGGCGCTGGAGGCACGCCGAGAGGCCACGGAGCGGGAGCGCCGGATCCGCGCCGAAGAGCGGCTTCGCGTCGCTCGAGACGTCCACGATGTCGTGTCGCACACTCTGAGCCTGATCGCGGTCCGCTCCGGAGTCGCCCGGCTGCTCGAGGACCCACGCGAGGCGCGCGAGGCACTGAGCGTGATCGAGACGACGAGCCGCTCGGCTCTCGACGAGGTGCGCCGCGTCCTACGCAGTACCCGCCAGGAGATCCGGGAGCCATCGGTTCGATCGGACGCGACGCTGACAACGCGACCGCAGGCGGAGCCTGCCGGGGTCTCGGGCCGGGCGCATGAGGCGGTCCCGTCGGGCGGGCGCCCCGAGCGCACCGAGTCAGCGCGAGCTGGCGAACAGGCCAGCGCTGACGAGCCAGCCAGGGTCACCGAACCGAAGCTCGCAGACCTGGGCCATCTGGTCGCCGGGCTGCAGCGACCTGGGTTCCGCACGTCATACCGGCGCACAGGCACCGAGCGCTGCTATCTACCGGTCCTGGAGACCTCGGTGTACCGCATCGTCCAAGAAGCACTGACGAACGTGGTCCGGCATGCCAACGCCGCCGAGGCCCAGGTCAGTGTGCACGACGGGCCGCGGGAACTGGTCGTGAGCATCGTTGATGACGGCCATCCCCCACCGGGCGGCCCAGAGCATCATCACAGCGACGAGACGCCGGCAGATCGCCGGAGCGATCAGGCGCGCCACGACCCGGCTGATGAGCCGCCTGGCCCAACCTCGCGGCGACCCGAGCCGGGCAGAGGATCAGGACCCGGGCTGGGCCTGGTCGGGATGTACGAGCGAGCGGAACTCTTCGCCGGCACGCTCAGTGCGGGCCCCCAGGAACGAGGGGGATTCGCGGTCGTGGCCCGGTTTCCCGTCTCACCCGCCACCATGATCGCGGATCGGTCTTGTGAGCTCCCGCCAGTGCCTGTCCGGCCACGCCCCGTCGGGCAGGACACAGGCTGATGATGGTGACAGCCGATGGCTCCACACCGGCGGAGAGCCATGATGGGCTCCGTAACCGCGCTGATTCCGACTATGGATCCCGCCCGTTGTCGGCGGGCGACGGTCGCGTCCGGGTCCTCATCGCCGACGACGAGGCTCTGGTGCGCGCCGGTTTCCGGGCGCTGGTCGAGTCCGCTCCCGATCTCACGGTGATCGCGGAGGCCGGGACCGGCGCCCAGGCGGTGCGGTTGGCCAGGCACCTGCGCCCGGACGTCGTTCTCATGGACATCCGTATGCCGATTATGGATGGCCTGGAGGCGATGCGGATCATTGCTGCGGACCCTGGCACTGCCGCGACACGCGTCCTCGTGGTGACGACCTTCGATCAGGATGAACATGTCTTCGCGGCCCTGCGTGGCGGCGCCAGCGGATTCGTCCTCAAGGACACGCGCCCGGAGGACCTCCTGGCCGCGATCAGGATCGTGGCCGCCGGCGACGCGCTGCTGACCCCGAGCGTCACCCGGCGGCTCATCGTCGAGTTCGCCCAGCGGCCGCAGCGGCCCGCAGCCCGGGGCGAAGAGCTGACCCGGCTGACGGAGCGGGAGCGCGAGGTGCTCATCCAGGTTGCAGCGGGACTGTCGAACTCCGAGATCGCCAGGCGGCTGTTCGTCGGCGTCACAACCGTCAAGACGCATGTCAGCCGCTTACTGACCAAGCTTGGGGCGCGCGATCGGGCGCAGCTCGTCGTCGCCGCGTACGAGTCCGGCGTGGTATTCCCCGGCGCCGGTCCGCTCGCGCCGGGATCGGACCGCTCGTGAGAACGATTCAGGCGAGGGCATGCCCCGTAGTCGCCTCGACGTGGTCGGGCAACAGGTCATGGCGGTCCCCCACGGACAGGGTGCCTCTCGGTTCGACCAGGAGAATCGACGCGCCGGCCGGAGATGCGGGACGGTGCTCCACACCGCGCGGGACGACGAAGATCTCCCCCCGGTTCAGGATGATGACTCGCTCCCCTTTACCAGGCTCGTCGCGCACGGCGACGTGCAGAGTGCCCGCGAGCACGAGGAAAAGCTCGTCAGTATCGGAGTGCGTGTGCCAGACATGCTCGCCGGCGACCTTGGCGATGCGGATGTCGTAATCGTTCACCCGGGCGACGATGCGGGGACTCCACAGCGCCTCGAAGCTGTCGAAAGCGGCCTTGAGATCAACCGGATTCGCCCAGGCACCTCGCGGAGGCTCGGCAGCCGCTGCTTCAGGGACAGCGTGCGCGGAGCCGGCGGACGCGGGGGTGGCGGCGGGTGCGGAGGTGGCGGCGGGTGCGGAGCGGCGGTCGGGCCCGGAGACTGGCTCGGCGGTCATGCGTGAATGCTCCCGCCCGACAAAGAGATAGACGAGCGCTAGGAATCGCACATGTCGCATGGATCCTCGCAACCGGATCGCGCGCCAACGCATCGGATCGCGGTGATCGTGGATGACGGGTCGAATCCCTTCGAGCTCGGTGTCGCCACCGAGTTGTTCGGGCTGCGCCGCCCCGAGCTCGACCGGCCCTGGTACGACTGCACGCTCTGCGCGCCTACCCCGCAGATCCGCATGCATGGCGGACTGTTCACCCTGTCCGGCGTCGCCGGGCTCGACGCGGTGTCCGCAGCCGACACGGTCATCGTGCCGAACCGCCCGGATCCGCTCGTCGCCCCGCCACCGTCGGTGCTGGCCGCGATCCGGGCGGCCGGCGACCGCGGGGCCCGCCTGGTCAGCTTCTGCACGGGGACGTTCACCCTCGCCGCCGCAGGGGTGCTCGATGATCGCCGGGCCACGACCCACTGGCGGTGGGCCGACCTGTTCACCCGCCGTTACCCCGAGGTACGGCTCGAACCTGATGTGCTGTTCGTCGACGACGGCGACGTGTGCACGGCCGCGGGCAGCGCCGCCGCCCTCGACCTCGGGCTGCACCTCATCCGCCGTGATCATGGAGCCGAGGTTGCGAATATGGTCAGCCGACGGCTGGTCTACGCAGCGCACCGCGACGGCGGGCAGCGGCAGTTCATCGAACGGCCCGTACCGATCGTGCCCGACACCTCCCTCGCGCCGCTGCTGGACTGGGCCCGCCAGCGGCTCGACCGACCTGTGGCGATCGCCGACCTGGCCAGCCAGGCCGCGGTCAGCCCGGCCACGCTGCACCGTCGGTTCCGCGCCGAGCTCGGCGTCACTCCACTGGCGTGGCTGACCGCCGAACGGGTCGCCTTGGCCTGCCGGCTGCTCGAACGCGGAGAACATCGCCTCGATCTCGTGGCCCGGGCCAGTGGCCTCGGGACCGCCACGAGTCTGCGGGTAGCGCTGCGCCGACGCACGGGCCTCACGCCGACCGCCTACCTGCGTCGGTTCGGGCCGGCCCGGCCGGCGCCAGGACTGGCCAATCCGGCGAACAGCGGCTGAGCGGAGGGAGCGGACAGGAAGGGGCCGAGCAGGTCAGGAAGCCGGCTCGGGAACGGTCGTGTGACGAGGAGGGGACGGTCCGCGAGGCGGCGCGGGGACGGTCCGCGAGGCGGCGCGGGGACGGTCCGCGGGGCGGGCGAATATGCGGCCAGCGCCGATCGGGCTGCTCCAGACGATCAGCGTTTGGTCAATACAGAAGTCGACAGCGACAAGCCCCTGATCCCAAGGATGGCGACTTGTAGTCTCTTCTCGCCTGCAACGACCGTTCAGCCATGGCCTTCCGCGCCCGCCGCGTGCGAGGAGGAGGTTCGAGGATGGTGGGCGATCCGTCCGTCATCGGCCGCGTCGGCGCGCTCATCGTGGGCACCCGGGGTGACGCCGGGCCGGGCGAGGTGGTGGTGCGGGTCCGCGGCGGAATCGAAACTTTCCTCGCGCTGTCCGACACTCCGCTACCCAAGGGCGCATCCGTGCTGGTCATCGGGACGCGCGGGCCTCGGACCGTCGAGGTGGTGCCGTGGCTGGATCCCGCCGCCGTCTTCGGCGGCGATCTCTGACGAAAGGTTCGCGGCGTGTTTGGTTACCGAGTCCCCGCACCCGACCAGGCGATGCTGATCTCGGGTGGGAAGAACCGCGGTGGGATGCCTTTCAAGGTGGTCACCGGTCACGGCGGATTTATTCTGCCGTTCTTCCGCAAGGTGCGCTTCCTGACCCTGGCGATGTGCGAGGCCGAGGTCACGGAGACGTGCGTCACCTACCAGGGCATCTCCCTGAACGTCCGCGCCGTGATCGCCTTCAAGGTGGGCAACGACAGCGAGAGCATCGTCAACGCCGGCCAGCGCTTCCTGTCCGACCAGGGCCAGATGGCCGTGCTGACCGGGCGGATCTTCTCCGGCCACCTGCGTTCGATCATCGGCTCGATGACGGTCGAGGAGATCATCCGCGACCGGCAGAAGCTCGCCACCGAGGTACTCGACGGGTCCAAGGCGGAGATGGCCCGGATCGGGCTGACCGTCGACGCGTTGCAGATCCAGTCCATCGACGACGGCAGACTCGGCTACATCGCGGCGATCGCGGCGCCGCACAACGCCGCCATCCAGCGCCAGGCGCAGATCGCCCAGGCCGAGGCCAACCAGGCCGCCGCCGAGGCCGAGCAGCGCTCGCAGCGGGCGCAGGCGGAGTACGCCCGGCAGACCTCCATCGTCCAGGCCCAGTACCGAGCGGAGATCGACCGAGCCCAGGCCGAGGCCGCACAGGCCGGGCCGCTTGCGCAGGCCCAGGCGGAGGTGGCGGTGACCGCGGCGCGGACCGAGCTGGCCGAACGCGAGGCTCAGTTGCGCCAGCAGCAGCTCGTCACCGAGGTCGTCAAGCCCGCGGAGGCGGAGGCCGAGCGGGTCCGCGTCCTCGCCCTCGCCGAGGCCGAGAAGATGAGGATCCAGGCGGAGGCCGCCGCGTCGCACAACCGGGTTGCACTCGACCGGATGCTCATCGACCAGCTTCCGGAGATCGTCCGGCAGGCAGCCTCGGGGCTGGCGGGCGCGAACGTCACGGTGCTCAACGGCGCCGAGGGCATCGGTGAGATCGCCAGCGGACTCGTCGGGCAGGGCGTGGCCATCTTCGAGGCCCTGCGCGCGGGCGTCCGGCAGCCGGCCTACGCCGCCGACGGCCAGGAGACCGCCGCCAGCGCCGAACACCCCGGCATCGCGACCGCCAGGCCCGTTCAGGAGACGTAGACGTGCTTACGGCCGGCAGCGACGGGACGCGCCTCCGGCCGGCCGCAGTATCCGTACTCCACGCGGCGCCGCCACACCGTGAGCCGGCATTGATCGGCCTCGATCGTCCAGGTCCGCCGCTCAACCCGATCCTCGACCTGAACAGGATTTCGGGTCCCTGCTTCGCCGGCGCGACGGTGCGCCCAGGAGTGCGCCGCCTCCCACTCCAGGAAGGTGGCCACCAGTTCGCCATCGCCGTCGTAGACCTGGAATCGGCGAGTCGCCATTGTCACGCCTTTCAGCCAATTACCGAATAATGAGAACCGTGGAGCTGTCCACGGTGCGCGGTCACGCCCGGGGAGGCGTCGATCCGACCCGCGATGGTGGGCTGGCCGGCTCCGGGCGGGGCTCGACGCCCACCCGCCCGGAGCCGGCGGTCGACGTCCGCCCTCACCGCCGCCGGCCAGCGCGCCGACATCCCACGTGGTCGTCGACCGTCTGGTCGCCGCCGACCGCGTGGCGGTGGACCGCCTGATCGCCGGCCGCGAAGCCACAGCCCTCGCGATGGCGGGCCACGCCATGGGCGTGGCCGCCCGAAAGTCCCGAACGGACGGGGTGGCGGGGATGGACGGGGTGGCAGGGGTGGACGCAGGGGTGGGGGCGTGCAGCAGGACCGACGCCGCCCGGCCGGTCGTCCAGGCATGGTCGCCGGATCGACGCCTCGGACCCCGCGCGATCGCCATCGACTACTCCCCGTGATTCCTCACCGTACCAAGTTCTCACCCAGCGGGTTGTGCTCGCCACTCAAAGTAAACCAAGACTCGCGGCATGGCTCCTGCCTCGACCGTCTGCATGAGCTTCTGTAAGAGTTCCGCTACCCATAGCAGTGCACTGTGTATGAGGAGTGGCGATCCAGTGGCAGGATGCACCCATCACTCCGAGCAGACCGAAGGACTAGCGATGGCCACAAGCGGCGGTCCGACTGTGCGGCGTCGGCGGCTGGGCGCCGAGTTACGGCGTCTGAGAGAGGCGGCGGACGTCTCGGTCGACGAGGTGTGCCAACTGCTGCGCTGCTCGGTCTCGAAGGTCAGCCGGATGGAGAACGGGCGGGTGCCGGTACGCACCCGCGACGTGTCGGACCTGCTCAACCTGTACGGTGTTACGGAGGGTGAGCAGCGCGACGCCCTGATGGCGTTGGCCCGGGAGTCCCGCCGGCACGGCTGGTGGCACTCCTACCACGATGTCGTCCCGGCCTGGTTCGAGATCTACATCGGCCTGGAGGGTGACGCGGCGTCGATCCAGGTGTACGAGTCCCAGCTCGTCCATGGGCTGCTCCAGACCGGAGACTACGCCCGGCAGGTCATCCGGGCCGATGACCCGGAGGCCGACGAGGAGGAGGTCGAGCGCAAGATTGCCTTGCGGATGGACCGGCAGCGTCGGCTCACCGCCCCCGACCATCCCCGGCTCTGGGTGATTCTGGACGAGGCGGTGCTTCGCCGGGAGATCGGCGGTCGGGCGGTCATGCGCGATCAGCTCGATTTCCTCGCCAAACGGTCCGAACTCCCGAATGTGACAATCCAGGTCCTGCCGTTCGCGGTCGGCGCACACGCCGGCCTGGGCAGCGCGTTTTCCATACTCGGATTCCCCGATTCGGAAGACCACGAAGTGGTCTATATAGAAGAGGCGGCCGGCAGCCTTTACATCGAGCGTGCCGCCGAAGTCCGGCGCTATAAGTTGAAGATGAATCACCTTCTGGCCGCCGCCCTGCGGCCAGAAGAATCCAGACAGATGATAATTTCCGTCGCAAAGGAACTCAAATGACCAGATTTGCGAAGCCCGATCTGGGCGGTCCCGCCGAGCTGGCCTGGCNCAAGAGCAGCTACAGCAACGGAGCGGGGGGCATGTGCGTGGAGGTCGCTCCCCTGGGCGAGGGCATCGTGGTGCGTGACTCGAAGAACCCCAGCGGTCCCGTGCTCGCCTTCTCCGCGGCCGAGTGGGACGCCTTCCTGGCCGGCGCGCGGGACGGCGAGTTCGACCGAACCCGGGTCCGCCAGGCCTGACCCGCCCTGGTCCGAGCCTGCGCTCCCCCCGCGCCCGACAGCGCCAGGTCCGGCCCGGACGCCTCCACCGGATGCGCCCGGGCCGGTGGGGGATCGCTGGGCCGGGAACGGCCGCCGATGGAGGGGGCGGAACGATCCGATCAACGTCGACGTTCCCACCCCGACCGGGTCGAGGTTCCTGTCATGACGGCGCGGTGGCGGCCGCTCGACATGCCGGTTGGCTCTTGCGCAACGCCCCCCGGTCGCGCACTCTTGTAGATGTTCAGTCGGTCCTCGTTGTTCAAGTGTTCGTCCCGTTGTGGTCGTGGCATTTCCGGGGCACGACGTCCGCGGCGTCCATCGCGCAGGGTGGGCAGGCGGACCGGACGCTCCCGGCGCCGTGGCGGCATGGGACGACGCTCGGCCACCTTCGCCCACTGGACGGGCCACGCGGGCTGCGAATGCCCGCCCAACGCGGAGGAGGGCAGTCGTTGTGATCATATTTGACGGTACGGCTACCCGCGTACAGCACCGCGACGCCACGGTCCGGGTGGCCGCGTCGCTGGCGGCGCTCGACCCCGGCGGCCACCAGGCCGCGCGTACGGCCTCAGTCCTCACTGCCGCGTGTTGTCGCCCGCCGGCGGGGGGGCCTCGGGCAGGCTCGGTGGCCGGCGGAGCCGCCATCCCGTCGCCGTCCTAGCTGAGGACGGCGCATCCCGCCCGCACCCCGGGCACTCCCTCACGCCTGATCACGGTCGGTCCACCTCAGGATCCGCCGGGCATTCGGCTTCCCCGACGGATCCCTGGTTGCGGGCATGGCTTCCGAGATCCATACGCGTAGCACCATCCTGTTCCCCTGCCACTGGGAGGTGATTGCCGTGGCCACCGCCACGACCAACCTGCTCAACACCCCGATGAAAGATCAGCGCGTCGAACGTGTTCGGCGCGCGGCACTGTCGGCGTACGTGGACGGGAAGATCACCTTTGCGCAGGCGAACCTCCGGGTACGCAAGGCTCTCGAACGCTTCGGCGTGTGATGGGCCGGCCCAGGCCCGGCGGGCGGCGTCGTCCGCCGGCCGGCCCGTCCGCGACCGGCGCAGTCCGCCGGCCTGGCCGCCCCTGGACCTCCCGGCCAGGCCGCCGGGCTCGCCGCCGCGGCTGACAGTCGGGGCGCACCGTCGTCGAGGTGCACCGTCGTCGAGGTGCACCGTCGTCGAGGTGCACCGTCGTCGAGGTGCGTGCTAGGCGAGGCGTAGGCGACGATCGGCCACGCCGACGGTGAGCTGCTGCCCCCAGGACAGCTCGATCGTGTCCGTCTCGATGCCGTCGCCGAACACGACCATCCGATCGGCCTCCACCAGGATCTCCAGCCGCGCCGGCCCGGCGAGGCGGCCCTCGGTGCAGGTGGTGCCCGTGGCCGGTGACGGCCATGCCTCGCGGACGAACCAGACCAGCGCGCCGGCGGTCGGCGCCGGGAGCGAAAGCTCGCTGCGCCGCTGCGCCCACACCGAGCGGCACCAGCCCGTCGCACCGGTGCCGGTGCCGACGAGCAGCCCGGATGACGCCTGCCGCTCGGTCACCGGGGCGCCCCCGCCGGGAACCCGCAACCGGTACCGGGCGGTCTGGTGGCCGGGGTGGCCGGCGTAGACCTCGTTGAGCGCGACGAGGCGCTGGCCGTCGTCGGAGCGGGCCTCGACCATGGTCAGTTCGCGCAGCAGGCGACCAAGCCCCCGGGCGGGGTCCGCAGGCGATCCCTCGACGGCGCGCAGCAGGGCGGCGGCCTCTCCCGGGGCGTGCCGGACCAGGACACCCGGCGTGCGGGTCGGTTCGACGTTGATCCCCAGGACGAGCTGGCCGTCGAGGTACTTCGCGACGTTCGCGACGAGCCCGTCCTGTCCGACGCAGACGACCACGTCATCCGGAGCGAACAGGAACCGGTCGAGGTCGGACCGCTCCACCTCGCCGCGACGCCAGTGCGGCGGGATCGCCGCGGCGACCGACCGACGGGCCGCCTCGGCGGCATCGTGGGCGGCCTGCACCTCGGCCAGCTCCCGCCCGCGGGTGGCCAGGAAGAACGCGGCCTGGCCGCGGGTGCCGTGCCGGTCCAGCAATTCGGCGTACTCGGTGCGTCGGTGCACGAGCACCGCGCGCGGGGCGAGGCTCACCGAGGGGTGCCGGCGCGGGCGAACCGGGCGACCGCCTCGGTGACCACGTCGGGGGTGATGGTGAGCGCCCCGATCGCGGGCAGATGGTCAGCCAGGTCCCGCACCGCCAACGCGACCACCGCCGAGGTGTCCAGACCGGTGACCGCGGCGACCCGGGCCGCCTCGGCGTCGGCCTCAGCCTGCCCGACCAGACGCACGGCCTCGGCCCGCGCCGCCGCCTCCACCCGAACCCGCTCGGCCTGCGAGCGGGCGGCCGTCTCGGCCCGCTCCGCCTCCGCTGCGGCGGCGATGCGCGCCGCCGCCGCCTGCTCGGTCATCCGGCGCTGCTCGTTGGCGCCCTCCTGGGTCACGAGCCGCTCCTCTCGCACGGCCAGCTCGATCTTGCTCTGCAGCTCGTTCTCGGCGATGCGCCGCTCCTGCTCGACTGCGAGCGCGCGGCGGCCGTAGGTGGCCCGGTCGGCCTCGGTCTGGATCTGTTCGCGGGTGGGCGTGCGCAGCGCCTTCTCCACGTCCGGCGACGGGCGGACGGCGACCACCCGCACCCCGACCACACTCACCCCCGTCTGGACCAGGCGGGCATCTGCGCGCAGGCCGTCGGTCACCCGCGCCCGGATGACCGGCACCCCCTCGGCGAGGGCGGTGGTGAGCGACGTGCGCGCGAGCAGGTCCGAGGCGTACTGCTGGGCAGACTCATTGATCATCCCGGCGAGCTGGTCGAGGGGCTTCTCCCGCCAGGTGCCGAGCTCGGGGTCGATACCGAAGTCGAGGCGGGTGGCGGCCAGCACCGGGTCGGCGATCCGGTAGGTGACGGTGGCCTGCACCGCGACGTCCTGGAAGTCGGCGGTCCGCGCGTGGAAGAGCACCGCGAGCTCCCGGTCGTCGACCGGCACCTCACTGATCACCGCAGTGCGCGGCCGATACCAGAAGACCAGGCCGACACCCTCGTGGGCGACGGCCGTGCCGCGCTGGTGGCGGATGTACGCGGTGGGGGTGCCCCGCAGGTGGCACAGGAACGGCGCCCGGCTGATGTCCGCCATGAGAAGGTCCTCTCTTTATCGTCGACATGACGATAAACCGGGATCGCAGTTCTCGTCAACCTGACGAGTATGGTTCCCCGCATGCCGTCCCCACTGGAGTCATCCGCCGCCACGACCGCCCACGCCAACGGCGGCGGCGCAGCGGGCAGGCTGCCGCCGGACGTCGTGCCGGTCGCGCTCAGCGTCGATCTGGTCCTGCTGACAGTCCGCGAGGAGCAGCTCCAGGTGCTGCTGGTGCGCCGCGGGATCGAGCCCTACCGGGACCGCTGGGCCCTGCCGGGCGGCTTCGTCCGGCCGGGGGAGGATCTGGCCGAGGCGGCCGTGCGGGAGCTCGCCGAGGAGACCGGGCTACGCCACCCGCCGGCGCATCTCGAACAGCTCGCGACCTACGGCGCGCCGGATCGCGATCCCCGCGGGCGGGTCGTCACGGTGGCGTTCCTGGCGCTCGCGCCACAGTCGCGCACGCCGATCGCCGGCACGGACGCCGCCGCGAGCCGATGGGAGCCGGTCTCGACCGCTGGCGGCGGGTCCGGGCTGGCCTTCGACCATGCGGCGATCCTCGCGGACGGGCTGGAACGCGCCCGAGCGAAGATCGAGTACAGCGCGGTGGCGACGGCCTTCTGCGAAGGCGAGTTCACGGTGGCGGAGCTGCGCCGGATCTACGAGCTGGTCTGGAGCTCGCGGCTGGACCCCCGCAACTTCCACCGCAAGGTGACCGGGACCGCGGACTTCCTCGTCCCGACCGGGCGCTTCACGACCCGGGACGGCGGCCGGCCCGCGGAGCTGTACCGCCGGGGCGACGCCACGGTGCTGCATCCCGCGATGCTCCGGCCCGTCCCGCGGCTACCCTGAGCGGGCATAGGTTGCCGCGGGCGGGAGACGGCCGGGCGCCCGGGCGATCGGGGGGTGAACCCGGGCGGCCGGCCACCTCGACTATCTCACCGAAAGCACATGCGGCGTCACTATAAGTTTAGGCTCATGCCATCAGCGTTAACGACCGTGCCGGTCCGCGCCGTTGGTGACAGTTCGTCGCCCCGGCCAGGCGCCCCTGCGGGTCAGCCGAGTTCCCGCAGCGCGGCGCCAGGCCCGCCGTCTCCCCGGCCCGGTGGCTTCCACGGGTCGTCGCCGTGGCGAGAACGCCGCCCGAGGTCGGAGTCCACCCGCTCGGAGCGCCTCGGATCGACCCGTTCCAGGTCCACGCGTTCCAGGTCCACGCGTTCCAGGTCCACCCGCTCCGGGTCCAGCCGCTCCGGGTCCAGCCGGTCGGAATCAGCCCGCTTCGAATCCGGCCGGGCCCGATCCGGGCGGCCTGGATCCGGCCCGTCGGGGCGCGCCGCGGCGCCCTCCAGCTCGTCCACGGAACGGTTGGCCGCCATCCGGTCGCGCCCGAGGGCGGCGATGCCGGCGGCCACCATCACCATCGCGACGATGAACGCCACCCGATGGGCGCCGTCCGGGGCCGGCTCGCCGAACAGCGTCAGCCCCAGGGTGACCGGCAGGAAGGCGGACACCCCGCTGGTCACGGGGAAGGCGATCACCGCCGCCCGGCCCTGCAGCCCGCGCTGCTGCAGACCGAGCGCCAGCACGGAGAACAGCACGAGGACGTACGGCGTCGGGGTGGTGAGCAGGTCGGCCAGCGCGGACTGGCCCTCGCGGCGATCGTTGACCGCCAGGCCGATCTGACGGGTCGCGAGGGTGGCGATCGCATAGCAGACGCCGGCGGCCGCGCCGAATCCGAACGCCGCGCCGGCGATCATGTTCCGGGCGGCGGCGACGTTCGCAAGGAACGCGCACACCAGCGCGAAGATCAGGCCGAGGACGAGGAAGGCCAGCAGGACGTCCGTGCTGGCCGCGCTGCCGACCTCGGCACGGCGCGCGAAGGCGTAGGCGAGCAGGCCGACCCCGGCGACCATCGAGCCGACGCCCAGCCAGCCCGTCAGGCTGATCCGTTCACCGAGCACCCGCTGGGCCAGTAACGTGAAGATGATCATATCGAGGGCCATCACCGGGGCGACCATCGCCACCGGCGCGACCGAGAGGGCGTAGACCTCCAGCAGGAACGAGGCCGCCTCGACGGCGAGCCCGAGCAGCCACAACGGGCGCAGCACCAGCCGGGCCAGCAGTCCCAGCCCCAGGCCGGAACTCTCCTCCTCGCGCCGGGCGGCCCGCGCCTGCACCAGCGGCGCGACCCCGTACAGCGCGGCCGACACCATCGCGGTGGGCAGGCCGAGCGCCAACGCCTTGCTCATACGCGCGCCATCCTGGTCACGGGCGTGCCGTCGTTCGCGTCCGGATCCCGCCGTTCATGCCGGGATCCCCCTGACCCTGCCCCTGCCCATGCGCTGGCCGCCTCACTCGTCCCCCGCCACTCCGGGCCCACACCCGAGATGACAACCTCTGACCGAGTCAACACCGGGGGCCGCGTGGAACGTCCCGGGCCGGACGCGCGCCCGCCCGACGCCGCTGCGTCCCACCGCCGACGCGTCTCACCAGTGGGCACCGAATCACCAGTGGGCACCGAAGCCGATCTGCGCCAGCGCCGAGCCGAACGCCTGCTCCCACGCCTGCGGCCCGATCGCCACCCGGTCCGAGGGGGGCTTGACCCGGTCGAGGCAGGCGAGCGCGGAGCGGGTCAGCGACACCGGGTCGGTGTTGGTGACCTCGGCATGCCCGCGTTCAAGCTCCTTCTGCAGGTTGTCCCGGCCGTGCCCCGGCACGACGTCGATGAGCAGCAGGTCCCGGCCGATCACCCGCGCCTCGCTGCAGGTGTCCCCGGAGGAGGTGACGACCAGGTCGCTGGCGGCCATCAGCGCCGGGATGCGGTCGGTGAAGCCGAACGGGATGACCTTGTGCTGCCGCTCGGCCAGGGCGGTCAGCCGCGCCGCCAGCGGCTTGTTCCGCCCGGCCACCGCGAGCACGTAGATCCCCGCCGCGGCCATCGCCGCGGCACCCTCGACCAGCGGCCCGAGCCCCCAGGAGCCGGACATCAGCAGCACACACGGGGCGTCGGCCGGGATGCCGAGCGCCGCGCGCGCCTCCTCCTGGGTGGGCGGGTCGTAGAACGGCTCGCGCACGGGGGTGGGCACGACCGAGACGAGCGCACCCGGCGCGAACCGCCGCACGTAGCGAGCGGCAGTCTGCGAGGTGACCAGGTACAGGTCGGTGTTGTCGTGCACCCACAGCCGGTGCACGCAACAGTCGGTGGAGAACACCGCGGTGACCAGGCCGGGGAACTCCGGCTTGACCCGGCTGGTCGCCGCGGCGCCGGTGGCGAAGATGGAGATGACGAGATCGGTCGGCTGCTCGGTGAGCTCCTGGCGCAGCGCCGGGACGACGTAGCGGCTCGACGCCCGCTCGATCGCCAGGGCCAACCGGCCGCCGGTGCGCATCTGGGAGAAGTGCACGGCGTCGTAGAGGCCCGGCACGGCGATCATCCCGCGGAAGACCTTCTCCCCACGGGAGCCGTTGCGCCCGCCGAGCATGCGCAGGCTGTCGGCGGTCCGGGCGGTGAACCCGCGCCGCGCCAGCGACGCCCCGCACGCCTCGGCCATGACGTCGTGCCCCATGCCCAGCGAGCCGGACAGCAGCAGCGCCGATCCGCGACGAGTCGCCGGCTGTCGTGCCCCAGCCCCGGCGAGCAGGGCCGCGGCCGCGGCCTCCTCCACCGCGAGGCCGTTGATCACCGGTCCGCCGCGGTCGGGCGCCTTGTCGTCGCCGGGACGCCCGACCGCCGAGGCCACCCCCGCCGGCCGACCCTCCGTGGAGGGTCGGGTCGGGGGGGCGACGGTCGCCGCCGGATCGCCGTTGTCGGATGGTCCGCTCACCGTGATACCGCCGATCTGCGCCATGGTTACTCCGAGGACGCCGCGGAGACGTCTAGGTCGTCGACGGGCTGGACGGCCTGCGCCGGGGGCCGTCGGTTTGCCAGGTACCACTCGATGTACTGCCGTACCCCGTCCGTGAACGGGGTGGTCGGTCGCCAGCCCAGCAGCTCCAGCGCCCGCTGCGCCGACACCTCCCGGCCCCGGAAGTCGCCCGGCCGGGCCGGCACGTGCTCGATCGCCGTGCCGGGGAAGTGGCGGCACACCGCCTGCGCCATCTCCAGCACACTGACCGCCTCGGCGCCCTCCAGGGCGATGGTGGCGTTCTCCGCCTCGGGCCGCAGCGCCAGCACGTGGGCATCGGCGAGGTCGCGGACGAACACGTAGTTGCGGAACTGCTGCCCGTCGCCGGCGACGGTGAGCGACTCGCCGTCGAGCGCCTTGCGGACGAACCGGGCCAGCACCAGCTCGTCGCGCATGCCGGGGCCGTAGGGGATGCCGTAGCGCAGGATCGTGAAGGGCAGCCCGTAGGTCTGCTGGTAGCTGTGCAGCAGCAGCTCGGCGGCGAGCTTCGTCGAGGTGTAGACGTGGCCGGCGCGCCCGAGGGTGATCTCGGCGTCCTCGGTGAGCGGCGCCGGATCCGCCCGTTCCCCGACCGCGCCGTAGACCCACACGGTGCTGGCGAACAGCACCCGCCCGACGCCGGCCTGCCGGGCCGCCTCGCAGACGTTGCCGGTGCCCTCGACGTTGAGACGCACCGTGCGCGCCGGGTCGGCGTAGGCGAAGTCCACATTGGACATCCCGGCGACGTGGAACACCGCCTCGACCCCGGCCAGCGCCGCGGTCAGCCCCGGCAGATCGAGCACGTCGACCTGCCGGCTGGTCGCCCGCGGGTCGCTCGGGCGAGAGTCGACGTCGAGGGAGAGGACGTCGTGGCCGGCGTCGAGGAGCCGGTCCACGACGTGGCTGCCGATGAACCCCGAGCCTCCGGTAACGGCAATCTTCATGCTCACGCTCACCCGTCCAGGTCCAGGCTCGCCAGCGCGGCGGCGAAGGAGGTGACCACGTGGTCAGCCTCCGCGTCGGTCATGTCGGAATGGATCGGCAGGCACACGTGCCGGGCGCACAGGTCCTCCGCGACCGGCAGCGAGCGGCCCGCGTAGTCGCTGAACACGGGCTGCTGGTGCAGCGGCGCCTCGTAGACCTCACCGCTGAGCGAGACCCCGTAGCGCTCCTTGAGCTCCTTCTTCAGCCGCGCCCGGTCGATGCCGGGTCGGGGCAGCACGATGTACTTGTAGTAGTTGCAGACGTCGCCCGCGGGCACCCGCAGGCGGCCGGCGCCGTCGAGGGCGTCGAGGGCGGCATCGTAGCGGGCGGCCACGGCGGCACGGGTCGTCAGGAACTCGTCGAGGTGGCGCAGATGCACCTTGCCGGCGACGGCGTGCATCTCGCTGAGACGCCAGGCGTAGCCCTGCTTGATGTGGGTGTTGCCGAGGAAGCCCGCCTTGCCCTGGTCGCGGTAGATCAGCGCGGCCTCGTGGATGGCCGGGTCGGCGGTGACGATCATCCCGCCTTCGCCACTGGTGATCAGCTTGGTGGGATAGAACGAGAACGCGCCCGCCACCCCGAAGGAGCCGGCGTATCCCTCACCGTGGCGGCAGCCGTGGGCGTGCGCCGCGTCCTCGACGAGCGCGAGGCCCCGGTCGGCGCAGAACGCCGCCAGCTCGGCGACATCCGGCGCGATCAGTCCGCCGATGTGCACCAGCACCACGGCCCGGGTGTTGGGAGTCACGACCGCCTCGACGTCACGGACGGTCAACGCGAAGGTGTCCGGACTCACATCCGCGAAGACCGGGGTGGCCCCGGCCCGGAGTACCGCGAAGGCCGTCGCGGCGAATGTGTTGGTGGGAACGACGACGTCCGCGCCCTGAACGTCCAGACTTCGGAGAATGATCTCTAGTGCGGCTGTGCCGCTGCTCACGGCCACCGCGAACGGGGCCCGGTGAGCGGCGGCGAATGCCGCCTCGAATTCGTCGGTATGAGCACCCAAGGTCATCGCGCCGGTGGAAAGGATCTCGATCGTGGCCGACGCGATCTCCGCGCGATCCTCCGGTGAGAAGACGATGCGCGCCGCGGGGACATGCACCTGTACACCCCTGCCTTCCGAGTTATCCGTGTGAGCGGGCACTGCTCCGGATGCCCCGTATCGCGGTGACACGCCGATGCGCGGACCCCGGTCGCCCGGCACCGCGGCCCAGCCGCAATGTCGGGTCCGCGGGCATCCGCGAGACGGCATCGCCGTGATGCGGAACTCCCCTGGCGGCCGCGACCCTCGCGACCCCACGGC
This sequence comes from Frankia torreyi, assembly GCF_000948395.1. Classification (GTDB taxonomy): domain Bacteria; phylum Actinomycetota; class Actinomycetes; order Frankiales; family Frankiaceae; genus Frankia; species Frankia torreyi. The sequence continues at coordinate 34,198 of NZ_JYFN01000025.1, read as the reverse complement.
CCCGGATTACGCCGGCCTCCCGCCGACGCGACCGCGCCCCCTCCAACTCGTCCGGATGTAACGCCCAGCTTTGTCAGTACATGCCCAAAACAGGCTATCGACCCCGGTCGACGGCGCAGCTACGGCCCACACTGGTTATCTACGAAACATCTCACATCTATCCGAACGTAGCCGAACCTGTCGGCAAAGCGACGCCGTCCGTCGGGTCGTTCATCCACATCGCCGACGACACGCACTCCAGGACGGACGGTGATCGGTCGTGGGTGCCCCCCTCCCTCCCTGCCGACGGTCCGGAACGCCGCCGGGCGCACGGGGCATCGTCGCGCCTCCGATACCCGTTGTGGCAGTCAGTCACCCTCTCGCCACCGGTCGCGAGCGGGGCGGGCCTGACTCACCGGGGGCCCCTGGCCAGACCGGCGCGGTGACGTGTCACTCCGCGAGACGGGGATCGCCCGATCGGGGACATCCGCCGGGAGAGGCTGATCGGCGGGGCGGGCAGCGCGCCAGCCGACCACCGGGAGATCGCGCCGACGGTGGTCGCCGGACGTGGACGGGGGCGTCGGCGCGTGGACCTGGGGGCCAGGATTCACCCCGCGGGGGTGGGCGGCGACACGGCGCCATCCCGCGACCGCCGACAGAGGCGAACGCTCCGGCCTGGGAACGCTCCGAGTTGGGAACGCTCCGCACACACTCGCACGCAAGAAGTCCCGGTGAAGCCACCTCACCTGGCGTACGGGGGGAACGCAGGTGCAGAACTTCACCGGGACTAAGGGAAAGTGTACGACCCCCATCTGTCGGACGCGACAGGACCAAAGTCTCTAACATCCGACTCTTGCCCTCCGACGCCCCAACGTGCTTGACAATGGACGATTAGCTATCAAACCGCCCGCTGGAAGCTGATCTCGCCACGGTCCGTGTCGTACAACATCCAGTGAGACGGCTTGCCCCGGGCGGGCCCGACGTTGACCACCAGCGTGGCAGCGCCGGCCGGACCCACACCGGCGGAATCCGTGCCGGCCGGACCCGCGCCGCCCGGACCGGGGACGGGTGATGGTCCGCTTGCCGGGCCGACGACCGCGAGGCCGCCCCCGCGGTCCGGCCGGAACACCGGGACCAGTTGAGGCACCGGGACCAGTTGAGGCACCGGGACCGGTTGAGGCACCGAGACCGGCCGACCGGGCTCGATGGGAGGCAGCGCCCGCACGACTGCCGCCAGCCCCACCAGCCCCGCCTCCGGGCCATCCGCCGCATCGCCGTCGGGGGCGGTGTCCGACCAGACGATTTCGAACATGGCCTCCTGGTGGGTGTGCCCCACCACCACGACCGGCACCCGGGGGACGTCGGCGGCGACCGGCACGAGCAGGTCCCGTCCGTCCATGACGCCGTGGGCTGCCGTCCCGACCGGCTCGCCCGGGCCGTCGGCGGGCTGGGCGCGGCCGGTCGACCAACGGATCTGATGGCCGTGCAGACCCACGAGGCCGTGCAGACGATCCCGCTCGGGCGCGTCGAGCAGCGCGGCGAGGTCGGCGGGTACCTGCTCGGGCCGCAGCAGCTCGTGGATGCGCAGCTCCTGGTTGCCCAGCACCCGGCGGATGCCGGCGAGGCGCGCCCACAGCGCCGGATCGGGGTCGACGACCCGCTCCAGCGGCCAGAACCGCGAGGGATCGTGCAAGCGGCGCGGGACCTTCGCCTCCAGGTAGTCACCGAGGCAGACGATCTCGTCGGCGCCCGCCGCCGCGGCAGCGGCGAGAATCCGCCGCAGCGCCCCCGGCCGGCCATGGAGGTCGGCAAGCACGGCATATCGCATCCCACCAGCATCCCCGGTCCGCTGTTGCGCTGCTGGGCGATCCGCGGTCCGCGGTCCGCGGCGCAACGGCGCCGGCTGGCGGGCCTCGACCGCCACAAAGGCACGAATCGCCCGAAAATCGGCGAACCATCGCCGGTTCGGCCTGGTGCCGACAGGTGGTGCGCAAAACACCCCAGTCCGGTCAATCGTCGCAAAGAAAGAGTCAATCAGGGCGACGGGCAATGCCGCCTGGTCCGCCGCGGCCAGACCGGGACCAGAAAGCGCGGGCTTCGTCGCGGATCGTCGTGTTCGTCGCACACGGGAATCGGCGAGGTGCTTGACTGCAACCCGTGCATCGAGGGGATCTCCGCGGAACGTGCCGACCGCCGGTACCGTCCCGCGTTTTGTCGTCGACGACGACCGGCGGCGCTCCGGCTAGACCGACGACAGGCGATCCGCGTGGTCACGTCCCGGTCCCGATCGAGGAGCGTTCATGGAGCTGACGGAGAACGATCGGCAGAGCCTCAACGAGGTTCCCCATCCGGCGCTTCCACCGGGTAGCAACCTGTATGGATCAACCAAGATCTTCCCAGACTACCAGGCCCGCGACGGCGAGTGCTACCTCACCCTCATCCACGGGATCGCGCACGAGTCGTCGGTCAGCTTCGTCGCGATACTGCAGGCCACCCGCGCCCTGCGTAAAGGATTCGAGTCCGTGCTCTATTTCTACGGGCCCGGCGCGATGAACACGATGGCGACCCGGGGGTTTCCGCACACCGGCGATTCCGCGTTTCCGGGTGAGCACAACATCAATCACCAGATCGAGACGTTCATCAAAGAGGGCGGAAAGGTCTACGTCTGCCGGTTCGGACTGTCGCTGCACGGCCTGCGCGAGGAGGACGTCATCGACGGGGTGATACCCGCGCATCCGCTGGACATCCAGGACTGCGTCATCGAGTACACACGGCGTGGCGCGATCATCAACTCCACCTTCATGTTCTGACCGATATGTGCCGACCGACCGGATGCGCCCGATGCCGGCGAACGCCAGCATCCGACCGGGCCCGCGACCTCGGCCAGACGCGGCCTCCTGCTACCCGGAACGGGCGTGACGCTGCGCTGGCCCGACGGTGTGCGCACCCTCGTGCTGGCCGGGCACATCACCGGCCTTGGCCACGCCTGACCGGCCGTCGACCGATCACTGCCGGTCCACGCCGCTCCCCGGGAGGTCACGTGCGCGTCACAACTCCGTCGCAGCGTGCCAGGTGACACATCGTCAATCCGACAACCTGCCCCGGAAGGGCCGGAACTCCGGGCAAGCGGTGTTGTATCAGGGTGGGACACGTCGCAGGCCGCCCGGCCGGCGACCGGAGCCACCCGCCCCACGACCCGAACGGCAGAGACCTGGGATGGAAGACGAAGCACCGGCCTGGTTCGAGGCCGCCCTTGACAGCCGACCGCAGCGGCACGAGACCAAGGTCGCCGGCGCCACCATCAGCTACCGCTGCTGGGGTGCGGCCGGGCGGCCGGCGATCGTCCTGGTTCACGGCGGCGCCGCCCACGCGGGGTGGTGGGACCACATCGCCCCCCTGATCCCCAGCGAGTACCGGGTCGTCGCCCTGGACCTGTCCGGCCACGGCGACAGCGACCGGCGCGAGGACTACACGCTGAACACGTGGGCGGCGGAGGTCATCGGCGTCATCGACCACGCCGGAATCACCTCGCCGCCGATCATCATCGGCCACAGCATGGGCGGCTGGGTCACGATCATGACCGCCGCCGAGTACCCGGACCGGGTCGCCGGCATCGTCGTCGTCGACTCCCCCGTCCAGGAGTTCACTCCGGAGGAGCGGGCCGCCCGCGACCGGACCGCCTTCGGGCCACTGCGGGTCTACCCCACCGCGACCGACGCCCTCGCCCGGTTCCGCACGGTTCCGGACCAGCCGAGCTCGCTGCCGTTCATCATCGACCACATCGCCCGTGGGTCGATCGGCTCGGTGCAGGGCGGCTGGACATGGAAGTTCGACCCGAAGGTGTTCGGCAACCGCACGCCCTCCCCGGAGGTGCTGCGCAAGGTGCACTGCCGGGTCGCACTGTTCCGGGCCGAGTACGGCCTGCTGACGCCGGACATCGGGGTGCAGATGTACAACCTGCTCGGCCGGGTGGCGCCGGTGATCGAGATCCCGCTCGCCGGTCACCACGTGATGCTCGACCGGCCGCTGTTGCTGGTCACGGGCATCCGCACCATCCTGGCCGACTGGGAGCACTCCTCCCCCCAGGAACGCACCGACTGAACCCCGGGAGCGCACCGACCGAGGACCCCGCCGGGGCGGGCGCCCGGGGGCCGGCCCGCAAGGTGGGTTGACCAGGGTCGGACGGGTACATCTGCCGTCATGTCACGACGGCAGTGGAGATCGTCATGAATCCGTCCGCCCTCCTCGGGCACCGCCACGACGACCGCGGGCGCCGGACCAGTCGGCCGGTGCGGGAGGTCGATCCGCCCGAGCACGGCCCGACGTCCGTTCCGGCGCGAGGCTGGCTCTCCGTCGCGAAAAGGGTGAAGTCACAGCTCGGCATCCTGTCGATCCCGCTGATCGCCAGCGGCGTGGCGTTCTGGGCGATCCTGTCGATCTTTCCGGCCGCCATCGCGGTGCTCACCGTCTACGGCCTGGTCGCCAGCCCCCAGACGGTGAGCGACCAGATCGCCCACCTGTCCGACTCGCTGTCGCCGTCGACGAGCACGGTGCTGCGGGACTGGCTGAACGGCATCGTCTCGACGAACCACTCCGGGCTCGGTCTGGGCCTGCTACTGAGCCTCGCGGGGGTGCTCTGGGCGGTCTCCTCCGGCACGCAGAACCTGATCAAGGCCGTGACCGTGGCCTTCGAACAGGAGGAGACGCGGGGGCCGGTCCGGCTGCGGGCGCTCGCGGTCGCGATGAGCCTCGGCGGGGTGGTCGTCGCGGTGCTGGTCGTCGGCGGCATCACCGCCGGCGGCTCCCTGCTGTCCCACCATGTGGCGGACGGGACGGTCCGGGTGGTGCTCACGGTGGTGCAGTGGCTCGTGCTGGCGCTGATCGTGATGGCCGCGGTCGCCACGCTCTACCGCTTCGGGCCGGCCCACACCCCGGCGAACTGGCGGTGGGCGTCGATCGGGGCCGTGGTCGCGACCGTGGCGCTGATCGTCGCCTCGGTGGCGTTCTCGTTCTACGTGCGCGCCTTCGGCCACTACAACAAGACCTACGGCGCGCTCGGCGGCGTGGTCATCCTCATGCTGTGGCTGTACTACGCCGTCACGGTCGTGCTCATCGGCGCGCTGCTCAACGCCGAGGCGGCCCGCGAGGCGACCGGCGCCACCGCGCCCGAGACCTATCCGGAGGCCTCCCCCGTCGGCGTGCGCCGCCCCTGGGACCGACCGGAATCCGATGATGAGGCCGATCGGGATGGGGAGACCGCCGACGACCGCCCTGCGGGCGCGGCCGAACGGATCAGGACGGGTATTCGTTTCAGGCCTCACGAGAGGCGCGGTTAAGCGGCCCAAGGTGGGGAATTCCGCAGACCACACGATGTTCCACGGGTGCCGCCACGCGGACGCCCCACCAGGAGAACCCGCGAGGAGAACCCATGACGAGCACATACCGTCAACAGCCGGACGTCACTGCCGATCCGTACCCGAATGATATTACCGCGTACCGGGGCGGTGTCGACATGGCCGCGCCGGACGAGTCGACCCAGGTGCTGCGCACCCCGGCCGCCCCGCCCACGACCGCCCCGCCCACGACCAGCAGCCGCGCCGGACAGCCGACCGCGCGCCAGGACGGGGAGGGACACTCCGGGGGCCGCGGTTCGACCGGGCAGCTCGTCTCCGAGGTCGTCACGGACATCTCCACCCTGTTCCGACAGGAAGTCGCCCTCGCGAAGGCGGAGGTCCGCGAGGAGGCGAAGAAGGCCGGCAAGGGGGCCGGCATGTTCGCCGGCGCCGGCGGCGCCGGGTACTTCGCGCTGCTGTTCGCCCTGCTTGCCGTCATGTTCGGGCTCGGGGAGGTGATGGCGCTGGGCTGGGCGGCTCTCATCGTCACCGTCGTGCTCGGCGCCGTCGCCGCGGTGCTGGCGCTGAAGGGTCGCTCCACCGTTCGCAGGGTCCACCCGGCCCCGACGCAGACCGTGGAGACGCTGCGCGAGGACGTCCAGTGGGCGCAGAGCCGACGCAGGTAAGCCCCTCCTTCTCCCCGTGCACGGCTCGGACTTCACCAGCGCAGATACCGACTGAAAGGCCAGGTGGGCAGTGACCAGCACGAGTCCGGATGAGATCCGGTCCGACATCGAGGCGACCCGGGCCCGGCTCGGCGACGATCTCGACGAGCTTTCCGACCGCGTCAGCCCGCAGAAGGTGGCCGGGCGCACGGCGCAGGACCTCCGGCGCCGAGTGAGCTCGGCGACCGAGTCGGTGCGGCCGAAGGTGGCCGCGACGACGGGTACCGCCACCGAAAAGGCCCGCCAGACCGCGGACCAGGCCAAGGCCACGGTGCGCCGCCAGCTCGACGCGCACCCGCAGGTCGCGGCGACCGCACAGCGGGCCAGAGACACCGCCGGCTCCGCCAGTCAGACGGTCCACCGCCAGCTCGACTCCCACCCGCAGGTCGCGGCGAAGGTGAGCCAGGTGCGCGACACCGCGGGCGGGGCGGTCAACGCCGGCCGGCAGAAGGCCGCCGCGAACCCCAGAGCCACCGGCTCCACCGCCGCGGCTACGGCTGCGCTGCTCGCGTTGCTGCTGATCGTGCTGCGCCACCGGCGCCAGGGCACGGAGACGCTCGACTGACGACCCTCGCCGGGAGATCCGGCCACCGGACGCCCGGGCACGTGCGGGACTGACCCCACGTGCCCGGGCGTTGCCATGCCCCGGGCGGTCAGGACGGCTGGGTCCTGCCCAGGACGGCGCGGCGGTTCAGGACGGCGCGGCGGTTCAGGACGGCGCGGCGGTTCAGGACGGCGCGGAGCGGTCGGCGGGGTCCGGCGCCGGCGCCGGGTCCGGCACGCGGTACCGCACGCGCAGGTCGCGGATCCGGCTGTCCCGGTCGATGCGGATCTGCTCGCGGCCGACGTCCGCGTCGGCGAGATCGGCGGCGACCCGCAGCGAGGTGCCGATCTCGTCCCGGCGCCGCACGTACTGGCCGTAACGATCGGCGGCGCCCTCGGCGAGGGCCTGGGCGAGCTCTCCGCGGCGACGCGCGGTCTGGCCGATCTGCAGGGCGTCGACCTCGTCGGTGGTCTCCCCCTGCCACTGGACGAGCCGCTCCCGGCGCCGCAGCTCCGTCTGCTCCAGCGTCCGCTTGAACATCAGCGGACCGAGGTCGATGCCGAGCAGCAACAGGGTCAGCACCGTCCGCCAGAGCAGCACGGAGCGGTCGGCGGCCGTCAGCCGCCAGAACGCCTTCTCCCGGATCAGCAGGTCGTCGGCGGCGTCGACGGTGGCGGTCTGCTGGTCACGGAAGTGCGCGCGACGGGTGTCGCGGGACTGGTCGAAGGCATCCAGGCGGGCCTGGGCGGCATCGCGCTGGCCGGTCGCGGTGGTCACCGCCGTGGTCGCGGCGCCGAGCTCGCCGAGCTTGATCCGGTACACCGGCCCCTCGCCGCTCAGACAGCCGTCGCCCCCGGTGAGCTGGCAGTTCACCTCGGCGGTCTTGCCGGTGACGAGGGCGTGGGCGCCGTCCAACGCATGCTGGCGGGCGGCGAGGTCGTCGCGCAGGACCCGCTGCTCGCCGAGCTGGTTGGCATCCCAGCCGCGCAGCACCCGGCCGAGATCCTCCTGCCGGATCTGGGTGACCCGCGGCGCGATCGACGGCGCGAAGATCCTCAGTAGCAGCGTCTCCCCGACGAGCACCGCGGCGCAGACGGCGATGAAGATCCGCATGACGGTGGCCGGCCCGGCCCGGCCCACCCGGACGGACCCGTCCGGACCGTAGCGGTACGGGCGGGCGGACAGCAGCACCGATCGGTCGAGGAAAAAGATCACCGTTGCGTAGAACAGGCCGAACGGGAGCGCGCCGAGGGCCGAGCGGTGCAGGCCCATCCCGGCGACGGTGGCCCCTGCGTAGGTGGCGAGCCCAGCGGTCAGCAGCATGAGTGCACCGGCGGTGACGAAACGGTGCCGGTCCTGCGGACCTACCGCGCGGCTGTCCGCGCCCGTGCAGAAGACGAGGAGATCTCCGAAGGCACGCGGACAACCTGGCCATACGCGAGAAATCGGCCTACCCCCTCATCGGCGCCCCCGTGGCCGCGGCCAGTCTCGGGGCCGCCGCCAGCGTCTCTCGCAATGTAACTCTGGGTAATCGATCCGGCCATCCCGGATCGGTGCTTGGGCGGCCCTGCTGCGGCGTCCGCGGCCGGCGTGCGAATCTGACCGGTGCGGATGCCCGGCAGCGAGGGAGGAACAGCGGTGGGACAGATCAAGGTCGTGGTCCAGCGGGCCGTGCCCGGCACGCCCGAGCAGGTCGTCGCGAAGCTCGCCGACTACCAGGGCACCCGCGCCCGGTCCTGGCCGGAGAACGTCTCGGAGTACCGGGTGCTGGCGGGTGGCATCGGCGCGGGCAGCCGGATCGCCTACCGGCTGCAGGCCACCCGCAAGCGGGTCCGCCAGGTCGACGCGACGGTGTCCGCGCCGGATCCGACCACCCTCGTCGAGGCGGACCAGAACTCCTCGCTGCAGACCCAGTGGCAGGTGACGCCCGGCGCCGGCGAGCGGCAGAGCACGGTCACGGCGACCACCACGTGGGACGGCGCCGGCGGGGTCGGCGGCTTCTTCGAACGCACCTTCGCCCCGATCGGCATCCGCCGGCTGAACACCGCGGTCCTGGACAAGGTCACGGCCCTTCCGGACTGACCCCCGCCGCGTCCCCTCGGCACCGGGCCGGCCACCGCCGTCACCAGACGCGGGCGAGGACGTTGCTGACGTAGCCGTTCATCCGGTCGAGTTTTGGTTTGTCGGCCGGATCGGTGGCGGATAGTTCGCCCTGGGCCCACTGCGCGGCCCAGGTCGGGACATTGTGCGCGGCAATGACGTACAGCCAGTTATGGCCCCAGCGGTCGGAATCAAAGCGTTCTCGCATCGCCCGGGCGGTGGAGTCGAGCGCCCAGAAGGGATCAAGCGCCCGGGCGGTGGTGATCTCCGGAAGCGTGGTGTTCCACTGGCAGAGCCCGAAATCCGAGTTGGTCCAGTAGCCGACCGCGCCGGGATCCCAGTTGCTCTCGATGGTGGTGATACCGCGCAGGAGTCCGCGGGGGACCGTGTACTTCAACGCGTAACGGTCCGCGATCGGCATGAACAACGCGTAGGACGTCTCCTTGTTGACGAATCCCGCCAGGCTGTGCTCGACCGCCGGCAGGTACATGTCACGGTTGATCACGGGCTGCAGCTTTTCCTGGAAGGCGATGACGGCCGCCCTGGTGGCGGCGGTGAAGCGGCCGTCGGTCGGCACCGGGGTGCCCGGCCCGCCGTGCCAGTTCAGCGCCCGGCTGAGCGCGGTGACCCCGGCGCGAACGGCGAGGATGTCCGCGTCGGTGCTGCCGGCGGGTGGGGCCTCGCCCGCGCCGACGCCGTAGCACCGGCCCGGCCCGGCGGCGGATCCGCCCTCCGCCGGGGCGATGGTCCCGCCCCGGCCGTCCGTGGGCCAGGCTCCGCGCCCGACCCGGGTCCGCTCCGCTGACGTCACCGCAGTCTCCTCCCCCACCGGGCGTGCGCGCCAGCGCCGCGACCGGTCAGACGTACATGAACATCCGCACGGTCGTGCCGGCGCTCCCCGAACGGAGCTGCACGAGATCGCAGAGCTGGTTGACAAGCCAGAGCCCGCGCCCGCCACTGAGGTCGAGGTCCGGACGCCGTCGCCCGGCGAGCCGGTCGGCGAGCTGACCGGAGTCGGTGACCTCGCAGATCAGGCAGCCGGCGAAAATCCAGAAACGCGCGGCTCCTCGCCCGCCGCCGTGGCGGATGCTGTTCGTCGCGACCTCGTGCACGGCGAGTTCGAGATCGCCGGCTCGGTCCTCCCCCAGCCCGTCCGCGAGGGCCGCGCGGGTGGCCGCCGCGCGGACCAGACCGAGGTCAGCCGGGCCGAACGCAACCTCGGCCCGCGGCGGACCGAGGTCCGGTAGCGGCTCGGCAAGCAGATCCCATCGGGTAGCCGTGCCTGGCCGGGCCGGCAGATCGGCCCCCTCGCCTGGGCCGGAGGCAACGCCCGTCGCAACGGCCACGGTAGCGTCGGCCACCGCCGCGGCGGCGACAGCAGCGGCGGCGGCGACAGAGGTGGCGCTGGCAGACGTGACACCGGCCTCGGCCACCACGGCGGCGGCCGTGGCCGAAGCGGCTCCGGCCTCGGCCACCGCGACGGCGACGGCGGCAGCCGCGGCCGTCACCGACGCGGCCGGTCCGGCCGGCGGCCGGTAGCGCGCGCTGATGCGGCCGAGCCCGCCGTCCACCACCACCGGATGGGTCTGCCACACCTCGTCGACGGTCACCGAATCGAGCGCGGTCACCTCGTAGGGGCAGCGCAGCCGCCAGGCCGGCGGGGCGGCGAAGGCCTCGTTGAGCAGGGCCTCGTGGAGCATGCATTCCCGTTGCTCGGGAACGGGGCGCCCGGACCACAGCGGCTCGCCGATCCCGCGGACCGTCCGGCCCCGTTCGATCCCGAGGTCGAGGAATTCCTGCCAGGCGGGGATGATGCGCGCCGGATTCCGGCCGACCTCCGTCAGGTCAAGAAATGTGACTCGCCTCGCGGCCCGGCCGAGCACGGCCCGAAGAAGCGCCATCCGCGAGGGCGTCACCGCGACGAGAACGTCCTCGTCCGCCGCGAGGCCGGCGAGGATGAAATCCCTGGTCGCACTGAGGAAACCGACGTCACCCCGGTACAGGAAAGCCTCGTGGCGAATGCCGCCGACGCCGGTCGGGCTCAGGGCCGGGCCGCGAACGGGGCCCGGAGTACTCTCCCGAGTCACTCCGCCGCCCTGCGTCGCAATCCGGCGGCGGACGGCCCCGGCATGGACGTGCCGTATCCAGCCGGACCACGTCCGGAATGCGGAGAATAACAGTCTCCCGCACCCGCGGCCCCACCCCCTGTGCGCACGCGCACATCATAGGTCATGTCGCACCAATGGGATATGCCCAGCAACGGAATCGAACGGGACGGATCACACCGGATCACACCGGACCAGCCACGACCACGGAGGATGCCCTCGGCGGACGGCGGCCCGGGCCGATCGCCGCACCGCGGCCCACGGGCGGCGGCCGGCGCATCAGCCCGGATGGCCGCCCGGGCGGAAAGCGGCGGGTGATCGCCCGTAGTCTCGCAGTCAGCGCGGATCGGCCGGACGGCCCGGCACCGCGCTGACGCGCACAGCAGCGACGAGGACGAGAAGGCGGATCAGGCATTGTGACGACGACATCTGTCCCACAGCGGTCCATCCATCAGCGGATCGCCGACGAGCTCGGCGTGCGCCAGGGGCAGGTGACGGCGGCGGTCGACCTGCTCGACGGGGGCGCCACCGTGCCCTTCATCGCCCGCTACCGCAAGGAGGCGACGGGCACCCTCGACGACACCCAGCTACGCACCCTGGAGGAGCGGCTGCGCTACCTGCGGGAGCTGGAGGAGCGGCGCACGGCGGTGCTGGAGTCCATCCGCGCCCAGGGCAAGCTCGACGAGGCCCTTGAGGCGCAGATCCTGGCGGCGGACTCCAAGGCCCGGCTGGAGGACATCTACCTGCCGTACAAGCCCAAGCGGCGGACGAAGGCGCAGATCGCCCGGGAGGCCGGCCTGGAGCCACTGGCCCTGGCCCTGCTGGGCGACCCTGCCCTCGACCCGCACGGCACGGCGAGTGGCTACGTCGACCCGGAGAAGGGGGTGGCGGACGCCGGGGCCGCGCTGGAGGGCGCGCGGGCGATCCTCGTCGAGCGGTTCGCCGAGGACGCCGATCTCATCGGCGCGCTGCGGGAGCAGATGTGGTCCCGTGGCGTGCTCGTCTCCCGGGTACGGGAGGGCAAACAGGAGGCCGGCGCGAAGTTCGCCGACTACTTCGACTTCTCCGAGCCGTTCACCTCGCTGCCCTCGCACCGCATCCTGGCCGCGTTCCGGGGCGAGAAGGAGGAGATCCTCGACCTCACCCTGGAGCCCGACACCCCGGCCGAGCCGGGCGCCCTGCCCGCACCCGGGCCGACGAGCTACGAGCTGCGGATCGCCGAGACCTTCGGGATCTCCGACGCGGGCCGGCCGGCGGACCGCTGGCTCGTCGACACCGTCCGCTGGGCCTGGCGCACCCGCATCATCGTGCACCTCGGCGTGGACCTGCGGATGCGGCTGTGGACGGCGGCGGAGGACACCGCCGTGCGCGTGTTCGCGGCCAACCTGCGCGACCTGCTGCTCGCGGCGCCGGCCGGCAGCCGGGCGACGATGGGCCTGGACCCGGGTTACCGCACGGGCGTGAAGGTCGCCGTGGTCGACGCGACCGGCAAGGTGGTCGCCACCGACACCATCCATCCGCACGTCCCGGCCCGGCGCTGGGACGAGTCGATCGCCACCCTGGCCCGCCTGGCCGCCGAGCACCGCGTCGACCTGATCTCGATCGGGAACGGGACGGCCTCTCGGGAGACCGACAAGCTGGCCGACGACCTCATCCGCCGGCATCCGGAGCTGTCCCTGACGAAGGTGACCGTCTCCGAGGCGGGGGCGTCGGTGTACTCGGCGTCCGCCTATGCAGCGGCCGAGCTGCCCGGGATGGACGTCTCGCTGCGGGGCGCGGTCTCGATAGCCCGCCGCCTGCAGGACCCGCTCGCCGAGCTCGTCAAGATCGATCCGAAGTCGATCGGGGTGGGCCAGTACCAGCACGACCTGTCCGAGACGCGGTTGTCGTCGTCCCTCGACGCCGTGGTGGAGGACTGCGTGAACGCCGTGGGGGTGGACGTCAACACCGCGTCGGCGCCGCTACTGACCCGGGTGTCGGGAATCGGCGCGGGCCTCGCCGAGAACCTGGTCCGCCACCGCGACGCCAACGGCCCGTTCCGCACCCGCGAGGCGCTGCGGGAGGTGCCCCGGCTCGGCCCGAAGGCGTTCGAGCAGTGCGCCGGCTTCCTGCGCATCCGCGGCGGGGACGACCCGTTGGACGGCTCCAGCGTGCACCCCGAGTCCTACCCGGTGGTCCGGCGGATCCTCGCGGCCACCGGCAGCGAGCTGAGCACGCTCATCGGCAACGGTGCCGTGCTGCGGTCACTGAAGCCGACCGAGTTCGTCGACGACGCCGTCGGGCTGCCGACGGTGACCGACATCCTCGCCGAGCTGGAGAAGCCGGGACGCGACCCGCGGCCGGCGTTCCGCACGGCGGCGTTCACGGAGGGGATCGAGACCCTCGCGGACCTGGTGCCCGGGATGACGCTGGAGGGCACCGTCACCAACGTGGCCGCCTTCGGCGCCTTCGTCGACATCGGGGTGCACCAGGACGGCCTGGTGCATGTCTCGGCGATGTCGAAGAACTTCGTCAGCGACCCGCGGGAGGTCGCCAAGCCCGGCGACATCGTCACGGTGAAGGTTCTCGACGTCGACATCCCGCGTAAGCGGATCTCGCTGACGCTGCGCCTGGACGACGAGGTCGGGGCGCCGGCGGGCGGCGGCGGGCGCGGTTCGGGGCGCCGCGGCGGCGACGGTAGCGGCGGTAGCGGCGGTAGCGGCGGTAGCGGCGGTAGCGAGCGGCGGGCTCCCGGCGGCGGCGGCACGGGTCGGGAGGGCGCGCGGCGCGGCGAGGCCGGCGGTGAGCGCCGCGACGGCGTCGGTGGCCGGGGTCGGGGGGGCGCGCGGCGCGGCGAGGCCGGCGGTGAGCGCCGCGACGGCGTCGGTGGCCGTGGCCGGGGCGGCGGCCGCGACGGATCGGCCGGTCGGGGTCCCGGCACGCGCGGCGGTGGCCGCGGCGGGACGGGGGGCTCCGGCGGCGTGGGTTCCGGCGGCGGCGCGGGCGGTGGCCGGGGCGGCGGCGGTGCGGGCGGTGGCCGGGGCGGGCGCGGCGGTGCGCCGGACGGGGCCATCGCCGACGCGCTGCGGCGGGCCGGGATCGTCACCGGCGACCGGATCACCCTCGACGGCTCCGACCGCAAGCGGAGCTGACCCGGCCTGGGGCGCGCCCGCGGGCGCGGGCGCGGCGGTCGGCAGGACCCCGCGGGCGGGTCGGGACGGTGTGGGCACCATCCCGACCCGCCGCGAGTCTGGCGGCAGTTCCGGCTGGCTCGGCCCTCTACTGGTTCGGCGGGATCGCGATGTCGGCGACCTGGGCGTTGCTCGGGAACGAGCCGTGGGCGCGGATCCGCCCGGTCAGCGGATCGATCTCGGCCAGCCGGTAGGTGGTCCCGACCAGCAGGGTCGCGAAGGCCCGGTTGCTGACTGCCCGGCCGTTCGACCGTCGGGTGTAGATGTCGAAGCCGGCGTTGCCGCCGACGGGCACGCCGAACCGCCCCGTCGGGACGAGCTGGCCGGAGTTGGCCGGCGAGTCGACATCCACCTGCCCGAGGGTGGTGTTGATGGTGAACAGGGTGGTCGACGTCGCGGGGTCCAGGTCGTTGTTGGTGTAGGCGGCGCCGGTCAGACCGTTCGCCGCGATGACCGCCGGCGGGTACTTCAGCGGCGTGTCGACGACCGTGGTGCCGATCGGCGGGGTACCGATCGAGTCGTCGAGGTTGTGCCGCAGGTTCTGGCCGGTGTTGCTGATGATGTGCAGTCGGTTGGCCGCCGGGTCGAAGTCGACATCGAAGGCGGTGCCGCTGAGCGCCACCGTCAGGTGCGACACGCGGATCGCGACCGCGTTGGACGTGTTGATCACATAGATGCCGCCGAGGTTGCCGACACCGTAGAGCCGGCTGTTCTGCACCCGGTAGTCGATCCCGATGAGGCTCGTGTCGCCGCCGACGAGGCCGGTGACCCGACCGATCCGCACCAGCCGGGAGGGCGCGTTGACGTCGAAGCGGACCAGGTAACCCGTTGTGGTCAGCCCGACCGCCCGCAGGCCGCCGAACAGTGCCGGGCGCTGTGAAACGGCCGCGGCACCCGCAGCACCCGGGGCTGCGGGAGCGGCGCTCGCCACCCCGGCCAGGCCCGGGATGGCGGCGACGATTCCGGCGGCCAGCGCGGCGGTGAGTGCCGCCGCGCGTGCCGAAGAATGGCTTCTACTCACGAGAGTCTCCTTCCGAACGGTTGATGTGAGGCGGAAGGCCGCGATCCCCGTCACCCCACGTGACCACCACCCGGCCGAAGTAGATGCTTAGAGTTACCTGAAATCAACGATGTGCAGGATCGGCGGTTTGCCGCCAAACCGGGGTGGGTGGCGCCGCCATGGCGACCGAGCGCGGATCGTCGTCGCCCGACCATCACGGCGCGCTCCGTGAGATAACCGAGATGACGCCGATGGTCGACAGGAGGTCATCCCATGCCCACGCGTCGCGCCCCGCAGCCGGGACAGCGTAAGAAGCCGAACATTCTCCGCGAACGCGGGATCACCTACGTCGATTACAAGGACATCGCCCTGCTGCGCCAGTTCATCTCGGACCGGGGCAAGATCCGGGCGCGGCGGATCACCGGGCTGACCCCCCGCCAGCATCGGGAGGTGACCCGGGCGATCAAGAACGCCCGGGAGATGGCGCTGTTGCCCTACCCTGGCCCCGCCGCGGCCCGGGGCCGCTGAGCACGCCGCACCGCGCCGGGCTGCACTACGCCAGGCCGGAGCTGCACCGCGCCAGGCCGGGCTGCGCTGGACCAGGCCGCGCCCGTCGCCGACAGCGAGCCTTCCAGGTTCTCCCGATGGCCCGAAAGTGCCAACAGTCCGTCCCTGGCTCGGTCCACGCCGGCAGCCGCACCATCACGTCACCGCTAGGCGGGGAATCCGCGAGACGGTGCCGCGGCGCCCCCATATCGACCAGATGCCATCAAATCATCACCAATGAGCCGGGCAAACGGGGCATTCCGGCAAGGCGGCCGGGAATCTAGGCCATTCGCGCATAGGCAGGACCGCCGCCTCTAGCGGAACCGATCCCTTGTCCCCGGATGGTTCCGCGCAGCTCCGGGGACCATTCGGGGACAACAGTGCCCCATCCCTGCCACTAGGGGTCGATCGTCCCGCTCAATGCTGGTTGCTGACCGTCGGCGAGCCGTGAATGCGTGCCTAGGCTGTCCGACATCGCCACCGACCCGGGCCGGCCGCCGCCGGCGGCGGCCTGGGCGCCTCGTCCACAGGCCGGATCGGCGAGGTCCACAGGCGGGACCGGCGAGATCCACAGGCGGGACCGGCGACAAGGCGAGACCGGGGGGTCGAAACCGTGGCAGTCACATACCTGGGTCGACGCACGTCCCACCCCGAACGCACCCACGGCCCACGGCGCGCCCTCGGCGGCCGCCCGGACCGTCCCCGCGTGCTAGCCACCAGCCGCTGACGAGGACCGCCTCATGCCGACACATGCCTTGCCCACCCGCCGTGGTCCCCGCGCCCTGACCGATCAGACGCCTGTCGTCCTGCTGATCGCCGTCCTGGCCGTCGTCGGCGCGGGCGTGTGGGCGAACGTCGCGACCGCCGGCCCGGACCGGCCGCCGGTGATCGTGTCCGCGGTGGTGGCCACCGCCGTCGTGCTGCTCACCGTCGCGCTCGCGCTCGGCCGAGGTCGGGCCGTCCGCCGGTTACGCAGCCAGGTCACCGACCTGGAGAACCGGCTCGCCGGCGCGCAGCTGCAGGTCCAGACGCAGAACACCCGCGCCGCCCAGCTCGCCGACCAGGTCCTGCCCGCGGTGGTGAAGCGGCTGCGTGATGGCGCCTCGCCCGAGGCCGCGCTCGCCGAGATCGCCGAGATCGGTGAGATCGGCGCCGCGGACCCGGAGATTGGCGACGGAAACCGCGAGGCGCGCGAGACACATCGGCGCATCCTGCGAGCGCTGGCGACGGAGATCGGCCGCGGCGAGCGGATGCGCGCCGCCGCGATGTCCGCCTGCGCCAACGCGGCCGGCCGGGTGCAGGCCCTGGCGACGAGCATGCTCGCGGACCTGCGCGAGATGGAGGAGCGCCACGACGAGGAGGTCTTCGGCGACCTGCTCCGTCTGGACCACGCGACCGCGCAGGCGGGCCGACTGGCGGACAGCATCGCGGTGCTGACCGGTGCCCGCACCGGGCGGCGATGGACCAAGCCGATCGTGATGGAGAGCATCCTGCGCGGCGCGGTCGGCCGGATCAGCGCCTACCAGCGGGTCCGCCTGCACTCGACGAGCACGGTCGCGGTCGCCGGCTACGCCGCGGAGGGCGTCATGCACGCCCTCGCCGAGCTGATGGACAACGCGACCAGCTTCTCGCCTCCGTCCGAGGAGGTGCATGTCTACGTGGAGGAGGTCCAGGCCGGCATCGTCGTGACGATCGAGGACGGCGGCCTGGTCATGGGACCCGCCGCGCTGCGCCGCGCCGAGGCCGCGGTCTCGGCGGAGCCGCTGGATCTGACCACGCTGTCCGGCACCCGCCTGGGCCTGGCCGTCGTCGGCGTGCTTGCCCGCAAGCACGGTCTGACGGTGTCGTTCCGGCCGTCCTCGCGCGGCGGCACCGGCGTCGTGGTGATGATCCCCCGCCGGCTCGTCACCCAGCCACGGCCGAACCCCGCCGCAACCGGGCTGCCGGTGGGCGGGATCGTCGAGGCGACCGCGGGCGCCCCGGGCACGGCGAGGCGCGCAGACGCCGGGGCGGCGTCTCGGGGCGCGATCGGCATGCTCGAGCGCCCCGTCTCGGCCGAGCCCGGCTTCGACGGCACCGGCTTCGACGGCACCGGCTTCGACGGCACCGGCTTCAACGGCACCGGCTTCAACGGCACAGAGTTGGCGGGAACAGAGTTGGCGGGCACCGAGTTGGCAGGCACCGACTTCGCGGGCGGTGCCGCGGCGGGGCGACCCGCCGCGCCCGGCACCCCCATCCTGGACAGCCCGACGGGGCCGGTTGCGCGCGCCGATGTTCCCGGCGAGCCGGCCGCGCCGCCGGCGCCCCGCGAGGCGCTGCCGAAACGGCGTCGCGGGGAGACCATGGCGAACGCGGTGGGCCGGCTGCCGGTCCCGCCCGCGCCGGCGCGCACCTCCCCGCCCGCCGACGCCGGTGCCCGCTTCGGCGCCTTCCGCCGCGCGACCCGCGGCGGGCGGACCGACGCGGACGCCTCGAGCACCTCCGACGTGACCGACCGGCCCGACGCGGGTCGCCCGCCGTTGCCACCGCTGCCACCGCTGTCACCGTCACGCACGGAACCGGCGGCGCCACCCCCGCCGCCGTCACCAGCCGAACCGCCCGCGCTGCCCCTGCTGCCGCCATCACTGACCGGACCGACCGCGCTGACCGGACCGACCGCGCTGACCGGACCGACCATGCTGACCGGACCGACCATGCTGCCGGAACCGCCGGAACCGCACCCCGATGCCGGGGGCACCGCCAGCAGTCCGGACACGGGCACGTGGTTCCAGACGCGGGGCGGGACCGACGCCGACGGGTCCATCCCCAGCGGCCACCCCACCAGGCGGAACGGCAACTCCTGATCGCTCCTACGCACGGCCGGAGACAAGCATGAACACGAGAACCCGTGACCTCGACTGGCTGCTGGAGAACCTGTTGGAGCGGACTCCGGGAACCCGACACGCCCTGGTGCTCTCCAAGGACGGGCTCAAGCTCTGCCGCAGTTCCGGGCTCAGCGTGGATCAGGCGGACCAGCTCGCCGCCATCGCCTCCGGTATCCAGAGCCTCTCGCACGGTGCGTCGGTGGAGTTCGGGGATGGCAGCGGAGGCGTGCGGCAGTCCATGACCGAGTTCCACGGCGGGCTGCTGTTCATCATCGAGGCCGGCCAGGGCGCTCACCTCGCCGTCGTGGCGACCGACGATGCCGACGCCGGCGTGATCGGGCACAACATGAACGAGCTGGTCGAGCAGATCGGCGACTACCTCAGCGCCCCGCCGCGCGAGGCCGCCCCCGGGTTCGCGGCCTCGTGATCCGCGAGGCCATCGACGGGGAGAACCCCGACCGGCTCTACACCGTCACCGGCGGGCGCAGCCGCGCCGACGAGAACGCCTTCGACCTCGTCACGCTGATCGTCAGCGAAAGCGACCCGGCGCCAGGCATGCAGTCCGAGCACGCCGCGATCCTGCGGATGTGCCGGACACCGGTCGCCGTCGTGGAGCTCGCCGCCGAGCTGAAGCTGCCGGTGAGCGTGGTGAAGATCCTGCTCTGCGACCTGCTGGATACCGGCCGGATCGCGGCGCGCCATCCCTCGGCCTCCGTCGTCAGGACGCCGTTGCCCCATCCCGAGATCCTGAAGCAGGTGCTCGTTGGACTCAAGAAGCTCTGAGGTCGCCGTCCAGGCCCCACCGCGCTCCCGCGCCCCGCTGGCGAGCACGGTCAACGACGCCCTGAAGATCGTGATCGTCGGGGGGTTCGGCGTCGGCAAGACCACGATGGTCCGCGCGGTCAGCGAGATCCGCCCGCTGAGCACCGAGGAGACGATGACGGGCGCCGGCATCGGCATCGATGACACGGGCGGCGTGCGGGAGAAGACCACGACCACCGTGGCCTTCGACTTCGGCCGGATCAGCCTCAACGAGCGGATGGTGCTCTACCTGTTCGGCGCCCCCGGGCAGGAGCGGTTCTGGTTCCTGTGGGACCGGCTGTTCGCGGGGACGCTCGGCGCGGTCGTCCTGGTCGACACCCGCCGGGTGGCGGACTCCTGGTACGCGATCGACCGGCTGGAACACCACGGGATGCCGTTCATCGTCGCGCGGAACAACTTCGGCGAGCCGGAGCACACGCTGCCGCAGTTGCGCGAGGCGTTGTCTCTGTCCGACGACGTCCCGCTCATCGACTGCGATGCCCGGCACCGCGCGTCGAGCAAGTCGGTGCTGATCGCACTGGTCAACCACCTGTACGCACTGTCCACCGCCCGGGAGACCTCGCCGTGACACCTCCGTCCCACGACCGCGTCGACAACTGGGCTGCGGCGCCGGCCGCCACCGAGCTCGCGGTGCCGGCCCCGGACTTCCCGGACCACCCCGGGGCGGTCCGGTTGTACGGCCCGCGATTCCAGCACAATCCGGCGCAGATGTACCGGGAGATGCGGCGCGTCCACGGCCCCGTCGCGCCGATCCTGCTCGACGGCGACATCCCCGCCTGGCTGGTCCTCGGCTACCGGGAATTGCACTACGTGACGACCAACCCGGAGCTGTACGGTCGCGACCCGCGCCGCTGGAACGCCTGGGACCGCGTCCCGCCGGACTGGCCGCTGCTCCCCGTCGTCGGCTACCAGCCGTACACGATGCACCTGGAGGGCGCCGAGTTCGAGCGCCGCTCCGCGATCATGAACGACGTGCTCGGCGACGTGGACCTGTTCGAGCTGCGGGCGCTGTGCGAACGGACCTGCGACGAGCTGATCGACGGTTTCGCCGGGCGCGGCGAGGCGGACCTCATCGCCGAGTACGCCCAGTCGATGCCGATGCTGCTGATCGGCCGCATGATCGGCATCCCCGAGACCGGCCTGCCCGAGCTGCTCGCGGCGATGAACGCGGCCACGGACGGCTCCGGGCCGGAGGCGGTCGCCGGCCACTCCCGGTTCGTCGCCATCATCAACGCGCTGCTGGCCGACCGACGGGCACGCCCCCGGCCGGACCTCCCGTCCGCGATGCTCGGCCATCCCGGGAAGCTGACCGACGAGGAGGCGTCGTGGGACCTGTTGCTGATCGTCGGAA
This sequence comes from Frankia torreyi, assembly GCF_000948395.1. Taxonomy (GTDB): domain Bacteria; phylum Actinomycetota; class Actinomycetes; order Frankiales; family Frankiaceae; genus Frankia; species Frankia torreyi. The sequence goes on along the minus strand of NZ_JYFN01000025.1, from coordinate 13,659 downwards.
TCGGCCAGCAGCCGATCACCGACTGGATCGGCAACACGCTGCGGCTGATGCTCACCGACAGCCGCTTCGCCGTCACCCTTTCCGGGGGCCGGCGCAGCGTCGGGCAGGCACTCAACGAGGTGCTGTGGGAGGACACGCCGCTGCAGAACATGTCCGGCCGCTGGGCGGTCCGCAGCACCCAGCTCGCCGGCCAGCACATCCAGGCCGGTGACATGCTCGTGCTGAGCTGCGCGGCGGCGAACGGCGACCCGCAGGTGCGGCCGGACTCCTTCGAGGGACCCGGCGGCAACCACGCCCACATGTCCTTCGGCCACGGTGAGCACCGCTGCCCGTATCCCGCGCAGGAGATCGCCGAGACGATCGTGCGGGGCGCCGTCGAGGTGCTGCTCGACCGGCTGCCCGACGCCGTCCTCGCCGTCTCTCCCGACGCGCTGGTCTGGCGTCCGTCACCGTGGATGCGCGGCCTGTCCGCCCTTCCGGTGCACTTCTCGCCGTCCTGACCCGCCGAGCCGAGCTCAGACCTCGCCGGAGCGGGGGGTCAGCGCCCAGGCGAGGGCGAGGTCGGCGACCTCCTCCCAGCCGGCCACGCTGGCCGTCAGATGCGGGCGGCCCGGGAACTCGTGGTACGCCGTGATCGCCCCCGACTTGCGCTGGCGGGTGTACGCCTCCCGGCTCACCGACGCCGGGACGGTGTGGTCGGCGCCGTTGCCGAGGACCAGCAGCGGCGCCCGGTCGGCCTTGGTGAAGTCGACCTTGCTCGGCGCCTTCGGGTTGACGTTCGCGAACGCGGCCTGCCACAGCGGCCGGCCCGGGGTGGGCGCCTGCAGCCGCGCGTACAGCTCGTCCGACTCGGCCCGGCTGACCGTGTTCGCGAACGCGTAGAACCACTGGTCCGCGGTCAGCCCGACCACCCGGCCGCGGGTCGCCGGCTTCGTCAGCACCGGAGCCGACGAGCGCAGCGTGGCCAGCGGCAGCCGCAGCACGCCCTTCACCGGCGCCGGCGAGATCGCCACCCCGGCCGCCCCGAGGCCACGGTCGAGCAGGAGCTGGACGATCAGGCCGCCGAACGAGTGCCCGACGAGGATCGGCGCCTCCGGCAGGGCCTCGACGGCCTTCGCGTAGCTGTTCGTCACCTCGACCAGGCCGACGTGGTTGTCGGCGGTCGGCTCGTTCCGCAACGCCTCGAGGTCTCGATCCATCCCCGGCCATTCCGGGGCGAGACCGGTGTGCCCGCGGGCGGCGAACCGGTCGATCCACGGCTGCCAGCTCGCCGACGTCAGCCACAGCCCGTGGATGAAGACGATCGTGCGCCCCGCACTCGCGGCGTTCGGTTCGGACTGGGCGGCCGGGCTGATGTCGCTCACGTGGGCTCCTCGACGCTCGCGGATGCTCGTCCCCCGACTCGTCCCGGGTGGCGTGTCGCGTCCGGAAAGCAGGAGGTGAGGTCGTAGATCGCCATCATCGACGGAAGCGACGGTCCGGCGCACTGTGACCCGCGTCGCACCAGGATGGCGCCTCGGCCCGGCTCCCCCATGGCCGGCGGCTTCGAGGACCACACCCCACCCGGGTAGGATCGCCCCGCGGGGCCGTTAGCTCAATTGGCAGAGCAGCCGGCTTTTAACCGGCGAGTTCAGGGTTCGAGTCCCTGACGGCCCACCCCGTGACAGGCGTGTTAGCTGCATGGTTAGTAGGTCCCACACACGCGGATCATGACTATTGATCGTTGTGGGCGTCGTGTGGGCGCGCCGCCCGCACTGCACGACGCGGGATGGCGCTCGCCGTGGTTTGAGCAACCTCTCTTCCGGCCGAGCGCAGCAGGTGCGCGTACAGGCGGCCGGTGATCGCAGGGGAGGCATGGCCGAGCCGCTTGGACACGAGGGTGATGTCCACGCCCTCGGCGATCTGGATGCTCGCGCTCCCGTGCCGAAGATCATGAAGACGTTTGCGGGACAGCAGCTTCTCGCCGAGCTCCGTGCCGGTCTCCAGGTCGATCGGCAGCGCCTCTGCGAGGTGTAGCACCGCGCCGGAGCCGCGACGTCGGGTGCAGCCGATCACCGTCACCTGCCCGCACGGCTCCCGATCCCGGTAAACCGTCCATACACCTTCTGGCGCCCGGTACCGCTTGCCGACCGTCAGCGTCTTTGCGCCCCGTTTGGCCGGGCGCACGAGTTGGCAGCACAGCCCCACCCGACGGGCAATCACCTGCATATGGCTCGTGACGTACGCCGGCGAGAGGTGCCTCCCGTCGAGGCGGGTGAAGATCAGTCCGACGAGCTGTACCAATTCCCCGCGCTGGTTAGGCAGGATGCCGTTGTTCCATGCCGGTCCGACCGCGTCGCGCTCGGCATCGCGCTCGAGCTGGCGTGCCGTGATTGATTCGAGCATCATCGGATCGATATCGAGTGGCCGCTTTCCCGACTTCGTCTTGGGTGGCCACACGCCTAGGCGGCCCTGCGACTCGACGATCTGCCGGCAGATCGTCAGCCTCGACGCCTCCGCGTCAACGTCCGTGTCGNCCAGCCCNCAGGCTTCCCCTCGACGTACCCCGTGAATGGCGATCAGCTCGTACAGGGCGGCCAGGCGGTCGTCAGCGGCCTCGTCCAGGAATCGGCCGACCTCCTCGGGTTCCCACGGTTCAACCTCCTCCTCATCTTGTTCCGGCATCTCCACACCCAAAGCAGGATTCCAGTCAATCAACCGTTCGACCACTGCATCATTGAGCGCGGCTCGCAGCGTCGCGAAGATCTCGAGGATCGTTTTCGGAGCGAGTGGTCGAGACTTTCTCATCGCACCGTTGCCCCCTTCCACGGGAGCGGATCCCTCGACCTCAAGCCGTGCGATCATCTGATCTATGTGGCTCTTCCGGAGACCCTTGAGGGGCAGTTCCCCGAGCAGGGGGCGCAGATAGAGGCGGATGTTACTCTCATAGCCCCCGCGGCTTGTGGGGCGAAGTCGCCGCTTTCCCGCGAGCCAGGCGTCCAGGTACTGACCGACAGTCAACTGGCCGATATGCTGCCGGCCTGCACGGATCTTGACGACTTCCTTCTCGGCGTCCGTCCGTGCGTCTTCTTCGGTGGCGTATCCAGAGCCCCGAATCTGCCCTCGGCCTACCAGCGGCCGCAGATCATCGGGGACTTGGATCCGATACGACCACCTTCCGTGATCTTTCTTCTTGAGCTTGGGGCAGCGTTTTCCGAGCTGACGGCCGTCCGTACCACGGCAGCCACACCTTTTCTCAGTACCAATTTCCACCCTGCAGAGAATCCTTTCAATCCCAGATTGGGGAGCCGACGATCCACCTCACCCTTACAGGTATGGACGCGAATCTTCTGACGCCACACCTAGCACTCCTTCACATGCTCGAAAGGACCGCGGAGTCGTTTGACAGAGAGAACAGCATGAGACGAGGCAGAGAACATAATTCATGGCCGATACGAACTGGAAACCATGACACATCGTCGGCATGGTCGATGGCGACGACCATCAATACAATTGATGCTCTATCGAAATCCCGCGTCAAGCGTCTTCGATGGAGGTCTCGTCGACGGACAGGTGCCGACGAATGAGGGACGTTGGCACCTTGTATCGGCTACCAATCCGGAGAATCTTCACGGGAAACTTCCCGGCTTTAGCGAGCCGGTAGCTTTGGGTGCGACCGATCCCGAGGATTTCGCCGGCGGTGACGAGATCAACGACGGCGGGGAGACGGCGGATGTCCGCGTCGGTCCATTCCTTCAACAGGACCTCCAAAAGGTCCTCGCAGGGCGGGGGTATGGGCGGAGGGAGATGGCGCGGAGTACGCGGCCTGGAGGGCTCAGCCGGGGGACGGTCACGGTCCCTCACGCGGCCGGCGGGCGGCGGGCGCCGAGTAGGGGCTGTGCCGAGGCGGTCCCTGCCGCCGGGTCGTGCGGCGTGCCCGGCGGCAGGGGTGTCAGGGGCTTCGCCAACGAACTGTCAGGGCTTTCGCCAACGAACTGTCAGCCCGGCGCCGGACATCGTCCCCGCGGCGGCGCTGCCTGTTCGCGCAGGTCGCGGCCGCTGTCAGCCGGGTCTGGTAGGGGTGCGCAGCAGGAGGATGTCCTCGTGGGCGATCAGATGGAGGGGGTGGCCGGCGGCGCGGGCGACGCGGATGTTGTGCCGGGCAAAGAACGTCGCGCGGGGGACGAGGGTGCCGTCGGGGCGGACGGCGGCGAGCAGGGCCGCGGCGCGGGCGTGCAGGTGCAGGCCGGTCTCGTCGGCNAGGTCGACCAGGGCGCCGGGGAGGTCGACCAGCGCGCCGGCGTGGCGGAAAGGACGGACCGCGAGCGCGACGATGCCCCCGGGGGAAAGGAGCCGGTGGGCGCTGCGGAGAACGGCGGCGATGCCGTCGAGGAGACCGTCGAGGTCGGTGTTCGCCAGGTTGGCGGGGCTGTCGGAATAGCGGTAGTCGGTTTTGTGGACGCCGTGGCCGGGGGCGAGGGCGATGGTGCCGTGGGTGGCCTGCCCGTAGGGCGGTGAGGTGAGCAGCAGGCTGATCCTGCCGTGATAGTCGGCGGGAATGACCTGCTCGAGGTGGCGGGCGTCGCCGCGGAAAAGCCGGCCGGTTCCGTGGGCGCCTTGCTGGCGGGCGAGGCGCAGGTTGGCGCGGGCGAGGGAGATCCAGCGGGATTCCAGGTCGACCCCGAGGCTGTGCCGGCCGAGGTGCGCGGCTTCGACCAGTGTGGTGCCGATACCGCACATCGGGTCAAGAATGGTGTCGCCGGGCTGGCTGTAGGTGGCGATGAGGTGGCGGGCGAGCGCGGGCAGCATGCGCGCGGGGTGCTGGGTGGAGGTGGGGGTGTAACGGCCGGTGCGCTGGGTGCGGGGGTGTTGCTGGCCGGCGGGAATGAGGCTGTAGGCCCGCCGCGGAGTCGGGTTGGTCGCGGTCAACGGCTGCTCCGAACCGTGGGGCGGGTGAACACGGCGATGTCGGCATGCACGCGCAGCGGTGGCAGCGGCGTGGGCAGGGTCGGGTCGCCGGCTGGATCCCAGTCCGCGGGCGGGGTGAGAAAGCCTGCGGGCAGGGGAATGCGGATGGTGAGGAGATGCTGGGTGTAGGTCAGGCCGGCGCTGCGGGCGGCGGCGACGGTGTCGGTGAGAGGGTCACCGTCGGGAATGGAGGGCGGTAGCCCGATCAGAAGAATGCCGGCCGGTCGTAGCAAGAAGGCCATCTTCTCGTACAGAGCGGCGCGGACGGTGCGGCTGGCGGTGCTCGTGTGCAGGTCGACGATGAGCGCGGCGGCGTCCAGGCGGTGGCCGGTGAGGATGTCCACCTCGGTGGTGGTGTTCACGGTGCGGTGACGTCGGCCGGCGGTAATGCACCGGTCGCCGACCGCGGGCGGGACGCTGGTGGTGGACAGGACCAGGTCACCGCGACGGCTGTAGGCGTCAAGAACACGACCGAGAACATCCTCGGAGAAGGGTTCGTCGTCCTGGGTGCGGGTGGTCCATACGGTGAGAGGGACCGGTTCGCGGCCGGGATCGGTGGTGCCCGATGTGAACGGCACAGCCATGTCTCCTTCGGGGAAAGCAGCGGAGGTTGTCTCGGACCGGCGGCGGGCCGGTGAGAGGCAGTTCCGAGGAAACCCCGAACGTCTGGCTTTTTCCCTGACAGTCCTGACGGAGCCGCTGACACCCCGATTCCGTCACAACCGACGGGGTGACCACAGCGCCTGACAGGTCGCTGGCGGACCGGCTGACATTCCTACGGTGCCAGCGAAGAAAAAAACCGCCCCTCCATACCTCCGTCCCGGGCAGTCCGGCGGGATAACCGCTGGCACGGGCGCCTTTCTGACAGGTCCGGCCGGCCCCCGTCCTGCGTATGACGGAGGCCGCTGTCAGGGATTTCGACAACGGTGTCAGCGGTTTCGCCAGGTGCTTTTGATGTTCTGGTCTCGCACGTTTTCTGACGAACAGCGAGGGAGACCAGTGAACGGATATCCGGCACGCGGAGAATCGACGGCGTTGGATCTCGCCGGCGTCGCTTTCGCGGAGGTAGCCGAACGCGGCCTGTGCGTTCTCGAGGGCCGTGACGTCCACGAGGAGCTGCCGCAGCGTCCGGTGGGAATCGTCGAACTGCAGACGCTTCTCGGTGACACCGCGTTCTCGGCGCGGGCGCGGGCGGCGGTATGGCGGGACATCGCAGAGCGCCAGGACGAGGAAGGCTGGCTGGTCGCGGCGGTGGGGGTCGCGCTACCGATGCTGCGGCACCTCTCCGCCGCGTTGGCCGAAGGCCGCCCCGGTCTGCGGGCGGATCTCGACGGTGAGGTGCTCACCGGTTTCCTGGAGGCGCTGCGGGCCAGCGAGTCGGGCCTCGGGGTGGAACACCGGCTGGTGTGGGGCGGCTACCGCGCCGGGCTGGCCTTCGCGTGCGCGCAGTTCCCCCGGCTGCCGGTGGGGACGTGCGTGCCGGTGGCGGCGGCCTGGCCGCCGCGGCCGTGGGGTGCGGGGCTGCGCTGGCTGCTCGCCCAGTCGGTCCGCGTCGGGGTGCTCAGCGGCGCGGAGGCGAAGCTGGTTCTCTCCGCCCGCCAGGGCGCGACTCCGGCGGTGCTGTCCGCGGCGACGGTGACGCCGGGTGAGGAGTGGGCGCTGCGGCTGTCGGTCGCCCACGAACGGCTGCTGCACGCGGTCCTCGCCGGCGAGCTGGGTCCGCGTCAGCCGGGAGCAAGCCGATGAGCCGCCCGGTCTCCCCGCCGGTTCTGGCCGTCGCCCGCAGCCTCGAGGTGGTGCGCCGCGGCGCGGCGCGGATCACCGCGGCGGCGCGGGGCCGCTACGACGCCGCACCGAGGTGGGCCCACCGGCTGCTGCGGGGGGTCGCAGGGCTGCTGCTGGCTGCCGCGGCGGCGGGTGCGGCGGTGGGACTGTCGCTGCTGACCCGCCGGGTGGGCGGAGCCGTGGTGCCGGTGCGGGTGTGGGGCACGGCGGGGCTGGTGCAACTCGCGGCCGGCGGCGTCCTGGCCCTCGTCCTGGTCACCCTCGACGGTGAACACCGCGGCGACGGCCGGCTCGACCGGCACGGCGCGCCACCGGCCCGGGGCCTGCGTCTGGTCGTCGGCGTGGTCACGGTGCTCGCGGTGATCGGGGCGGTGCTGCTCGCCGCGGGCGTGGCGCACGCGGCCGGGCCCGCAGCACCCCCGCCGGCGCCGGTGCCGGCGGTGACCGACCTCAACCAGGTGATCACCAACATGCGGAACTGGCTGATAGGGATCCTCGCCGGCGCCGCGACCCTGTTCGCCTCCGTCGGCGGCCTGCGCTACATGGGCGCCAACGGCGACCCCGCGGAGGTCGAACGGGCGAAAGGGTCGTTCAAGGCCGCCGGGATCGGCTACGCGCTGGCGATCCTGGCACCGGTCCTGCTGACCGCGCTGCGCTCCGTGGTCGGCGGCTGATGCGACGGCGAGCGCCGGAGATCCACCGCCGCGGCGGCACAGCCTGGCGGCGGATCGTGACGGTGAGTGCGATGGCCGGGCTGCTCGGCGGGCTGACCGGCGCGGCGTCCCCGGCGCTCGCCGCCACCCCCGCCGCGACAACTCCGGCGCCACCGGCCGCCAGCCCGACACCCCAGGCCCCGACGGTCAGCCCCGGGCCGACGCCGTCCGTGGCCGACCCGCTGCCGGCGCCGCCGGCCGCGAGCCCGCAGCCGCAGGCCCCGGCGGCGACCCCCTTCACGCCGTCGACCACGCCGAGCCCGACGGTCACCCCGCAGCCCTCACCCGGCCCCTCCCCGGACCCCAATGCCGGCGGCGGCGGGGGGTTCAGTCTGGTCCCCGGCTTCCTGCGCGGGCTGACCGACATCCCCGGAAAGATCGCCGACGCGATCAACGGNTGGCTGGCGGGCCTGGCCGAGGGCGCGTTGGCGCCGGTCATGAAACTGCTCGGCGCCACCGTGCTGGCCACCGAGGACGTCACGACACGCCCCGCCATCCGCCAGATGTGGTGGGACAACATCGCGATCGCCGACAGCCTCATGCTCCTCGTGCTCACCGCCGCCGGCATGCTCGCCATGGCCCACGACACCCTGCAGACCCGCACGACCGCGAAGGACCTCGGCCCCCGCCTGGTCGTCGGATTCGNNATGGCGCANCTGAGNCTGCCGCTGATGAGCCTCGCGATCAGCCTGTCCAACGGTCTGTCGAAGGCACTGGCCGGACAGAAAATCACCGCGGACGGTATCGGCGCCGTGTTGACGACCACGCTGCGGGTGAACAAGGCCGCGCCGTTTATCGTGCTGATTCTGCTGTGTGTCGCGGCGATGGCGATCGCGCTCGTCGTCGGCTGGGCGGTGCGGCTGCTGGTACTGATGATGCTCGCGGTCGCCGCGCCGTTGATGCTGATCTGGCACGGGCTGCCGCAGACCGCGGGGTTGGCCCGGCTGTGGTGGCGGGCACTGGCCGGTGCCCTGGCCGTGCAGGTCAGCCATGCCCTGCTGCTGCTGGTAGGGCTGCGGGTCCTGCTCGCGGACCCCGGTCACACGCTCGCACCCAACAGCGGCAGCCTGCTCAACATCCTGCTGTGNTGCGGCATCTTCGTTCTCGCGCTGCGCCTGGAAGCNTGGATCACCCGGATGGTGCTCGCCAGCACCGGCGGCCCCTCCACCGTGCTGACGATCGTGAAATACAAGGCGCTGCGCGCCGGTATGAAAGCCGTCGGCCTCTGACGCTCCGCGTCCGTCTCAGGAGACATTCAGTTTCCTCCGACGTTGAGAAGATCCCTCCCGGAACCCTCTTTTCTCTCCTTCTCCTTTCGCGCCCCTTGGGGAGTCACCTCATGTCGTTGTCTTCTGCCGAAGGTCGGACTCGGATACCGGCGGATGTGGACCGGCCGGATCAGATCCTCGCCGGGTTGACCGCCCGTCAGCTCACGGTCCTCGTACCGCCGCTGCTGCTCGCCGCCGCGGTGTTCTGGGTCGCCCGGCCCTACCTGCCGACGCCGGTGGTGATCCTGTTGTGCGGCCCGCTGGTCGCCGTCGGCGTTGCCGTCGCGCTCGGCCAGCGCGGCGGCCTGCCGTTGGACCGCTACGCCNCCGCTGCCCTCGCCCACCGGCGCACCCCACCGGTGCAGACCGCGCTGCCCACAGGCGGGCCGCCCGCCGTGCCGGGCTGGGTTCCCAACGTGCCCGGCGCCCATCCGGAGCCCGTGGCCGCCCGCCCCCTGGCGACGGGCATCGACACCGCTGCGGGCGGCGGCGCGGGGGTGGTGGACCTTGGTGACGCCGTCGCCGTGATCGCCGAGGTCGACGCCACCAACATCACGATCGCGACCGGGCAGGAACGGGCGGCGAAGGTGACCGCGTTCGCCCGCCTGCTCAACGCGCTGCACGGGCCGCTGCAGATCACCGTCCGCACGGTGCCCCTCGACCTGACCGACTACGTCGACGCGATGAACGAGCACGCCCGCCGGCACGCCCATCCGGCGCTCGCGGAAGCGGCCGCGGAGCAGGCGGCGTTCCTGGCCGACCTTGGCCGGGGTCGGGCGTTGCGCGCCCGGCAGATCCTGCTCACCGCACGGCGGCCCGTGCCCGCCGGGCGGGGCGGTCGGGACGCCGCCGCCGGCCAGGCACTGCGGCAGCTGGAGGACGCGGCCGGGGTGCTGGCCACCGCCGGCGTCGGGGTCCGGGTCCTCGACAGCGAGGCGCTCGGCCGGCTGCTGGCCACCGCCGCCCACCCCGACCTGCCCGTGCCACCCGACGGGGTCACCGCCTCCGGTGTCGTGCGCGCGGCGGGAACCGACCGATGAGCCGCCGGGCACGCCTGGGCCGCGCCGGGCGCGACGCGTCCCGGCTGGTTGGACCGGCGCTGTTCACCCCGAGCTTGCACGTGGCCGCGGACCATGTGCAGGTCGGCGGGGTGTGCGCGGCGACGCTGCTGGTCAGCGGCTATCCCCGGGAGGTCGCCACCGGCTGGCTCGAGCCGCTGCTGGCCTACCCGGGCCGCCTCGACGTGGCCTGGCATCTGCAGCCCACCCCCGCCGCGGTGGGCGCGGCCCGGCTGCGCCGTCAGCGGGGCCGGTTGGAGTCAGGGCGGCGCCTGGCCGCCGCGGCCGGTCGCCTCGACGACCCCGAGATTGACGCGGCCGCTGATGATGCCGCGGACCTCGCGGGCCGTCTCGCCCGCGGCGAGGCCCGCCTGTTCACCACCGGCCTGTATCTCACCGTCCACGCCGACAGCGTGGGCGAGCTGGCAGAGGACGTCGAACGGGTCACCGCGCTCGCCCACAGCCTCCTGCTGACCGTCCACCCCGCCCGCTACCGCATGCTCGCCGGCTGGGCGACCACCCTGCCCCTCGCCGAGGACCTGCTTCAGGCAACCCGCACCATGGACACCGCCGCGGTCGCCGCCGGATTCCCCTTCACCAGCGCCGATGTGGCGCTACCCGACCCGCTGCGCCCCGGCGCGGCACCGGTGGTCTACGGGCCGAACCTGTCCTCGACCGGGGTCGTGGCGCACGACCGGTGGGCCGGGGCGAACTACAACTCCGTCACGCTGGCGACCTCCGGCGCGGGAAAGTCCTATCTCACCAAGATCGACGTGGTGCGGAGTCTCGCCCAGGGCGTCGAGGCACATGTGATCGACCCCGAGGACGAGTACGCACCGCTGGCCACCGCGGTCGGCGGCACACAGCTGTCCCTGGGCGCGCCAGGGGTACGCCTCAACCCGCTGGACCTGCCCGCCCACGGCCGCAGCGACCCGGAGCTACTGACACGGCGGATACTGTTCGCGCACACCTTCATCGCCACGCTCGCCGGCTCGCCGGTCGAGGATCCGGTGGGACGGGCGGCGTTGGACCGGGCGCTGCTCGCCGCCTACGCCCACGCCGGGATCAGCCAGGACCCGGCCACCTGGGATCGGCCCGCACCCCTGCTCGCCGACGTCACCGCCGCGCTGCAGGCCGAGCCGGCCGGCCAGCAGCTCGCCAGGCTCCTCGCGCCGTTCGTCACCGGATCACACCGGGGCCTGTTCGACGGGCCCACCACCTCCACGCCCACGGGTCATCTCGTCATCTACTCGCTGCGCGCCCTCCCCGAGGAACTACGCGCCGCAGGAACCCTGCTCGTGCTGGACGCGATCTGGCGGCAGGTCGCCGACCCCACACGGCGGCGGCGGCGTCTCGTGGTCGTCGACGAGGCATGGCTGCTCATGGCCCACCCGGCCGGCGCCCGGTTCCTCGTCCGCCTCGCCAAGGCCGCCCGGAAATGGTGGGCCGGCCTCGCGCTGGTCACCCAGGACAGCGGCGACCTGCTCGGCACCGACGAAGGCCGCGCGATCATCGCGAACGCCGCCACCAAACTCCTCCTGCGTCAGGACGGCTCCGCCGCCGCAGCCGTGCAGGCGGCATGCGGGCTGAGCGACGGCGAGACCGCCGCACTGCTCGCCGCCCGCCCCGGGGACGCGCTGCTCGTCGCCGCGGGACGCAGGGCGCTGTTCCGGGCGCAGGCCAGCCCCCGCGAACACGAGCTGATCACCACAGACCCGGTGGACCTCGCCCGCCGGCACACCCACCCCGCGACCGCCGCCGAGGTGGGCCCCGTGCACACCGAGGCCCGCCGCCCGCTCACCCCGGCGGACGACGCCGACCCGCTCTGACCAGCGGTCACCCGGTCACCCGAAGTCTCCTTCCCCGCGCCGTTCGCGCAGCCCAGGGCGTCGCGCCCCACGGCCGATGCCTCCCCGATCACGTCAAGGGATTCGTCGATGACGTTTGACCTGTCCCCACACTCCCCGCCACCACCCCCGCCGCCGCCCGCGCTTGGGGCGCCGGTGGGGTGGCTGGCCAGTCCGTCCGCTCTCGGGCACGCCGTGGCGCGTCTGCTCGCCGTGTGGGGGCTGCCCGCCGGTCTGCCCATGGTCGTGCTCGTCCTGGCCGCGGCGCTGACCTGGCGGCGTCTGCGGGCCGCGCGGGACGCCGCGCTGATCGCCGACGCCCGCACCGTGGAAATCCTCATGCCCCCCGAGGTCCACCCCGACGCGGCCGGAGTGTTCTGGTCGCAGATGAGCGGACTGCTCCGCCCCTTCTGGGCCCGACTACGCCACGGCCAGCCCTACCTCGCCTTCGAAATCGTCGCCCACCGCACCGGCANCTGCTCGCCGCCCGCCCCGGGGACGCGCTGCTCGTCGCCGCGGGACGCAGGGCGCTGTTCCGGGCGCAGGCCAGCCCCCGCGAACACGAGCTGATCACCACAGACCCGGTGGACCTCGCCCGCCGGCACACCCACCCCGCGACCGCCGCCGAGGTGGGCCCCGTGCACACCGAGGCCCGCCGCCCGCTCACCCCGGCGGACGACGCCGACCCGCTCTGACCAGCGGTCACCCGGTCACCCGAAGTCTCCTTCCCCGCGCCGTTCGCGCAGCCCAGGGCGTCGCGCCCCACGGCCGATGCCTCCCCGATCACGTCAAGGGATTCGTCGATGACGTTTGACCTGTCCCCACACTCCCCGCCACCACCCCCGCCGCCGCCCGCGCTTGGGGCGCCGGTGGGGTGGCTGGCCAGTCCGTCCGCTCTCGGGCACGCCGTGGCGCGTCTGCTCGCCGTGTGGGGGCTGCCCGCCGGTCTGCCCATGGTCGTGCTCGTCCTGGCCGCGGCGCTGACCTGGCGGCGTCTGCGGGCCGCGCGGGACGCCGCGCTGATCGCCGACGCCCGCACCGTGGAAATCCTCATGCCCCCCGAGGTCCACCCCGACGCGGCCGGAGTGTTCTGGTCGCAGATGAGCGGACTGCTCCGCCCCTTCTGGGCCCGACTACGCCACGGCCAGCCCTACCTCGCCTTCGAAATCGTCGCCCACCGCACCGGCACCGCGTTTCGCCTGTGGGTGCCCGGGGCCGTGCCGCCGGGGCTGGTGGAACGGGCGGTGCAGGCCGCCTGGCCCGGCGCCCGCACCACGACCCTGCGCCCCGCCGTCGACCCGCTGCCCCCCGCCGACCCCGCCGCGCACGTCGGCAAAAGGGGGCTGCTGGCGGAGGGAGGTGTGCTGCGGCTGGGCCGCGCGGACGTGCTGCCGCTGCGCGCCGAACCACCGGGAGATCCGGTACGAAGCCTGCTGGGCGCCGCGGGGGAACTGGACGACGACGAGACCGCCGCGGTGCAGATCCTTGCCCGTCCGGTCACCGGCCGCCGGCTCGCCCAGGCGCGCCGCGCCGCCGCCCGCCACCGCGGACAGCGGACCAACCCCCGCCCGTGGGCGGTCCTCCTCGACCTGGTCATCCCGCACAGCTCCCGGCCGTCGGGCACCCTGCGTGTCGGCCCGACACCACCGGAAGACGCGGCCGAGTCCCGGGCGATCGCCCAGAAAGCCCTCGGCCCCCGCTTCGAGGTGCGTGTCGCCTACAGTGCCGCCCAGGGTGCACCGGCCGACCCGCAGCAGACCCTGCAGGTGCGGGCGGCGTTGCGGGGCCGCGCTCACGCGCTGGCCACTGCCTACGCCCTGTACGCCGGCCACAACCATCTGCGCCGGCTCAGACTCCCCGACCCGTCCCGGCTGCTGGCCGCCCGCCGGCTGCGCCGCGGCGACCTCGTCAGCGTCGGCGAACTCGCCGCGCTCGCNCACCTGNCCGTCGACACCGCCGTCCCCGGCCTCGCCCGCGCCGGCGCCGCCGCCGTCGCACCCCCCGCCGGAATCCCCGACGCCGGACCCGGCGTGAAGACCCT
>NZ_JYFN01000024.1 GCF_000948395.1 Frankia torreyi | reverse complement strand
ACCCCGAGCCGGTCCCGCGCCTTCGTGATCGCCGTGGTCGCCGGCACCTTCACCGGCCCGGCACTGTCTGCCAGCCAGTCGTCGGCGACCTTCACCTGCCGCATCACCTCGTCGTAGCCATCCGAGGGGAACAACGCCAACGCGACCACGTACCGGACCATCAGCGCCGCGGGCAGGTCCCGCGTCCGCTTCTCGCGACGACCGGTCTCGGTGACCACCCGGTCGACCAGCGCGTCCGGGAACTGCGCCGCCAGCACCNCCAGCCCGACCCGGTCCACCAACCGGTCCTCGGGCTTCTCCTTCACCTGACCGCGTCTCGGCACCCCTCGAACCTACACGATCAGAACCTAAGTTCCTGGTATTGGGCGCTCGCCACACTCCACCATCACCTCCGCTCGATCCGACCCAGGCGGTGCCAAACCAGGATCTGGATGCCGGCGTGGGCAACTTGACAGAGGTGACATCGCATCCGGGTCCCAGCGCGGACTCTCCTGAAGCGTGAACGCGCTGGCGCCGTAGCGCGGGCCCAACCTTTCGGGGCCGGCGGGTCCTCTGTAGGAATGGAGCCGGTGGCGCCTTTGACCCCGCCGCAGGAACATGGCGCCCGTTCGGCTCCCGGGTTCTCGCGTCCGGACCGCCGCATGCCGGCATGGCGAGGCCCGGCATCCGTTCCCGCCTGGAGAGGTCTCGCCCATGGCAGCTGCCCACCCGGTCACCACCCCGCGTCCGCAGGAGCATCGAGTCCCGTCCACGGCCGCCGTTCCGGTCAGGCAGGTTCCGCCGCACCGGCCCGCTCGGCCCGCTCAGCCAGAACGGGCGGCTCGGCCAGAACGGCCAGAACGTCGCGGGCTCCGGCTGACGCGCCGGGTCGTCCGGTTCGTCGGCAGCGCCGTCGTCGCGGGAATCGCGGGCGCCTTCGCGGCCTATCCGGCCGGGTGCTTCTGGGAGTGGGTCGCGAATCTTCCTGGTTTGCCCATCTGACCAGTGCGTATGCCTGGCTCGGGCGCCGCGCCGGTGACCCGGGCCAGGCGTGGTTGGATGATCTGACTACGACGTCTCCGAATATTTCTTTCGACGCGGCCCAACCTTCTCCGCTCCGCGGTGCTCTGTGCAGGCAGTGGCACAACCGCGAAGCAGCGGGAACGGAGGCCCCAGCAGGATGACGACGACGCACGAACCCGGCGGCGACGCTTCGCCGCAGGCAGCCGGAGCGCCGCGGTGAGCGGCCTGCCCGAGCGATCTCGGGCCCTGTCCTTTCCGAGTGTGTGGCCGAGTGAGGTGGAGAAACTCTTCGACGACAACGCCGCCCGGCTTCGCGGGTATCTGCTCTCCGTCGGCTGCCCCGAACCCGACGTCGACGATGTCATCCAGGACAGCATCCTGATCGTGGCCCGCAGGTATGCGAGTCTCGACCGCCCGGAGATGGTCCGGACCTACTGGTACCGCATCGCCAGCCGCCTGGCGTGGAAGCTCCTGAAGGAGCGGCGCGACCGATCACTTCCCGGTGATCCGGCCGACTATCTTCAGGCACTCCCAGACCCGGTGGAAGGGGCGGTCGATCCGGACGGCCGGCAGGCCGCGCTCGCGCTCGTGCACCGCCTTCCACTGCGACAACGGCAGGTGCTCTGGCTGCGGGTCGTGGTGGGATTCAGCGAGGCCGAGACGGCGGAGGTGCTCCAGATCTCCGTCGGCACCGTGAAGTCGCAGTGCAGTGACGCCAAGAAGAACATGAAGAAGTTCGTGGAGAGCTCCGGGGAAACTCGGGAGGAGGGCACCATCTGATGGACGTCGAATCTCTGCTGAGGACCCTTGCCGACCCCGCAGAGCCGACCGGCGGGGATTCCGGGCGGACTTTCGCCGAGATCATGCAGGGTGCCGACGAGGACCCGCGGGAACGCCGCCGCATCCAGCGCCTCGCCGATCTCCTCGACGTCGAGGACGCCCTCTACGCCCAGGCACTCGAACATCTCGCGGCCGGCGACGACCATGCAGCCGAGCCACTGCTTCGCCTTGCCGCCGACGCCGGCGTCGGCGAGGCCGAGGACCACCTCGCCCGCCTCCTGGCGGACCGCGCTGCCGACGCTGTCACCGCCGAGGCCGGCTCCGACACCCCCCGACCCGGCGGTACAGGCGGTACAGGCGGTACAAGCGGGCAGTTCACCGCACCGGACCGGACCGAGCAGACCTCGGCCGCAGGCGGCCCGGACGATCTACTCCTCTCTGCCGGCCATCCGCGGCCAGAAAGGGAAGGCGCGCCGGAACTTCTGCCGGCATCCCGGTGGACGTCCTGGATCGAGGCGGCGCTGGCCGGACGGCTGGTCAACCCCGGCGGGGTGGAGCACTGTCCCGATGTCCGCGACGATCTCGGCCTGTGGTTCCGTTACTCTGCCGCGACGTTTCTTCCGGTCGATCTCCAAGGATTTTCTCTACTCCGGGTACGGGCATCCAGGGCACGCTCCTTCCGACCCCACGCGGACAGACCTTCCATGCACGTCGTTTGGGCGGAGGAGATGGCAGCCGTTGGGGCGGCATGTACGTTCGACTCCCGTTTTGTGCTGGTTCCGCCGGCCCGCGATCTCCAGCCGATCGATCAGCAGATCCGACGGATCGACCGCGTCAGTCGGCCCGCCGCGAGAACGGTCGCCGACGTCATGCGCAACGACGTCCCCGTTCCGGTGATCACCGCCGGAACGACCGTGCATGCGGCGCTGGAACGGATTTTCGCCGCCGAGGCCCACGTGGCCGCGGTGGAGGCGGGTTCCGAACTCGTCGGCGTCATCCGCCTGTCCGACCTCGCGCAGCGGCTCGCCGCCACGCAGGGCTCCCCGTCGATCGAGCGAATCACCGGCCTGATTCATCCGGCGGACTTCGTGCCTCCGGACGCCCCGCTCGACGCCGTCAGGCGCACCCTCGCCCGCGATCCTGGGGGAATCGTCGTCGTCCGCGGCCGGGATGGCCGCCGGCTCGGATACGTCACCGCCGAACTCCTGCTCACCAGCCCCGACCAGGACGACGGGCCCGCCAACCACACCCTCGACCAGCCGGGCACCGTCACGCCGATTCTTTTTCCGTCGCGTTCACTCCCGACGGGGATCGGTCGCCGCGCAACCGCCACGTGAGGCGGGCGTCAGCGCCTCATGGTCCGGTCGACACCGAGCCGCCCCCACCGACGACGCCCGTGCGTTCGGCGTAGCTGTTGCGGGCAGCAAGCAGGCTGGGCAGGTGTTCGTCGGCCCAGCGGCGGCCGGCCGCGATGAGGTCGAGAAGGCTACGGCCCAGCGACGTCAGCTCGTACTCGACCCGCGGGGGTACCTCCGCGTGGATGGTACGAGTGATCATGCCGTCGCGTTCGAGCGCCCGCAGGGTCTGGGTGAGCACCTTGGGGGTGGCGACGTGCATCGGCACGCGGAGCTCGGAGAATCGGCGGGGGCCCTGCTCCAGGCAGACGATGACCATGGCCGCCCATTTGTCGCCGATGCGGATCGGCATGGCGCCGCTGGGGCAGGCCGGGTGGAACATGTCCGGGCTCAGTGGTTCCATGCTCAGTGGTTCCATCGGTATCCTCGCGGTGTTCGACTATCTTTGCAGTAACCAGTGTTTCACGGGTTACCTTCGCGTCCGCGCCGCCCCGATCAGGCGGTGTCGGCGGCACACAGCCGGACGCGAGGAGATGAACAATGCAGGCCGTCCGCTTTCACGAGTATGGTCCACCCGAGGTCCTGCGGGTCGAGGAGATCGCCGATCCGCGGCCGGGTCCCGGCGAGATGCTCGTCCGGGTCACCGCCGCGGGGATCGGATTCGCTGACGTCCAGATCCGGGCCGGGCTGATGCGCGACGCACTGCCCGATCTGCCGCTGCCCTTCGCACCGGGGTTCGAGGTCGCGGGCACCGTTGTCGGCGTCGGCCATGGCGTCGACCCGGAGGCTGTCGGTCGCCACGTCGTCGGCGCGACGTCCCACGGTGGCTACGCGGAGCTCGCCGTGGTGCCCGCGGCCTCGGTGCTGCGGCGACCCGAGGCATTCGACGACCCGACGGCCCTCGCGCTGTTCGGGCAGGGCTCGACCGCGGTGGGTGTGGTGGCGGCGGCGGGCCTCGGCCCGGCGGACACGGTGCTGGTCGAGGCCGCGACGAGCGGTGTGGGCAGCCTGCTGGTGCAGTTGGCCGCCCGCGCGGGCGCACTGGTGATCGCCACCGCCCGGGGCGCACGGAAACTCGCGCTGGCCCGGGAGCTCGGCGCGGACGTCGCGATCGACCACGACACGCCGGACTGGCACCGGCGCGTCGGCGAGGCCGCGGACAGTGGCGTCTCGGTGGTGTTCGAATGCCTCGGCGGAGTGGCCTCGCGGGCGGCGTTCGACCTGTTGACGCCGGGGCACGGCCGGATGGTGATCTATGGGACGACCAGCGGGCAGCCACCGCGCCTCGACCCGCTCGCCGTGCACCACCGGGGGGTGTCGGTCATCGGCTTCGCCTCGCCTGCGCTGCCTGCGCACCGGCTCACCCAACTGCGGAAACAGGCGTTCACCCTGGGTGGCGGCGACGCGCTGCGGCCGATCATCGGCAGCGTTCTGCCGCTGTCGCAGGCGGCTGCCGCGCACCGGAACGCCGAGGATCGCACCACCGTCGGAAAGAGCATTCTCGTCCCCTGATAGCCCGCTCCTCGATATGCCCGACGGGAATCTGTCGGGCGGACGTTGGCGACGGTCGTCATGCGGCAGCGCGTTCGCCAGGCAACCCGGCTTTTCCGCGCATGTGCACAGCCGCGGCCCGCCGGCGGGACGACGATCCGTAGCCGCGCCCAAAAGTTGGCGAACCGCCGGACCGCCAGGTACGCCGGGGAGGTACCGTGCCGGCGGTCCCGGACCTCGCCCGGGCCGCCCATGACCCCGGTTCGTAGCTTGGAGCGCCTACCTCGTGACGCGTCGCAAGAATGGGACGGCGGCGACCGCCCCGACCGGCAGGCGCCTGCCCGGACCTGCCCTGATCGCGACGCTGACCGCCCTCGTCGGGCTCGTCGACGTCATCGGCGCGATCAGCCACCGGCCGACCCGGTGGACCTGGCTCGGCCGGCTGATCCCCGGGGTGGTGACGCAGGCCGCCACCGGCACCAGCGTGGGCGTAGGCCTGCTGCTCGTCGGTCTGGCCCACGGTCTGCGCCGGCGCAAGCGCCGGGCCTGGCGCGCGGCGGTGGCGCTGTCCGGCGCGGCCGTGCTGCTGGACCTCGCCCGCGGCCTCGCGGTGGTTCCCGCGGCCATCGACCTCGTCCCGTTCGCCGTCCTGGTCGCCGCCCGGCGCCACTTCCCGGCCGCCGGTGACCCACGGACCAGGTGGCGGGCCCTCGGCGCTCTCGCCGCGCTGGGAACCGCGGACCTGATCGTCGGGCTCTCCGTCATCCGGTTCCGCCACGGCGGCGGCGGCCTCGCGGCGCGGCTGGAGCACGTGCTGGCGGGCCTCGTCGGGGTGACCGGACCGGTTCGGTTCGGTCCGGGCGACGGCGACCTTGTCGCGGCGGTCCTGCTCGCCCTCGGCGCGCTCACCGTCGCCGTCCCCGGCTACCTCGCGTTACGCCCGGCCGCCCCGGTCGCCGCGCTGACCGTGGCCGACGAGACCGCGCTGCGGGCGCTGCTGGCCCGCCACGGCGGACGGGACTCGCTGGGCTACGTGGCGCTGCGCCGCGACCGCAGCGTGCTGTGGTCGCCGTCGGGGAAGGCAGCGATCAGCTACCGGGTCGTCGGCGGGGTCGCGCTGGCCGCCGGCGACCCGATCGGCGATCCGGAGGCGTGGCCCGGGGTGATCCGTCCGTTCCTCGACCTCGCCGCCGCCCACGCCTGGGTTCCGGCGGTGCTCGGCTGCGGGCCGGACGGCGGGCGCGCCTACCAGCGGGCGGGCCTGCGGGTGCTGGAGCTCGGCGACGAGGCGGTCGTGCGGACCGCGGCGTTCAGCCTGGACGGGCGGGCGATGCGTGGCGTGCGGCAGGCGGTGGCGCGGGTCGAGCGCGCCGGCTACACCGCCCGGATCGACCGGGCCACGGAGCTGAATCCGGCCGAGCGGGCGGCGCTGGCGGACCGGGCGGCGGCCTGGCGTTCCTGCGGCACCGAACGCGGCTTCTCCATGGCGCTGGGTCGCGTCGGCGCGCCCGAGGACGCCGACTGCGTGATCGTCCGGGCGTTCCAGGGCGGCCGGCTGCGCGGCCTGCTGACCTTCCTGCCCTGGGGGCCGGGCGGCCTGTCCCTGGACGCCGTGCGCCGCGACCGGACCGCCGCGAACGGGCTGACCGAGTTCATGGTCGTGGCCCTGCTGCGCGAGGCCGACCGGCTGGGCGTCACCCGGGTGTCGCTGACCTTCGCCCCCTTCCGCGCCGCCCTGGCCCACGGGGAACGGCTGGGCGCGACCCCCGCACTGCGGCTGTGGCGCGGGTTGCTGCTCGCGGCGTCCCGCAGGTTCCGGATCGAGTCGATCTACCGCTTCAACGCCAAGTTCGACCCTGACTGGCAGCCCCGCTACGGCTGCTACCCGACCACCCGCGACCTTCCCCGCGTCCTGTTCGCCGCCCTGCGCGCCGAGGCCCTGCTCCCCCGGCCCTCGTTCCCCGGACGCCGCCCGCACCTGCCCTCCCCGACAGCCGACGTCAGCAGCACCGACACCAGCAGCACCGACGTCAGCAGCACCACCGACGGGCGCGCCATCGACGGGCGCGAGGACCCCGGCGACGCGCGTGCCGCCGCGCCCGGCACCGCCCCGGGCGCGGGAGCGGAGACGGCCCAGCAGGCGCCGCAGGACTCGTCCGAACGGCCAGGATCCGAGCCCGCGGTGTCCGCGGGATCCGCGCGGGCGGAGTTGCCGGCGCGGTCCACCGGCCGCCGCCGGGAGGGAACTCACCCGACCGACGGTGGCCATTCCCGCGAGGGCCGACACAGCCAGGAGACCGATCAGGCCCACGATGGCGGCCATTCCCGTGACGGCGCCCGCCGCTCCCCACACCGGGCCACCCGACCGCGTTCCCCCCGACCGCGCCACGCCGAGGCCCCCGACCGTTCCCCCTTCAACACCTGACCGCGGTGGTCCGACTCGCCCAGGGGTCAGCTGCCGGTGGGGCGGCAGGGCTTCTGGTCGGCCGTCGAGACTTCGATGTTCGTCGCGGTCGCGGCGAGCGACAGACCCGTGGCGTCGGTCGAGGCGTTGGTGACGGTCAGCTTGAAGGGCAGGTCACCGACGGGAATCGGGATCTGCGGCACGTAGCTGCCGAGGTTGCCGAGCGGGAGCGTCAGGTTGAACAGTCCGCTCAGCGAGATCTCCGACGGCACCAGCGTGACCTTGTTGTCGTGGACGGCGAAGGTGGTCACGCCGCCGACCTGCTGGTCACCGAGCAGCGGGAGGTTCGCGGTCGCGGTGATCTCCAGGCGGCGCCCACCGTCGACCGGGGTGATGTGCACCCGGCCGGGCTGGGTGCGGAGGAAGGCGTTCAGGTCGGCGTACGTCATGTGGACCGCCGCCCTCATGTCGTCGATGCGGATGGTGCCGTCGCCGCCGGTGGCGAGCCTGAAGATCGGGACGTGGACGCCGCGGACGTGTGCGCTGATCCGCTCGATGCGGGGGCCGGTCGTGGGCAGGCCGGTCATGGTCATGCCGACGTCGGAGAATGATCCGGTCAGCACCTGGGTGAGGAACGGGAAGCCGCCGATGCTGACGTCGGAAACCGTCGGCGGGGGGGTGTCACACGGCAGGTCGGCCAGGGCGCCGCTGCGGATCTGGCTGGCCATCTCCCGTTTCGCGAACGCGACGGCGACTCGGTCGGCGACGAGGAACTGCGCGACGAGCGCCACCAGGACGATGAACACGATCCCGGCACGGCGACCGGGGCGCCAGCGCCGGGTGGTGCGGGTCCGACGGGTCGCGGTGACTCGCTCCGGCGAGTCCAACGAGTCCGACGGTTGCGCCGGCAGGTCCGGCGACTCGTCGTCGGCTGCCGTCGCGACGGCTGTGCCCGCGTCGGGATACGCGACGGTGTAACCACCGGTCCGTGACCATTTTTCGCTCCACGGCCTGTCCACCGCATCGTTTCCCTGGTCGGCGTCGACCTCGACCTCCCGTGACCTGGCGGTGTTCCTCAGGCTACCGTCACCGGTGCGCGCGGCGGCCGATTGACATCCTCCTCGGCGTGAACGCGGGGGATTCCAACATCTACCCGTCCGCCAGGAGAGGATGTGTGCAGTGTTGGGGTTCGCGGTTCGCAGGCCGCCTGTTGGCGTCGCCTCCCCGCGCAGTCACCCACGTGGTTGCCCACTGATGCCCCAGGACGCTGTTGCGTGCCGCGTTCACGTCCGCGTGCGCCTGCTGCCCGCAGCCCCGGCAGCGGCAGCGGCAGACGGCTTGACTCTCCCGCGCCGCCCGATCCCGGGTCCCGCAGGTGTTGCAGGTCTGCGACGTCCACGCAGGATTGATCTTCTCGACCCAGTCCTTACGCCGGTCGACCTCCCGGGCTTGCACCCGGGCGATCTGCCCGACCAACCGGGCCCGCCGCTTCGATCCCCGTCTGGCTCGGGCGAGGCGACGCTGCAACCGGACCAGTCGGGCCGCCTCACCGGGGCGCAGCCCGGGGCAGCGCAGCAACTCCCCGGTGCTCAACGCCGCCGACACCGCCACACCCCGGTCGACCCCGACGACCCCACCGGTCCCCGGGGCGCCAATCGGGTCGGGCACCGCGGCGAACGCGACATGCCAGCGACCCGCACGATCCCGCGTGATCCGGTAGGACCTGGCATCCGGAACGGTGCGGCTACGGCGAAACCTGACCCAGCCCACCTTGGGGATCCGCACCTGCGACCAGCGGCGGTTGACCTGCCGCACATCACCCGACCTGACCGCGACGATCCGGAACCCCTCACCCCGCCCGCGCCGACGCCACGTCGGCCGCCGATGCGAACCACCGAAAAAGTTCGCCCTCGCGGCGGCAAAATCCCGCAACGCCTGCTGCTACACGATCACACTCCCAGCAGCCAGCCAGTCACACGCGCCCCGCGCCGCGGTCAACTGCCGGTTCCACTCGGCGTAACCGGGAGCGGGGCCACACCGCGGGTTCCACCACGGCTGCTGCTCCACACACAGGTTCCACACGAACCGCGCATGCCCACAATGCACCAGAAGAGCCTCTTCCTGTGCCACGTCGGGATACAGCCGGAACCTCGACATCAACCGATCCCAACCCACCGGGACCGCGGAGAAGAAGGTCCTGAGATTCCCGGGCGACCCGCACCCCCACATCACCGAAACCATCAAAGAAGACGACTATTCCCCGAACAGGAAAATCATCCACCTGTCACAGGCCGCGTTCGCACAGCAGTTCACCTGATGGTGCATCGCCTATCCCTACCCCGCTCTGCGGGTGCGGGTGCGGGGAGCCGGATTCCTCCCCGGCCTGAAGGCCGGGGCATCCTCCGGAATTCTCGGTGACAGGTGGCGCAACCTTGCGGCTGGCGCTGGTGAGCGCGGCACCGACGTCGGCGCTGCGGGCCGCCCGATTCCCGGTCGACGAGGACCTCGACCCCGATGGCCGGCGCCGCGCCGCGCTCGCGGCCCAGGCCGTGGCGGGCGGCGTGCTGCCCGGCCGGGCGCGGGTGCTCACCGACGGTTCCGCCCGCGCCCGGCAGACCGCTCAGGCGCTAGCCCTTCCCGGCGCCGACCCGCCCGCGGACGTCGACGGGAGCGGGACCGTGCCCGCAGCGGGCATCGAAGCCGCGCTGCGGGACCTGGACGTGGGTGACTGGCGGGGCCGCGGGCTGGACGAGGTGCCCCTGGACAGCCTGCGGCGGTGGCATGAGGACCCGGCGATGACGCCGCCGGGCGGCGAGTCGCGGCTGGACCTGCTCGACCGGGTCGGTGGCTGGCTCGCGCGGTTGGGCGGCGAACCGGGGAATGTCACTGCGGGCAATGTCACTGCGGGAAATGTCATCACGGGCAATGTCATCACGGGCAATGTCATCGCGGTGACCCATCCGGCGGTGGTCCGCGCGGCGCTGCTCCTCGTGCTGCGCTGCCCGCCGGAGGTGTTCTGGCGCATCGACGTCGCCCCGCTGACCGCCACCCTGCTGCACCGTCGCGTCCCCGCCGAACCCGCCGCCGGCTGGACTCTCACCCAGGCCTGCCGTCCCCTCTGACCGTGCCCGGAGCGGCCCGCGCCGGCCGGGCGTGAGGACCGGTGGCGATCAGTGGGCGGCGGCGGGGAGGAAGGGGCGGTTACCGGTGTCGGCGGAGGCAATGGACGCGGGAGCCGGTGCCGCAGCGGGAGCGAACAGGCCGGCGCGGGCGAGCTGCGGCAGGACGCCCTCGCCGAACCAGTACAGCTCCTCCAGATGGGGATAGCCGGAGAAGACGAACTCGTCGATGCCCAGCGCGGCGTACTCGGCGATCCGTTCGGCCACCTCGGCGTGGCTGCCGACCAGCGCGGTGCCCGCGCCGCCGCGCACCAGCCCGACTCCGGCCCACAGGTTCGGGGCGATCTCCAGGGCACGCGGGTCGCGCCAGCTTCCGTCGGCGCGGTGGCGGGCGTGTAGGGCCAGCATCCGCGACTGGCCGATGGATTCGCTGCGGGCCAGGCTGGCCTGCGCGGCGGTGACGACGTCCTCGCCGAGGGCGTCGAGCAGGCGGCGGGCCTCCCGCCAGGCGTCCTCGGCACTGTCGCGGGTGATGACGTGCAGCCGGATGCCGAAGCGGAGGGTGCGGCCGCGCTCCGCGGCGAGCCGTCGGATCCAGGCGATCTTCTCGGTGACGGCGGCCAGCGGCTCGCCCCAGGTCAGGTACACGTCCGCGTGGGTCGCGGCGACGGGGCCGGCTGCGGACGAGGAACCGCCGAAGTACAGCGGCGGGACGGGGTCGGGCAGGGTGGGCAGTCGGGCGGCCTCGACGTCGAGGTGGGTGCCGCGGTGGGTGACGGTCTCCCCCGCCCACAGCCGGCGCACGACGGCGAGGAACTCGTCGCAGCGGGCGTAGCGGGCCTCCTTGTCGAGAGGGTCGCCGTAGGCGCGCTGCTCGTGGGCCTCCCCGCCGGTCACGACGTTGAGCAGCAACCGGCCGGGGGCGTGCGCGCTGAACGTGGCGGCCATCTGGGCGGCGAGCGTCGGACTCAGCAGGCCCGGCCGGAACGCGATGAGGAACGCCAGCCGCTCGGACTCGCGGGCCAGCATCGCCGTCGTCAGCCAGGCGTCCTGACACCACGCCCCGGTCGGGGTGAGCGCGCCGGCGAACCCGAACTCCTCGGCGGCGCGCGCGATCGACGACAGGTAGCCGATGGTGGACCGCCGGTCGCCGGCCGCGACCCCCGCGGGCAGTCCGTGACCCCCGCCGACGATGAAGCGCGAGTCGCCGTAGGTGGGCAGGAACCAGTGCAGCCGCAGCGTCATGTGCGGACACCTCCAGGGATCGCGAGTCCGGCGGGGGCACGCCGGGCGGGGCGTTCAGAGCTGGCCGTGGCGGGGCGGCGGGGTGCCGGACAGCAGCCAGCGGCCGATGTGCTGGACCTTCCAGCGGCTCGGGTCGTGCAGGGTGTGGGTACGACCGTCGCGCCAGTGGCGGGCGAGGTTCAGCGCGCCGGCGGCCGCACGGGTGCCGCCGAGCTCGAACAGCTCCGACGCGGCGCGCACCGCGGCCCGGGCGCCGGCGACCTTGGCCACGGCGGTGGCGACGGACGCCCGCGCGGTGGCCTCGTCGGTCGGGTCGAGCTCGGCGGCGTCGATGGCCGCCGCCGCCTCGCGCAGCAGCGCCTCCGCCGCTCGCACCTCGATCTCCAGCTCACCGGCCTGCTGGACGAGCAGCGGATCGTCGGCGGCCCGCGCCGCGCCGCTTTCGAACCACGGCCGGGCCGTGGCGACCTGCGCGACGGCGGCGTCGAGCGCGCCGCGGGCGATGCCGGTGTCCAGCGCGGCGTGCAGGACCTGCGCGCGGGCACCGTACGTCGTCGGCCCGTCGAACAGCGACGAGAACGGGACGACCTGGCGGGCCTCGACCGCCACCTCGTCGAGACGGACGGTGCCGCTGGCCGTGGTGCGCTGGCCCAGGCCGTCCCAGTCGTCGACGACCTGCACGCCAGCGGCGTCCCGGGGAAGGTAGGCCAGCACCTTGACCGGCGAGCCGTCGGGGCGCGCCGGGGTGTCGGCGAGGACCGCGCGCACAACCAGCCAGTGGGCGAACAGTGCGCCGGTGCAGTAGAACTTCTCCCCGGTGAGCAGGTAGCCGCCGGCGGGGCCGCGGCGCAGCGTGGTGGCGTCGTCGGCGATGGTCCGCCCGCCGCGCTCGGTCTGCGCGTTGGCGAAGCGCCGTCCGGCAAGCGCCTGGGCGAAGTAGAAGGCCTGCTGGTGGGTGTCACCCTGGCGGCGCAGGGCGTCGAGGAAGACGAAGTGGCTGTGCGGGATCTGGGCGAGGCTCGCGTCGGCGGTGGCGAGCAGCCGGAACACCTCGGCCAGCGTCGCCACCGCCACGTCCGCGCCG
Organism: Frankia torreyi; assembly: GCF_000948395.1. GTDB lineage: Bacteria > Actinomycetota > Actinomycetes > Frankiales > Frankiaceae > Frankia > Frankia torreyi. The sequence goes on along the minus strand of NZ_JYFN01000024.1, from coordinate 94,418 downwards.
CCGAAACGGGCCGGCACGGTGATGCCGAGCAGCCCCGAGCTGGACAGCTCCTCGACCTCGACGGCGGGCAGCCGCCGCTCGGCGTCCCGCGTGGCGGCGCCCGCCGCGAACCGTGCCGCGAGCGAGCCCGCGACCTCGACCGCCTCGGCGTCCGAACGCAGCACCGCGGCTGGACGGTCGACGGCCGGCGCGGTCGCGGCGGCGGACGGACGATCGGACACGTCGGCACTCCTGAGGTCGAGGGGCAGCCCTGAGGTCGAGGGGCAGCCCTGGACGGTCGGACCGGTCAGCGGTAGAGCGAGAACTCCGGGGCGCGGCGGTTGAGCGTCCAGTCGCCGACCTCGCGCGCCTTGTAGGCCACCGGGTCGTGGACGGTGTGGGTGCGCAGGTTGCGCCAGTGCCGGTCGAAGCCGTAGGCGCTGGTCGTCGCCCGCGAGCCCTGGATCTCGAACAGCCGGCTCGCCGCCGCCAGCGACACCTTCGTCGTCAGGTACTTCGCCTCGTAGACGGCGATCGCCGCCTCGGCCCGTTCGTCCGCGGTCAGCTCCGGGCCGACGTTCAGGGCGTCCTGCAACGCCGCACCCGCCCGGTCGGCCAGCAGGGCGGCGGCACGGATCTCACTGCGCAGCTCCCCGACGGTCTGCAGGATGTAGGCGTCGTCGGTGGCCCGCTCGACGCCGGCGGTCTCCCACGGCGCGGCGTGCAGGCGGGTCCAGTCGAGTGCCTCCTCCAGCGCGCCCTCGGCGGTGCCGATGTAGAAGTTGACGAACGCGAGCTGCCAGTGCGGCGTGACCAGCGTCTGGTAGGGCGACAGGGTGCGGCCGGTGAGCGGGTCGTCGCCGAGCAGCTCGGCGCGTTCGATGCGGGCGTTGTCGAACACGACGCCGCCGGAGTCGGTGAGCCGCTGGCCGATGTTGTCCCAGTCCTGCAGGGCCTGGAAGCCCTCACGCCCGGCGGGCAGCGAGACGAACACGAGCTCGCCGTCGAGCGCGGCGGTGACGGACAACTGGTCGCCGAGGCTCGCCCCCGAGGCGAACGAACGCCGGCCGGTCAGCCGGAAGGCGTCGCCGTCGCGGGTCAGCACCAGGTCGGAGCCGCCGCGCGGGTTCTGCACGCCGCCCCAGAACAGCTTCTCGGCGCCGTTGCGCCGCGACTGGGCGTCGGCCTGCTCCGGCGTGCCGAACAGCGGAGCGATGCGGGTCTGGGCGTAGTGGTAGCCGAGCAGGTGGGCGATGGACGTGTCGCCGCGGGCGATGCGGCGAGTGAGCTGGGAGGCCTGGGCGTAGTCAAGGCCGTCGCCGCCGTAGGCGACGGGCTCCTGGACGGCGAGCAGGTCGTGGCGGCGCAGCAGTTCGACCTCGGCGCGCGGGGTGCGGTTGGCGCGGTCACGCTCCGCGGCGGTCGCGCGCAGTTCGGCGGCGACGAGATCGGCACGGGCCAGCGCCGCGGTGAAACGCGCCGCGTTGTCGTCGGCGGTCGTGGCGGCGGTCGTCGTGGTGGCGGTCGCGGTGGCGGCGGTCGCGGTCGTGGCTGCGGTTGGGGACGGTCGCCGGTCGGCGTCAAGAGACATGCAGGGCTCCTCGATGAGGGAGATGGACACGTACGTGGTGGTGCGCGTGCACCCCGGAGGCGGAGGCTGGTCACGGACACTGGGCGCTGCCCGTGCGGCGGTAGTCGACGTGGCGCCGCCGGACCAACCGCCGGTGGGCCGCGTGCGGGCGGTCGGCGGGCATCGTCAGGAGGCTCCCCGGACCAGCTCGCCGCGTTCGGCGGCGTCGGCCTCCAGCTCCCGCACGAGCGGCAGGATGCGGCGGCCGAAGTACTCGACGTCCTCCAGGTAGTGCAGGAAACCGAGCAGCAGCAGGTCGACGCCGCGGCGGCGGTAGGCGACGATGCGCTCGGCGATCTGCTCGGGCGTGCCGACGAGGCCGGTGCGGAAGCCGTCGTTGTACTGGACCAGGTCGGCGAACTCCGAGTCCTGCCACATGCCCTTGCCGTCCGAGGTGGACCGGCCTGCCTGCTTCACCGCGGAGCCGAAGCCCTCGACGGCCTCCCGGTCCGCCTTGGCGATGATCTCGCGGAGCACCTCGCGGGCCTCGGTCTCGGTGTCGCGGGCGATGAGGAATCCGTTGAGGCCGAACCGGACGCGCCGGCCGTGGCGGGCCGCCTCGGCGCCGACCTCGGCGATCTGCTCGCTGACGCCGTCGAGGTCGCGGCCGTTGCTGAAGTACCAGTCCGACACCCGGCCCGCCATCGCCCGCGCGGCGGTGGAGTTGCCGCCCTGGAAGATCTCCGGATGCGGCCGGTCGAGGGCCGCCACCGGCTTGGGCTTGAGGTCGAAGTCGTGCAGGCGGTAGAAGTCACCACGGAACTCGGCGTGGTCGTCGGTCCAGATCTCGCGCAGGTAGCGGATGAACTCCTCGCTGCGCCGGTACCGCTCGTCATGCTCCAGCCAGGGCTCGCCGAGCTTGGTGAACTCGTCCTTGAACCAGCCGCTGACGACGTTGACGGCGGCCCGGCCGCCGGAGAGCTGGTCGGCGGTGGCGATGAACTTGGCCAGCACACCCGGATGCCACAGCCCCGGGTGAATCGCGGCGATCACCTTCAGCCGCTCGGTCGCCAGCAGCAACGCCAGGCTGAAGCCGGTCGACTCGTGCTGGTAGGCGGCGCCGTAGGACGCGATGTAGCGGACCTGGCTGAGCGCGTAGTCGAACCCGTTGTTCTCGGCGAGCACGGCGAGGCGCCGGTTGTAGTCGTAACTCCAGTCGGTGCGCTGCTCGATCCTGCTGACCACCAGGCCGCCGCTGACGTTCGGCACCCAGTAGGCGAACTTGATCGGCTCGTGACCGACGTCGACGTCATCTGACATCGGGTAGTACCTCCATGGCGACAGAACGAACAGACGGCAGGACGAATACGAATGACGGCGAGTCCCAGTGCTGCTGAAACGCAGAGTCCCAGGACGGCGTTACCCCAACACGGTGATCTCGCCACGGCGCAACACTGGCGGCACCGCGAAATACCAGCGGTACGGCGCAATACCAGCGGTACGGCGCAATGCCGGTGGTACGGGAATGCGGAGCACGGGAATGCTGGCACTACGCAGAATGCAGCGGCCCCGGAGAAGGGCGAGCCGGCGAGGCCGGCGCGGTGTTACTGACCCGACCGCGGCCGGTGCCGGTGCCGTCGGTCAGGCGGCGGGGCGGGCCCCACATCGTCCGGACCGGCAACAGGGCTCGGCCCGGCGACAGGCACGCCGGGCCAGGGTGGCACGACCAGCGCCCGCATCGACGGACGGCCGGTGCTGCCCGGCGATCCCTATAATGCCCATCGACATGGTGACCAGTCTGACCGCGCCGTCCGGACCGGTCAATCAGGGCTCGGCGAGGGTGCGATAGGGCGGCCCTTGCACCGTCCGGGCAGGAAGGCTGCTGCGGTGCGGATCGAACAGCTCGAGTGCCTCGCCGCGGTCGTCCGCCTCGGGTCGATGCGGGCCGCGAGCGAGGCGTTGCACCTGTCCCAGCCGGCGCTGAGTGAAACCATCCGCAACCTGGAACGCGAGCTCGGCCTGACCCTGCTCGACCGCCGCCGCACCGGCGCGACGATCAGCGCGACCGGCGGCGAGCTGCTGCCCTACATCACCGACGTGTTGGAGTCGGTTGACCGGCTGCGCGCCGCCGCCGACGACCAGCATCGCTCCAGCCGCATGATCCGGATCGGGACAGTGAACGCCGCCACGGTGCCGTTGCTCGCCCCCGCCCTGATCGAGTTCCGCGCCGCCCAGCCGAACACCCAGGTCGAGGTCGTCAACACCCAGCAGGCCGACATCCACCGGCTGCTGCTCGACGGCGGGCTCGATCTCGGCCTGGTCAACCTGATGGACGGCGACGACGTCGCCCCCGACCTGGAGACCGCCGAGCTGTTCCGCGGCCGCGCCGTGCTGTGCTGCCGAACCGACAGCCCGCTGGCGCGCCACACCAGCATCCGACCGGCGCAGTTGCTGTCCGAGCCGTTCATCGCGATGCGCTCGGGCTACCTGATGCACCGCTATGTGCACCGGCTGTTCCGCGACGCCAACCCGGCGCTGTCCTATTCGACCGACGGCGCGGAGATGGGCAAGCTCATGGTCGCCCAGGGCCTGGGCGTGACCGTCCTGCCCGACTACAGCATCGCGGGCGACCCGTTGGAACGCGCCGGCCTGATCACCTATCGCCCGCTCGAGACCGACGACGCCACGGTCATCCTCGTCGTCCAACGCCGCCGGACCCGCCACCTGCCCGCCGCGGTGCGCCGTCTGCAGACCATCCTGCTCACCCAGGCCGCCCAGTACCGAGCCGACCGCCAGGCCGGCTGACCATAAAGCGGCCTTCCTCCGAGCCCCCAGCCGTCCGACGCCTGATCGGGCAGGACCCCTGCCTGTATCAGCTATGGTCAGGCTGGCCGTCTTGATCCTTCTCACCCTTGATCGCCCACAGCCGCACCGTACTATCGTCACTGGCGGTGGCAAGAGTCCGTCCGTCTGGCGAAAACGCCACCGACAACACTCCGTCGGTGTGACCGGTGAGAAGAGCACCGAGCCTGCGCGGGCGACTCAGGTCGGCAACATCCCAAAGCGCAACACACCTATCGTCGCTGGCGGAAGCCAGAGTCCGCCCATCCGGCGCAAACGCCACCGACCACACACCACCGGAGTGGCCAAAGAGGGGCTTTCCCAAAGAACGTGGCCGAGTCGGATCAGCCACATCCCACAGCCGCACCGTCTCATCGTCGCCGGCAGAGGCCAGAGTCCGACCGTCCGGCGCAAACGCCACCGACGACACCCAATCAGTATGGCCAAAGAGAGGATCACCAAGGGCACGCGCTTGACTCGGGTCAGCCACATCCCACAGTCTCACCATCTCATCTCTACTGGCGGTGGCTAATGTTCTCCCGTCCGGCGCAAACGCCACCGACCACACTCCTCCGACATGGCCGGCAAGAGGTCTAAAGATCAGCCTTGGCATAGACTCTTGCGCAACCGAAAGTGGGTCAGGAAAAGATGGTGGCGCGTTCGACACATCACGCCGCGGGAAGGCAGGCTCGGTATCCGGTTTCACCCGACCTTTCAACGAAGCGTTTACAGCCGCAAGAAAACGTAGCCGGGCCACGTCGGCAGGAAGATCGAACAAGTCGATCGACACAACCGTCGCCAGCGTACCCGGACGATCACAGTCGTCGATCCTGACGGGCAGCAACTTCCGGATAAGTCCTTCCGGATCGGCGGCGCGCGCAGCCCTCCACTCCTCGCCTCCATAGACCGACGCAAGATAAGACTCCGAGAGGACCGCGATCGTCCGCGTCGCGCGAGTGACACCCTGTTCCATCTTGACTCGCCAGTCGGATCCAGGTACGAAGTCCCACGCCTGAATCAGCACTCGGTAGTCTGCGGCCTCCAACTGCCAGGCCATCCACTCTGCCCACCGCCGATCAGCAGCGGTGTAGGAGATAAAGAAGTCCCACCCAACCGTGCCGTCATCAACCCCCGACATAACGCAACATCTTCTACCGGATTTGCCGACAGTGGTGCATCACGTCGGATATCGGCGTGGCGTGCGGCGCGTGCGGCACGGTGGCCACCGAGACCGGCACGCGGGGCTAGTAGAAGGCAGGCTCTCGATGCATGAGTACCTTCGGCATGCGCCGCGCCGATCCGAAGGAGATGTCCGCCGTGCCGACAGATAGGGGGAGCCGGATCCGATCCATCGGCACCACCGGCCGCTTGCGGGGGATCCCCGACCGCGGGCCGAACAGCACCGCTCTCCCCCGCGGCCCCAACGACAAACAGGTAAGATCGGCGCGGAGCGCGGAGCGTCGGCCCCGACAGCAAGATCAGAGTTGGAGCGAGGTACTGTCTCGCGAAATACTAAGATTGCAAGAGTGGGAGCAAGAGCCCGACAAGTTGGTGCGGTTCCACGGACACCATGATCGCCGAGGTTCGGATCAGGCGGGACGCTCGGTGTGCGGCTCGTAATCGACTTGCAGCCACTCGGGCTACGGAGCGGCGTCAGCGGTGGCCGACGTCGAGGAGTTCCTCGTGGAAGCCGCCGAAACCGGCGGCACGGTCGACGAGGTGGATCTCCAGGATCCAGCGGCAGGGCCGGCCGTCGACGTCGACCCGCCGCATCGGCTGGTCGCTACCGGGGGTGACGTAGTAGTCGATCTTGTTGCCGGGGATGCGGGCGTGCGGGAACTCGCCGATGAGGTGGCCGGCGAGCGGGCCGCCGTAGGCCCAGCCGGCGTCGGCGGCGAGCTGGCTGACGGCGGCGTACAGCTCGGCGCCGGTGATGTCCGGGCGGGCCTCGAAGTACCGGCGGCCGGCATCGAAGATCCGCGGTAGGTCGGCGAGCAGCCGGTGCTTGACCGGGTCGTCGCCGAGGACGAAGGTGCGGCCGAAGTCGGCCTCCCAGCCGTCGAAGACCGGCCCGAAGTCGCAGAAGACGATGTCGTCGGCGCCGATCGGCCGGTCGGGCGGGTTGTCGGCGTAGGGGTACAGGGTGTTCGGGCCGGCCCGGACGATCCGTTTGTGCCAGTGCCGCTCGACGCCGAACATCTCGTGGGCGAGGTCGCGGATCTGGTCACTGACCTCACGTTCCCCGCGGCCGGGGGTGATCAGGCCCCGCACGGCAACCTCGTCGAACAGCTCCGCCGCGCGGGCCTGCGCGGCGAGCAGGTGGGCCACCCGGTCAGCTTCGAGATCCACGATGGCCCATCGTACGGACGCCGTGGCACCGGCGCCCCAAGTCTCACATGGAGCTGGCAGCCGAGGTGCGCGCGACGTTACCGCCGCCGCCGGCGCGCGCGATGCCCGCGAAACGGGTCGTTCCTACAGTCGGTGCGGACATCGCCCGGCTGTCCCTGGTCAGGGAGGGGACCACCCATGACCGCACCCGCCCATCCGGCCCCGACCCGCCAGGACATGGCAGGTCAGGTGCGGTCGGTCTGCTCCTACTGCGGGGTCGGCTGCGGGATGGTGCTCGACGTCGAGACAGGCGACGACGGCCGGCGCCGCGTCGTCAAGGTCGCGGGCGACCGCGACCATCCGGCCAACCGCGGCCGGCTGTGTACCAAGGGCGCCACCAGCGCGGAGATGCTGGCCGCGCCGGGCCGGCTGACCAGCGCGCTCGTGCGCGGCGACCGGCAGGGCGAGCCGGCGGCGGTCGACGTGGACGCCGCCATCAGCCGGGTCGCCCGGGAGCTGCGCCGGATCGTCGACACCCACGGCCCCGACGCGGTCGCGTTCTACGTCTCGGGGCAGATGTCGCTGGAGGCGCAGTACCTGGCGAACAAGCTGGCGAAGGGGTTCGTCGGCACCAACCAGATCGAGTCGAACTCGCGGCTGTGCATGGCCAGCGCTGGCAGCGGCTACAAGCTGTCGCTCGGCGCGGACGGCCCGCCCGGCTCGTACGAGGACTTCGACCACGCCGAGGTGTTCTTCGTCATCGGCGCGAACATGGCCGACTGTCACCCGATCCTGTTCCTGCGGCTGCTCGACCGGGTCAAGGCCGGTGCCCGGCTCATCGTCGTCGACCCCCGGCGCTCCGCGACGGCCGCCAAGGCCGACCTGTTTCTCCAGATCAACCCGGGCACGGACCTCGCGCTGCTCAACGGCCTGCTCCACCTGCTGGTCACCGGCGGTCACATCGACGAGGCGTTCATCGCCGAGCACACCGAGGGCTGGGCGGCGATGCCGGCGTTCCTCGCGGACTACCCGCCGGACCGGGTCGCGGAGATCACCGGCATCCCGGCGGCGGACATCCGCCGGGCGGCGCAGTGGATCGGCGCGGCCGGGGCGTGGATGAGCCTGTGGACGATGGGCCTGAACCAGTCGACCCACGGCACCTGGAACACCAACGCGCTGTGCAACCTGCACCTGGCGACCGGGGCGATCTGCCGGCCGGGCGCGGGCCCGTTCTCGCTGACCGGCCAGCCGAACGCGATGGGCGGGCGGGAGATGGGCTACATGGGTCCGGGCCTGCCGGGGCAGCGCTCGGTGGTGGCCGCGGACGACCGCGCCTTCGTCGAGCAGCAGTGGGGCCTGCCGGCGGGCACGCTGCGCACCGACGCCGGGCGGGGCACTGTCGACATGTTCGCCCGGATGGCCGCCGGCGAGATCAGGGCCTGCTGGATCATCTGCACGAACCCGGTGGCCTCGGTCGCCAACCGGCGCACGGTGATCGAGGGGCTGGAGGCGGCCGAGTTCGTCGTCGCCCAGGACGCGTTCGCCGAGACGGAGACGAACGCCTACGCCGACGTGCTGCTGCCCGCCGCGATGTGGGCCGAGAGCACCGGCGTCATGATCAATTCGGAACGGAACCTGACCCTGGTGCAGCAGGCCGCCGACCCGCCCGGCCAGGCCATGGCGGACTGGCGGCTCATCGCCCGGGTCGCCGCCGAGATGGGCTACGCCGACGCCTTCACCTACCGCGACGCCGAGGAGGTCTTCGCGGAGATCCGGGCCTTCCACAACCCGCTGACCGGCTACGACCTGCGCGGCGTCAGCTACGACCGGCTGCGCGAGACGCCGGTGCAGTGGCCGGCCGCGGCGGCGGACGGCCCGGCGCGCAACCCCGTCCGGTACCGCAACGACGGGGTCAGCCAGCGCCTCGTCGAACGGCCCGACGGGACACGGCCGCGCCTGGCGTTCGCGACCCCGTCGGGGCGGGCGGTGTTCCATCCGCGTCCGCACCTGCCCGCCGCCGAACTGCCCGACGACGACTTCCCGTTCGTGCTGAACACCGGCCGCGTCCAACACCAGTGGCACACCCTGACCAAGACCGGCAAGGTCGCGAAGCTCAACCGGCTCAACCCGGGCCCGTTCGTCGAGATCCATCCGCGCGACGCCGAGGCCCTCGGGATCGGCGACGGCGACGCGGTCGAGGTCGCCTCCCGGCGCGGACGGGCGGTGCTGCCGGCGGTCGTGACCGACCGGGTGCTTCCCGGGAGCTGCTTCGCCCCGATCCACTGGAACGACCTGTTCGGCGAGTACCTCAGCGTCAACGCGGTCACCTCCGACGCCGTCGACCCGATCTCGTTCCAGCCGGAGCTGAAGGTCTGCGCGGTCTCCCTCATCCGGGTCGCCGCCGCGTCGCCCACCGCGCCGGCCGATCTCCCCGCGGCGAGCGCCCCTCCCGCGGACGCGCGAACCGCGCCGACCGCAGCGGAGACGCCGACCGCAGCGGAGACGCCGACCGCGGCGGAGACGCCGACCGCGGCGGAGACGCTCGGGGAGCTGTTCGGCCTGCGGGCAATCGCCGCGCCGGCCCTCGGCGACGACGAGCGGCGCTACCTCGCGGGTTTCGTCGCCGCCCTGGGCGGTGCGGTCCCGGGGGCACCGGGCGGGGTTCCGGTCCTGCCGCCCGGTTCTCCCCTCTCCCCCGCGCAGGCGGTGTGGGTCAACGGCGCGCTCGCCGGGGCGTTCTCCCGGACCCCCGTGCCCCCGCTCGCCTCCGTGCCCCCGCTCGCCCCCGTGGACGACGCGGAGGACGGGACGGGACCGGGGACGCGGGAGGTCACCGTGCTGTGGGCGTCCCAGACGGGCACCGCCGAGGACTTCGCCGTCACGACCGCCGCCGAGCGGCTCACCACCGCCGGTTGGACGGCGCGGGTGCGGTCCATGGGTGAGTTCTCGCCCGAAGAGCTGCGCGACGGCGGCGACCTGCTCGTCATCACGAGCACCTTCGGCGACGGCGAGGCGCCGGACAACGGCGGCGACTTACTGGAGTCGCTGTCGGCGCCGGATGCGCCCCGCCTGCCGCACCTGCGCTACGCCGTTCTCGCCTTCGGCGACTCCAGCTACGCCGACTTCTGCGGCCACGGCCGACGCGTCGACGAGCGGCTCGGCGAGCTCGGCGCGGTGCGACTGGTGCCCCGGACAGACTGCGAACCGGACTATGAGCAGGACGCCGCGAGCTGGCTTCACGCCGTGCTCGCCGCGCTGGCCCCCGCGGACCACGGCGCCCCCAGGAAGCCGGCCGGCCCTGCGAGGCCCGCCGGCCCGGAGAACCCGGCGGGCACGGCGCCGGCCACCGTCGCAAGCCGGCCCTCCCGCACCGCGCCGACCGCCGCGCCGCTGATCGGCAACGAGCTGCTCAGCCGGCCCGGTTCAGCGAAGGAGGTGCGGCGGTTCGCCTTCCGCACCGCCGGCACCGCGCTGACCTACGAGGTCGGTGACGCCCTCGGCGTCTGGCCGGTGAACGGCGCCGACCTCGTCGCGGAGTGGCTGGAGCGCACCGGTGCCGACCCGGGCCAGCCCGTGCCCGTCAGCGGGGTGGGCGAGATGCCGTTCGCCACGGCGCTGCGCAGCCACCTGGACATCACGGGGATCACTCCGGCGTTGCTGCGGTTCGTCGCCGAGCGCAGCGGTGACCGCGACCTGCACACCCTGCTGCGCCCGGACAACTCCGACGCGCTCGCGCAATGGACGTGGGGACGCCAGGCGGCGGACGTGCTCGCCGAGCTGCCCGTGCGGGCCGGGGCGGCCGAGTGGGCGGGGGTGCTGCGGCGGCTGCAGCCCCGGCTGTACTCGATCTCGTCGAGCCCGCTGGCCCATCCCGGCGAGGTGCATCTGACCGTGTCGGTGGTCCGGTTCGACGGTCGGGGCGGCCGGGCCCGCGGGGGCGTGTGCTCGACGTTCCTCGCCGACGGACCCGGTGAGGCGCCGGTGCCGGTGTTCGTGCAGCGCTCGGCCCACTTCCGTCCGCCGGCCGACCCGGACACGCCGCTGGTGATGATCGGACCGGGGACGGGTGTGGCCCCGTTCCTCGCGTTCCTGCAGGACCGCCGCGCCCGCGGTGCCCGCGGCCGGACGTGGCTGTTCTTCGGCGAGCAGCGCCGGGCCACCGACTTCTACTACGCCGAGGAGCTCGCCGCGCTGCAGGCGGACGGCACGCTGCACCGCCTGGACGTCGCCTTCTCCCGCGACCAGCGGTCGAAGGTCTACGTCCAGGACCGGATGCGCGAGCACAGCGCCCGGCTGTGGTCGTGGTTGCAGGACGGCGCCCACCTCTACGTCTGCGGCGACGCCAGCCGGATGGCCGCGGACGTCGACCGCACGCTGCGCGAGATCGTCGCCCTGCACGGCGGACTCGACGCCGACGACGCCGCCGCCTACGTCCGCCAGCTCACCGCCGACCGCCGCTACCTGCGCGACATCTACTGACCAGCCGCCGCCAACAGGTCATCACGGAGTGTCAACCACGGTCGGACGCGTAGCGCCCTGGACACTGTCCCGCATCTGACGATGCGGCCGTGGGGTGGGGCCGGGACCCGTGGAGAGGACGACGATGCGCTCGGTGCGTACCCTCATGGCCTCCGCCGCTGCGGCGGTGCTGGCGACGATCCCGATGGCGGGGCCGGCGGCGCAGGCCGCGACCGGCGAGCGGGCGGGGCCGCGGCCGGTGGCCGGCGGATCCGACCAACCGGTCGCGCCGGTCGATCTCGGGTTCGCGCCCGACCTGCCCTACCACTCCGCGACGGCGATCAACGACCGCGGGGTGATCGTCGGGACCGCCTCCGGCGGCTCGTACGACCTGCACGGCTTCCGCTGGGCGGCGGGGCGGTCGGCGGCGCTGCCGGACGACGCCCCCGGCCCGTCCGAGATCAACAATGATGATCAGATCGCCGGGTTCGTGCCGCACCGGGACAGGCTCAACACCGGGTTCGTGCTCGGCGCCGGGCGCGGCACCGTCGACACCGGCTTTCCGGTCGGCGGCCAGAACGAACGCGGTGAGGTCGTCGGCGCCCTGCCGGGGCCCGACGGGAACAGGCGCGCGGTGCGCTGGTGGCGCGGCCAGACCATCGACCTCGGCGCCCCGCCCGCAACGTCGAGCGACGGCGTGGCGATCAGCGACGGCGGCCAGATCGCCGTGCGGGTCAGCGACGCGGACGGCAACCACGCCCGCGTGGCCCGCTGGGCCGGCGGCCGGCTCGACGCGCTGCCCACGCTGCCCGGTGGGGGCGCGGCCTGGGCGACGGACATCAACAACCGCGGGGACATCGTCGGCTGGGCGGACACCGCCACCGGCTCCCGTCACGCGGTCGTGTGGCTCGGCCGGCGCCTGATCGACCTCGGCGCCGCCCTGCCCGACCGCACCAGTGAGGCGACGGCCGTCAACGACGCCGGGCAGGTCGTCGGGCAGACGTCCGACGCCGGCGGCCAGCCCGGCCACGGTGTGCGCTGGGACCTCGGGCGGCCGCGAGACCTCGGGACCCTCGGCGGCACGACCAGCGTGCCCATCGCGATCAACGACCGTGGGGACGTGATCGGTGACAGCACCACCGCCGACGGCCACCGCTACGGCTTCCGCTGGTGCGACGGCCGGATGACCGGTCTCGGCGATCTCGGCGGCGGNGAGAGCCACGCCGCGGCGATCAACGACCGCGGTCAGGTCGTCGGCGCCGCGCAGCTCCCCGGCGGCCGTACCCGCGCCGTCCTCTGGCAGTGATCGTCAGGAATCGCGGCCCGGCCTGCCCACGCCCTCGCTGCACGGCCTGGACTCGACGCCCGGACCAGCATCACTACCGCGTGCCGGCCGACGTTGCCCGTCGGCGTCGTCACCGCTATGCGCATCGGGCGCCTCCTCGATGATCCTCTCGGACTGCCGCCCGATCTTTACCCCGACCGGCGGCGCCCCGGGCGCGGGCGGACCGGCCGGGCGGGCGGGGGTGGCGCCGCTCGGCACCGACGCCCCGCGCAGCACCGAGGCGAGGCCGGCGAGCACGCCGAGCCCGGCGGCGACCGCGAACACGATGACGAGCCCGTGGTGGAAGGGCCCGGCGAGCAGCTCGGGGAAGAACTCGCGGCCGGTCAGCGTCGCCCGGTTCGCGGACGGCACGGCGGCCAGTCCGCCGCCGGCCGACAGCAGGTGCTCGACCGGGTTCACGCCGAGGACGGTGGCGAACAGCGACGACACCGGCGGCAGCGCGGCGACATCGTGGGCGACCCCCGCCGGCACGCCCTGCGCGCGCAGGCCGCCGTCCAGCGCGTCCGGCAGGGTGGCCGCGAGACCCGCGATCATCAGCGAGAAGAACACGCCGATGGACAGCGCGGTGCCGGAGTTCTGGAACGTCGCGCGCATCCCCGAGGCGGCGCCGCGCTGCTCCGCCGGCACGCTGCCCATGATCGCCGAGGAGTTGGGGGCGGCGAACATCCCGCCGCCGATCCCGTTCAGCCCGATGAACAGGGCGAACGCCCAGTACGGGAAGTCGACGGGCAGCAGCATCAGGCCGACGAAGCTGCCGGCGAACACGGCCATCCCGGCGGAGGCGAGGCCACGGGCGCCGAACCGGTCGGACAGGAAGCCGCAGACCGGCCCGGCGACGAGGATGCCGACGGTCAACGGCAACAGGTAGATCCCGGCCCACAGGGGCGTGTCCTCGTAGTCGTAGCCGTGCAGCGGCAGCCAGATCCCCTGCAACCAGATGATGAGCATGAACTGCAGGCCGCCGCGGGCGACGGACACGGCGAGCCCGGCGACGTTGCCGGCGGCGAACGCCCTGATCCGGAACAGCCCGAGCGCGAACATCGGATCGGGGTGCCGCCGCTCGACGGCGACGAAGGCGGCGAGCAGCGCCACTCCCCCGACGAGCAGGCCGACGACCGCGGGATTGGTCCAGCCCATGGCGTGCCCGCGGTAGGGCTGCAGGCCCTCGGTGACGGCGATCAGCACGGCGGCCAGGCCGACCGCGAAGGTGATGTTGCCCCACCAGTCGATGCGCCGGGGGCCGCCGCGCGGCGTGGCGGTCTCGCGCAGCCGCCGGTACGCCCACACCGTCCCGAACACCCCGACGGGCACGTTCACCCAGAAGACCGCCCGCCAGTCCAGCACGGCGAGCACGCCGCCGGCGACGAGGCCGACGAACTGGCCGGCGAGCGAGGCGACCTGGTTGATGCCGAGCGCGAAGCCCCGCTGCTCGGCGGGGAAGGCGTCGGTGAGGATCGCGGCGGAGTTCGCGGTCAGCATCGACCCGCCGACCGCCTGCAGCACCCGCCAGCCGATCAGCCACAGCGCCCCGCGGCCGGCGTCGAACGGGTCGAACGACAGCAGGATCGAGGCGAGCGTGAACACCGCGAACCCGGCGTTGTAGATCCGGACCCGGCCGAACAGGTCACCGAGCCGGCCCAGGGCGACGACGAGCACCGCCTGCACAAGCCGGTAGCCCATGATCATCCAGAGCAGGTAGCCGACGTTACCCGGGGCCAGCGGGTCCAGGTGGATGCCGCGGAAGATCGGCGGCAACGCGATGAGAACGATCGACCCGTCGAGCGCGGACATGAACACCGCCGCGGTCGTGTTCGCCAGCACCACCCACCGGTAGTTGTCGTCCACACCCGCCGCCGCGACGGACCTCCCCGCGCCGAACCTCCCTGCGCCGAACCTCCCCGCGCCGAACCTCCCCGCGCCGGATGTCCGCGGCCCGGAGGCCGGCATCAGACGCGTTCCGCGAGGCGTTCGAGCAGCGGCGCGGCCGCGGCGAGCTGGTCCAGTTCGGCCCGGGTGAACCCGGCCGACAGCGCCCCGGTGAGCAGCTCGGTGCGCGCGTCGCGGCGGCTGCGCAGCGCCGCGAGCCCCGACCCGGTCGGTGAGAGGATCACCTGCCGGCCGTCAGCCGGATCGCGACGGCGTTCGACCAGGCCGCGAGCCTCCAGTGCGGCGAGGGTGGCGCCCATGGCCTGCGGGCTGATCTGCTCGAGCCGGGCCAGCGCCGCCGCCGTGGCCGGGCCGCCCCGGTCCAGGCGGGCCAGCGCCGCCGACTCGGGCATCGTCAGCTCCCCCGCGGGCTGGGCCTGGCGCAGCCGGCGCACGAGCATCCCGAGGCTCAGCCGCAGGGCGACGGCGATCTGACGGATGTCAGGAAGGACCTCTGGAAGGTCATCGGGCTGGTCGTCGGGCTGGTCGTCGGGGTCCGAGGGCATTTCATCAGGCTAGGTTGATAAACCTGGACTGACAAAATCTGAACTGCGAGTGTCTGGACTGCCACGCCGGGCGTCAGGCAGCCCCCGAGCCCACGCCGGCGCGGGCCTCGTCGAGTACGCGGGCGAGCAGCCGGGCGGCGAACTGGTCGATCGGCGGCACCAGGTCGGGCGGCAACAGCTCGTACTGGCGGATCAGCCGGGTGACCCGGGCCGCGAGCAGGGTGTGACGCAGCGAGGCGAGCAGGAGGTAGTAATCCATGTCCTCCATCGGCCGGCCGAGGAGCTCGGCGTAGCGGGCCACCGTCGCCGCGCGGTCCGGCAGGCCGGGCAGACGCGCCAACCCGACGCCCTCGCCGAGGTGGCGGTCGAGGTGCAGGAACCAGCCGAGGTCGGTCTCGGGCTGGCCAAGCGACACCATCTCCCAGTCGAGCACGGCCGCGACCCGCTCCCCCTGGAAGATCAGGTTCCCGATCCGGGCGTCCCCCCACACCAGCCGGACGGGATGGCGCTCGGCCGGCGGATGGTCGTGCAGCCAGGCCAGCGCGTCGTCCACCACGCCCCGGGCGGCCTCGTCGACGGCGAAGAACTCCAGGTGACGCTCGTAGGCGGCGAGCTGCTGGACCGCTCCGACCGGGCCGTACTCGGGCTGCCCTGCGAAGTCGAGCCCGAGCCGCTGCGGGTCGAGCCGGTGGATCCCGGCCATCGCGACCAGGCCCGCGTCCCAGACCCTGGCCCGCGCGGCCGGCGCCATCTCGATCATGAAGCCCTGCATGTGGTAGGGCGGGAGGTCGGCGGGCACGTCGCCGTCGACCCGACCGAGCACGACGAACGGCGCGCCGAGCACCTCCGGGTCGAGCTCGTGACCGTACACCGGCGGCACCGGGACGTCGGTGTCGCGGGCCAGGATCTCGGTGACGCGGCACTGCTCGGCGAACCGGTCCCACGGGTAGAGCCGGAACCGCCGCGGCGCCATCCGCACGACCAGCGGCAAGGAGACCCGCTGCCCGTCCGGCCCGATCCGGGTCGCCGGCAGCAACACCAGCTCCCCGGAGAACCCCTGCCCCGACGGCACGGTCGGCTCACCGACCTCCCACCGCACCCCCGCCGTCCCACCACCCGCCGGGCCACCACCCGCCGGGCCGGTGGCATCGGCGGGATGCTCGGCGAGCCAGGCGGCGAGCCGAGCCCGCAGCCGATCCGGATCGGTCTGGAACGGGACGGCCACCGCGCACCCCCTCGCGCCAGACCGGACGGCATGGCGGTCGACCCTCACCTCGGGCGAGACCCGAGGACTGCCCGCGGACGAAAAAATCACACCGAACGGAACATTCTCCCGAGCCAGCCTCCCGCCGACCCCCGCGCCGCGCAAGCACCACAGGCGGTTCCGCGCAACCGCGCCTCACCGCCTGGCCGCGGGGCGCCGCAACCCGCCCGCCGCTGCGCAGGAACCACCGCACCGGCATCGGCGGGCGCGAAACCACCATTACGGTCGCTGCGCTCCGATCCGGACGTCGACGCCCGGCGAGTAGTGCACGAGCGGGTCGCCGGTCGGATGCGGCAGCCCGGCCGCGGTGAGCAGGTGATCGTCGACGTCGAGCAGGTCGGCGCGGTGCAGCGGCCACGGCTCGTGCCAGACCGGGGCGTGGCGGCGCCGCCCGCCGGCGGCGCTGAACAGCCGCCAACGGGCGGTCAGGGAGTGCTCGCGCGGGCCGAGGTCGGCGGCGGCGAACGGCGCACCGATGCGCACCCGCACCCGGCTCTCCGCCGCCGCCGGACGCGGGGCCCGCCGCCGGCACCGGTAGGTGATCTCGTCACCGACCCGGGTCAGCGCCATCGACGACCAGAAGTACGGCAGCCGGAACCGCGTGCGGGCGACGACGACGGCGCCGAGCCGCGCGGCGTCCAGCGAGAGGAACCACACCCCGTGCCGGCCCGCAGCGTCGACCACGTAGGTCCGTACGTTCGTCTCGCAGAACGTCGTCACCGGCCCGAACCCCCGGCCGCCTGCGCTCGCCACCCGCATCCGGAACGGCACCAGTCCCACCCAGGGGGCGCCGTCGAGGACCTCGACCCGCAGGTGCGCGGGCACCAGTCGCGACACCACCGCCGGGTCGAACGCCCAGTGCACGAACGTCAGCTCCGCCCACCGCTGCGTCATCGTGGGTCGCTCGACACGGAACGGGCAGGACCCGCCCGCAGCAGGGACTCCGCCATCCCCCAGGTGGGGGCGGCGGGGGGAGGTCAGGTGCGGTCCTGGATCTCGCGGACGGCGCGGTCGATGTGGTCGGAGTGCTTGTGGTCGGTGCGGTCGTCGACCACGTCGCCGAGCTTGGCGACGGCGGCGTCGATCTTGTCGTCGTGCTCCTCCGCCAGGTCGCCGAGCTTGCCGAGCGCGCCCTTGAAGTCGACCATCGAATGCTCCCCTTCGTCGGATGCCGGGCCCAGGGCCGCGGGCGGGACGCACGGCGTCGTCACCTCCGCGGCGGCCGGGTCGCCGGCACGATCCTGCCGCCGCTCATCCTTCCAGGTGGTGAGGAGCGGTGGCGCCGGAACGGCCACGCCGCCGCAGCAGGAGCAGGGTGGCGTCGTCGTCGTTGTCCGGGTCGCGGCAGGTCCGGAACAGCGAGTCGCCCAGGCCGCGCAGGTCCGGGTGGGCGGCCGCCGCGGGGACGGCCTGGGCGCGCAGCCGCTCGATGCCGACGTCGGGGGCCTCGGTGCGCCGCTCGGTGAGTCCGTCGCTGAACAGGGCCAGCGCGTCCCCGGGCGCGAGGCGCACCTGCGCCGTCCACCCGCCAGCCCCGCCAGCAGCGGCCTCGCCGCCTGTCCCCGGAGGCATCGTGCCCGCCAGGCCGGGGATCGCGGCGCCCACCGGCGGGGCGATCTCGACCTCGACGACGACCGGCTCCCCCACGGTCGGCAGCAGCACCGGCGGCGGGTGACCGGACGAGGCGATCTGCGCGAGCCCGGTCACCGGGTCGGTGACGGCGACGGCGACCGTGGCGATGGCCTCCGGCAGCAGGGCGGCGGCGAGCCGGTCGAGGCGGTGCAGGACGCTGCGGGCGGGCCGCGGGTCGGTGGGGTCGAGGTCGACGACGTAGGCACGCAGGGCGTTGCGCAACTGCGCCATCGTGCCGGCGGCGGCGACGCCGTGGCCGGCGACGTCGCCGACGATGAGGGCCACCCGGCCGTCGGGCATCGGGACCGCGTCGTACCAGTCGCCGCCGACCCGCCCGGCGGCCGCCGGGTCGTACCACGCCTCGATCTCGAAGCCGGGAATCGACGGGAGGCGCTCGGGCAGCAGGCTCTCCTGCATCAGCCGGGCGAGGTCGGCGCCGCGGCGGGCCGGCGGGTACACCAGTCGCAGCAGATGCTGGCGCAGTTCGGCGGCGATCGCGAGGTCGTGGGCCGACCAGGGGCGGGCGCGGCCGCGGACGACCTCGCGCCAGCGGTCGAACGACCGGCGCGGGCTGAGCCGCACCCCGGCGCCCTCCTGGGCGGTCAGCTCCTTGTTGCGCGGATCGCCGCCCCAGTCGACGGTGCGGACGGTCTCCGGGCGGAACCAGGCGACCCCCTCGTCGCCGGACAGTCGGAAGGCGAGGATGCCGCAGGCCACGTCGCGGTGCTCGGCGAGGTGCGGGGCGTCGCGGGGCAGCGCGTCGCAGGCGAGGATGGCGCCCTCGGTGGCGAGGGCGTCGAAGGCCGCCCGCAGCGCCGCGCGGGGCGGGACGGCGCCGAACGTGCGGTACTCGCCGTCGATCGCGACCGCGACCCCGCCGCAGGAGATCAGGTCGGCGAGGTTCGGCCCGCCCGCGGTCAGGACCTCGACCAGCGACGCACCGTCCCCCTGCGCCTCGGCGAGGAGCCGGTCGAGCGCTTCGCGGGTCGCCAGCGTCGCCTCCAGGGTCTGCTCGTTCTCCCGGGACACCAGCCGCAGCGAGAACAGGTGGCCGAGGAACTCGGCGGCGGCGCAGATCTCGTAGCCGGGTTCATGCGGGCCGGAGTAGTGATGGCAGGCGATGAGGCCCCACAACCGACCGTCGCGCAGCAGCGAGATGGACATGGACGCGGTGACGCCCATGTTCTTCAGGTATTCGATGTGGATCGGCGAGACGCTGCGCAGCCAGGCGTCGCTGAGGTCGAGCGGGCCGCCGGTGACCGCGTTCACCGCCGGGACGAGCGGGACCGGCCGATAATCCACGTCCGGGATCAGCCGCAGCCACGACCGCTCATAGAGGGCACGGGCCTGCGCGGGAATGTCCGTGGCCGGATAGTGCAGTCCGCGAAAGCTGTTCAGGCGGTCGAGTTTCGCCTCGGCGACGACCTCACCGTTCCACTCGGCGTCGAACCGGTAGACCATCACCCGATCGAATCCGGTCAGCNGCCGAACCTCCTCGACCACCACGTCGAAGAGGTCGGCGAGCGAACGGGAGCCGTTCAGGCGCAGCACGGACTGTCGGGTCCGTGCGTAGGTCCCGGAATAGGACAGCGGCCGGGCGCTGCGGGCGGGTTGCAGCTCGATGACGACCTGTTCGCCCACGCGGTGCAGCAGGGCGTCGTAACGGCGCAGGTCGTGACCGTCGCCGACGGCGAGGTCGAGCGGGCTTGCCTCGCGCAGGTCGAACGCGGTCCGCACGACGTCACGCACGGCCTTCGCCGCCGAGGCGCCGACGAGCTCCCGCAGCGGCCGGCCGACCGCGGCCGCGGCCTCGTGGCCCAGGGTCTCCGCGGTGTTGGCGGAGACCTGCACCACGGTGAGGTCCTCGTCCGCGCGGACCGCGAGCAGCACGCCATGGGGCTGCACGCTGCCCGGGATGTGGATGGGCTCGCGGTCGCAGTTCGTCAGGTCCACGGGCTCCGGCCGCGGCATCTCCGAGGGCGGCATCCCCGACGACGGCATCCCCGACGACGGCATCCCCGACGACGGCATCCCCGTGAACTCGCCGGCGCCACTCACCGGGCGAATTCCGCCTCGAGGGCGCCGAACAGGGCCGCCGCGGCGCCGGCGCAGGCCTCCACCCGCGCCGCCTCGCCAGCCGTCGCGGCGCGGATCGCCTGGCGGACCTGGCTCCAACGCCGGCCGACCTCGTCGCCGTAGGAGCCGAAGAACGCCGTCGCCGCCGGCGGCACCGCCGTCGTCACGACGTGGCGGACGATGAACCGGCCGCCCAGCGTGGCCCCCTCGAATACGTACAGCACACCCATCGCCGCCGCGATGTCGTCGACCGTCGGTACCCGGGGGCGCGGCCGCGCGGCGAGGGCCGCGTCATCGACGCCGAGCAGCCGCAGATCATGCCGCAGCAGCGGCACCTTTCGCCGCGACGGCCAGTCGGGCAGCGGCGAGCCGGCGCCGGTCAGCATTTCGTCGAGCCGCGGCTCCAACGCGTCATAGTAACCGTGCATCCGCATCAGGACGTCACGATAACGACTGACCGAAAGGTCAGGCGACAGCAGCTCGAGTGCGCTTTCGAGCCGGGTATGTGCCGCGGCCGTGCTCCGCCGCAGCACCGCCATCACATCGGGAAACGCCGGAACGGAACCGCCACCGTCGTGCATAGCGATGCTGCCCCTCAGTACTCGTCGCACTCGGATTACTGCGATATGGCGTCACCTTCGCCTACCGGCAGCATACCGGCGCCGAGGTGACCGCCGTGGGGCTTGGCAACGATGCGAGGACCCCGCACCACGGCGTCAGCGCAGCTCGTCGGCGGTGGTGCGGGCGGCTTCGGTATCGCCGGTGCCGGTCGGGCCGGAATGCTGCTGGCCGGCGGGGCGGACGTGGTCCACGATCGCCGCACAGAAGGCCTTCAGATCATCCGGGCGCCGGCTGCTGATCAGCGTGTTCACTCCCGCGGTGTCGAGGACGACCTCCTCGTCGACCCAGTGGGCGCCGGCGTTGACGAGGTCGGTGCGCACACTCGGCCAGCTCGTGATCCGCCGGCCGCGCACGACCTCGGCGTCGATGAGCGTCCACGGGCCGTGGCAGATCACCGCGACCGGCCGGCCGGCGTCGAAGAAGGCCCGGGTGAATCGGACGGCGTCGCGCTGCGAGCGCAGGAAGTCCGGGTTCGCGACGCCGCCGGGCAGGATCAGGGCGTCGAAGGCGGCGGGGTCGGACTGGTCGACCGTCTCGTCGACGTCGAAGCGGTCGCCCCGGTCGAGGTGGTGGAACGCCTGGATCTTTCCGGGGGCGGTCGACACGAGGACCGGCTCGCCGCCGGCATCCCGGACGGCCTCCCAGGGCTCGGTGAGCTCCACCTGCTCAACGCCGTCGGGGGCCACCAGGAACGCGATGCGGGTGCCCGCGAGATCCTTCGTCATCAGCGTGCTCCTCTCTCGTCCGCTCTTGTCTGCTCTCGTCTGCTCTCGTCCGCGGTCTGCTCTCGGCAGCCCTGCCCGGCCTCGGCCCGGTTACGCAGGTCCGCCACACAACGATCCGGCGGTGACTCTGAGAAACATCACGTTGACGCATGGCCCGACAGCTCCGGCGACCGACCTTAATTTATTACAGAAAGCGACACATCCGCTCCTGTCGGAATGACGACTCATCCCGGAGCATCGGCCATTGAAGACGGCCACATACGATTTCCTCCGACCGGGACATATGATCTTGGGCCGCCGGTATGGCGGGTTCTCCAAGACATGTCCGCCGCATCAGGGAGGCATCCGATAGACCGCAACGAGCTCATCGACCTGACTCGACGGGCGCTCAAAATCGTCACCGACAAGACAACGGACATGACGCCCGAGGAGCGGCGTCAACCGGCGGCCGTGTACACGGAACGGGAACGCTTCGAGGCTGAGCGGGAACTCGTCCTGAACTCGCCGCAGCTCGTCGGCTACCGGTCCGAGCTGCCGAACCCGGGAAGCTTCTGCACGAAGACCGTCATGGACGTTCCCGTGCTGTTGACCCGCGGGTCGGACGGCATTGTGCGAGCCTTTCAGAATGTGTGCGCCCATCGTCAGGCGCCGGTCGCGCAGGGCTGCGGCGAGGCCGAGCGGTTCGTCTGCCCGTATCACGCGTGGACGTACGACAACCGCGGCTGCTTCGTCGGCGGCCCCGGCCGGGAGGGCTTCCCCACCACGATGGCGGGCGGCGTCCGCCTCACCGAGCTGCCCGCCGCCGAGCATTCCGGCTTCCTGTGGGTGGGCCTGCGGCCGGACGCCGGGCCGCTCGACATCGGCGCCCACCTCGGTGATCTCGGCCCGGAGCTCGAGTCCTGGAACATCGGCAACTGGGCGCCGATCGGCGAGAAGACCCTCGATTTTCCGATCAACTGGAAGCTCGCGCTGGACACGTTCGCGGAGAACTATCATTTCGCGACCGTGCACAAGGACACGTTCGCCCTGTTCACCCGGAGCAACTGCGCGCTGTTCGACTCCTACGGCCCGCACCATCGGCTGGTGTTCCCGATGCGTCACATCGGGGATATCGCCGACCAGCCGGAGGAGAGCTGGGAGCCGCTACACAACTTCGTGGTGATCTACGCGTTGTTCCCGAACATCGTCCTGTCGTGCACCGTGGCCAACGGCGAGGTGTTCCGGGTCTACCCCGGCACCGGTCCGGGCCACTCGGTGACCTACCACCAGAACGCCACCCCGATGGATCTCACCGACGAGGCGACCCGCAAGGCGGCGGACGAGATCTTCGAGTACGCCCACAGCACCGTCCGCGACGAGGACTACGTCCTGGCCAGCGACATCCAGCGGACCATGGCGACCGGCGTGCGCCCCGAGCTGGTGTTCGGCCGCAACGAGCCCGGCCTGCACCACCGGCACGCCGCCCTCGATGCCGCCCTCGGCACCGCTCTCGGCCAGCCGATCGCCGAGCCGCTCGGCCGCTGACCCCCGCGCGGGCGCCCCGCCCCCGCCCGCGCCGCCCCGGTCCGTCGCTCACCGCGCACGGACCGGGGCGCCACGCCCGTGTGCCATGAGGTTCCACCGAACCGCGCCAGGCCACTCGCCCGCAAGCCCAACGACGATCTGCGACATGTGGATGTAATGGGCGGGATCTAACGTGCTGGACGCCGAAGTCGCCGGGTGAGTCAAGGGATGCCGATGCCGACCCAGGACGCGGAGACAGCCCTCGCCCGGCTCGCCGGGATGCTGATGTCGGCGTTCGCGCAGGCCCTGGGGCTGCCCGAGGACTACTTCGCCGACCACACCGGCCGGGCCCCGAACGTCATGCGGGCCAACCGCTACCTGCGCCAGCCCGGCTTGCCGGATCCGGCGCCGGGCCAGCTCCGGATGGGCGCCCACGCGGACTACGGCGCCTGCACGGACCTGCTCGCCGACGACATGCCCGGCCTGGAGATCCTCGGCCCGGACGGGGCGTGGCACGGGGTGCGGCCGGTGCCGGGGGCGTTCATCGTCAACATCGGCGATCTGCTCGCTCGCTGGACGAACGACCGATGGCGCTCGACGCTGCACCGGGTCGTGCCGCCACCCGGCGCGCTACCCGGCGGAGACGGTCGCCGACCACCTCATGGGCAAGCTGCTCGGCCCGCGCACGCTGACCCCGTCCGCGGCGACCTCGACCAGCACCGACCGCCTCGCCACCTGACCGCCGCCCCCGCGCGGGGGACGGGTCGGCGCTCGCCCTGGCGTGATGAACGTCAACGCGAATCGCCGGGCGCGCCGGGAACTCCGTCGGCGACAGTCCGCCGGGGACGCCCGCGGCCAGCGGTTTCCGCCGAGGCACTGGTGCGGCAGGGCCGCCGGTCCCCGGCGGGCACGACCTTGGGCCCCCGGCGGGTGCCCGGCGGCGGCGTAGCGTGCCGTGTATGGCATCGGTACCCACTGCACCCGTCGTCGCGACCGGTCTCGTCGGAGGCTATTCGGCCGCCCGTCTCAGCGGGCGCCGGGAACTCGCCGGCGTCGTCCTCGCCGTCGCCGGCGCGGTCTGCGGACGCACCTGGCTGCGCACCCGCGGTCCCGTGGTGACGGGCGTGCTGCTCGGCACGTACACGGCAGCGTTCGGGGCGGCTCACCCGCTCGCGAAGAAGCTCGGAGCCTGGCCCTCCGTCCTCACCGTCGCCGCCACCGCCACCGCCACGACCTACCTGCTCGCCGACCGTCCCACCGCCTCCTCGAACTGACCGCGCCTGCTCGAACTGACTGCGCCTGCTCGACCTGACTACGCCTGCTCGAACTGACTGCGGACGAGCGCCGCGCCGCGGGGCCGCCCGCGGCCGGCGCCGTCCCGCTCAGCAGCGGTAGACCCGGGCGGCGTTGGCGGCGAACAGGCCGTCGCGGGCCGGGGCGGCAAGCTCGTCGACGAGCCGCGCGTACGTCCCGTACAGGTCGTCGAAGCTGCCGAACATGCCATCGACCGGGAAGTTCGACGCGAAGAAGCAGCGGGCCGGGCCGAAGACCTCCAGGCTGTGCGCCACCCACGGCCGGAACGACGCGACGTCGATGCGGTGCAGCGTCATCGCCAGCCCCGACAGCTTGAGGTGCACCCGCGGGCCGAGCCCGGCCAGGCGGGCCAGGCCGTCGCGCCACACCGTGGCGTGCTCCGGGTCCTCCGCCAGCGGCCAGCCGGTGTGCTCGACGACGACGGTGAGGTCCGGGAACGCGGCGAGCGCCGCAGCGGCCGCCCGCATCCCGTCCGGATGGACGACGAGGTCGTAGACCAGGCCGCGGTCCCGGAGCGCGCCGAGCAGGGCGTGCCCGGTGTCGGTGTCGAGGTCGAGACCGGCGCTGGCGCGCACGCCACGGAGACCCGGCGCGCCCGCCTGGGCGTCGAGCTGCGCCACGATCCCGGCGGCGCCGTCCCGCCCGTCGNCCCCGCCGATGATCGCCTGCGGCTGGCCGGTGGCCTTGGCGAGGCGGGCGATCTCGGCGGTCTCGGCCACGAAGTGCTCGGGCGCGGCGGTCACGTGCACGTACGCCTCGACGTTCCAGCGGCTCGCCTCGGCGAGGTACGTCGACTGATCGAACGGCCGGCGCATCCGGTCGGCGTCGGGCATGCCGACGGCGGCGAGCGAGGCGTCGGCGGCGAGGAACGGGTACCACTCGGTGCGCGCCGGATCCCAGTGGTGGACGTGGGCGTCGACGACCCGTTGCGGATGTTCCACAGCAGCCTCCCGGGGACGGGGCCGATCAGCCGAACGGTGCGAGGGCGTCGCGTAGCACGTCGTCGATCCAGGGGCCAGGTTCGGCCCCGGCCAGCGACGCGGTGACGGCCGGCGCCGGGTGCGCGCGCAGGCCCAGCCAGCCGGGCCGGACGACGAGTTCGGCGCCGGCCAACGGCGCCGTGTCCGGCGCGGCGACGAGGCTCGCCACCAGCTCGACGAGCCCGACGCGGTCGGCCGGGTACGGGCTCTCCGCGCTGACCGCGAACTCCAGCAGCCTGCCCCCCGAGCCGCCGGCACCGTCCGGGCCGCCGGCACCGTCCGGGCCGTTGGAGCCGTCCGGGCCGTTGGGGCCGATCGGGCCGGACAGTCCGGGCCCGGCCGGGGTGATCGGGGTGTCGTTGACGGAACGGGCGAGCTGGGTGACGGCCTGGGCGGCGCTGCGGCCGCCGGGGGTCAGCGCGGGCACGACATGCACGACGCGCAGTGCCCGTCCGGTCGCCGCCACGTGCCGCGCGGCGGCGCGGGACCACGCGGCATGCCCGAGGATCGTCGCCGCCGTCCCCGCGTGGCTGGTCAGGATCGCGTGCCAGTCCCCGCCCGGTTCCCCGCCGGCGCTGGTCGCGTCGGCGCCGTGGATGACGACCACGGCGTCGAGCCCGGCCCCCGTGCCCGCCGCGGCCCGGCGGATGCCCTGCTCGGCCGCGGCGAAGCCGGCCGCCGCGTCGCCGGTCCCGGTGTCGCCGACCGGCGCCGCGACGGTGCTGTAACCCCACGGCGCGAGCGCCCCGGTGAGCTGCCCGGTCAGCGCGCGATCGTCCCCGACGACGAGGCAGGCCCGCCCCGCCGAACCGGCCGGCCCGACCACACCGACGGAGCCGGCCGGTTCCGCGGAACCGGCCGGCGCGGCCGAACCTGGAGGCGCGGCTACGAGCGGGGCGGAGCGCGGGTTCGAGCCGCCGGTCGAGCGCTGCTGCGCCTGCGCCGGCGCCAGCACCGGCCGCACGAGCGCGCCCAGCGCGGCGGCCGCGCCCGCGCCGCCCGTCGCCACCGCCTCGACCAGGCGCGGCGGCGCGATCAGGGACAGCTCCGAACCGGCGGAGAACAGCACCCGCCCGCGGCACCAGCCGAACTCCTCACTCGCCAGGCGGGCGGCGGCGGGAGCCATGTGTTCCGGCTGCGGCATCGCGGACAGGTCGAGGCCGCGCGGATCGGCGCCGGCGGCGACGAGGCCCTCGGTCACCATCCGGGTGGCGGCGATGGGCGACAGCGCGTTCACCGCCACCCCCGCCGGCAGGACCGGACCGAGCTGCCAGGTCAGGGCGGCGACGGCCCGCTTGGCGCTGCCGTAGGCCGGCCCGTCGACCGAGGTCCGCGCCAGCCCGACGCCGGAGGTGACGCCCACGATCCGGCCGTACCCGCCGGCCGTCATCCACGGCAGCGCGGCGGCCAGCAGGTTGAGATATCCGCCGAGGTGGACGCCGAGCACCGCCGCCCAGTCCTCCGCCGAGGCGTCGGCGATGCGGGGAAAACGCAGGATCCCGGCCGTGTTGACAACGATGTCCAACGAGCCGAACCGGGCGACCGTCTCCTCGACGAGCCCCCGCACGGCGTCGGCGTCGGTGACGGAGATCGGCGCGGCGACGGCACGCCCGCCCTCCGCCTCGATGCGCCGGACGGTCCGCTCGGCGCTGCGCTCCCCCAGCGGCTCGCCGCGCAGGCCGTCGCCGCTGTCCAGCACGACGACGGTGGCGCCGCGCCGGGCGAGCTCCACCGACACCGCCGAACCGATGCCGCCCCCGCCACCCGTCACGATCGCCACGCGGTCCCGCACCCGGCCGACCTCCCGTCCATTCCGTCAGGTGACGCCGCTCACACGCTAGGAGCGCGACGATTTGTCGTCAACGCGGCGGCTGGCCCTGCCCGCACCCGCGCCAGCACCGACCGGCTCCCGCAGGCCGACCCAGAGGCTGTCGCGGGCCCGCGTGAGGGCGACGTAGAGCTGGCGGCGTTCCAGCACAGCGCGCTCGCGGTAGGCGTCGTCCGACTCGGTGGCGCGTCGCGGGCGCGGGAAGCGGTTGCGGTCCGGGATGTACACGCGGGCGAAATCCAGGCCCTTGGATCGGTGGTAGGTGCCCACCTTCACCGCATGAGACGTCGTCCCGTCGTACCTGGACAGCGGCACCGCCGGGATGCCGGCTCCGAGCAGGATGCGCTCCCAGCGAGCGGCCGCGTCGTTGGTCGGGGCGAGCAGGGCTATGTCGCCGTAGCGGACCCCGCGGCCGTCGTGGGCGTCGACCAGATCCGCGCGCAGCGCCGCGGCCTGTTCGGCCGGGCCGGTGACGGCGACCTCGTCGATCTCACCACCGGGACGGTCGATCTCGACGTCGCGCCGGCCGCGTTCACCGGCGACGTCGAGGTCGTCGAAGCTGTCCCCGGCGACCACCTGCTGGGCGTAGCGCAGAATCGCCTCGCGGTTGCGGTAGTTGCGGGCGAGCACGGTGGACCGCCCGACGACGGACACGCCGGCCTCCGCCAGCGTGAACCCGCCGGGGTAGACGGACTGCTGCCCGTCCCCGACGACCAGCAGGCCGTCCTGTCGGTCGCCGACGAGGGCGTGCAGCAGCTGCAGGCCGACGCAGGTCAGGTCCTGCACCTCGTCGACGATGACGGCGTCGAACTCGCCGCCGGCGCGCTCCCTCGCCAGGTCGCGGGCCAGCAGGAGCACGTCGCCGCGATCGAGGACCCCGCGGGCCGTCCGCAGCCGCTCGTAGTGCTCGTACAGCTCCCACACGGCGCGCCGGTGCGTCGGCTGCAGCGGCATGCTGCGTCCGATCCGGGCAAGCTCGGCGTACTGCTCGAAGCCGGTCAGGCCCCGGCCCTTGATGACGGTCGCGATCTCGTCCCGCCAGTACCCCGGTTCCACCCCGGAACGGCCCAGGACCGACGGGAGGCCGACGCGCCCCCACGCCAGCCAGAAGCAGTTGTCGGCGATTCCCTGCTGGTAGCGGGCACGCTCGCCCCGCTGCTCGAGATGGCGAACGGCGAGAGCGTCGACCGTGGTGAACTCGATCCGGCCGACATGCTCGGGGGCCATCCGGGCCAGCAACGCCCGGTTCACCGGCCCGAGGGTGCGGACCAGCGAGGTGAACAGCACCCGGTCCCCGCGGGCGGCCAGGTACTTGGCCCGGTGCAGCGCGACGACGGTCTTGCCGGTGCCCGCCGCGCCACGGATGCGGGCCGGTCCGGACGAGCGGCGGCAGACCAGCCGGGCCTGCATCGGATGCAGCCAGGTCATCCACGCCTCGATCGGCTCGCGGGCCGCGGCGTCGACGAGCTCCCGCCACAGCTCGTCCCGGCTGAACAGCTCGTCCCGGCTGAACACACCGTCCGCGTCCGCTGCCTGCCTGGCCGGCGGCGCCGTCGCAGCGGCGTCCGCGGCAGCCTCGCGCATCGGCGGGCACGCCTCGTCCAGGCATGCCAGCACCCGCTCCACGACGGCGGGTTCCAGCCGCAGGCCACGCCGCACCAGGTTGCGGGTGAGATCGAGTTCGCCGGTGACCTGCACCCGGTCGAGCTGCTCGGTGCCCCGCCGCCCCACGAGAACCAGCAGCGGCACCACCTCGGTCGGCGGCAGACCGGCGTCCGCCAGCACCTGCTCGACGGCCGCCGTCTGATCGGTCAGCTTGCGCAGTTCGTCCTCGGCGTCCTCGTCGCCCCGCCACAGCCGGCCGCCGTCGACCCTGGCCTCACGCCAGTTCTTCACGTCCACCACGAAGACGCCGCCCGGGCCGACCACCAGCACGTCGATGTTGGCACGGCGGGTGCCGGGCCACCGGCGGTCCGGCAGCACCCGCCACCCGGCGTCGTCCATCCCGACGAGCACCCGGACGACGTCGCGCTCTCCTCGCGCCCCCGCCTCCCAGGCCCGGCGGCTGCGGCGTAGCTCGCGGAGCAGGTCGGTCAGGTGCTGGATCTGCCGTTGGACGCCGTCGATCTCCATCCCGATCAGGACGGCCTGACCGAACGCCGACGGCTCGGCCTGGGGCACGCCCGACCGACCTGGCGACATGTCATCTCCTCCCCACCGAGAGTCACCAGGAATGGTATGCCTATGTTGGCTCTTTAGCGGCGTTTGCCGCCGATGGCGTCCTGTAGCTGCCACACTCCGCAGCCGCACATGGGGCGACCGCACATGGGAAGGAGGGTGCGGCGACGGCGGTTCCACCGCGGGCGCCGCGGTCTACCGGCGACCCGGTCAGGGGCCGGCCTGGACGTTCGCGGTCACGTCGCCCAACAGCTCACCGAGACGCTCCCAGGCGGCGTGGGCGGCCGCGGCGTTGGCGCCGGTCGGCGGGCCCGCGGCGAGCAACTGGACGGTCTTCACCGCCGCGTACAGGTACATCGGGCGGGCCCGCCAGACGGTGAGCTGCGGATAGGTCTCATCCAGCGCGCGATGGGCGGTGCGCCGCAGGGGGATGTCGGGGTTGCGGCGGCCGAGATCCATCCGGTGCAGGATGGTCACGGCCGCGTCGATCTCGTCCGGGTCCGGCCGCCAGGCGCCGGTCCGCAGCGCGGCCTCGGCCTCGGCCAGCGCCTCAGCGGCGGCCACCGCCGGATCGCCGCCACCGAAGGGCACGGGCGGCGGGGCCCAGTCGTCGTCATCATCGGTCACCCGACCACGGTCCCTCACCGACACGGCTCTGGGACGCCGAGTGATGAGGCCCATAGCGGACGAAGAATGCACTGAATTCGGCGTGCACAGCGTGCACGCCGCGCGGTCCGGCGGGTAGGTCACGTCGGCCTCACGGGCTGGCCCGCACGGGCCGGATGGAATGATCGGCACCATGCGACCGAGCAGGCGAGCCCTCGTGATCGCGGCACCGGTCGCGGCGGCCGGCGCCGTCGCCGCCGGACTCGTCGCCGGCGGCGTCGGCCGCTCCTCGACCGCCGACGGGCCCGGCGCGGCAGAGCCTACGACGCCCTCCGCCGCCCGGCGTGCCGGCCCCGAGAGCACGGCACACGGCGCGGCGTCACCGGTCGCGGCGTCACCGGAGCCGGCCACCGGCCCGGCCGTGGTGACCGCCACGACGTTCACCAGCGCAGCCCGGGGCCGGCCGGTCACGATGGTCACCGTCACCCCGGCGGGCGGCGGGCGCGGCCTGCCCGTGTGCCTCGTGCTGCACGGGCGGGGCGACGACGCACGCCGCGCCGTCGGCCTGTTGGGCCTCGACGGCCTGCTGCCGGCCGCGATCGGAGCGGGCGTGGCGCCGTTCGCCCTGGTGACCGTGGACGGCGGCACGACCTACTGGCATCGGCGGGCCGCCGGCGACGATCCGGAGGCGATGATCCTCGACGAGATCCGGCCCCGGCTGGCCACGGCGGGCCTGCGCACGGCCCGGATGGCGGCGCTGGGCTGGTCGATGGGCGGATACGGCGCGCTGCTGCTGGCCCGGCGCCATCCCGACCTCGTGGTCGCGGCGGCGGCGAGCAGCCCGGCGATGTGGCGCAGCTACGGCGCCAGCGCCCCCGGCGCGTTCGACTCCGCCGCCGATTTCGCCGCGCACCGGATCCTGGGGACCGCGCCGGCGCCGGGGGTGGCGTACCGGATCGACTGCGGCGACGACGACCCGTTCGCCGCCGTCTCCCGGCAGGCCGTCGCGGACCTGCGGCCACAGGAACACAGTCTCGGCCCGGGCGGGCACACCCCGACCTACTGGCGCGCGGTCGCCCCGGCCCAGCTCGCCTTCGTCGGCGCCGCCCTGCACCGATCCGCCTGAACCTGGGCTGGCCCGAACAGCACCGCGGAACGTGCCGAACTGGCGGTGGGCGGTATCGGACGGCCATCCGCGCGCGCCGGTGTGCCATCCGCGCGCCGTCGGTGCGACGCCGAGACGGGCGGCGGGCGGCGGGCCGTGTGCGCCGGTGAGCACGCGGCCCGCCCGAGCGGCCCGTCCAGTTCGCACCCGGCGCGGCCGGGAGCCGTGGGACGGGCGGCCCGTGAGAGCCGCCAGCTAGGCGATGGCCTGGACCTTGGCGGCCTGCAGACCCTTCTGGCCCTGCTCGATGTCGAAGCTGACGCGCTGCCCCTCGTCGAGGGACTTGAAGCCCTCGCTCACAATCGAGGAGAAATGGACGAAGACGTCGCCGCCCCCACCGTCCACCGAGATGAAACCGAAGCCCTTTTCGGCGTTGAACCACTTCACGGTTCCTGCTGACACAGTCGCTCCTCTACTGTTCCTGCCGCGGCGCATCCACACGACACACCGCCGTACTTCCGCCGACCGGATCCGCTCCGGTCGATGGCTCGTGCCATCCTGAAGGTGACCGGCGGCACCAAGAAGAGCAACGTCGGCCAGCGTACCCGCATGCGGCGCGTACGCCGAGCGGAACCGACCGTCCGCGGTGCCGTGCACGCCCGTCCGTGGTCCCCGGCGCGGGCGGGGCAGGGCACCCCGGCGGCGGCGGCGGGGCGTGCCGTTGTCGCATAGCATGACGGTATGGCGGTAGACGATCTGTGGACCACCGCCGATATCGCTCATCGGCTGTCGATTTCGGCGCATCGCGCCCGTGGGCTGTGCGCCCGCGACGATTTCCCCTCCCCCATCCACTCCGTGGGCCATTTTGTCCTGTGGCGGGCGCGCGACGTCGAGGCCTGGCTGACCGAGGGCCGTCCTGATCTCTGACGGTCCCGGCCGCGCCGCCGGTGTCCGTCGGTGCGGGTCGCGCAAGACCGGGGACAGCGCGTGCTGGAGGGGCGGCATGTGCCGGAGGGGCGGCATGTGCCGGAGGGGCGGCATGTGCTGGAGGGGCGGCATGTGCTGGGAGAGATAGCCTTCGGGCTGCTCGGAGTCGCACTCGTGGTGACGGCCGCCCTGACGGCCCGCCGGTTCGGCCTGCCGGCGCCCGTGCTGCTGGTCGTGGCGAGCGCGGTCTACGCGCTGCTGCCCGGGCCCACCGTGCGGCTCGAGCCGGACCTCGTCCTCGCACTGATCATTCCACCGCTGCTCTACTCCGCCGCCCTGAGCTCAAGCCTGGTGGAGATCCGCGCCAACCTGCGCGCGGTGGTCTCGCTGTCCGTCCTGCTCGTCGTCGTCACCGCGGTGGTCACCGGGGCGGCGCTCGTCGCCGTGGTGCCGGGCCTGTCGTTCGCCGCCGCCTGCGCTCTCGGGGCAGCGCTGGCGCCGCCCGACGCGGTGTCGGCCCTGTCGATCGGACGGCGGGTGGGCCTGCCGGACCGACTGCGCACCGTCATCGAGGGCGAGAGCCTCTTCAACGACGCGACGGCGCTGACCCTGTACACGGTGGCGGTGGCCGCGGTGGTCGACGGACGGTTCGACGTCCCGCTGGTCGCCGGACGTTTCCTGCTCGCGGTCGTCGGCGGGCTCGCCGTCGGACTCGCCGTGTCCTGGCTGATCGGCCAGCTCCGGCGGCGCATCGAGGACCCCGTGACCGAGACGACCGTCTCCCTGGCGACACCCTTCGCCGCCTACGTGCCGGCGGAGGCGCTGCACGCCTCCGGGGTCCTCGCGGTGGTGACCGCGGGACTGATCCTCGGTTCCCAGTCCCGCAGCCTGCTGTCCGGGCCCGCGCGGCTGCATGCGCGCGCGGTGTGGCGGCTCGTGGACCTGCTGCTGGAGGGCTTCGTCTTCCTGCTGATCGGCCAGCAGCTCGCGGCGGTCATCCCGGCGATCGGTGACTATCCGCGCTCGACCGTCGCGGCCGCGACGGCGGTGACGGTCGGCGCGATCGTGCTGGTCCGGCCGCTGTGGCTGCTGCTACCCGCGATGCTGCCCACCCCCGAGACACCGCCCACTCCCGAGACACCGCCCACTCCCGAGACGCCGCCGACCCCCGAGACGCCGCCGACCCGCCCGCGCTTCCTGTCCCCCCATCCGTACCTCTCGACCCGCGAACTGGTGGCGCTGTCCTGGTCCGGGATGCGCGGAGTGATCTCCCTCGCCGCGGTCTTCGCGCTGCCGCTGTCCGTCAACGGGACCGGGTTCCCGCATCGGGACCTGCTGGTGTTCTGTGCCTACGTCGCGGTGCTGGTGACGCTCGTCGGCCAGGGGCTCACCTTCGGACCGGTCCTGCACCGGCTGGGGGTGCGGCCCGACCTCGACGAGGGCCGGCGGCAGCGCGCCCGCGCCCGGGTCGCGGCGGCCGACGCCGGCCTGCGGACCCTGGCCGCTCTGCATGATCGCGGCCAGCTTCCCGACGATCTCATCCTGCGCCTGCGCACGGTCGCCGAGGAGCGCAAGCGGCGCAGCGAGGACAGCCTGCGCGCGCTGAAGCGCGCCGACGCCGGCCGGCCCCCCACCGCGAGCCTCACGGAGGCGTTCAGCCGGGTCCGCCGCACGATGATCGAGGCGGAACGCGACGAGCTCCAGCTCTGGCGGGACACCGGCCACCTGTCCGACGCCTCCCTGCGCCTGCTCGAGGACGAGCTCGATCACGAGGAGGGCGCGCTGCCCCCGCCGCAACTGCCGCCTTCCTAGACCGTGCCCGCACTGGCCGTGTCCACAGGCAGCCGGGTCCACCGGCAGCCGGGTCCACCGGCAGCCACGTTCCCGGTGAGTCGGGAGGCCCGCGGGGGTGCCGGTCCGGTCAGCGGGAGCCGGGCTCGCTCGGCAGTCCGAGCGCGAGGATGGCGATGTCGTCGTGCGGTGCGCCCTCGGCGAAATCGAGGACCGCGGCCTCGACCGCCGCCGTCAGCCGTTCGGCGGTGACCGGGCCCAGGGCGCCGACCAGGGAGCGGAGTCGTTCGTCGCCGTACTGTTCGCGGCCGCGGCGCGCCTCGGTGACGCCGTCGGTGTACAGCAGGAGCATGTCGCCCGGGTTCAGCCGGATCGGGGTGTCCACCAGCTCGGCGTCGTCGAAAAGCCCGAGCACGAGGCCGTGCACGCCGACCGGCTGTACGTCACCGTCGGCGCGACGCAGCAGGACGGGGGTGTGGCCGGCCGAGCAGAGGGTGAGCCGGCGGCCCGAGCGCGCGTTGCGGACGTCCAGATAGGCGGCGGTCAGAAAACGTTCGCTGTCCGGGCGCTGCGTCAGCAGCGCCGTGTTGAGCTGGCCCAGGATGGCGGCGGGACTGGTGCTGTGGCTCGCTGCCGCCCGGATCGTGTAGTGGGCCAGGGCGGTCACTCGGGCCGCCTCGACGCCCTTGCCGGCGACGTCGCCGAGCACGACGCCCAGACCGGCCGGCCCGGTGTCGAAGACATCGAAGAAGTCGCCGAGCACCTGGGAGCCGTCGCCGGCCGGCCGGTACCGGGCCGACAGGTCCAGGCCCGGCACCTCGGGGAGTCGGGGCGGCAGCAGGCTCGCCTGCAGGGTGCGGGCCAGCTCGGTGGCGCGCGCGAGCGTCGCCCGCAACGCGATCTCGCCGGAGGCCGCCTCGGACAGCGTCTCCAGGATGGTGCGGTCGCGGGCGGTCCACGGGCGCGGATGGTCGTCCGCGACACTGAAGACCCCGACGATCTGACGGTCCGGACCGAAGACCGGATGGCCCGCCCACGCCGCCACCCCGAGCGTGACGTTCATCGGGTTGCCCCGGGTGCGGGTGTCCGCCGCCGTGTCGGGCACGACGATCGGCCCGGCGGCGTCGATGACCAGTGGGCACAACGCCTCGGCGAGCGGGTGACGCCGGCCGGTCCGGGCCGCCGGATCCACGCCGGCCTCGGGCCTGACGCCGGACTCGGGCCTGACGCCGGACTGCGACTTGACGAAGACGTGACGGTCGTCGATCACGGTCAGCATCGCCAGCGGAGCGTCCAGCATCATCGCGGCCAGCCTGGTCAGCCGGTCGAACGGCTCCTCCGGGTCGGTGTCGAGCAGACCGCACCCGCGGACGGCGGCCAGGCGGACGGGGTCGGCCACCCGTGTACCAGGATCCTGCATCGGATGGGCCCGTCCCCTCACCGGCCCGCGTTCCACAGCACACAGACTAGCCGCGCGTACGCACCCTTTCCGGCCACCGATGGGTGACGCCCGGGCCCCGGCACGGCCGGCGACTGGCCATCCCCGCGCGGACGTGCATACTGGAGCTGATGACCGAGTCAGCGGTGCCCCGACGTCGCCTACCCAACAGCCCCTTCAAGGTTCCGGCGGTCCCCGCCCAGGAGCGGTTCTCGGTCGGTGACCGCGTCACGCATGACGTGTACGGGCTCGGCCGGGTCATCGGGGTCACCGGAGACACCTCCGTGGATGTTGATTTCGGCTCCCGGCAGGAGCGCATCCCGAGTCCGTTCAGCCGGATGTACCGGCTCTGACGAGCCGCCCACGGGTCGTGTCGGTCCGCAGGCTTCGCGCCGCGGCCGACGGCTCTGGCGCGGTCGCCATACCGATCGTCGTCCGACGATCCGTCCCCGAAAGCGAGACACCCCTCATCGCCACCTCATCGATCCATCCTTTCTCCGCGCCGCGGACGGCCCGCACGCAGCCGAGGCGCGAGCTTCCGCCGCCCACGACCCGCCCCTTCCGGATCCCGGACTTCGCCCAGCCCGCCGCGGAGGCCAGCGCGCATCCGATCTCGGCCACCCAGGTCGCCAGCGTCGTCTTCCAGGCTCCGCCGGCGGACCCGACGCCGGCCGCGACCGCGCAGGACGCGACCATGCGGGACGCAACCATGCAGGACGCGACCGCGCAGGACGCCGACCAGCCGGCTGCCCCGAACCGGCGCAGGCCCACTGCCGCCCCCGCCCGGCACAACCAGCGGCGGCGTCGCCCCACCCGCTGACCGCTCCACCGCTCAGAACGGCCGTACCACCGTGAAGCGCACGACTGACCCACGTCGTGATCGCCGGGAAAGCGGTCTTCACGTCGATCGACGGTGCCCCGCCCCGGACGAACGCCCGGAAGGCCGGCTCGTCGAGCAGCGTCAACCGAGCTCCAGCAGAAGCCGCCGGAACACACCGTCCGTGATGGCTACCGCGGCGTACTCATCGAGCAGCCTCGGCCGGTCGGTACCGCTGATCGGAATGTCCGCCTCGGGACCCGTCACCGGGCCGACGGCGGACGGTATCCGCGGAACGGCCAAGGACGCACAGCGTTCCCGCCCGAGACGACCGCCAACGTCCTGAGCCGACGCCCCGACAGGTCGGGGCAGGTCAGGTCAGGTCAGGGTGAGCGGTCGACGGAGCGGATGGCGGCGGTGACGGCGGCCAGCGCGAGCAGGCGGACGAGGTCGACGTCGGCCTCGACCCGGCCGGTTGCCGCGGCGACGAAGGCGTCGCCGTCGAGACGGGTGTGCGGCGGGGTGATGGCCCGCGCCAGCCCGTCGTGGGCGCCCTGCGCGACCAGCAGGCAGCTCGTCTTGTCCAGCCGCGCGTTGGTGACCACCACTCCGATCGTGGTGTGGGTCCGCCCGGCGGCGAGGTCGAAGGGTCGCCACTGCGACTCGGCGGCGTCGAGGGGGACGGGATCGCCGCCGTGGTCGATGTCCCCGAACGCGTTGACCACGCACAACGCGGCGACACTGACCTCGCCGCGGCACCGGTACGCGTGGCCGAGCCCGCCGGGGCCGCGGTACTCGGGCCCGCGCCACTGGCTCGCGTACGCCCCTGTGCCGGCGCCGACCCGGCCGCGCAGCACCTGCTCGCCGCCGGTCGCCCGCGCGGCGAGGTAGCCGGCGTCGGCGGTCGGGCGGGCGGTGGGTGCGCCAACGGCGAGGTCGAACAGGGCCAGTGCCGGCACGACCGGCACCGGGCCGCCGCTCGTGGGCACACCGCGACCGCGCTCGGCGTAGTAGCGCATCACCCCGTCGGCGGCGGCCAGGCCGAACGCCGAACCGCCGGTCAGCAGCACGGCGTCGATGCTGGCCAGCGCCATGTGCGGCGCCAGGGCGTCGAGCTCGCGCGAGGCCGGCGCCCCGCCGCGCACCTCCGCCGAGGCCACCGTGCCCACCGGCAGCTCCACCACCGTGCATCCGGTGACGCCCACCGGATCGGTCCAGTGCCCGACCCGCACCCCGTCGACCCCGATCGCCATCGCGCCGAGCCTTGCACGAATCCGTCCCGGGCGACAAATCTCCGAATACGGACCAGGTGGCGGACGGCGCGGCGCCGGGCCCCCGACGGTAGCGTCCGGGGCATGAGCGATGTGCTGATCTCCGCGACGGACCTGGCCCGGCTCCTCGACTCCGCGCGGCCCCCGCGGGTGCTCGACGTCCGCTGGCAGCTCGGTGGTCCGCCCGGGCGGGACGGCTACCTGGCCGGGCACATCCCCGGGGCGGTCTTCGTGGACCTCGAGACCGAGCTCGCCGCGCCGCCCGTGCCCGCGCAGGGCCGTCATCCGCTGCCGGACGTGGC
Source organism: Frankia torreyi (assembly GCF_000948395.1). Classification (GTDB taxonomy): domain Bacteria; phylum Actinomycetota; class Actinomycetes; order Frankiales; family Frankiaceae; genus Frankia; species Frankia torreyi. The sequence goes on along the minus strand of NZ_JYFN01000024.1, from coordinate 57,087 downwards.
CGCGCTGCAGGGCGCCGCCCGCGGCTGGGGGCTGTCCGCCGGGGACACCGTCGTCGTCTACGACGACTCGGGGGCGATGTCGGCGGCGCGGGCCTGGTGGCTGCTGCGCTGGGCCTCGGTCGAGCCGGTGCTGATCCTCGACGGCGGGCTCGCCGCCTGGACGGCCGCGGGCGGGACGCTCCAGACGGAGCCGGTCCAGCCGCCGCCCGGCGACATCACCCTCGTCCCCGGCGCGCTGCCGACGCTCGACGCCGACGGGGTCGCGGCGCTGGCCCGCGACGGGATCGTGCTCGACGCCCGGGCCGGCGAGCGCTACCGCGGCGAGGTCGAACCGGTCGACCCGGTCGCCGGGCACATCCCCGGCGCCCACAGCGCCCCGACCGGGGACAACCTGAGCGCCGACGGGACGTTCCACTCCCCCGCCGAGCTCGCCCGCCGGTTCGCGGCGCTCGGCGTCACCGGCGAGCGGCCCGTCGGGGTGTACTGCGGCTCGGGCGTGACCGCCGCCCACGAGGTCGCGGCGCTGGCCATCGCCGGTCACCCCGCGGCGCTCTACCCGGGCTCCTGGTCCCAGTGGTCGAACCTGCCCGACCGTCCCGTCGCCACCGGCCCCGAGGAGGGCTGAGCGAGCACGGCGGCCGCGCCGCACCCCGTCATCGCGCGGGGGATTTCCCGATAGTTGCTAGGCTGATCGAGATGGAGGGGAGCATCGAGCGATGACGCTGCTGACACCGGAACTCCGCGACCTGATCTCCAGTGGTCCGCTTGCGCACCTGACGACGATCAATCCGGACGGCAGCCCGCAGGTAAGCGTCATCTGGATCGGCCTGGACGGCGACGACGTCGTCAGCGGCCATATGGGCCGCTACGTGAAGGTGCGCAACGTGGAACGCGATCCCCGCGTGGTGCTTTCCTTCTCCGCGCCGAGGGTGCCGGGAGCCTACCTGGCCGAGTACGCCGTCCTACGCGCGACGGCCACCGTCACGACCGGCGGCGCCTGGGACCTGCTGAACGACCTGGCGAAGGTCTACATAAGCCCGGAGGCCGAATTCCCAGGCTCGAAGGGCGAGGGCCTTGTCCTGCGCTACTCGATTGACCGCGTCGGCGGCATCGGCCCCTGGGCGGCGGCGCGCTGAACCTCGGCCGCCGGTAGGCCGGCGGATGAAGGACGGCATACCCGTGCCCTCACCGAACTCATCGGCCAAAGCCGGGAGCCGCGAACGAACTTTCGTTGCGGCAGGTCGATTTCGCGGGAAACAACATTGCGCTCGTCCGGGGCGAACATCGGCCCGTGATAGCTTGTCGAATGGCAGAATACTGACGTTCCCGACAAGGAGGCCGGATTCGTGTCGAATCTCGCCGACGGCGACGCGCCCCTGGCCGCACCCGCGCTGACGACCCCCGAGCAGTGGCGCGACTATCTGCGCGAGTACAGCGAGACGTATCTGCGCACGGCCGATCCAGACGAGCTCTCCGACGAGCAGATCCAGCATCGTTGGGTAGGTCACGAGCCGGCGGCCGAGCAGACGGTGGCGGCGGCCGAGCAACGCCTGGCGGTCCGTTTCCCGCCGACCTTCCGCAGCTTTCTGGCGACAAGCGACGGATGGCCCAACCTCGCCGGGTGGATCGACGAGCTGCACGCGAGCACCGACGTCGACTGGTTCCGCGACACCGTAGACGGCGCCGGTTTCATCAACCTCTACGGAGAGCCGCATAACGACGGACAGGACCTCGACGACCTGCTGTCGGTCTTCCGTCGATCGCTGGTGATCGCGAGCGGCGAGGACTTCTGGCTGCTCGATCCGGCCGATCCCGGCCCGGACGGCGAATGGGTGGCCTGGGAGTTCACGCCGAAGTACGGCAGCCTGGAACGCTTCGCGAGCTTTGCGGAGATCTTCCACGCCGACCGGGTCTTCATGGAGCAGGAGGCAGCCGAGTAGCCGTCCTGCAGGCGACGGCCACGGTCACCGCCGGCGGCGCCCTGGATCTGCTGAACAGCCTGACGAAGGTCTACGCGAACCCGGACGCCGACTTCCCGGGCCCGAAGGGCGACGGGTTCATCCTGCGCTACTCGATCAACCGGGTCGGCAGCGTCGCCCCCTGGGCGGCGGCGCACTGAATCCTCGGCGTGGACGCGCCGCCCGGCCATCGATCAGGCTGGCAATTTCCCGTCGAACATTGTCACGCCGGCCGGCGGTCGGCGCCGCACCCCATCGATAGCGTCGGCACCGACCCCGCATTCCGGGGTCGGGAGACGGGCCAGCCCCGTATTACGCGGTTTACCGCCGAACCGGAGGAGTTATCGATGACCGATCGCACGGCCAACACGCCCACGCCCACGCCCACCCCGCCACGGGCTGCGATGCTGCTGTACCCCGGGCTCACCCTGCTCGATCTGATCGGCCCGCAGACCGCTCTCGCCCCCGTCATGGAGGTGCATCTGGTCTGGCGGACGCTCGACCCGGTCATGTCCGACACCGGCGTGGCGGTGATCCCGACGACGACCCTGGCCGACTGCCCGCCGGACGTCGACGTCCTGTTCGTCCCCGGCGGACGGGACCAGGCCGCTGCGGCGGACGCCGACGTCCTCGCCTTCCTCGCCGACCGAGGCTCGCGGGCCCGCTACGTCACCGCCGTCTGCGGAGGCTCGTTGCTCCTCGGCGCCGCCGGACTGCTGCGGGGCTACCGGGCTGCCACCCACTGGGCCGGCCGCGACGTGCTGGCCCTGGTCGGCGCCGAGAACGTCAACGACCGTGTCGTGATCGACCGTAACCGGATCACCGGCGGCGGCGTCACCGCCGGCCTTGACTTCGGCCTCACGCTGCTCGCGCGGATGTTCGGCGACGACGTCGCGAAAATGGCCCAGCTCGCCATGGAATACGACCCGCAGCCGCCCTTCGACTGCGGTTCTCCCGAGAAGGCCGGCCCCGCCCTGACCGAGCTGGTGCGGGCCACCACCCGGCAGACCAACGACGACATGATCCGCGTCCTGACCGACCTCGACAGCCGGGGCTGGGGCCGCGGACGGAGCGTCGTCGCGGCCGGTTGACCGGCGGGCCGACCCGGTGCGCTCAGGCGAGGGTCCAGAGCCGGACGGCGCTGTCCTGGCCGCCGCTGGCCAGGGTGCGGCCGCGCCCCGCACAATCATCCGATGTCTGTACAGCGCCGACGTCTGTACAACACGGTTGCGCAGGCTGGCCGCTCCTCCGCCACGGGGCCGGACCTGTCCTCGAGCGCACCCCTGGCACCGCCGACTTGACCACGGGCCACGACCGCGCCATGTTACTCTGAGTAGCAGTTCATGACGCTGGGTGGGGGAACTTGCGATGGCGGGACCGTTGACGGACTCGGCGGGCGCGACAGCGGCCACGACGTCATGATCGGTCGTCGGCCGATCCGTCGCCCCCCGGCCGGCCCGGCGACACCGAAGGGTCTCCCTGACCGGCCGCTGTCGGCGGCTCTGACGACGGCTCTGACGACGGCCGTGCTGCTGGCGATGACGGTCGTCCTGCCGGCGCTGCCTGCCAGGGCGGACGGCGACTCGGCGCAGACCACCGTCGGCCTCATCCTCCTGGGAACACCCGCGCTGGCCGCCACCAAGCGCGGCACCGTGGTGGACGCGGACAGGGACGGCAGGATCGGTCCAGGTGACCGGGTGCACTGGACGATCACGGTCGCGAACACCGGGCACACGGTGGTGTCCGCGGTGACCGTGCACGATCCCAAGGCTGGCCCGGTCCGCTGCCCCGCCCCGTCGCTCCTCCCGAAGCAGGCTGTGACCTGCACCGTTCCCGATCATACGATCACGTCCGCGGAGGTCGCGGCGGGCGTCATCACCAACGTGGCGAACGCGTCCGCAGCCGCTCAGGGTGGGCGGGTGATCGCGCCGCCCGCCTTCGCCAGCGTGCCGATCCCGAGCGGCAAGCCGATCGTCGTCTTCCCGCTCCCGCCGTGGCTACCCGGATTCCCCGGCATCCTTCCCCCTCACCCCGGCTTCGATGGCCCCGACTTCGGTGGCCCCGGCTTCGGTGGCCCCGGCTTCGGTGGCCCCGGCTTCGGTGGCCCCGGCTTCGGTGGCCCCGGCTTCGGTGGCCCCGGCTTCGGTGGCCCCAACTTCGGTGGCCCCGCGGCGGGCGGCGCCATCGTGGGCGGCGGCGCGGTGGCAGGCGGTTCCGGCCCTGGTGACGGCTCCGGCCCTGGCCCGGGTAACGGGTCCGGCGGCGGCCCGGGCCGGACCGAGCCCGGTTCCTCGCAGCGCCACGGTGGTGTGTCGCCGGCGCCGGGGAGCCAGCAGGCTGCTCATCCGCCGGTGGCCGTGGCGGGAGGGCAGCCCGACGAGCCCAGGCGCAGCGGTCTTGAGCTGGTCGTACTCGGCACGGTCACCGCCGGCTGCGCGCTCGCCGCACTCGGGGCGCTCGGGGCCCGGCGGACCAGACGCCGGCGTTGAGGCGCCCGGCCGCCTCGCTGCCCGTCCTCGGTGCCCTGACCCTCGCCGGGATCATGCTGGCCGGGATCGCGCTGATCGTCCTGGGATGGCCGGCCAGACCTGCCCCGGTGGCCGCCCCGCTGCCTGAGACCGGCGGGCCGCACCGGCCCGGGCCATCGCCCGGATCCGGCGGGGCGCGCACGGTCCAGATCCCGCGGCACCAGTCCGATCTGCCGGCATCCAGCCTCCGGATACCAGCGCTCGGCGTCACCGCCAGGATCGGCCGGGCGACCGAGGACCAGGGCGTCCTCACTCCGCCGCAGGCGCCGTCCGAGGTCGGGCTGTGGTCCGGTTCGGCCGCGCTGGACGCCGGCTCCGGGGAGGTGACCCTCGTCGGGCACGTGAACTGGCGGGGAATGCCGCCCTTCGCGTTTGGACGGCTGGCCCACCTGCACGCCGGAGACCTCGTCTACACCAGTGACGCACGCGGGGAGCAGACCGCGTGGCGGGTCAGGCGGGTCTCCGCCCGTGCCAAGGCCGGCGGCGTCGATCCGGCGGCCTTCGCCGGAACGCAGGGCCCACGGCAGCTAGTCATGATCACCTGTGGCGGACCGTTCGACCTCCGGGCCCACTCCTATTCCGACAACGTGTACGTGCGCGCCACCCCCGCGTAAGCGGCGGCCCCGTCAGAGGAGACGGCTGCCATGTCCCGCTCAGCCCACGTCGATGAGCTGGCCGTTGCGGAACATGTCGACGAAGAGCTGGTGGTCACGGTGGACCTGGGCGCCGTAGTCGTGGGCGAAGTCGACCAGCGAGGCGACGAACGCCTTGGCGTCGCGCGAGATCGCACCGTGGATCGCGTCCTCGGTGGAGAAGCTCACCAGGTCGTGCTCGCTCTCGTCGTCCGCGACGGCGTGCATCCGGGCGGTGGAACGGCCGAGGTCGGCGACCAGGGCGAGCATCTGCTCGGGTTCGTTCACCTCCGACCAGTCCAGATCCTGCGCGTACGGCGACACCTCGGCGACGAGCTGGCCGACGCCGTCGAGCTCCGTGTGGCCGAGCCAGGAGTCGCTGTGCGCCTGCAACGCGCGCTGCGACAGCGCCGTGCGGTGCCCCTGGTGTTCGAAGTAGTCGCGGATCCGTTCGTCGGACACGAACCGGCTGACCGCCGGCACCTGCCCCTGCTTCATGTACAGGACGACGTCGTTGTCCAGTGCCTGCGTCTGCCCCTCGACGAGCAGGCTGTACGACGGCAGGCCGGCGCTGCCGATGCCCACCCCGCGGCGGAGCACGACGTCCTTGACCGTCAGCGACACCGGGCGGGTGCGCCGGTCCGGCGGCACCGTGTCCACGTAGCGCTCGAACGCGGCGAGGACGCCCGCCCGGGTGGCCTCGTCCACCGGGCTGATGCCGTCGTCCCGGGCGAACCGACGGTCGTGGCCCTCGACCACGGTGAGCTCGTCGAGCAGTCCCACCCTGGTGGAGCGCCGTGCCTGCTGGAGGAACGCGTGGACCACCCCCGAGGTGGTCGCGAGCGTCAACAGGTCCGACGACGACGCGTCGCCGCCCTCGGCAAGCTCGCGGATCCGGTCGGCGTAGGCGCCCACGCACGCCTCGACGAGCCGGGTGATCACCGCGTCGCTGAGCGCCTTGGCGCGCCCGAGCAGGGCCAGGCTCGCGACGAGGCGCCGCAGGTCCCAGGTGAACGGTCCGACGTAGGCCTCGTCGAAGTCGTTGACGTTGAACACGAGCACGCCGTTGCTGCTCATGTACGTGCCGAAGTTCTCCGCGTGCAGGTCGCCGTGGATCCAGATCCGGCTGGTCCGCTCGTCCAGGAAGGGGTCGTCGAGGGCGTGGACGTCGGCGTAGAACAGCGCCGCCGAGCCCCGGTAGAAGGCGAACGGCGTCGCCGCCATCTTGCGGAACTTCCGCCGGAACGCCCCGGGCTCCGCCGCCATCAGCTCGCCGAAGGCGGCGGCGAAGACGTCGGCGAGGACCTGGGCGCGCTCGGGGTCGGTGCCGGGCGTCGCCATGCTCAGCCCGTCACCTCGCTGGTCTGCATCACCGGGGTGATCGTGGTGTAGTTCGCGACGTCGGCGCCGATCGCCCTGCCGTCGCCGCGGGACATCGCCGCCTTCATCGCCTCGATCGAGGCGAACCGGAAGTGCGCGACGGCGACATACGGGCCGTCCAGCCCGCGGTCGATCTCGACCTCCGAGACGCCCCACATCCCGCTGACCATCGGGATGTGGGAGTCCCGATAGTAGTCGTGGTCGAACGTCGCACCCTCGGTCCTCGGGTACAGCACGCTGAGCCGGATCATGGTGACCGCCCCTCACAGTCGCGGCATCCGCCGATCGGGACGCGCTGGTCCCAGCTTCTCCCAGAACGCCCCACCCGCGCGCGCCACCCGCCCCCGGCCCGCCCGCCACCCGGTCCGCGGGCCACCCGGTCCGCGGGCGGCGCCCTTACTGCCGGGACGCCAGATGGGTGAGGATCCCCGCCGGGGCGTCGGGCGCGATGGCCGCGGCGATCGCCCCGGCGGCGCCGGCGGCGGCCTCCACGGATCGTGGCAGCATCACGCTCTCGTAGGCGCGAACGGCGGCGTCCAGGCTGCCCGCGGGGCCGTCCGGGTTCGGGGCGCCGGCCTGGGCGGCGATGGCCCGGGCGAGGTCGGCGCCGTCGAGCATCGCGAGGTTGGCGCCCATCCCGGAGAACGGCGACATGAGGTGCGCCGCGTCGCCGAGCAGGGTCAGTCCGCGGGTGTGCGGCCAGGTGTGCGGGACGGGCAGGGCGTGGATCGGCCGGTTGAGGTACGGGCCGTCGTTGGCGGTGATGAGCGTGAGCAGGGACGGGCTCCAGCCGGTGAATTCCGCCAGCAGCACCTCGCGGACGCGCCCGGTGTCGGCGAGGTCGACGCCGGCCACCTCGTGCCAGTCAAGCTCGGTGCGCAGGGCGATGTAGACGCGGATGTGGCCGCCGCTGTTGCGCTGGGCGATGAGCCCGCGGTTGTCGTGCAGCGCCATCATCAGTCCCTGGCCGGTGAGGGCCGCGGCCCGCGGGTGGCGCCGGTCGGCGTCGTCGAAGTGGGCCTCGACGAACGTCACGCCCGAGTAGCCCGGGACGGCGCCACCGAGCAGCGCCCGGACCCGGGACCAGGCCCCGTCCGCGCCGATGACCAGGACATGCTCGGCGCACGTGCCGTGGGCGAAGTGGACCGGTGGGCGCCGCCGCCGAGTGGCTCGAGACGGGTCACCGAGTGACCCCACCGGACCGTGCCGGGAACCAGTGCGTCCAGCAGGAGGGCGCGGAGCTGCCCGCGATCGATCTCCGGGGCACCATCGTCCCCCCGATCGGGGACAAGGTCGAGCAGCACTCCGGCGTCGCGACCGAGCACGCGCATCTGCTGCCCCTCCGGCCGGGCCAGCGCATGGAAGGCGTCGAGCAGGCCGGCTGCGGCGAGCGCGACCTGGCCGGAGTCGGCGTGCATGTCGAGGCTGCCGCCCTGTGGACGAGCGTCGACCGAGGCGTCGAGGTCGTAGACGGTGACGTCGATGCCGTGGCGCTGCAGGACCCGGGCGCAGGTCAGGCCGCCGGGGCCGGCGCCGACGACGGCGATCTTGGTGGGGTGGACAGACACTTCCATGATCGTGCTCCTGTCATGTCGATGGGCGGCGAGCGAGGGCGGGGACGGCAGCGCTATGGCTCCGCCTCCGCCGGTCCGCCGTCTCCGGACACGCCCAGAAAATCAGAACGACTTCAAAAGTGCAACGGATACATTTTTTGAGCAGCTCAACCATGCGGTACTGTGGCGGCGTGGAGCAGACGACCCCGTCGGTGGGACGCCGGGAGCGCAAGAAGGCGGCCACCCGTCAGGCGCTGGCCGACGCGGCGCTGGCGCTGTTCCTGGAGCGTGGATTCGACGCGGTCGGGGTCCGCGAGATCGCCGAGGCGGCGGACGTGTCGGTGACGACGCTGTTCAAGCACTTCCCCGAGGGCAAGGTGGCGCTGCTGTTCGACGAGGACGCCGACCGCGAGGCCGCCCTCGTCGCCGCCGTCCGCGACCGCCCGGCCGGCCAGTCGATCCCCCAGGCCCTGCGCAACCACCTGACCAGCGCCCGGTCGGCCGAGCGCCGCGCCGACCCGCGCCTGCGCGACTTCCACGCCCTGGTCGACGGCACGCCCGAGCTGCGCGAGCACTCCCGCCGGATGTGGCTGCGCCACGAGACCGCGCTGGCGGCGGCGATCGCCGAGTCCAGCGGACTGCCCGCGGATGACCCGGCATGCCTGGCCCTCGCCCACTTCGCCCTGGCGGCCGCCCATCTCGCCGCCGCGCGCATCGGCATCGGCCCCGAGGCGGAACCGGCGGCCGACGGGAACCCCGGTAACGCCGCCCTGGAGCGGATCTTCGCGTTGTTGGAGCATGGATGGACGGCGGTGGCCGCATCCCCGCCCGACTCCGCGTGATCCCATCGCCGGTTCTACCGACCCAATTCGCGTGGTCGACCCGCTTTGTCGTTCCCCTGTCCTCACTGTTCTCCGGCTGAATACCGGTTTCCGTCGCGACGATGGGGGAACAGCGCCTCGACCAGCCGCTTCAAGGTGCGGTTCGGGGTCGGCCGTCGTACTTTCGAGGTGGGCGCGAGCTTCGCGAATTCCGCGCCTGGTCGACAACCAGGGGAGCACAATCATGACGCAGACCAGTAAGGACCGCGCAGTCGTCGACTGGACGGACCTGGGCAAGGACCTGTGGTCCTTCCTGACCGGCAAGGGCGCCGCGATCAACTACCAGTTTGTCGACATGCTCGTCGAGGTTCCGCGGGACACCGGGCCCGACGCCGCGCGCGCGACCTGGCGTCTGCACGGCACACTGCGGATCGCCACCTCGGACAACGACTCGCCCGGCGCCTTCACCAACGGCGCCGCGCGCTAGTGACAGCCCGATTCTCCGGTGACGTCGCCTTCAGCGTCGAGGACGGCTCCGGGCCGGTCGGCGGACGCTTCGAAGCGTCCGGCGACCGTATCCGGATCACCACCGGTCAGCCGGGGCAGCTGTGGTCGGTCGCGGGGGACCTCCTCGCCGCCCTCCCGGCTGGCGTGTTGCCGGCCACGGTTCCCGCCGGACGCGCCGGCCTGCGCCACGTCGCCGACGTCCTCGCCGCCGAGGGCATGACGGTCGAGATCCACGGACCGGCCGGTCCCCTCGTCACCATCGGGGCCGACGTCGACTCCCGCCTCGGGGGTCTGACCGTGGGCAGCCGCCGGGTGGAGCCGAGCATCCCCGCCGCCCTGCCCGGACACCCGCACGCGACCGGGCGGGCCGCCGCGGTGGGATTCGTGGCGTTCGCCGCGTTCGTGGCCGGGTTCGCGGCGCGCGCCCGGCTCCGCCACCGGCCGGGCTGACGGCAGACCTGCACCGCAACCCGCGACCGGCGGCGGAGCCACATGAGCGCGGCTCCCCGACGGGAGCCACCGCTCGGCCGCCGCTACGCGCCGATCGCGGAGAACAGCAGGGGAAGTGAGGCGTGCAGTTCCTGGGTCCAGTAGCTCCAGATGTGGACGCCGGGGCTGTAGAAGTGGGTGGTGAGCAGCGGATCGCCGGTGGCTCCGGGGTGCGCGGCGACGTAGGCGTCGTTGAGCTTCTGAGTGAAGGCCTGGCTCTCGGAGTTGACGATCGCCTCCGTGTTGGTGGAGCCGGGGTCGGGATCGTTCGGACCCCTGGTGCCGTCACCGGACGAGACGTAGATCGGGATGCCGGTCAGCTTGTCGGCCAGGTAGTACGGGTCGTGCTGCTGCCAGGTCGCCGCCCCGGACGTGGTCGTCGGGTCGCCCCACAGCGTCCGGACGTCCTTGCCGGCCGACCACACCTGCGTCCTGATGGTCGGGTAGTCGGCGTAGGGGTGCAGGGCGCCGCTGTAGGACGCCACCGCCTTGAAGTCGTCGGGATGCCGGGCCGCGTAGGACACCGCGCCGAACCCACCCATCGACAGGCCGGCGATTGCCCGGTCGGGACCGGCATGGTAGTTGCGTTCGAGCAACTGCCGCAGCTCGACCAGGTGGAAGGTCTCCCACTTCTGCGGATCGGCGATCCAGTCGCTGTAGTAACCGACGTTCCCGCCGTCGGGCATGACGACTATCACGCCGTGTCCGGCGGTCTGGCTTTCGACGTCGGTATTGGTGGTCCAGTCGACGTGGCCGGACGTCCCGCTGCCCGCGCCGTGCAGCAGATACAGCGTCGGCCAGGTCCGATCGGCCTGCGGGTCATAGCCGGTCGGCAGCAGGATTCGCACGATCTCGTTCGCGTTCATGGCCGCCGAATGAACGGTGAGGTCGATCAGGCGCGCATCGTCCGACGTCGGATAGGTGACACAGGTGACGGACGATCCGTCGTCGCTGGTGGCCCCGAGCGCCGTACACGACGCCGCCTGCGCCGGGGAACCCACTATGACCAGGCCGATCAGCGCACTCACCGCGACCACCGCGGGCAGCGTGATCCGCCGTCTCCAACTCCGTGCTCTCATGGCCCCGACGCTAGTGCGAAATGGTAATTAGGCCCCACAAAAGGGCTAGTTCGGACTAATGCGATGAAAAGCGTACGAAGTATGGCGAATAGCAAGATCGGGCGGATGGCCGTTGCGAGCCACGCCGACGCCAGCCGAGAATCGGTGCGCCCCCGGTCGAGATGGTCCTCCGGCGCAGGCCTGGGGGCGGCGAGTCGCGTCCGTCACACCGTTCGTCGCCCCGCCCGAGAGGCGGGCGCACGCAGGTTGCGCCGGCGTGTGACGATGGACGGGGATGTCGGGCCGGGTCGGCGGACCGCCGCGTTGTTCGGCGGTCGACACAGGTGGAAGCGGGAGGGTGGCATGTCACAGCGCCGTCCGCCGGACGCGAATCCCTTCGAGTCGAAGCTGTCGGCCTTCCTCGTCCAGCCGGACGGCACCCGCGCGCCGCTGCCCGCGGCGCTCCGCTTCGATCGGGCCGATCCGTTCGCCGTCAGCCTGCGGCTACGGACGAGTACCGTGCAGACAGTCACCTGGACCTTCGCTCGTCAGCTCCTGATCGACGGCGCCCGGCGGCCGACCGGTGTCGGCGCCGTGGAGGTGCGCCCGGCGTTCCACGACGGGACCCGCCTGCTGGTCCTGTCGCTGAAGTCGGCGTCCCGGCACACCGAGGTCCAGCTCCGCCACGAACAGGTCGCCGCGTTCATCAACGACACGTTGGCGGCGGTTCCCTCCGGCGCGGAAGGCGACCACGTCGACTGGAACGCCGAACTGGACAGGTTTCACGACGACGGTCCGTAGCCCGCACGCCGAGTACGCGAGCACCGTGGGCGCCATGAAGGCGCGGGTGCGCCGGCGCGGGTCCGGCCCCGCGGCCGACTTCACCGAGCCCTACCCGGTCGAGTTCCCGGCGGACTCCGCGGGTTGAGGCAGGTTCGTTGAGCAAGGTGGGAGGAAGACGCGTGTCGGGTCAGGTCGTCCGGCGCGGGTGCGCGGCGACGATGACGGCGATCTCGGGATGGCCGGTGGGATGCAGCAGATGTGCCGCCGCCGGTTCGCCGGCCAGGTCGAACATCGGATGGCCGAACGCGCCGATTCCCCGGCAGTCCCACACCAGGCCCAGGGCCGGATGGTCCGCACGCAGCAGCGCGCCGATCTCGGCGATCCGCGGGTCACCGGCATGCAGGTCGGCGGCCATGCGGAACTGCCGTGCCACCGGCAGCAGCAGCTCGGCGGGCGCCGACGCGGCGGCGAGCAGCGAGAGCACGTGCCGGCGTGCCGGCTCGTACCCGGCAGGATCGCCCCAGACCCGCGCCCAGGCCGCGTTGGTGGCGACGATGTCGAGATGGTGGTCGAGCAGAGCCGCCGGGCTCGCCGGCCAGCCGTCCAGCAGGCCGGCGAGCCCACGCAGATGCTCGCCGGGCGGGGCGATCGCCGGCGGCTCGGGCGCCACCAGCCGGCGAAGGTGCCGCCGGCCCACCTCGTCGAGGCGCAGCACCCGGCCGACGGCGTCGAGGACCTGCGCCGAGGCCGTCGCCCGGCCCTGCTCCAGCCCGGTGTACCAGGTCAGGCTGACGCCGGCCAGGGACGCGAGTTCCTCGCGGCGCAGCCCCTGGACGCGGCGACGCCCACCGGCGGGGAGTCCGACGCTGGCCGGTTCGACCAGCCTGCGGTACGCCCGCAGGCAGGCCCCGAGCTCACGTCGCCGAGCAGCCGCCGTGTCTGCTGTGGCCGTCGTGGCCGTCGTGGCCGTCGTGGCCGTCGTGGCCGTCGTGGCCGTCCAGGGTGTCACTTCCACTGGCACCATCAGCAGGCTCCTGGTCTGCGTTCCAACCTTCGACCACGCTGGTGGACGTGATTCGTATCGGCGTCAACCTTGCTGCCGGCCTCGGCACTCCCGGTTCCGGCAACCTCATCGACGACCTTGTGGCGATCGCCCGGACGGTGGCCGCCGCCGGGGTGTCCACCGCCTGGCTGCCGCAGGGCTACGGCTACGACGCCATCGGTGTACTGACCGCGGTGGCCCGCGAGGTGCCGGGCATCGAGCTGGGCACCTCCGTCGTCGTCGTCCAGCCGCGCCATCCCCGGGTGCTGGCCGGGCAGGCGTTGACGGCGCAGGCTGCGGCGCACGGCCGGTTCACCCTGGGGCTCGGCGTCAGCCACCCCGGGCTGTTGGAGATCTACGGGCAGCCATTCCACCGGCCGGTCGCCGCGCTGCGCACCCACCTCGACACCCTGCTGCCGATCCTCGACGGACGCCGTGTTCCCGGCGCCACGGGAATCGGATCCGACCCCGCCGGCAGCGCCGTGCCCGGCGCGAGGGTCCGCGTCCCGGTGCTGCTCGGCGCTCTCGGCCCCACGATGCTGCGGCTGGCCGGGGAACGCACCGACGGCACGATTACCTTCCTGGCCGGACCCCGCACCATCGGTGACCACGTGGTCCCGCTGATCGGCGCGGGCGCCCGGGACGCCGGCCGGCCGGCGCCGCGCGTCGTCGTCGGGCTGCCGGTGGCGGTGACGTCCGCACCGGACCGGATTCGCACCGAGCTCAACGCCGAGTACGCCGACTACGCGGCACTGCCGTCCTACCGCACGGCCCTCGACCGCGACGGTTTCACCGAGCCGGGCGCGATCGCCGTCGTAGGCGACGAGAGTGCGGTCGTCGACCGGCTGGCCGCCTATGCCGCGCTCGGCGCCACCGATGTGCTGGTGAGCCTGGTCGGCACGGCCGAGGAACGCGCGCGGACCCTGCACCTGCTCGGCGCCGGCCCGCTCGTCCACGCGAACCAGCCGGCCTCGCCGCGCCGCGGGATCTGACGCCGCAGCCGCTTACCCATCCTCGCGCCCACCGGTGCGCCTCCTTCCACGGCAGGCGGCCGTCACCGTCCCGTTCCCGCGGTCTGGACCGGTGGGGTGCGCAGGACGGCGCGGGCGGGGAGCAGGCTGCCGGCCATGGCCAGGAGCAGGCCCGAGCCCAGCAGAGCGGCGGCCCACTGCGGTGGCACGTACGGCGTGCTGGTCCCGCTGATGCCCCGGCTGAAGGGCACCAGCGTGACGGCGGTGATGGCGGCGCCGACGACGAGGGCGATGGCGGTGATGAGGACGGTGACGGCCTCCGCAGCGAGACGTCCGCGACCACGCCGACCACGCCGACCACGCCGGGGAGGGCACGTAGCCGGGCGGCGAGGTCCGCCGTGGGGCGTACCCGCTCCGGCAGGGCCATGTGCTCGGTGTTTCTCCCATCCCCCGAGCCGTAGGCGAAGGCCAGGTACTGCCGGCGCGCGACCACCAAGGGGACGTCCCGGTAGCGCTCGGTGGGCGGTGAATGGCGGCGCTCATGCAGCGCCTCGGGAGTCCGCTTCCTGTCCTGCTTTCACGCTGCGTGACGTCGCGATGTGGCTAGAGCCGGGCGCTGCACGGACGACGGCCCGCGGTTCGGGGCAGATGCGTGGGAGAGCCGCCACCGTGGTTCTTCTGTACGGTTCGGCGTCCGATTTGTCCGTACAGAACAACCACGTGGCTCCGTTCCCACGCACACCTCTCGCGGGGCGGTTCCGGCGAACCGTCCGGCGGCGAGACGGCACCGTCGGACATCACAGGCCGTCACCGAACACCGGAAAAGGCGCAGGTGAGCGGCTGCGCTAGGCCCCCGGGCGTCCCGTACACGAGCATCTGCCGGTCATCAGGACGCGGAGCGTTCCTCGATCTCGGCGGGCTCGGGCCGGAAGGAGGGGATCTGCTCGCCCGCTTCGATCGGGATCGGGAGGCGGTTCTGCGGCGGGGCAAGCGGGCAGGGAGCGTACGGGGTGTAGGCGCACTGCAGGTTCCCCGCGCGGTTGAGGCGGGTGCGCCAGAGCGAGTCCGGCCCCGCGGGCGACCCGGCGCGGGCGGCGGAGATCCTCGTCGCCCTGGCCCGGCGCCGCGACATCCCGGAGCACCTGCCGCTGGGCGTGAACGCCGCCGAGGGGTCGATCGCCCTGGACCGCCGCCTCCTGGCGGCGGACCTCGCCTGGCACGACGTGAGCCGTTCGGCCGACTTCACCGAGCCCTACCCGGTCGAGTTCCCACCGGACTCCGTGCTCTGACGGAGCTCGGAGGCACGCCGTGCGGTCCGCTCTTCCCATTCCCCCGGCGCCTCCTGTACCCCGGCGCTTCCTGGACGAGTAAGTCCGATCCGGGGCGGGGCGGATTGCGGCGAGGGGTTCTGGTCCGAGGCTACTCAACGTCGATCATCTGCGACCCCGAGTAGATAGGACGTCCAGACCGGCGTGGAACCGCAGCACCTGGGCTCGATGATCGCCGAGGATCGGGCGGGCAGCTTCGATCAGGCCGGCGAGCTCGGCGGCGCGCTCGCGGCTCGGCTCGTGGAACGTCGCGGCCGCCTCCCTGACCAGCCACGCGGTCACGTCGGCCCGCGCGCTGGCACGCAGCCGTTCGTCGGCGTCGCCGAGCAGTCTCAGGTTGGTGGCCAGCCGCTGCCAGGCATCCCCGGCGATCAGCAGCCGGTAACCGGCGAGCCGCAGGGACGGCGGGTTGTCCGCGTCGAGCAGCCCTTCCAGGACGGCCGGTGCGACGGCGCCGATCTGACCCCGCAGAGACGCCACCGCCTGGCGGGCGACCGCGGGCGACTCGTCCCGCAGCATCGGCACCAGCTCGGCTGGCCGAGTGACCCCGAGGCGCCGCAGCGCGCGGATCGCCTCCGCCCGGACGCGGGCCCGCGGATGCGCCAGCCATCGTGCGACGACGTCGGCGTCGTCAGCCACGCCGGTCTCCCCGAGCCCCGCGACGACCCCGAGCTCCCCGGTGACCTCGAGCCCCGCGATCACCCCGAGCTCCGGTGCCTGCCGCGCGGCGAGCCGGCGGTAGTGCTCGGCCGGATCCCCGCCCGTGCGGCGCACAGCCGCCTGCGCGATGCCCCGCACCAGCGGATGCCGATCGGCCAACGCCGCCTCGGCCACGTCGAGGTCACCGGTCACGATCAGCGCCTGCAGCGCCTCGGCCCGGACCAGCGCGGTGCGGCTGGCCAGCATCGCGTGCAGGTGCGCCGGACCGGCCGCGGCCCGGACCGCGGCCCGGGCGCACATCGTTCGGATCGGCAGGTCACCCTCCCTGATCGCCGCCGTCGTCAGCCGGTCGAGGCTCAACTGGCCGGCGGCGATCGCGGCGCAGTAGGCGGCCCGCCGCGTTCCGCGGTCCCGGGCCGACAGCAGCGGGTCCAGCCGCTGCGCCGGCAGGTCCCGCAGCACCTGGTCGACCCGCTGCGCCAACCAGCCGCCCGCACGCCGTCCGCGCAGCGCGAACGCCAGCTCCGCCAGCGTGCTCAGCGCCGGCCCGCCCGGCGGCGACGGCCAACCCTCGACAACCGACCGCGCCCGGCTCCGCACCTCGGCCACCCAGTCGCAGGCACGAAGCGCGAGCACCGCGACCGCCGCCGGGTGTTCGCAGTCGGCCAGGCGGACGACCGCCGCCTCGCGGATCCGCCCGTCATGGTGGCAGCCGGCCACGACCAGCCGCAGCTCGTCCACCTCGCCGTCGGCCAGGTCCGCCGCGAGGCGCCGCGACCAGGCCGGCGCCCACCACCACCGCTGCCGCAACGCCTGGTCCACCGCCAACCACCACGGTGCCCCGGCCGTGCCGAGCGCGGTCACGACCGCCGCCCGCAGGGCCGGGTCGCCGTCGCGGGCCACGATCAGCAGCGCGGTCGCGAACTCCGCCGGACCGACGTTCGGATCGGCTCCCCCGGCCGCGGCAAGGACCCGCTCGGTCGTCGCGGGTGCCGGCAGATGATCCCGCTCGCCCCACCCGTCGGAGGCGGCGGCGACGGCGGGGCGGCGCAGCCACCGCCGCAACCGCCTACCCATCCTCGGGGCCACAGGTGCGCCTGCTTGCCCGGCAGGCGGCCATCACCGTCCCGTTCCCGCGGTCTGGACCGGTGGGGTGCGCAGGACGGCACGGGCGGGAAGCAGGCTGCCGGCCATGGCCAGGAGCAGGCCCGAGCCCAGCAGAGCGGCGGCCCACTGCGGTGGCACATACGGTGTGCCGGTCCCGCTGATGCCCCGGCTGAAGGGCACCAGCGTGACGGCGGTGATGGCGGCGCCGACGACGAGGGCGATGGCGGTGATGAGGACGGCCTCCCAGCGCACCATGCGTAGCACCTGGCGGCGGGTGGCGCCGGTCAGTCGCAGAGTGGCGAACTCCCGGCCGCGTTCGAGGGTGGCCGTGACCAGGGTGTTGACGACGGCGATCGCGGCGAACGCGAGGAGCAGGGCGACCAGGAGGTAGTTGGTCCAGGCGTTGAGGTCTTCCTGCCGCTGTTCGGCGTCGGTGAGGGCGGCATGGTCATGGACGTGCAACCCGGGGTAGGCGGTGGTCAGTGTCTGCCAGTCGAGGTGGGCTCCGGGTGCGGTGTCGACCAGGACGGTCTGGATCAGGGGGCTGGTGGTGTGGGTGGCGACGACCGCGTACGGCAGGAGGTAGTCGCCGAACCCGATGTTGCGCCGGTAGACGGCGACCAGTCGCAGGTCGCGTCGGGTGCCGTCGCCGAGCCACAGCCGGACCGTACGGCCCACGTGTTTGCCGTGGGCCTGATCGGCGCTCAGGGCGACGGTGTCGCCGCGCAGGTCGGCCAGTGAGCCGGCGGTGACGTCGAGGTCGAGCAGGCCGGAGGTGCCACCGGGGGTGCCAGGCGCGCCGCCGAAGGTGACGGCCTGGGCGGCGTAGCCATCCGATCCGCCGGTGACGACGGTGGTGGGGGTGAGGCCGGCCGCCGCGGTGACGCCGGGGGTGGCGCGGACGGTGTCGACGAAGCCGGCCGGCAGTCCCTGCCGGGTGGTCAACGCCTGGTCGGCCAGGACGCGGTCGCGGCCCTGCACCTCGCTGGCGTGGGAGCGGCTGGTCTGGAGAAACAGCAGTGTTCCGCCCAGCGCGGTGCACAGCACGAGAGGGGTGAACACCGCGGTGACCCGGCGGGTGTGGGCCCTGCTGTTGGCCACGGCGAGGAAGCCGGAGGTGCGGGACAGGCCGCGGATGAAGGGGCCGAGCAGGGCGAGGGTCAGGCGGGCCACCAGCGGTCCGAGCAGGCCGGCGGCGAACAGGTGGAGCAGGACGGCTCCGGCGGCGATGGCGGTGAGCACGCCGCCGGTGAGGAAGCGGGTCGTGGCGACCACGGCGATCCCGCCGGCCGCGCACAGCAGCCCGAGCAGGAACCGGCCGAAGCCGAGGCGGGCAGGCGGCGCGGAGGCATCGGACAGGGCCTGCGCCGGGCGCAGGCGACCCGCGCGCAGCCCGCTTACCAGGACGGCGAGCTGCGCGGTGAGCACGGTGGCGCCCGCAGCGACGAGCAGCGGGATCCATCCCACGTCCAGGCGCATCGCTGCGGGCGCCACCCCGTGGTCGACCAGGACGGCGCGAAGAACCCAGGCCAGCGCGGCGCCGCCCACCAGGCCAGGCAGGCAGGCGAGCAGGCTGAGCGCCAGGGTCTCCCCGCCGACCAGGCGGCGGATCTGGCGTCCGGTGGCACCGACCGCGCGCAGCAGGGCCAGTTCGCGCCGGCGCTGCTGCACCGACAACGCCAGGGTGCCGGCGAGGACGAACAGCGCGACCGCCATCGAGATGCCGCCGAAGGTCGCGCTGAGCGCGACGACGTTCTCCAGGGCGCTGTCCACGTCGAGGAACTCGGCGGTGCCCCGGCCGTCGCCGGTGCGCACCGACAGCGGCAGGCCCCGCACGGCCCGGCGGACCGCCTTGGCCACGGCGGTGGAGTCGGCATCGGGGGCGGGATAGACACCGAAGACGTCCACCAGGCCCGCGGTGAGGCGGCTCGCCTCGGCGTCGGAGACGAAGACGGCGGGCCTCGGATCGGCGCTGTGGGGGGCGGCGACACCGACGACGGTGTAACCGCCTGCTACCCGGTCGGTGGCGGCCACGGTCACCCGGCTTCCGGGGGCGAGATGCGCGCCGCGGGCGAGGTCTGTGTCGACCACCACCTCCCCGGGGCCGGCCGGTGCGCGTCCCTTCGTCAACCGGTAGGGGGTGAGCCGGGCGCTGCCCCAGCCGTGGAGCTGCACGGTGTCGGGGGTGATGATCTCGGTTCCGGCTATGGCCAGTCCGACGGGCAGCGAGACGTCCGGGACCACCCCGGCCACGCCGGGGACGGCACGCAGCCGGTCGGCGAGGTCCGCCGCGGGGCGCACCCGCTCCGGCAGGGCCACGTGCTCGGTGTTCTTCCCGTCCCCCGAGCCGTAGGTGAAGGCCAGTGACTGCCTGCCCGCGACCACTAGGGGAACGTCCCGGTAGCGCTCGGTCGGCGGATGGGAGGTGAGCGCGGACTGGAACAATAGCCCGCACGCGGTGATCAGCGCACAGGTACACACCAGGGCGACGACCGAGCCGAGGAAGACGGACCTGCGCGTCCGCAGGGTCCGCAGCGCCAACCAGAGCACCGTCACCCCCCGAGCCCGAGCAGGCGCCGGGCCACCGCCTCCGCCGACGGGTGGGGCACGGTGTCCACGATGCGGCCGTCGGAGAGGAACACGACCTCGTCGGCGAACACGATCTCCGGACAGGTGACCAGCGCCCGGGCGATGGCCACCCGCTGCTGCTGCCCGCCGGACAGCGCCGCCGGGCGGTGTCGGACCCGCTCCTGCAGGCCGGTGCGCGCCACCGCCTCGCGCACCCAGGCGCGGTCGGCGCGGGTTCCGGACAACCGGAACGGCAGCGTGATGTTCTCCAGCGCCGTCACCGCGGCCAGACCACCGCCATAGGACTTGACGACCCGCTCCAGCCCAACCACATCCGCGTCACCGTGCATGACCCATATCTTCCTGCCCCACCGCAACCGCGCGCGTACGCTCGCGACAATCTCGTGGGTGCCCCGCGTGCCGCCAAGGTCGAGGGATGGAGAGATTCCGCCGTTCACCCGTTCACCCCAACCGGGAGGTCGGGGCTGCTGGAAGGGACGTCCGACCGGCCGGTCCAGCGGCATCTGCCGGACCTACTACACCCAGCCATTCCTGGCCCGGATCGCCCAGGACAGCATCGCGTTCCTCGCGCAGTTCGCCGAGCACACCGACGGCGGCATCGACATCCGCGACGGCGACGGCGGCACCGGCGGCGGCCTCCAATGCCACCGCGAGGATCTTGACCAGGCGGTTGTGCCGCTTGGACGCGCCGGGGCTCACGACGACCATGCCCGTCCACGATCTCGATGCCCGCGCACTGCTCCTCGGACCACGACTCGTACTCCCCCGCCGTGATCCGCTGATGCATCCAGACAAGGCTGATCATCCCCGACGTGCTGGCGGGCCTCCTTCGGAGGGCCGGACAGACCACATCCGTTCACCCAGCGTAACGCCGATTTCGCCGCCCCCGATCTGTGGATGGCCGGCTCAACCCGACCTGACCTGAGCCTCGCCGCGGTTCCGCGGAACCGCGGACCCGGCCGGCGGCCCCGCGACCGATCGAGCAGTCATGCCGACCCGACTCGACGCCGACCCCCGACTCGATGCCGACCCCCGACTCGATGCCGGCCCCCGACTCGATGCCGGCCACAGAGCAGGCGTCGAATTTTCGTCCGGGTGCCGTGTCGATCGGCGGCTGTGCCGTTCGACCTGGTGGTGAGAGGGTCGGTAGGCGACCCGTGCTCGAGGAGGTCAACGATGGCGAAGTACATGCTGATCATGCGGGCCACGGACGAGTCCCTGGCGAAGATGATGTCGACACCCTTCGAGGAGATGCTCGAGACGGTGGGCCGTTTCAACGAGGAGCTGATCCGGGCCGGCGTACTCGTCGCCGCCGAGGGCCTCGACGATCCGGCCCAGGGCGTGGTGGTCGACTTCGGCGGCGAGACTCCGGTGGTCACCGACGGCCCCTACGGCGAGACGAAGGAGCTGTTCGGCGGCTTCTACCTGATCGACGTCGCGTCGAAGGAGGAGGCGGTGCAGTGGGCCCGGCGCCTGCCGGCGAGTGCCGGCGCAAAGTGCGAGATCCGCCGGGTGCCGACCATCGACGAGTTCCCGCAGGACAACGAGTGGGTCATCAGGGAGCGGGCGTGGCGCGAGCGGACCGGCCAGCTCTGATGCCCGCGGCCGTCGATGGTCCGCCGCGTGACGAGTCGGCCCGGCGGGCCGTCGAGGCCGTCTGGCGGATGTCCTCCGCCCGGATCGTCGGCGCGCTGGCCCGCTACACCGGGGACGTCGACCTCGCCGAGGATGTCGCGCAGGAGGCGGTGGCCCAGGCGCTCGTCGCCTGGTCGCGCGACGGCGTGCCGGCGAACCCGGTGGGCTGGCTACTCACGACCGCCCGGCGGCGCGCCATCGACGGTTTCCGCCGCCGGTCGGCCCTCGACGAGCGCCACGCCCTGCTCGCCGGCCAGCTCGCCGAGGGCGAGACCAGCTCGAGCCTGTACTCGGCCTCGGGCTCTGCCTCGGCCTCGGGCTCGGCCTCGGGCTCGGTGCCACCGGCGGACCGGTCGGACGACCTGCCGTGGGATCCCGACCGGATCGACGACGACGTCCTCGCGCTGACGTTCGTCGCCTGCCACCCGGTGCTCTCCCCCGAGGCCCGCGTGGCGTTGACGCTGCGCGCGGTCGGCGGGCTGACGAGCGAGGAGATAGCCCGGGCGTTCCTGGTACCCGTCGCGACGGTCCAGGCGCGGATCACCCGGGCGAAGAAGACCCTCAGCGCGGCCAGGGTGCCGTTCGCCCTGCCGCCGGCCGAGGAACGACGCGGCCGGCTCGGTGGTGTCCTGAGCGTGCTCTACGTGATCTTCACGGAGGGCTCGACGGCGACCACCGGGGACAGCCTGCTGCGCCCCGACCTCGCCTACGAGGCCATCCGGCTGGCCCGGACGCTGGCCGCCCTGATGCCCGCCGAACCGGAGGTGCACGGGCTGCTCGCCCTGTGCGAACTCACCGCCGCCCGCTTCCCCGCCCGCACCGGTCCCGACGGCGAGGCCGTGCTCCTGGCGGATCAGGACCGGCGCCGCTGGGACCGCTCGGCGATCCGCCGCGGCCTGGCCGCCCTCGACCGGGCCGCGGCGCTCGGGGCCGCCGGCCTCGGACCGTACGGGCTGCAGGCGGCGATCGCCGGCTGCCACGCGTCAGCGCCGTCGGTTCCGGAGACCGACTGGGAGCGGATCGTGCTCCTCTACGAGGCGCTCGGCCGCGTCGCTCCGTCCCCCGTCGTCGAACTCAACCGAGCCGTCGCCGTCGCGATGGCGCAGGGACCGCGGCAGGCACTGGCCATCGTCGACGACCTCGTCGCCACCGACCGGCTGGCGGGGTCGTACCTGCTCCCGAGCGTGCGCGGCGAGCTGCTCGGCCGGCTCGGCCGAACGACGGAGGCCCGATCCGAGCTGGAACTCGCCGCCCGACTCTGCCGCAACGCCCGCGAACGAGCGGTCCTCATACACAAGGCGGCCGCGCTGGCGTGACCGTCTTCCGCGGTTCCGCGGTTCCGCGCCGCGGGGTCGATGTTCACCCTGTCCGGAAGAAAAAGGGCACCTCAGATCGACCGCTCCACTCATCTGATCGAGCGATCCTGCGCCGCTGCGGGCGGCGGCCTCACCAGCGATGAATGGCGGAGCTATGCCCCCGTGTCCCGGACAAGAGCACCTGCCGGTAATCAGGACGCGGGGTGCTCCCCGGTCTCGGCGGGCTCGGGACGGAAGGTGGGGATCTGCTCGCCCGCCTCGATCGGGATCGTGAGGCGGTTCTGCGGCGGGGCGAGCGGGCAGGGGGCGTACGGGGTGTAGGCGCACTGCAGGTTTCCGGCGCGGTTGAAGTCGAGCACGAGCTGCATGCTGCCCGGGACGGGCAGGGGCGTGATCAGCCGGCGGCTGGCGCGGTAGGTGGTGACGCCGCTCGTCGCATCGGTGAACAGGATGAGTCCGGCGCCCGCGAGATGCTCGGCGCGCAGGAGGATCAGCCGCAGCTCGGCACCGTCGAGGGCGAAGACGGCTTCTCCGATGGCCTCGTGGGTGTGCACGATGCCGTCGACCGCCGCGGCGACCTCGATCGGGCGCGGGGCGGAATACGGCGCGAACTCGGCCGGGATCACCCAGGCGGGGTCGTAGTCGAACGCCGGCGTCCGGACGTAGGTCTCGCGCAGCGGGTGCCGGGGATCGAGCGAGCGGAGCAGGTCGTGCCCGCCGCGGCGGGACAGCTCGACGACGACGTCGCCGAACGACGCCGCCCTGCGGAACTCCCGCTCGCGGACGGGGCCGAAGACATGGCGCCCGGTCACGGCTTCACCGTCGACGGTGAGGGACTCTCCCTCGTCGAGCTCGACGATCGGCCCCTGTTCGCCCGTGGCCCACCGTCCCGGGAAGCCCTCGACGCGGCCGGGCTCGCCGTCGAGGAAGTGCAGTGCGCTGTAGGCGAGGAATCCGTATGGCTCGCGCCGCTGCTGCTCCGCCTCCTCCCGCCACGCGTCCCATTCGGCTCGCGCGGTCTCGGTTGCAGTTGCGGTCTCGGTGGCGGTCGCGGTCTCGGTGGCAGTCGCGGTCTCGGTGGCAGTCGCGGTCTCGGTGGCAGTGGTCATGGTCGATTCCTCACCTTCGATGGTCCGTGCACGTTGACGTCGTTGCCGGTCACGCCGTCGTTGCCGGTCACGCCGTCGTTGCCGGTCACGCCGTCGGGGCCCGGTCGTGCGCCGGGAGACGCGGGAAGATCTCCTGCGCGATCAGCCGAAGTCCGTCGCGGAACTGGGGGGAGGACTGCGGCAGCGGGACGCTGAACAGGTAGTCGGTCGACCGCGTGAACGCGGCGTCCTGCAGGAGCTGCTCGACGACGTCGTCCGGGTCGCCGTACTTCACGTTCGACCTGGTCAGGAACTCCTCGGCCGTGGCCGGCGGGCCGCCCGGGGTGACGTACTGGCCGGGGTTGCGGCGCAGCTCGGAGTCGAGCAGAGCGATCGCGTCGCGCTTGGACGCCGCCGGGAGCACGACGCGGGAGATGCCGATCCGCGGGCTGCGCTCACCGGTGTGGGCGTCGAGGTAGTCGCTGATGAGACCCGCCTGGACCTCGCCGGCGTCCCCGGACGGGACGAGGCGGTGCAGGAGCAGCCGGTCACCGGCGCGCCCGATCTCGGCCGCCGTCCGCGGGTTCCCGGTCGCCTGCCACAGCCGCGGCAGCAGCCCGGCCGGCGGCGGGTACACGCTCACCTCCTTGTCGCCGGCGGCGATCGTGCCACCGAGGGCCCGACGCAGGTCGGCGAGCGCGTGGGCGTACAGCGACTCGCGGTCGTCCTCGGACAGGTTGAAAGCCTCGAAGGCGACGGTGGAGAAACCCCCGCCGTTGCTCTTGCCGACGCCGAACTCCAGCCGCTCGCCGCTGAGCGCGTCGACCAGCGCCGCCGTTTCGGCCAACCGGATCGGGTTGTCGAAGGTGAGCGGGACCACCGCGGTTCCCAGCCTGATCGTCGTCGTGGTCTGCGACGCCGCCGCGAGGAAGGTGAGCGCGGACGGGAGCCCGATGAGGGTGAAGTGCGCCTCCGCGGCCCAGGCCGTCTCGTAGCCGAGTTCCTCCGCGAGGCGGATGACCTCGAGCGACTGGTTGTACGTGCGGGCGGGCTCGCCGTCCGCGGGGATCGTCAGGAACAGCGACAGGCCGCGCTGCGGAGACGACGTCACGTCCACGGTCACCGTCAGGACCTCCAATGCAGGATTGTGGTGAAGTGCGGGCCGCCGACCAGCGCCCGGGGAACGGACCGCGAGCAGCGGGTCCTCACCGTTCGGTCGAGTCGACGAGTTGGCGGGAGTCGGCGGTGCGGGCCGGGGCTTGGGCCTGGGGCTGAGCCGGGGGCTGGGCTGAGAGCTGGCCGCGGCCGTAGACCAGATCCAGCACCGCGCCCGCGTCGAGGCCGCCGAGGTCGCTGCCGTCGCCGCGCCAGGCGACGTGATGGTCCGGCCGGACGAGCGCGTACGGGGCGCCGTACAGCTCGCGCGCCGCCGGATCCGGCAGGTGGATGACCTCGAGCTCGATGCCCCGGGCGTCGGCCGCCGCCTCGAAGGCGCCGACGGTGCTGGCGGTGCCGACGGTGCTGGCGGTGCTGGCGGTGCTGGCGGTGCCGGTGGTGCCGGTGTCGTCGGCGAGGACGAGCAGCGCGACGTGGGAGCCGATCCGGTCGTAGAGGGTGAACCCGAAGGGGTCGAGGTTGCCGTTCGGCGCCCGGTGGCCCGGTCGCGCGTCGTCGGCGTACGCGAAGGCATCCCAGGGCGCCTCGGCCTCGATCTGCCCATCCTCGTACCGGATGACCGACGAGGCGTCGTACCGCTCGTCGAAGACCACCCCGAGCGGCAGGCTGCGGCCCGCCCCGAGGATCTCGCCGATCTCGGCGCGCCGGCGGGCCGCGTCCGGGCTGGTGTCGGCGTCGGCCGGGACCCCGAGGGCGCGGACATGCTCGTACGCGGCCGTGTGCCGCTGATCCTCCGCCAGGGCGTAGTCGGCGATCCGCCAGTTGTGCGGGCGGCGCTCCTCGTCGTAGGAGTCGAGCAGGCGCGGGCCGGCCTGGCCGCGCAGCACGGCCGCGAGCTTCCAGCCGAGGTTCACCACGTCGCCGAAGCCCTCGCACAGGTTGCCGCCCGGCGTGCGGACATGCGCCGCGTCGCCCACCAGCGCGACCCGGTCGCGGTAGAAGGTGTCGGCGATGCGGGTGCTTTTGAAGAACGGGGTGAGCGACACGACCTCGAGGTCGACGTCGAAGCCGAACGCCGCCCGGGCCTGTTTGATCAGCTCGTCCGTGGTCGGATCACGGTCGAGCGGGTACGGCCCGGCGTACGCCCGCCAGTCCGTCTCGTTCAGGGCCGCGAGGAACCCGCAGTAGCGGTCGTTGTAGATCACGGCGGTGGCGGGCGGGAACGCCCCGAGCGCGGCCGAGGTGTCCGAGGTGGTCCGCACGACGAACCGGAAGTACCGCTCCTCGGCGTAGCTGCCCGAGCGCGGAATCTGTGCCAGCGTGCGGACCGTGCTTGTCCCGCCGTCGGCGCCGACGACGTACCGGGAGCGGATCGTGCGCCGCCGGCCGGTCTCGACCTCGACCACCGTCGTCGTCACGCCGTCGGGGTCGCTCGCCAGGTCCTCGACTCGCCAGCCGCCCGAGACCGCGGTGCCGATCTCCGCGAGCCGGTCGAGGAAGACGCGCTGCAACACCGTCTGCGGCCGGCGCAGCATGGTCTCGGTGGAGTACCGGCCGGTCGTGCCGAGCCCGAACGACCGCAGGGTGGTCCCCGCGAGCTGGTGCCCGGCGAGCGAGGTGAGCAGGAGATTGCCGGTGTTCCACTCCGGCGGGAAGGTCCACGCGTGCTGGATCCGTTGCAGCAGCCCCCACCCGCGGATGACCTCGAGCGCGCGGGGCGTGTACCCGGCGGCGCCGGCCCGGACCAGCGTCGCCCCGGGCGCGGCATCCACCACCGCGGCCCCCACCCCGTGCCGGTGGAGCTCGAGGGCGGTGCCGAGGCCGTTGGGTCCGGCGCCGACCACGAGGACGTCGACCCGCTCGGCGGGGTCGGTCCGCGGGAACACGAGGGCGTCGACCTGCCGCTTGCCGCGACTGATCTCGTTGCGTGCGGGCATGGCTACCGCCGCCCCCCGTCGCGGACCGGATCGCTGGACTCCCCCGTCGCGGCGGCGCCGCGCGCCGCGCCGGAGATCCCGAGGTTGTCCCGCAGGGTGTCGTGGGCGTACTCGCGCCGGAACCGGCCGCGGTCCTGCAGCTCCGTCACCACGCCGTCGATGAACTCGACGAAGCCCGCGGGCTGGACGTCGATGTTGATGACGAAGCCGTCCGACGCCCGGGTGTCGACCCATTCCACGATGTCGTCGGCGACCTGCTCCGGGGTGCCCACGATCATTCGCTGGCCGCCGGAGAGGTTGTGGAACAGCAACTGGCGGATGGTGAGCCCCCGGCGTCGCGCCTCGGCGACGAGCTGGTCCCGACGCGCGGTCACCGCCGGCGCGGCCGCGCGCGCCGCCAGCTCGGAGTAGGGCAACTGCGCGTCGAGGTCGAGCCCGGAGACGTCGAACTCCAACTGTGCGGTGAGGAGCTCGACCAGCGGCCCCACGGCGAGCAGCTCGTCCAGCTCCCGCTTGCGCTCGCGGGCCGCGGCCTCGGTCGCCCCGAGGACGGTGAACAGACCTGGCAGGACGAGGAGATCGTCGGGATCCCGCCCGTTCTTCGCCGCGAGCCCCTTGACCTCGGCCGAGAACTCCCGCGACAGCTCCGGAAGCCGCTGCGAGGTGAACAGCGCGTCCGCCCAGCGGGCGCCCAGTTCCTTGCTCTGTCTCGACGCCCCGGCCTGGAAGAGCACCGGGCGGCGGCCCTGGTAGCCGCCGGGCAGCGGGAGCACCCCGGACGTCCGGTAGAACTCGCCCGCGACGTCCACCGGCCGGGTGCGCCGCGCGTCGATGTAAAGGTCGGCCTCCGCGTCGGCGACCACCGCCTCCTCGGGAAGCGAGGCCCACAGTGCGTCGACGGCGGCGATGAACTCCTCGGCCTTGCGGTAGCGCGCCTGCGGTTCGAGGATCTCGTCGACGCCGAGCGCGGAGCGGGTGACGTCCTCCTGGCTGGTGATGATGTTCCAGCCGGCGCGTCCCTTGCTGACGTGGTCGAGGGTCGCGATCGAGCGGGCGAGCAGGAACGGGTTGCCGTGGATGGCCGGGTTGGTCGACACGAGTCCGATGTGCTCGGTCTCGCGCGCCAGCGCGGCGAGCAGGACGGTCGGATCCGTCCCGCGCCAGGGCCGACGGTAGGAGGCGGCGTCGAGCGAACCAAGGCGGTCCGCGATGAAGATCGCATCGAAGCGGGCCCGTTCGGCGAGCCGCGCGATCTCGGTGTAGTAGTCGATGCCGGCGATCCAGTCCGAGGTCGGCGGCAGGGTCTTCCAGGCCGCGTCGTGGCGGCCGGTCGCCTGCAGGTTCAGGCAGAGCCGCACCTGTCTTGTCATGGTCTTCCCTTGTGATCGTCGGGATCAGGTGGTCGGCGGCGTCAGGTGGTCGGCGGCGTCAGGAGACGGCGAGTCCGGCCCGCAACCGTTCGCGCTGCACGCGGTCGGTCGGTCCGGAGGTGAGGGTCGGCGCCGAGCCCACGAGCAGCCGGGTGTAGGGGTGCGTGGGGGCGGTGACGATGCGCGCGGTGTCGCCGGCCTCGACGATCCGGCTGCGGTAGAGCACGATCGTCCGGTCGGAGATCCCCGCGACCGACCCGAGATCGTGGGAGATGAACAGCATCGCGACGTCGACGGTGGAGCGCAGTTCGCGGAGCAGTTCGAGGATCGCGACGCGGTTGGCCGAGTCCAGGGCACTCACCGGCTCGTCCAGGATCAGCAGGCGCGGCTCGCCGATGAGCGCGCGGGCGATCGCCACCCGCTGGCGCTGCCCGCCGGAGAGCTCGCCGGGGAACCGGTCCAGCAGTGACTCGTCGAGCCGGACAGCGCGGAACTGACGGCGGACGGCGGCGTCGATCGCCGCCCGGTCGAACCCGCCGCGGATGCGCAGCGGTTCCGCGACGGACGCGGCGACGGTGTGCTCCGGATCGAGGCTGCGCAGCGGATCCTGGAACACGTACTGGACGACACCGTCGCGGCCGAACGCCCGCCGCTCCCGCCCCGACAGGTGGGTGACGTCGCGTCCGCCGACGTGCACGGAGCCGGCCGTGGCCCGCACCAGGCCGAGCACCGCGCGCGCGAGGGTGGACTTGCCCGCCCCGGACTCGCCGATGACGCCGACGGTCTCGCCCGGGCGGATCACCAGCGAGGCGTCCTCGAGCGCCTGCTTGCGCCCGCGGCCACGGCCGAAGTGGACGCCCAGCCCGTCGACCCGCAGGACCGGCTCCGTCGACTCAGGCGCGCTCGAACTCCTGGGCGCCGGTACCGACACCGATACCGACA
The DNA here is from genome assembly GCF_000948395.1 of Frankia torreyi. Classification (GTDB taxonomy): domain Bacteria; phylum Actinomycetota; class Actinomycetes; order Frankiales; family Frankiaceae; genus Frankia; species Frankia torreyi. The sequence goes on along the minus strand of NZ_JYFN01000024.1, from coordinate 28,277 downwards.
CCGGCTCCAACACCGACACCGACACCGGCTCCGACACCGGCAGGCGCGGACCGGAGGCGGAGGAGGCGGCGGCGCTCAGGCCGTACTGCTCGTGCTCGGCGACCAGCAGCCGCGTGTATTCGTGCTGCGGAGCGTGCAGGATCGCGGCCGTGGGGCCCTGCTCGACGACGTGCCCCTCACGCATGACGAGCACCTCGTCGCAGAGCTGCGCCACGACGGCGAGATCGTGCGAGACGACGATGAGCGACAGCCCGATCCGTTCCTTCAGCTCGACGAGCAGGTCGAGGATGCCGGCCTGCACCGTGGTGTCGAGCGCGGTCGTCGCCTCGTCCGCGATGAGCACCTCGGGCTCGAGGGAGATCGCGATGGCGATGAGAACGCGTTGCAGCATCCCGCCGGACAGCTCGTGCACGTACTGCTCGTAGACGTAGTCGGGATCACGCAGGTGGACGGCGTCGAGCAGCTCGATGGCCCGCTGCTTCGCCGCGGCCCGGCTGAGCCCCTGCTTGACCCGCAGTACCTCCTGGACCTGCTTGCCGACCCGGATCGACGGGTTGAGGTACGACGCCGGGTCCTGGAAGACGGCGCTGATCGAGGTGCCGCGCAGGGCCGTCCACTCCGGCCGGGACAGGCCGGTGACGTCGCGGCCGAGCAGCTCGATCGAGCCGCCTGCGACCTCGATGTGCTCCGGCAGGACGCCGAGCACGGCCTTGCAGGTCAGCGACTTGCCGCTGCCGGACTCCCCGACGATGCCGACGACCCCGCCGCGCCTCAGCCGCAGGCTCACGCCGTGCACCAGCTCCTCGTCGGCGGCGTCGTTGTGGATCCGCACATCGGTCAGCGTGAGCACCGTGTCGCGGTCGACCGCGTCTCGGTCGGCGGGACCAGCCACGCTCGGCGTCATCTGCTGCTCCTCAGTCATGGCCGGGACGGATCTGCCGGGTCCGCCAGGTCTGCCAGGGCGGCGAGCCGCCGTGTCCGGTTGGACCTGGCGGTCTTCGCGCCGGTCAGGGCGCGGCCGGTCTCGCCCGCGGCGTCCCGGATGGCGTCCGCGAGGAGGTTGCAGGCCAGGACGGCGGCGAGGATGAGCAGGGTCGGGAAGATCGGTGCGTACGGCTTCTGAGCGAGGTAACCCAGATCGGACGCGAGGATCCCGCCCCAGGTCGGGGTGGGCGGCTGGATCCCGATCCCGAGGAAGGTCAGGCTCGAGATCACCACCAGCCCGATGCCGAGGGTGGTGGCCAGGGTGACGGCGATCGACGGCAGCACCTTGGACCACACGTGACTGCGGACGATCCAGGACGTCGACGCCCCGGCGATGGAGGCCGCCTCCACGTACTGCGACCGGGCGACGGACATCGTCGCCGCCCGGCTTACCCGGTAGAACACGGGCGCGAGGAGCATGCCGACAACGATCATGGCCTGGGTGATCCCGTTGCCGAGCAACGCCGTCATGGCGACCGCGAAGACGAGGAACGGCAGGGCGATGAACGTGTCGACGACCCGCAGGCTCAGCCACTCGAACACCGAGCCGAGATAGACCGACAGGATGCCGGGGATCGTGCCGAGCACCAGGGCGATCCCGGCGACCTCCAGCGCGCTCACGATGCTCAGCGGCGCGCCGGCGAGGATGCGACTGAGCACGTCGCGGCCGATGTAGTCGGTGCCCAGCCAGTGCTTGGCCGAGGGCCCCGCGAGCGTCTGGTCGCCGCCCTTGAGCGGGTCGTAGGGCGCCAGGACGGGGCCCAGCACGGTCACGAGGGCGATGATCGCGAGCAGCGCGAGGGCGACCCGCGCGGTCGTGAGCCGCAACACGGTTCTGATCACGCCTCAGACTCCCCGGTCGGCGTCAGGGGTGACGCGGTTGAGCACGATGTTGACGAGCAGGTTGAACACCACGACGAGGACGACCGAGACGACGAGCACGCCTTGGACGGCCGGCACGTCGCCGCGGACCGCGGCCTGGCTGGCGTACACGCCGTACCCGGAGAGCCCGAAGATCGCCTCGATGATCACCGCGCCGCCCAGCAGGTTGGGGAACTTCAGGCCGAGGACCGCCAACGCCGGCGCGATGCCGTTGCGCAGCACGTGCACGAAGAAGATCCGGCGCGGGCCGAGGCCGCGCACGATCGCGCCGGTGACGTAGTTCCCGCGGTAGGCCGACACCAGGCCGTTGCGCAGCTGCCGAGCCACGTCGGCGGCCGTGTCGAAGCTGAGCGCGATCGCGGGGAGGAGGAGATGGCTCAGCCACGGGCCCAGCCCGGCCTGGATCGGCACGTAGCCGGCGGCCGGCAGGAGCTGCAGGCTCACCGCGAACACCGCCGCCAGCCCGATCCCCACGATGAACGGCGGCAGCACCGAGATGACCGTGGTGAAGGTGGTGATCGCCCGGTCGGGCCAGCGGGTGTGGAAGTGGGCGGCGAGCGCGCCGAGCAGGAATCCGAACACGATGCCGAGGACGAGGGCGACCCCGGCGGCCGAGAGCGTGATCGCGGCCCGCTGGCCGAGCGCGTGCGCCACGCTGAGCCCGTTGTACCAGCTCGTTCCCAGGTCGCCGTGCAGGACCGAGCCGAGCCAGTCCCCGTACTGGACGAGAAAGGGGCGGTCGAGGCCCCACTTGTGCTCGATGACCGCCACGGCCTGCGGGGAGGCCGCGTCGCCGAGCTGCAGGTAGGCGGGGCTGCGCCCGCTGAGATGCCCGAGCAGGTAGGTGAGGAAGGTGCCGAGCAGGAACACCGGAACGAAGATCGCGAGCAGCCGGGCGGTCGAGGCGGCCGCCCGGCCGATCCGGTGAGCGACCACGCCACGATGGGCGGCAGGCGGCGCGGTGAGCGCGGGCGGTGGTGCGGACACTGGCTTCTACTCCCGTTGATCTTTCGTCGTGCGGGCTACTCGCTGGTCGGCGGGGTCGGTCGGGTCGGCGGGGTCGGTCGGGTCGGCGGGGTCGGTCGGGCAGGCGGGGCCCGTCTGCACGGACCCCGCCTGCGCCGGTTCAGTCGCCGTGGGTGAAGGTGACGCCCTTCCAGCTCAGGAAGCCGTCGATCGCGGGCAGGTCGGACAGCGACTTCTTCTTGGCGATGGCGGAGGCGTAGGTGTAGAGCGACACCGTGGAGCCGTTCTCGTAGCCGGCCTTCGCGGCGGCCTGCAGGCGGGACGGGTAGTCCGGCGAGTCGAGGGGCGTGGCCCGGACCGCCTTGAGCGCCTGCTGGAAGGGCGCGGACGTGTACGGCGAGCTCAGGTTGAGCACCCCGCCGGTGTCGTAGTGCTCGGTGAGCGCCTGGACGTGGGAGTCACGGCCGACGTAGCCGAAGATCGACGCGGCGAGCGTCTTGCCGTAGTACCCCTTGCCCCAGTTGGCGAAGTCGGTCAGCTTGATGGTCGTCCTGATGCCGACGGCCTTGAGCTGCCCCTGGAGGACTTCCGCAACCTGGTCGAAGTTGGTGGCGACGCCGGCGATGTCGAAGGAGATGGCACCGTCCGCGTAGCCGGCCTTCGCCAGGATCTCCCGAGCCCGGGCCGGGTTGTAGGGGTGCTCGGAGTCCAGCGCGTCGACGTAGGCCGGGTGCCCCTTGGGGAAGGGCTGGTGGCTGGGCTCGCCCTCACCGAATCCGAGCTTGGTGGCGAACTCGGCGGGGTTGACGGCGTAGCGGATCGCCTCGACGACCTTCGGGTCAGTGAACGGCGCCTTGTTGACGTTGAGGCTCAGGAAGGTCGACCCCCACTGGCGGTTGACTCCCGCCAGGATGTCGAAACCCGCGCTGCGGGCCTGCTGGATCTGCGAGCCGTCGATCTGGGCGAAGTTGTACACGCCGGACTGCAGGCCCGGCACGAGCGTGTTCGCGTCGATGCCGAAGTTGATCTCGATCCGCTTGACGTGGATGTTCGCCGCGTCCCAGTAGCCGTCCCACTTCTCCAGGACGATCTTCGATTCGGGGACGATCTCCACGACCTTGTACGGACCGGCGCCGACCGGGTTCGTCTGGCTGAGCTTGACCGGATCCGCCTGCGCGGCCGCCTTGCTGGGCAGCATGCCGCCGCGCACGGAGAGCAGGCGGGGGATCTGGTAGTCCTGCTGGCCGAGGTCGAGCCGCACCGTGAGGTCGTCGATCACGGTCGCCGACTTGACGTTGTTGTACGACCCCTTCAGCGCCGAGTTCTGCTGCGACTTGATCCGGTCGATGTGGAACTTGACGGCCTCGGCGTTGACCGGCGTCCCGTCCTGGAAGGTCAGCTTGGGCTTCAGCCGGATGGTGATCTGGTCGCCGGCCTGGTTGTACGAGTAGCTCTCGGCGAGAGCCGGCTTCACCTCACGCTTCTCGTTCAGCGTGAACAGCGACTCGTAGATGGGCGTGAGGTAGTTCGTCGCCCCGGTCGATCCGGTGACGACCGGGTCCCAGGCAGTCGCGATCTGCTTGGTCCCCCAGTGGACCGTGTCCGAGCCGCTCCCCCCGCCGGCGGCCGCGCTGGTCGAGCATCCGGCCAGAAGTGCGCCGGCCGTCACCAGTGCGGTGAGCACGCCGATGCGCCGCTTCCTCGTTCTGATCATGTCTCTCCGATCGGGGGATCGTTCGGGTGCCGCCATGGCTGTGCCGGCGGTCGTCGCACGACGGGCGTGATGGTTCGCGCGACGGGAGGGAGGTCCCGTCGCTGTTGTCGACGTCGTTGTCGGGGTTGCCGTCCTCGGCCCGACCGTCCGGCCGGGTCTGGGGGCCCGGCGACGGCGCATCAGGGGGACGTGTCCGAACCCGGCGCCACGCCTCTGGAGCGCGGGTGGACTGTGGAGGGGGAACTACTCAGGAGGGGCCGCTGTTCGGGAGGGGCCGCTGTTCGGGAGGGGATCTGTGCGTGTGGAGCGCTCACGCTCGGGGGCACCGCCTGGGGGCCCCGCCCCTCATCGACAGATGGCGCTACCGGTACGCATGAAGTCGACCTCACGACAGGTGACGAGCGGCATGAGCGCGCGAAGGCCCGGCACCAGGCCCGGCACATCCGCCCTCGGTTCCTCGATCGTCACGCGACCGATCAAAGCCGGCCGGAGCGGCGATGTCAACCCATGTTGTAATGATTCTGTGCAGGTAACCCGATGCAACCCCAGCATGACGTGCGACAGCGACCCCGCATCTCATGCCATCATCCCTTGACGATGACCTGCAGGTTCCGGCAGTCCAAGGAGTCCCTTGACCAGATCCGTTGCGGCCGAACCCACCCCGATGCGCACGACCGCCCGCTCCAGGCCGGTCGACACCGGCAGCCTCTGTCTCGACCTCGTCGCCACCCGCACCCCGGGCGGCCCGGATCTGCTCACCGCGACAGCCGGCGCGGCGGCGTGGCTCGGCACGTTCGACCTGCCGACCCCGGCGGCCGGGCTCACGTCGCGTGACCTGGACCGGATCCAGGAACTGCGCGCCGCCGTGGACCGCCTCGTCCAGGCCCGGCTCGCCGGCACCGGCCCCGATCCCGAGGATGTCGGGCACCTCAACACCTGCGCCGCGGCGCCGACGCCGACATCCTTCCTCCGCGGGGATGCGTGGGCGCGGATCGAGGTCCCGCAGCCCGACCTGGCCGGCGTGCTGTCCGTTCTCGCGCGCGACGCGGTCCACCTGTTGACCACGAGCGAGCCGAGCCGCCTGCGCTCCTGCGAGGGCTGCGGGCTCGCCTTCTACGACCGCTCACCCTCCGGCGGCCGGCGCTGGTGCTCGATGAAGCGCTGCGGCGAGCGCACCGCCTCCGCCAACTACCGCAGACGCCACGCCGATGCCGACAACGGCGGTGCCCCTGACGGCCAGCCGACCCACGCATCGAGTCAACAATTCGGATGATCTGCGGCCGCGCCGGCGGCATCGTGACCGTGCTCGGACTGGCTGAGCCCACCGGTTGCAACGTGACCATGCCGTGGCAGCACGACGGTCACGGCAGTGCGTGCTTGGCTGCTTCGGGCAGCGGCAGGCCGAGCCGCTCCCGCAAGGTGGCTTCCTGATATTCGTGGGGCCACAGCCCTCGGCGTCGCAGGATCGGGATGACGTGGTCGACGAAGGCGGGCAGGCCGTCGGCGATCACATCCGGCATGAGGGTGAAGCCGTCCGCGGCGCCGCCCCGGTACCAGTCCTCGATGATGTCGGCGACCCGTTCGGGTGGCCCGGCCGCGACGAGGTGGCCGCCCCAGCGCGGGCGCAGCAGGTCGCGCACGCTGAGCCCACGGTGGGCCCGTTCCAGCAGCCCGAGGTCGAGGACTCCGACCGCGCCGTCCACGCCCAGCGGCGGCAGCAGGTGGGGCGGGATGGGACGGTCGGGGTCCAGGGTCTCCGGGTCGAGGATGTCCGGGTCGAGGCGGAGTTTGTCGGCGAGGACAGCCCGCGCGCTGTCGCGATAGGCGAGCTCGTCGAGACGGCGCAGCCGATCGGCGGCTTCGGCGTCGCTGCTGGCGATGGAGGTCATCAGGCCGGGCAGGATGGTGATGGAGGCGGGGTCGCGGCCGTAGCCGGCCGCCCGGCCGCGGATGTCGGCGGCATACGCGCGGGCGGCGTCAAGGCTGGTGGCGCCGGAGAAGACGGCGTCGGCGGTGCGGGCGGCGAGGTCGCGTCCGGGGTCGGAGGCGCCGGCCTGGAAGATGACGGGATACCCCTGCTCGGACGGTGGGAGCGGCAGCGGTCCGCGGACCACGAAGGTGGCGCCGCGATGGTCGATCGGAACCAGCTTGCCGCGGTCGGTGAACGCGCCGGTGGCGACGTCGGCGAGCAGCGCGCCGGGCCGCCAGCTGGCCCACAGGGCGCGCACGACGTCGACGAACTCGTTGCCGCGGCCGTAGCGGTCCGCCCGGTCGGCGATGCGGGCCTCCCCGAAGTTCTCGGCGATGACGGGTACGAAGGTGGTGACGGCGTTCCAGCCGACTCGGCCGTGGCTGACGAGGTCGAGGGAGTGGAATCGGCGGGCGATGTTGTAGGGCTCGTTGAAGCTGGTCGACGCGGTGCCGACCAGGCCGATGTGCGTGGTGGCGCGGGCGATCGCGGTGAGGATGACGGTCGGTTCGAGGTAGTACGCCTCCTGGGGGTGGTCGGTGAGATCACCCCACAGCCCGGGCACATCGGAGAGGAAGACCGCGTCGAGCAGGCCGCGTTCGGCGACCTGGGCGGCCTCGACCCACCGGTCGACGCTGGCGAAGGTGTAGGGGTCGGCCTCCGGCCAGCGCCAGGCGCCCGGGTGCACCCCGGTGGCGGCGCCGACCAGGTGTACCGTCAGGTGGAGACGGCGGGAGCCGGTCATCGGGTGGCGAAGTCGAGCACCTCGTCGCGGGCGAGTTCGAGGTCGCCGAGGGCGAAGAAGGTGGGCGGCAGGCCGGCGAGGTCGGTCGCGCGGGCGGGAGCGGCATAGGCCGGGATCGACTCACCGCCGGGTGGGCCGGCCGGGCCGAGGTAGCTGGTCCAGCCACGCAGCGAGGCCGCGCGGTGCCAGGTGCGTTCGTCGTTGATCGCGTGGCTGGAGGCGGTGCGGTGCCGGTCGTCCAGTACCGGGGCGTGCAGGAGGAGCAGCGACGGAAGCGGCTGCCCATGATCGCGCAGGTACAGGGCCAGGCCGGCGGCGATCGCCGCGCCGGCGCTGGAGCCGACGATGGCTGATCGCGTTGGATCGACCCCGAGCTGCGCGGCCGTGTCGTGCAGCCACTGCCAGGCGGCCGCGGCGTCCTGGAGCGCCGCCGGGTAGGGGTGGGTCGGGGCGAGTCGGTAGCCGACCGAGACCACGACTGCCTCGGCTGCGCGCGCATACCAGTCGCAGTGCGGGTCGAACTGCTCCAGCTCGCCCATGGTGAATCCGCTACCGTGGACGAACAGCACCGCCGGAGCCGGGTCGGGCCCGTCAGCCGGGCGGTAGCTGCGTACCGGAACCCGATGGCCCGGATCGACGCCCACCACCGCGTCCTGCGGGAACGTGGCCGGGCCACCCGGCCAGAGTTGATCAAGAACCCGTCGTTGTGGTGGATGCAGGAATCGTGCGCGCAGTTGCGGGTCCAGACGCTCGGGCAGCGGCGTGCTCATCGCGCGGCCGTGGGCTGGGCCGTGCGCCTCCTGCTGTCGGGTCACGACCGCTCCTCCGCACCCCAGGCAACTTTTCCTGTCCGGATATTATGTTGAACGATCGAGTTTAATATATCAGTCAGCGTGTAACGCCGGAGCGATAACCTGGCCGGGTGACCACAGGGAGGAACGCGTCGACACCGCTGCGCGGCCGGATCGACAAGCGGGCTGCCATCCTCGACGCGGCGCTGCGGGTGTTCGTTCAGGAGGGCTACGGCCTGGCGCGCGTCGAGACCATCGCCGAACGGGCCGGCGTCGCCAAGCCGACCGTGTACAACCACTTCCGGGACAAGGAGAACCTCTTCCGCACGGTCATCCTCGATGGGGCGCAGCGCACCGGCGACCGGATCGTGGCCGCGCTCGACCTCCTCCCCGACGACGGGGCGGACCTGGCCGGCGCCCTCACCCGGGTGGCCCGCAACGTCATCGACTGTCAGCTCAACGACGAGGGCTGGGCCCTGCAACGCCTCATGTACGCCGAGGCCGCCCGCTTCCCCGACCTGTTCGACGATGCCCTGCGCCTTGGCGGCGCCCACGTGCACATCGCCCTCGCCGGGCGCCTGGCCCGACTGGCCCATCGCGGTCACCTCGACATCGACGACGCCGACCTCGCCGCCGGCCACTTCCTCGCCCTCGTCTCCGGCGATCTCCCGACGCTGTCCGCTCTCGGCACCCGCGCCGTCACCGACCACGACCTGCAGGCCGCCATCGCCGCCGGCGTCAACACCTTCCTGCGCGCCTTCAACGCCACTCCCCCGGACCCGAACCGCCGGCCGGCACCAACCACCCGCGCCTCGACCTCGCGGTAGCGCCGGCACCCGGCCGTCGCCGGATTCTCGGGCCGGTCGCTCGCAGTCGTCCTTGACCTCGGCGCGGGTTAGCTGAGACACGCCAGCAGGCGCTGGCAGGCGGACGGATCGCCTGTGACGGTGTAGCTGTCCGCCCTGATGGTTGACCCCCGGTAAGCCGGCGCAGGCGGACGTTGTCCTCCACCCCCGGGGGGAGGGACGGTCGCCGCGATCTCCACCCACGGTCGAGCCGCGAAACCCACCGGTACGGCGATGACCGGGAGATCGAAGGATCGGATTCTGTCGGCCATGGGAATTTCAGTGACGGCGGGCGCGGCGGTCACGCCGAGCGCCGCGATCAGCGTCGAAGGTCTGACGAAGCGTTACGGCAGGCACACCGCCATCGAGAACATGTCATTCGGCGTCCGCGGCGGGGCGGTCACCGGCTTCTTCGGGCCCAACGGCGCCGGCAAGACGACGGTGCTCAAAGTGATCAGTGGGCTGGCCCGGCCGAGTGCCGGGCAGGTGCTGCTGAACGGCCGCGAGGCGCGCACGCCGGAAGCGCGCACGTTGGGGGTCTTCATCGAGCCCTGTGGCGCACACCCGGGTCGCTCGGCGCGGGCGCACCTGCGTTCGCTGGCGGCCCTGGCCGGGCTGCCCAGGGCGCGAGTCACCGAGATGGTCGAGTTGGTCGGCCTTGGGCAGGCCGGGCGTCGCAGGGTCGGAAAGTACTCGCTCGGTATGCGGCAGCGGCTTGGCCTGGCGGCGGCGCTGCTCGCCGATCCGGACATCCTGGTGCTGGACGAGCCGATGAACGGGCTGGATCCGCGCGGGATCCAGTGGTTGCGCACCCTGCTGCGCGAACGGGCCGACGCGGGCCGCACCGTCGTGTTGTCGAGTCATTCGCTGACCGAGGTCGAGCGCACGGTCGACGATGTCATCGTCATCGACCGAGGGCGTCTTGTGCATCAGGGCCGGATGGCTTCGATCGCCGAGAGTGGCTTCTCCCTCGAGGACGTCTTTCTTAGGCTGACCGAAGGCGAGGACGCGTGACCGGCCGGCTGGTCAGGGGCGAGCTGATCAACATTCTGACCACGCGCACGCCGCTGGTCTTCGCGGCGGCCTCGGTCGCGCTGACGGCCGCGAACGTCCTGATTGTCACGCTTGCCTCGGGGACGCTCGACGAGGTGGGAGAGAAGGAGGAGGCCCTGTCCGGGATGCCGATCCTGTTGCTGCTGCTCGGGGCGGTCGGTGTCGCCGGCGAGTTCCGGCACCGCACCGCGGCTCCCGCGGCGCTGGCCTCGGGCGCCTCGCGGGAACGTCTGCTGCTCGCGCGGGCCACGGCGTACGCGATCGTGAGTCTGGTCGTCGGGTCGGCCATGGTGGCGGTGTCGCTGGGGGCCGGGCTGCCGCTGTTGGCTCGGCAGCCCGGCCCCGGCCTGAGTGCCCGCGAGGCGACCGCGGTGGCGGTGGGCCTGCTGACGTCGTCGGTGCTCGCGACGATGATCGGCGTGGCCGTCGGCGCGCTGGTTCGCAACCAGGTCCTGGCCGCGGCCGGCGCACTGATCCTCACCTTCGTCGTGAACCCGCTGCTCGACCTCGTCCGGCAGGACGCGTCGGACTACACCCCGTTCGGCGCGGTGGGGGTGCTGACCCGGATGTCCCACGGGCCGGATCGCCTCTCCCTGACTGCGGCGGCGATCGTCCTGGGCGCCTGGACGGTGGGGCTCATGTGCGCGGCGTTGGCCGGGGAACGCCGGCGCGACCTGGCATGACCATCCGGCGCGGGCTGGTGTTCGATCTCGTCGTCACGGTGGCCGCCACGATCGCCGAGCTCAGCCTTCTCCTCAACGACGACCACACCGCGCGGGTGTCGACGGTGCTGCTGGCGGTTGTGTCCGGCGGTGCGCTCACAGCGCGCCGCCGGGCGCCGTGGGTGGTGCTCCTCGCGACGCTCGCTCTGGCTGCCGCGCTGGTGGCTGCCGGTGACGCACCGGGCGGTGTGCCTGTCCTGGTAGCGCTCTTCACGATCGCCGAGGGTGACGACTGGCGCCGCGCGCTCGTCGCGCTCGTGCCCACCGCGGTGCTCCTGGCCGCGCTGTCGATCGTGTCCGTCCCGGTGACGGCCGCGGTGTGGGCGTTGGGCGCGTACGCGCGGACCCGCCGTCGCTACGTGCGCGCGCTCGAGGAGCGCGCCGAGGACCTTCAGCGTGAGCGGGAGTATCTGGCCCGGATCGCGGTCCACGAGGAGCGCGCGTCGATCGCCCGCGAGCTGCACGACATCGTCGCCCATTCGGTGACCGTGATGCTGCTCGGCGTGCGCGGCGCCCGGGACGTGCTGCATACCAGGCCGGACCGGGCCGACGAAACGCTGGCGCGGGTCGAGACGAGCGGGGAGCAGGGCCTCGCCGAGCTTCGGCGGATGCTGACCGTGCTGCGCGCACCCGGCGCCTCCGCCGACTCCCGCCCCATGCCCGCGCTGACGGACCTGGATGAGCTGGTCGGCGACTACCGTGCCGCCGGGCTGCCCGTCGAGCTACGGGTGACGGGGAAGCCCAGAGCGCTGTCCGGCGGACTGGAGCTGTCCGTCTACCGCATCACCGAGGAAGCGCTGACCAATGTGCTGAAACATGCCCGTCCGAGCCAGGTGACGGTCACGCTGGCCTACCGGGACGGAAGCATTGACGTGGCGGTGACCGACGACGGTGCGACCGGGTTGGCGCGGGCGCCGGTCGGTGATGAGGACCCGCGGGACGCCTCGATGACCAGCGAGCCGGCCCGGCACGGCCTCGTCGGGATGCGGGAGCGGGTCGCGGTGCTCGGTGGCGAGCTGGAGTTCGGCCACCGGCCCGGTGGCGGGTTCCGCGTGGCGGCCCGCCTGCCGACGGGCGGTGGGGCAGGAGCGCCCGCCGCGCCGGCCCGTCGAACCACCGGGGAGTGAGGAGGGGAGTCGGATGACCATCCGCCTGTTGATCGTGGACGACCAGGAGCTGATCCGGACGGGCCTGCGGCTGATACTCGAAACCCAGGAGGACTTCGAGGTGGTCGGCGAGGCCGCCGACGGCCGGGAGGCGCTCGCACGGGCCGAGGAACTGCGACCTGATGTCGTCCTGCTCGACATTCGCATGCCGCGCATGGACGGCGTGGAGACCACCGCCCACCTGACCGCCGACGGGCCCACCCCGCCGCCGCGCGTCCTCATCCTGACCACCTTCGACCTGGACGAGTACGTCTTCGGCGCGCTGCGCGCCGGGGCGGCCGGATTCCTGCTCAAGGACGCCTCCCGCGAACGCCTGATCGAGGCGATCCGGGTCCTGCATGCCGGTGACGCGCTGCTGTCACCGTCTGTCACCCGGAGGCTGGTCGAGGCCTTCGCCGGCCGCATCCGCCCGCCGACCCCACCCGGCCTGCTCAACGCCCTGACGCCACGCGAGCGGGAGGTACTGGTCCTGGTCGCCCGAGGACTGTCGAACACCGAAATAGCCGGGCGCCTGGTCGTGACCGAGGCGACCGTGAAGAGCCACCTGGGTGCCGTGCTCGCCAAGCTCGGACTGCGTGACCGGGTGCAGGCCGTGGTGCTCGCCTACGAGAACGGCGTCGTCGTCGCGGGCGAGCCGGCGTAAGCCCGGCCGCCGATGACGAACCGGGCCGCGGGGCTGCCAATCGGATCACACACCTCGTTCCGTCGATCTGGGCTACGACCTCCCCCACCTGCGCCTAACCTGATAAGGACTGGAATTGACGCAGAAGGAGATCTCTATGCCCAGGTGTCCGCACACGTCCTGTCGACGGTCCCGATGAGTGCGCCGGTGGTCGTCGCGGTGGTGGGTGGCGGGGCGAGCGGTTGCCTCGCCGCCGCCCAGCTGGCAAGGTCCGTGGCGGTTACCGGCCGCAGGTTCACAATATTGCTCGTCGAACCGGACGACGTCGGCGAGGGCCTGGCGTATCGGACCCGGGATCCGCGGCACCGGCTCAATGTCCCGGCCGCGAAGATGAGCGCATTCGACGATGATCCGCAGCACTTCCTGCGCTGGCTTCGTCGGCACGTCGCGGTCGACTTTCCAGCCAGGGGTTACGCACCCCGCCAGTTCTACGCCGACTACCTCCGCCACACGCTGGAGGAGACGCTGCGCGCCGCGAGCGGGGTGCACTGCGAGCGGGTGCGCGCTCGCGCGACGGACCTCCGCCGGCATGGCCGCCGGCTGCGCCTCACGCTCGACGACGGGACCAGCCATCCGGTCGACGGTGTCGTCCTCGCGCTCGGGCACGGCGCCGCGACGACGTCGTGGGCCCCGCCGGCGCTGGCCCGGTCGCCGCGGTTCGTCGGTGATCCATGGCGGGCGGATTCCCAGCCCCACGTCCCGGCTGGCAGCGACGTGCTGCTCGTCGGCTCGGGCCTGACGATGGCCGACATGGCCCAGCGCTGGAGCCGGGCCGGCGTGCGCCTGCATGTGACCTCGCGTCACGGGCTGCTTCCGCTCCCCCACGTGCTGGACCCGGCGCCGCCGCTGGCCGCCCCGGAGTTGCCCGCCGGACCGGTGAGCCTCGCCCAGGCCCGCCGGCTTGTCTTCGATCACATCCGCGCGGCCGGTGGCGACTGGCGGCGGGGCGTGGACGCGATGCGCCCGGTGACGGCCGAGCTGTGGTCGCGCCTGGACGCGGCTGCCCGGTCGAGCTTCGTCGCCACGACGATGCGGCGCTGGGACCAGGTGCGCCACCGCGTCGACCCCGCCATCCACGCCTGGCTGGAGCAGCGCCGCGCCGAGGGATCGCTGGTCGTGCACGCCGCGCAGGTCGTCGACGCTTCCGACACCGCGGCCGGCGTCGAGGTCTCGCTCAGCGACGGCTCGCGGGTACTCGCCGCGGCCGTGGTCAACTGCACCGGTGCGGGCGCCGGCGTGCGGACCAGCCATGATCCCCTGGTCATGAACCTGCTTGCCACCGGCCTGGCGACCCCGGACAGCCTGGACCTGGGCTTCGCCACCGAGGCGTCCGGGCGGCTGGTCGCGGCCGACGGACCCCGGCCGGCGATCTGGGCCATCGGACCGTTGCGGCGCGGCGAGCTGTGGGAGAGCACGGCGATCCCCGAGATCCGCGGCCAGGCGGCCTCGGTCGCCCGCGCCGTCGTGGCCGCCCTGCCTGGGCCACAGGGCGTCCGGCGGGTGCGCGACCCCTACGGCCTGCCCCTCACCGCCAGCCCGGAGGCGGCCGGTCGCTATGTCGCCGGGCTCGGACGGATCCTGCGGGTACAGTCCGGAGCCGAAGCGCTGGTGGCCGAAGCGGTCGCGGCCGACCCCCAGTTCGCCCTCGGGCAGGCGGTGCTGGCGCTGCTCGGTGCCGAGTGGGGCGCCGACGTCGACGTGGAAACGGCTCTGCGGAACGCGCAACGCCACGCCGGCCGGGCCGACGAGCGTGAGCGACGCTTCATCGAGGTCGTCGCCGCCCGCATCCGCGAGCCGGGGGGAGCCGGTTCGGCCGCGGCACTGCTCAGCTACATCCACGCCTACCCGGAAGATGCCCTGGCCGTCAGCATCGCTGTGCCGACGATCGCGTTCAGCGGCGCGACGGAGCTCCCGGCCGAGGCCTGGGCCCTGGTCGAAGGCCTGGCTGCCGTCTACCGCGACGACTGGTGGTACCGGGGGCTGCTCGCCTTCACCCGCCAGGAGCAGGAGCGCTGGGACGAGGCGGCCGAACTCGCCGCACTGGCGCTGGCCGTCGAACCGACCGCCGGCCACGCCGTCCACGCGAAGACCCACGTCCACTACGAGACCGGCGACCATGAGGCGGGGCTGGCCTGGTTGGACGCCTGGATCTCGACCTGCGGGTCGGATTCGTCGCATCGGGCGCACTTCTCCTGGCACGCGGCCCTGCACGAACTCGCCCTCGGTGACGACAGCGCGATCCGGGCGCGTTTCTCGACCCAGCTCGCGCCGCCGGCCGTCTCCGGCGTCCGGGCGCTGATCGACTCGGCGTCGCTGCTGTGGCGCGGCTTCGCGGCCGGCGCCTGGACGTCGGTGGAACTCGGACCGGTGTTGGAGACCGTTCCCGCCGCGTTGCTCGTCGATCCGCCGACGCCCTTCGTCGGGCTCCACTCGGCGGTCGCCCTCGCCGCCGTGGGGGACTGCCGCCGACTCGCGCAACTGCGCCGGTCCGCGGCCGCCCGGAGCAACGCGGTGTTCACCGACACCGTCGCGCCGCTGGCCGACGCCCTGATGCATCTCCTGCACGGTGATCCCGACCGGGCGACCGACGCGCTGATCGCGTTGCCCGGCGTCGAGCGGCTCGGGGGCAGCGCCGCCCAGCGCGAGATCGTCGAGGACACCACGATCTACTGTGCCATCCAGGCCAACCGGCCCGACATCGCCCAGTCGCTTCTGCGGACTCGACTCGACCGCCGCTGCTCCCCCCGCGACGTCCACCGCCGTGCGCAGCTCCTCACGAGCCAGCAGACCGGACGCCCGTCACCGACCGACTGACCCGAGCGAACCGAGTGACCGGTGCTTCACCCGGGCCGGCGGCGGCAGCCCCGCCGCCGGCCCGGGAGTCCGAACACTCGTGCGGCGACCACCGCTCACGCCGCCGACAGCGCTATCGCGGAGAGATCCGCTCGAACTTGGTCCAGCCGCGCCAGCCGCGTTCCTCGAGCCGCGCCAGGAGCCGACGGGCGATCGGCACCGAGTTGAGGAAGACCGCGTCGAGGAGCTCCGCGAGCTCATCGGTCATCTCCTGGTCGCGGCTATCCCATCCCTCGGCATCGGCGGCCTCGAGAGAGGCGACGAGCCGGTCGGCCAACGCCGTCAACCGCGGGTCGTCCACCTCCCAGTCGATCATCGCGACGAAATCCCAGTAGAGGTCGACCGTCGCCGGGTCGTCGAGCTGCTGCTGCTTCATTTTCATGTAGAGCGGCATGTGCTCCGGGAGTTTGGCGGCCACCAGGATCCAGGCGTCCCGCTCGCCCTCGATCATCAGGTCCGGCAGTCCGAGCTCGCGCAGCCGGTCGAGGTACGCCACCGCCTCCGGCGGCAGGGCCAGGCTGTCTCCGGCTGCCAGCTGCGCGATCCGCTCGCGGTGCCGCTGCCGCTGCCTGATCTCCGCGCGCAGGCGCCGGTCGATGTCGGCGACGGCGGCCGCGAACTCCTCCTCGCCCGCGGCCAACAGCTCGCGGACGCGCGCGAGCGGCACGCCGGCGTCGGCGAGGGTCCGGATCCTGACGAGCTCGACGACGGCGTGGGCGTCGTAGCGCCGGTAGCCGGAGTGGTCGCGCTTCGGCTCCGGCAGGAGACCCTTGGCGTGGTAGTGCCGCACCGCGCGCACGGTGACGCCCGCGTACGACGCCAGTTGGCTGATCGTGAGCACCGCGCCAGTGTCCTATTTCCCGGGCACGCGGAGGAACAGCCGACGCGACCAGAGGTAGCCGAGCAGCGCGATGGCGACGCACCAGCCGATCGCGAGCCACCGGTCGGAGTCCGTCGCGGCGCCCGTGGCGAGCGCGCGGAGGGTGTTGATCATCGGGGTGAACGGCTGGTACTCCGCGAACTGGCGCAGCCCGGTCGGCATCGCGTCGGTCGGCACGAAGGCGCTGCTGACGAACGGCAGGATCATCAGGAACAGCGGGGTGTTACTGGCCGTCTCGACGCTGTCCGCCGCCAGGCCCAGGCCGACGGTCAGCCAGGTGAGCGAGAACGCGATGAGGATCAGCAGCCCGATCACACCGAGCCAGCCGAGCGGGCCGGCAGCGGAGCGGAACCCGAGGAGGAACGCGAACGCCGTCACGATCACCACGGCGAAGCCGGTCCTGATGACAGCGCCCAGCACGTGGCCGGTGAGCACCGACACCCGGGCGATGTTCATCGTGCGGAACCGGGCGATGATCCCGGTGGTCATGTCGGTCGCGGTCGAGATCGCGGTGCCGAGCGCGACGCTGGCGACGGTCATGAACAGGATGCCCGGCGTGATGAAGACGAGGTAGCCCCTGCGGTCTCCGCCACCCGCCTGGCCCGTCTGGCCCGGCAGGCCGGCGCCCAGGGTCCCGCCGAACACGTACACGAACAGCAGCAGGAACAGGATCGGCTGTGCGACCAGAATGATCGACAACGAAGGGTAGCGGCGGATGTGCCGCAGGTTGCGCCGCAGCATCGTCGCCGAGTCACGGACGATGTAGGTGGTGCTCATGCGGGGATCCGCTCGGATGCGGGCGCCTCGGATGCGGGCGCCTCGGATGCGCGGCCGGTGAGCGCGAGGAACACGTCGTCGAGGTCGGCGGAGGAGACCGTCAGGCCGGCGACGCCATCGTCGTCGAGGCCGTCGAGCACGCGGCGCAGCCCGGCGATGCTGCCGTCGCCCGGCACCTGCAGGGTGAGTGCCTCGGCGTCGGTGGTGGCCTCCGGGTGCGCCGCCGCTGCCGCGGCCAGCCCCGCGGCGTCGGTGAACTGCACCGACACGTGCCCGCCGGGCACCCGCCGCTTCAGTTCCGCCGCCGTGCCCTCGGCGACCAGGCGGCCACCGTCGAGGACCCCGATCCGGTCGGCCAGCTCGTCGGCCTCCTCGAGGTACTGCGTCGTCAGCAGCACCGTCACGCCGTCGGCGACCTGCTCGCGCACGATCGCCCACAGGGCGCGACGGCTGCGCGGGTCGAGACCGGCCGTCGGCTCATCGAGGAAGATCAGCCGGGGCCGGGCGATGAGCGTCATCGCCAGATCCAGCCGCCGCTTCATGCCGCCCGAGTAGGTCTGTGCCCGCCGGTCGGCCGCGTCGACGAGGTCGAAGCGCTCCAGCATCACGGTCACGGCGGCGGTCGCGGTCGCCCGGTCCAGGTGCGCCAGGTCGGCCATCAGCCGCAGGTTCTCAGCTCCGGTGAGCAGCTCGTCGATCGCCGAGAACTGCCCGGTGACACCGATCGCGGCGCGCACCCCGGCGGGCTCGCGTCGGACGTCGAAGCCGGCGACGCGGATCTCGCCGTCACCGGGGGTCAGCAAGGTGGAGAGGATGTTGACGATGGTCGTCTTGCCGGCGCCGTTGGGTCCGAGCAGGGCGTAGACGGTGCCCTCCGGGACGGTCAGGTCGACGCCGTCCAGCACGGTGTGGTCGCCGTAGGACTTGGTGAGTCCGGAAGCCTCGATCGCGGGGCTGGTAGCGGTCATGCCGCCATGCTGGAACCCCGACGCAGGGTCAAGGTCAAGCCGGCGCCCGCAGAAACCTTTCAGGACAACTCGCAGGCAGCGGCAGAAGCCCAGGAACATGGCCCGGTTCTGGCGGACTTCGCGGGAGGATCTAGGTCGAGGAGAGCGCACCCCAGATCGGCATGCTGCAGGCGGCGGCGGTGATCGCGGTCGCCACTGCGAGAACGGCTGTGGTCAGCAGCGGTGCGGCCTGCCGCCGCAGTCGAACGGTGAGCTGCGAGCTACCGCCCGGGGTGGCCCTGACCTCCTGCAGGATAACGAAGATCAGCACCAGCAGGAATACCAGCGCGTCCTGCAGCGCGAAGAGAAGGTAGCCCTCGTTGGAGCCGGGCCCGTACGCGGCAAGGTAGCACCAGCATGCGGCGAGAGGCAGGATCACCATGGCGATGTACGGCGCGACCATCCGCAGCGAGATCGCGTTGCCGTCGCCGTCCACCCCCTTCTTGGTGATCATATAAGGCTTCTTGACTCGTAGCACGACCTGGACGAGCGCGGAAAGAACGATGATCCAGCGGGCGGCGTGTAGCACCATTCCCCGCCAGGTGAGCCGCACACCGGCTGGCAGGTGCCAGGGCCGGCTCCACAGCCAGATAGCTGCGGCCATGGCGGTCATCGGGAAGCTGTGGCCGACGAAGTCGAGGTAGTGCACCTTCGCGATGCGCTGATTCAGGCAGAGGGAGATCAGCGGCAATGTGAACAGGATGAGCATCGACAGTGACCAGAAGGTGTACCAGGTCTGCGCGAAAAGGAACTGCATCGCCTGACGTGGCTTGTACTGCCGGAGCAGTCGGGGCGTGTGGCGAAGCAGTACCTCGATCATCGAGTAGGCCCAGGCGAACTGCTGCGACAGGTAGGTCTCAAATGTTTCCGGCCCGTCGCCGACCGCGAGGATGTCGGGGACGAAGACCCCCTGATATCCGCGGGCGGCGAGGCAGACGGTGTCGAGGTGGTCCTCGGCTCGAGTCGGCTGAAACCCGCCTATCTCGCGGATCGCGGCGGTGTCGTACGTGCAGTGGCTACCGATGATGAACGGTGTTCGGGAGAATCCGTAGAAACCCATCTGGAGCGGTCCCTGGAGACCGAGTTCCTGTTCGGCGGCGCCCCGCGCGGTCCAGTGGGTGAAGTTACCGTAGACGCTGGGCGCCTGTACCCATTTCACCTTCGAGTCGGCGAAATAACCGAGGACCCTGTCCAGGTAGTCCGGATTCGGGATGTGGTCGATGTCAAGCTGCGTGAAATGGCTGTAATTGTGCCCATAGGCGTCGAGCCAGCTGTTGACGTTGCCGGCCTTCGTCTTCCGCTTGAAGGGTGGGAACCGCCGGTTCCAGCCGGCCACGCCCACCTTTCCCCAACGGGCCTCGTCGTGGCGCGAGAAATACTTGACCCCCATGGATCGGGCCAACGCCTCTATTTCTGGAGAGGAAATTTTGTCGACGAGTATCCAGCTGTCGTGAGGATAGCTGATTCGACTCATGGCGACGAGTTGGCGACGCACGATGTCCAGCGACTCCGAGCCGGGCACGGTGAGACTCAGAACGGCTACCCGTCCGATCGGCGCGGCGCGCTCGGCGTGGGCCACTGGAATCGGGGTCGGTCGCCGCATGTGTCCCACGAAAAGCATGTACATCGACGACAGGAGCACGCCCACGTAGAAAAAAGAAAATGACATGAGTATGAACAGCGGAAGCGAGCCGACGTGATCCCCGCGCAGCCACCATACCCAGAAGAAGAGCACAGCGAGGATCCACCCGGCCACGATCAGCCAGTACTGCCGTCGCTGCCGGCGACTCATCGGGGAGGTGGACTGGACGCGGATCTCGGACTGCCCCGGGGCCACCTCCGCCCGACGCGGCGCGGAAGGACGGTATTCCAGGGGCATGGTGAGCTGTCCCACGCCGTCGGCCAAAAATGCGGTCGCGTTCTCCCCGCGTAGCGGACTCCGCACCGTTCCCCCAATCCGCGCACGGTCGGCGCACGGCAAAAAGACCAATAACGGAGCGCGCGTGATCGGCCCGAGAAAGGACGACCAGTTCCCGGCCGGCAGATCAGCATCCAAACGGGGTTCGCCCCGTGGTCGGCTACGCTGTCGCGCGATTGGCCGAGCTACTCAACGAAGGCAAGGGTCACGTCACGCGACGCTTCCGCGCGCCCGTGTGGTCGGCAGGCCGAAGACCCTGTCGCACGTTGCCCCCCAGTCCCTGCGCCCCACGAGGATCGCGACATATTGATCGAGGACCCTCGGACTGTTCGTTACGCTAAGGCATCATCTGTCAATTAGCAAAATTTGCACTATCGGCGATAAGGGGTGCACGGAGGGTGACTTTTCATCGGAGATGTACCGATTCGATACTATTCCTCCGTAATCAGCATGACTTCCGCCGCCGAAGCAGGCCTACGTCCGTTGCGGTTGCGGGCATCACACACACGAACGCAGGCTTCTCGTCCTGGAAAGACACGACGGACACCCTCCGGGCGGGCCCGGGGTGGGTCTGCGGTCCACCCGACGCGATCGAGCGCTCGGCTGGGGGGAGTGGACGCTGGTGCAGGTCAGAGGCGTACGGATGATCCACCTGGCCAGCGCGGCGATCGTGGTCGGGCTGCTGATCGTCGTCGTCATGGTCGCGCCGTGGCGGCCCNCGCCGTCCGCCGGAGTCCCCGGCGTCCGAGGCGCGGACATCTCTTTCACGCTGCAGGAGGAGGCCGCCGGCACGGCCTTCTCCGACGGAGGTGAACGTCTGCCGATCGAGCGGATACTCGCGGCCCACGGCGCGAACTACGTCCGGTTACGGGTATGGGTCAATCCACCCCCGGGATACAGCGACGAGCGGTCGGCACTCGAGCTGGCGCGGAGAGCGAAGGACGCTGGCCTGAAGATCCTGCTCGTGCCCCACTACTCGGACTTCTGGGCCGACCCATACAGCCAGCAAACACCGGCCGCCTGGCACGGAGCCGACCTCGCCGCCATGCTCGGCACGGTCAGAACCTATACACGTGACCTGGTCGCGACATTCGCCGAACACGGCACACCGGTCGATATGATCCAGATCGGGAACGAGATCACCAACGGCATGCTCTGGCCACTCGGCGCAGTCCAACACGGCGCGGCGCAGGACTGGTCACCTTTCGCCACGCTGGTCAACAGTGCGATCACCGGTGCCCGCGAAGGTGAGCCCCACCGTCACCTGTCCGTCGTCCTCCACATTGACAGCGGCGGCGACGCCAGCCGTTCACAGTACTTCTTCGACAAACTCATGCACGCCGGGGTCACAGCTTTCGATGTGATCGGCCTCACCTATTATCCGTACTGGAACGGCTCGCTGGCGGATCTGCGTGCGAACCTCGCGAACCTGGCCGCGCGCTACCACAAGAAGATTCTCATCGTGGAGACCGCCTACCCATGGACCCTGGCCGGAACGAAACCCGGCGACTGGGTCAGAACGGCCGATCAGCTACCGGACCGAAAAACTCTTCCCGCTACGGCGGAAGGCCAGGAGAACTACTTCAGGCAACTCCGGCGGCTACTCCAGGAAGTGCCAGACCATCGCGGGCTGGGATTCTTTGTCTGGGAGCCCGGCTGGCTTACCGTCGACCCGAAGGCCGGCGAACGAATTCCGACCGCCAACCTGGCGATGTTCGACGGGCACGGAGCCGCCCTGCCCAGCCTCGACGCATTCTCCGCGCAGGATGGGTCCGCCGCACGACCACGACCACGACCATCGGAATGATGTCGGCGCAGCTTCGACACCTGATCAGCTATCCGAGCGATGTCCCTCGCGCCGGCATTCCATCCGCGATTGCTGCTGGTCGGCCGTTTCTATTCGCGCGATCGGCGCAACATCGACCGCGTACGGGCAGGTCGGTGGCGAACCGGAAGATCATGTTTTCGTGGCGGCGGAACCCGTGGATCAGCGTCCGGGCGTCGACGGCCAGCGGGCTTCGTTTCCCGGAGTTGTCGGTGTCACCGCAGGCGAGCGCGCCGGGCTGCCCCCACGCGGCTATATTCCTGGGGGCAGCCGCACCAGACCCGGAGCACGAAATGACCCAGCCTTCCCCGGAGCAGGACTGGACGGCAATCGTCCGCTACGGGCCGTTCTGCCTCACCGTCACCCACGGGGTGACCCCCCGGAACCTGCTGGAGCGTTACGAGGCCGATCCGACGACAGCCCGCCTCCTTGCCTTCGGCGAGACCGACGCCGTCGTCCAGCCCGGCCCAGACCGGACGATCCTCACCAGTGGAACCCTCGGGGACTGGACGTTCGGCTTCGAGACCATGAGTGTCGAAGGCGTCATGCCCGAGACCCTCGCCGCGCTGTCCCGCGGCACGCAGACACTGGCCCTCAACGACTCCGCCAACGCCATGCACACCCTGAAGCACTGGGTCGACGGGCAACCCCAGGAAAGCTTCGAAATCGGGAACCCGGTCACCCGGCGCGCCGCCGGCCCCCATCCGCTCTGGGACGCCACCGAACGCCACCGGGCCACCCATCCCGACCAGTCGGACATCGTCGCCGCTCTGCGGGCCGTGAACGACCACCTCGGCGGGCACCTCGCCCCCCGCATGCTCGCACGCCCGCTGCTCACCGCCATGCTGCCCGAGCGTCGTCCCCCGCTCTCCGCACCCAGACCCGCCCTCCCACTCGTCCACCCAAGAGAATCGACGCCGCTCGGCCAATACCTCGGCACCCTCCGCCCGCCCGAGGAGAGATGACGCCGTTTCCGGCAGACAGAAGCAGCGCCGGGAGTCCACCCCGGCGAGAACCGCAACATGTTCACTTCATCGCGTCGCCTCCCTGTCCGACGCGGCCACCGGTGCGCCGACGGCCTGGCGTTGGGGGTCCCGCCGTATACAGGTGACGGCTCCGGAGGTGTCTGCTGGGAGCACAGGGCGTCGCCGACCCGATGCAGCAGGACCCTCCAGTCCCGGCGGCTCGGGAGCCGGGAGTGTCAAGTTAACGGCTTTGGCTCACGTGCGGTGGTGACGCCGGGTAGCAGGCATCACGATCCGTCAGATATACGGATTCGTCCAAAGATAGCGGGGCTCGACGCCGTCGCCGCTTGTGGCGGACGGCCTGATCGTCGACCGGAGCTGCTTGTGGATCGTCAGGTTTGAGCCGCACCGCCCCGATCTCCTCGAGGGCTGCCTCGCCGGCACCGGCCCGACCTGGGACACGTCATGATCCCGGCCAGAACCAGCATGACCCAGCAACATCATGATCCAGCGAAACCACACATTAAAGATCAGTATTGTGGCGGCATGGGATTGCTGGGGGATCTGATCAAGATCGTGTCCGACCTGGTGACGAGCAGTCACCGCCGGGGGGAGGCGCCCTCACGGGAGGCGGGACGGGAAGGTCGGCGGCGGTCGACATCAACGCCGACGGCCCGTTCCTCCTCGCCATCCTCCTCGCCATCCTCGGTGGCAGCCGCGCGCAGTCACCCGGCCCGGGAGCGGGCGGGGTCGTCCCGCGCGCAGGCGGAGGTCTCGCCGGGCGAGTCCGGGCCGGACGCCACCAGGGAGGTCGATCCGGATCGCATCGGGCCGGTGCGGATGAGCTACGCGCCGCAGTCGGACGGGGCCCCGGATCCCGGCGAGATCGTCTGGACGTGGGTGCCGTTCGAGGAGAACGACGGACGGGGCAAGGATCGGCCGGTCCTCGTGGTGGCCGTCGAATCCGCGGGCACCTACCTGGCCGTGCAGCTCACCAGCAAGGATCATGACGGCGAGGGCGACTTCGTGTCCGTCGGCGCGGGCGGGTGGGACAGCGAGCACCGACCGTCCTGGGTCAACCTGGACCGGGTGATCCGGGTGCACGAGGGCGGGATGCGCCGAGAGTCGACGGCCCTGCCGCGCGAGCCGTTCGAGCGGGTCACGGACCGGCTGCGGCAGCGCTACGGCTGGCGCTAGCTAAGACGACACAAGCTGCAGATGTGTGCAAACCATGAGGGGTGGCTACCCCGGGTAGCCACCCCTCATGAACCAATGTTCCGCGCGAACCTTTCCATTAGATCAGTCCGCCTCTCTGACCCTTCATCGACCCAACGGTCACCAGGCCAATAGATTAAAACTATTTATTCAGGTCAAACGCTTGGCGAGTTTCTGGCGTCGGCGACTGCCCCAGTCTCGCAGGTCGGTCCACGTGGTGAGCTCGCCGAAGGTCACGAACGTGATCAGCGGCCGGCGGCCGATCAGACGGGTCGCCATGAGCCCGCTGAGTCTGCGCTTGTGGCTCAAGGAAGCGACGTCGGTGTCCAGGACGACGAGCTGCACGGCGGCGACTCAGGCGACGTCGCGGCGACGCTCGGCGTAGGCGAACGCGAGGAACTCGTCGAGCTCCTCGTCGGAGTCGAAGGTGTCGGCCGCCAGGTCGTCGAGAGACCGGATGGGTGATGTACCTCGCGCGGCCAGGAGCTCCTCGGCGGTGACCGGAGAGCGCAGCGGCGGGTACGGCGGAGGGCCGGTTTCCGGAGTGCTCATGGACGCGGCCTCCTCGCGGGTGTTTCCGGCTGGCTGCGAACCAGGACCAGCATATGGCAGCGCCCAGGTCGCGATCTGTGACCGGCTGTAGTCGGCGGAAGCCGTCGCCTTGTCGCGCACACCGGCAGACATCGGGGCGGACATCGGGCACCCGGCCTCTTCGGGGCGTTCCCCTACCTGCCGGGCCAGGCTGGCTACAACAAGCTGCTACGACCAGTGTTACCACTGGTCAAGGGCATGATCGGGCTTGTGGCGGCGGACAGTGAATTCTGGTTCGACAACCACTGGATCAGCGATGCGACCACCGTGCCGTGCGGAATGTCGCGGCCGACGGTGCAGCACGTGCAGCACGTGGAGCTGGCCGGCTACAGCTACTGCGCGTCGCACTCCCGATTCCACCGGGGGCTGAAGCTGTACGGGGAATTGCCACCTCGTACCATCCTGCCCTCGGCGGTGTGGAATCCTCACGGTGGGCGAAGACGGCCCGCCGTGATGTCAGGAGCATCGCAAGCCTGGTGTTCCCACCCCCGGGTGCTCACCTATTTCACCGTGCTGAGGAGATCTGGGCTGGTGCGAGTTTCGATGTTTCGCCGCCGTTGGGTGGCGGGGTGCGCCGCGGTGCTGGCGTTCGGCCTGACCGCGTGTTCCGGCTCGTCGAGTGGGTCCGGTGGGGTGAGCCCGTCGGCCACGGGGTCCGCCACCGAGTCGCGTTACGCGACGCCGCTGAAGGGGATCTGCCCCTCCACGGTTGTCATCCAGGCGAACTGGTGGCCTGGCCTTCCCGACGGGTACCTGTACCAGCTTCTAGGCCCCAACCCGACGATCGACGTGAGCAAGAACCGGGTTGAGGGACCGCTGGGTGCTACCGGCGTGAGGCTCCAGGTGCGCGCCGGCGGGCCGGCGACGGGTTTCCAGCCGGTGACCTCGCTGCTGGCTCAGGACGACAGCATCCTGGCCGGCTATGTGGGAACGGACGAGGCTGTGCAGGCCTCCGGGAGGCAGCCGCCGGTCGCCGTCTTCGCGCCCTACGAGAAGTCTCCGCTGGCGCTGATCTGGGGCGACCCGGCGTGGAACTTCACCAACGTCGCCGAGATCCGCCAGTCGGGCGCGACGGTGCTGGCCAGCGCGAGCGGGACGTCCTTTCCCGACGTCTTCGTCCGGGAGGGGTCGCTGGCCAAGTCCCAGGTCGACACCTCCTATCAGGGGTCCCCGGACCGGTTCGTCGCCGCCGATGGCAAGATCGTGCAGCAGGCTTTCGTCACCAACGAGCCCTACCTGCTCCAGCACGACGTCAAGGCGTGGGGCAAGCCGGTGAAGCACCTACTTCTGCAGGACGAATACCCTGCGTACATCTCCGCGTTGGCCGTTCGGCCGGACAAGGTGTCGACCCAGCGCGCCTGCCTGGCCAAGCTGGTGCCGCTGTTGCAGCGGGCGCAGCGGGACTACGTCGCTAATCCGGCGCCGGTGAACCAGCTCCTGCTGAAGGTCGTCAGTACGCTGCACACGGGCGGGTTCACCCTTTCGTCGGGGCTGCTCGCGTACGGCAACGCCACGCAGAAGCAACTCGGGTTGATCGCCGATGGTAGTGACGGAGTGCTGGGCAGCTTCGACACGGCCCGGGTAGGGACGCTGATCGGCCGGCTGGTCCCGGTCTTCACTGCGAAGGGCAGTACGCCGAAGGCGGGGCTGGTTCCTTCGGACCTGGTGACCAACGAGTTCCTCGACAAGGCAGTGACGTTGAAGTAAGGGACGCCGGCGGCAACGGAAGAAGAGTGACGTCCGGGGCGGGGCCGCCCCGGACGGTCCCTATGATGAGCATCGGGTTCTTGTGACCACGCGGCGAAGGGAACGTTACTCATGAGCGACGCTTCGGCACCCGTTGTCGACATCACCGTGCCGCACTCGGCGCGGGTGTGGAACTACTGGCTGGGCGGGAAGGACCACTATCCGGTGGACCGCGAGTTCGGCGACCGGCTCTACGAGTTGCTCCCCGAGATTGTGCAGCTCGCCCGGCAAGCTCGGGCCTTTCTGGGCCGCGCGGTCACCTACCTGGCCGGTGAGGTGGGTATCCGGCAGTTCCTCGACATCGGTACCGGCCTGCCGACGGCCGACAACACCCATGAGGTAGCGCAGCGGATCGCCCCCGACTCGCGGATCGTCTACGTCGACCACGATCCGCTGGTCCTGGCGCACGCGCGGGCCCTGCTGGTCGGCACGCCCGAGGGGGCTACCAACTACGTCGACGCCGACGTCCGCGAGCCGAAGAAGATCCTCCAGGCCGCCCGCGAGACCCTGGACTTCACCCGGCCGATCGGCTTGATCATGCTCGGGATCATGGGAAACGTGGCCGACCTCGACGAGGCATACGCGATCGTGCGCGAACTGCGCGAATCCCTGCCCTCCGGCAGCTATCTTGTGTTCAAGGACGGCACCTACGCCATCATGGGCGAGGACCGTGCCGACGCCATCCACCATCTCCACGAGCACGAGAGCTTTCCGTACCACATGCGCACCCCCGAGCAGGTGGCCCGTTTTCTCGACGGTTTCGAACTCGTCGAGCCGGGTCTGGTCTCGACGCCGTTGTGGCGGCCAGACCCCTCGGCCGAACCGCCCCTGGCGATCGACGACCTGTGTGGCATCGGCCGGAAGCCCTGACGTCCGCCAACCGGGCGGAGGCGGACGTCACGCAGCGTGATACGAGGCGATTTTTTTGATGACCTTTACCGTGTCGTCGGGCGTCGTGCTCTTGAGTGCCAGATTGTCCATGGCGAGCGTGTAGCGGGTGACGTCGTCCGGCTTGTCGAGATAGACGGAGCCCGTGAGATGCTCCAGGTAGACGACATCGGCGATATCCGGCTCACCGAACCGCAGAATGCTGAACGCGCCCCCCTCGGCGGGGTGGGGGCCGACATTGAATGGAATCACCTGGATGGTGATGTTCGGGTTCGCGTTCAGGGCGATCAGGTGTTCGAGCTGGCCTTGCATGACGGCCGGCCCGGCGACCGAGCGCCACAGTGCCGCCTCGTCAATGATCGCCCATGCCCGGGGCGGATCTGGCCGGTCGAGAATGGCCTGCCGACTTATCCGCGCCTGGACCCGACGTTCGACGGCGTCGGCGCCGTCCACCTGGCGGGCTCCGGCCATGACGGCGCGGGCGTAATCCTTGGTCTGGAGGAGGCCGGGGATGAATTGAAGCTCGTAGGTCCGGATCAGGATCGCCGCTTCCTCCAGGCCCAGGTAGGGCTGAAACCATCCCGGCATCACGTCGGTGAAACCCTGCCACCAACCGGGCTCGTTGGCCTGACGGGCGAGTTCGAGCAACGGCGAGCGGTCCCTCTCGTCCGTGACGCCATACAGTGTCAGCAAGTCGGCCACATCGCGTTCCTTGAAACTGACCCGACCCAACTCCAACCGACTGATCTTCGACTCGGAGGCCCGGATGCTGTAGCCAGCATCCACCCGGCTAATGCCTTTCGCTTCCCGGATTCTCCGTAGCTGTGTGCCCAGTACAACGCGGCGCACTATCGGCCCGCCCGCCCGTTGCAGCGTCATTCCCCCGCCCTCATCCGGCCGCCCTCATGCGGCCACGTTCCCTTCAGCGTACCGGATGATGATGGAAGTCATGTAGCCGGGTTCACCCACAGCGCCGGGACAACCGAGCTGGCGGCCCTCGCTCCGGGACTGTTTCCCGGCCATGACACCGGGGACGGCATCAGGGTGCGTCCGGTAACGCCTCGTGCCCGGGGCTACGATTCGCTCAGATTAA
>NZ_JYFN01000023.1 GCF_000948395.1 Frankia torreyi | reverse complement strand
CGGGCAGACGCTCCAACGCATGCCCGGTCGCCACATGCTCCCGCGCGGTCCGCAGGCCGATCCCGCACCGCCACGACAGCCAGTGCGCGCACGAGACCATCCCCATCCCCGACCAGCCCTCCCGCCGATCGAACGCCGCCACCGCCAGCAGCCAGGCACACGTCGCCGCCGCGATCCGCCCCGCCCACCGGCAGATCACCTCCTCCACCTCCCCCAACGACGCCGACTCCACATCCACCCCCACCAGCACCGACGAGACGAAGGGATCAGCGGAAACAGGGGACACAGGAACAGCCATCATGATCACCGGGCCAGGGGTGTCGTTCGAACAGGACTCGAACAGCATCCCACCCCCCACCGACAAAAACCCAACCAAGATCAACCGGTGGGCAATGGTTACACACCGCCGGGACCGGCCCGCACCCTCGGCCGCGACGCGGAACCTGGGCTCCTAGCCGGCAGCAGACCCGGCAGCAGCGTCCGGAAGCGGCGCCTGGAAGCCAAGCCGGCGACCCAGCCGGCGACCAAGCCGGCACCCCCAAGACGATCTTGGTGTTCCGCGGAACCGCGTCACGGTCATCGCCCGCGCCGCAGGGCGGGCGTATGACTGCGCCGGTTCCGCTGCGGCCGGCGCTGCGCGCTGTCCTCGCCTGTTGCCGGGGCGGGCCGCTCATCCCGGTCTGCGGCTGTGACGCCTCGGTTGTCTCTGCCGATCCGGGTCGGGGTCGATGGGCCGGCGCGAGGGGCGCGCATGGGAACGAGGCCACCCGGGTCCTACTCCAGCGACAAACCGGACACCGCATCCCGAGAAGAACCCGGGTAGGCGCTCTCCCCCGCACCTGGCGCGGAGCACCCGACCCGACCGACAGCCGCCCCCACGACCACGTGACACAGTCATTCAGATTCCGCGGAGCCGGCGCCGGGACTGGAGCCGGGATGATGATCGGGGAGATCAGGAGGTCGCCGGGCGGTCCCAGAGGTGGTGGAGGGCGGCGGCGCGTTCGCGGCGGTCGAGGCCGCGCAGGTCGGCGGTGCCGTGCTCGGTGACGACGACGTCGACGTCGTGGCCGGGGGTGCTCACGGGGGCCGACAGACGCTCGACGAGGGTGGGGCGGCCGCGGTGGGTCGCCGGCATCGCGATGACGGACAGGCCGCCGGGCGAGCGGGCGCCGGCGGCGGCGTAGTCGGCGTGGCCGCCGACGCCGCCGACGGTCGCACCGGGGAAGCCCTCCACGTTGACCTGGGCCTGCTCGTCGAGCTCGATCGCGGTGTTCACCGCGACGAACGGCAGGCCGGTGGACAGCCGGCCCAGGTCGTGGGTGTGCTCGATGGGATGCAGCAGCGGGCGGCCCGCCGCCCAGGCCAGCAGGCCGGGGCCACCGGCCAGGTACGTCGTCACGGGGGTGCCGGCGAGCAGGCCACGGCGGTCGAGGTCGACGACGCCCTCGGGCAGCAGGCCCGAGTCCATGTGCACGGGGGTGCGCAGGGCCTCCAGCACGGCGACGCCGAGCGCCCCCGGGCCGACCTGCAGCCGGGCACCGGCGGGGACGAGAGCGGCGATCCGCTCGGCGATCGCCCGGTGCTCGTCGCCGGGGGCGCTGAACTCCAGCGCGATCGGCGGGGNGTCGGTCTCCCCCACCAGGACGAGCCGGTCGGCGGGCAGCGCCGGGCCCGCGTCGCAGTGCGGGGTGGCGTGGGCGACGACGCCGGCGACGCGGGCGCCGGCGGCGATCGCGGCGCGCATCCACGCCACCTCGGTGCCGAAGGCGTACCCGCCGCCGGGGGCCGGCACGACCGTGGCGACCAGCAGATCCGGGCGCAGCGGGCCGTGCAGCAGCGCCGGCACCGCCGACAGCCGCACCGGCAACGCCCGCACCCGACCGTCGTCCACCGGGCGGCGCAGCCCCCAGCCGGACATCACCGCGCGGACGTCGGCGAAGGCGGCGAGGTCGAGCTCGCGGTCGGCGACGGGCAGCCAGCCGAGCAGCAGCCGCACCCCGCCCGCCGCGGCGGCCGCGGCGGCGAGCTCGCCGGACACCGCGCGCGGCGCGCCGATCCCGTCGGCCAGCGCCACCCGGCTGCCCGGCTCGACGAGCTCCGCCAGCTTCCCGCTCTCGACCCTCACGCCCACGTCCTCACGCCAGCACCGACGCTCACGCCATCACCCTCGCAATCGGGTCCAGCTCAGGTGGACAGGATGGTGACGGCGGCGGTGCCGGGGGCGCCGTAGAGGTGGGCGTAGCCGACCCGCGGGGTGCCGGCGACCTGGCGGTCTCCGGCGCGGCCGCGAAGCTGGGTGACCAGCTCGTGGATCTGACGCAACCCGGAGGCGCCGACCGGCTCCCCGTTGGCGAGCAGGCCGCCGTCGGTGTTGACCGGCAGCTTCCCGCCGATCTCGGTGGCGCCCTCGGCCAGCAGCGTCTCCTGCTCGCCGTCCTTGCAGAAACCGTTCTCGGCCAGGTGGATGATCTCCGAGCCGGCGTCGGTGTCCTGGAGCTGGGCGACGTCGACGTCCTCGGGACCGATGCCGGCCTGCTCGTAGGCGGCCTGCGCGGCGAAGACGGTGGGGCTCGGCGCCGTCTCCAGCGGCAGCGACGGGCTGAGCAGCTCGAAGGCGCCCTCGCGGCGGGAGAACAGGGTGCTGGCGCGCAGGTAGATCGGCTTGTCGGTGTACTTCGACGCCAGGTCCGCG
Organism: Frankia torreyi; assembly: GCF_000948395.1. Classification (GTDB taxonomy): domain Bacteria; phylum Actinomycetota; class Actinomycetes; order Frankiales; family Frankiaceae; genus Frankia; species Frankia torreyi. The sequence continues at coordinate 105,236 of NZ_JYFN01000023.1, read as the reverse complement.
CGGGCGAGCACGACCGCGGCGGCGCCCTCGTCCGGCGAGCAGTACATGTACTGGGTCAGCGGGTAGTTCAGGTACTGCGACTCGAGGATCTGCTCCTCGGTCATCGGGGTGCGCCGCCACGCCCGCGGGTTCGCCGCGCCGTTACGGAACGCCTTCGCCGCCGCCCGGGCCAGCGTGATCGGGGTGATGCCGAAGTCGTGCATGTAGCGGTTGATCTTCATGCCGAAGAAGTGCGTGGTGAGGAACAGGCCGGCCTCGCCGTACCAGCCGGGCAGGCCGGAGACCGACGGGTGGTCGGAGAACGCGCCGCGGGGGTGCTTGTCCAGACCGATGGCGATCGCGATGTCGGCGTCGCCGAGGCGGATGGCGTTCGCCGCCATCGCCAGCGACGTCGCGCCTGTCGCGCAGCCGGTGAACACCGCCCGGCCCGGCACACCGGTCAGGCCCAGCAGCCCGACGATCGCCTCGGGGTTCTTGACCTCCATGCTGCCCGCGTACAGCGCCTGGATGGCCGACCACTCGACACCGGCGTCGGCGAGGGCCTCGATGACGGCGTCCTCGCCCATCTCCAGCGCCGACTTGCCGGGGTAGCGCCCGAACGGGTGCAGGCCCGTGCCGATGATCGCAACGTCACTCGGAGCCATCGCCGTGTCCCTCCTCGGCCCCGACCGGGGCGAACGCGTAGATCAAGGTCTGGTTGCCGTCGGCGTCGGTGCCGAACGGGACGATGCGCAGTTCCATCTCCTGGCCGATGTGCAGCTTGTCGGGGTCGGCCTCGGTGAGCCGGGCCTCGACCCGCAGCGCGCCGGGCAGCTCGATGTAGCCGACCGCGAACGGCTCGAACGTCTTCGGCGTGTCATCGCCGGCGTACGGCGGGGACGGCGGGCGGAACCGCTGGCCGGTGAACGTCCACAGCGTGCCGCGGCGCGGCAGCTCCACCCGCTCCAGCTCCTCGTTGACGCCCCCGACCAGCTTGTGGCTGCGGTACGGGAAGACGATCTTGCCGTCCGACGATCGACCGCCGATCAGGGCGGGTTCCTCCGCCGGCCAGGTGAAAAGATCCTCGGCCAGGGGTACCTGCTGTGCCATTCCCACTCTCCTTCGAGCCTTCGAGCCTGTGCGCGTCGAGCCTGTGCGCGGGTCGAGCGGTCGAGCCGTCAGACAGACGCGCCGGTGACCAGCGCCCACAGCGGTTCGTCCGAACCGGTGCGGACCACCTCGTCACCGAGCAGCCGCTCCCAGCGCCGCTGCGTGCCCTCGTCGTCGCGCCACGACCACAGCCGGCGGGTCACCAGGTGCAGCGGGTACTCCTGGGTGATGCCGATCGCGCCGTGCAGCTGGTGGGTGTCGGTGGCCACCGTCCCGGCGGTCCGGGCGGCCACCGCGCGCACCGCCGCCGCCGTGCCGCGACCGGGACGGGTCACCGCGACGGTGAGCGCCGCGTCGAGCAGGTCGCGCTCGACGGCGAGGCCGGCGACGAGCTGGCGCACCGCGGGCAGCGCCGACAGCGGCCGGCCGAACTGCTGGCGGGTGGTGACGTGGTCCTTCGTCAGCGCGCAGGCCCGCTCGACGGCGCCGGAGATCGCCGCGGCGCGCAGCACCGCGACGCGGTCGAGCACGTCCCCAGCGAGCCCCGCGGGGGCCACGGCGACGCGGTCGGCGGGCAGCCGCACCCCGTCGAGGCGTAGCGTCCCCGACGGCTCGTCGGCCAGGTCGCGTTCGGCTGTGGCGGCTGCGGCGGCGGCTGTGGCGGCGGCTGTGGCGTCGAGGACGGCGACGACGGTGGCGTCGGCCTGCTCGACGACGAGGACGACCGTGGGCACCTCGGGCAGCCAGCGCACCCGCGGGACGGTGCCGTCGAGGACCCAGTCGCCCGCCTCGTCGCCGGCAGCCGGGTCGCGGCGGGCCTCGACGGTGCCGGTGGGGGCCAGCGCCAGCGCGGCGCGCTCGGCGGTCGCGGTGATGGGCAGCCCGGCGGCGGCCAGCGCCCAGGCGGCCAGGCCGGTCTCGATCAGCGGGACGGCGGCGGCGTGGCGGCCGACACCCGCGGCGAGCTCGGCGACCGCGGCGAGATCCCCGCCGGCGCCGCCGTCGTCCTCGGCCACGCCGACGACCGGCCAGCCGAGCTCGGTCAGCAGCGCCCACAGCTCGCCGGGGGCGGTGTCGGTGTTCGCCCCGAGCACGTCGTCGACGACGGGGCGCAGATCGGCATCGAAGATCATCGTGGCAGCTCCGCCCGGCTGATGACGGTGTACAGGACCTCCGACGAGCCGCCGCGGATCGACGCGCCGGGCACGACGGCCAGGCCGTCGACGAGCAGCCGGTGGGCCTCGGCGTCGCCCTCGCAGACGTCGAGGACGTACCGGGCGGTCTCCACGACGTCCTTCTCGAACCGGGTGCCGGCGAGCTTGAGCCCCGCCGCCAGGCGCACCGGCGCCTCGCCCTGGTCGAGGGCGCCGGCGAGCTGCAGGCCGAGCTGGCGCAGCGCGGTCAGGCGCGCGGCCAGCTCGCCGAGGCGCTCGGTCGCGGCCCGGTCGGGATGGCGCGCGACCGTGCGGATCATCGCGGCGAGCACGGGATAGGTGCTCAGGTAGCGCTCCACCCCGCCGCGCTCGAAGGCGAGCTGCTCGGTGACCTGCTTCCAGCCGGCGCCGACCGTGCCGAGGACGCGGTCGTCGGGCACGTGCACGTCGTCGAGGATCACCTCGTTGAAGTGGTGCTCGCCGACGAGGTCGAGGATGGGCCGTACGGTGATGCCGGGGGTGTCGGCGTCGACGAGGAACTCGGTCAGGCCCTCGTGCTTGGACGCCCCCTCGCCGGTGCGGGCGAGGATGTACAGGTGGGTGGCGTGGTGCGCGGAGGTCGTCCACACCTTCGCCCCGGTGATCGACCAGCCGCCGTCGATGGCCGTCGCCCGGGTGCGCACGGCCGCGAGGTCCGAGCCGGCCTCGGTCTCGGACAGGCCCAGGCCGACGACGACCTCGCCGCGGCAGATCTTCGGCAGGATCTCGGCGCGCTGGCCCTCGGTGCCGACCCGCAGGATCGTCGGGCCGATCTGACGGTCGGCCGTCCAGTGCGCGGTGACCGGCGCGCCGGCGCGCAGCAGCTCCTCGGTGACGACGAACCGCTCGGTGTTCGACCGCCCGCCGCCGCCGTACTCGGTCGGCCAGGTCATGCCGATCCAGCCGTGGCGGCCCAGCGCGCGGGTGAAGTCGGGGTCGTAGCCACGCAACCAGCTGTCGTTGCGCGGCACGATGCCGGCCGCGGCGACGAACGCGCGGACCTCTCGGCGCAGCTTGTCGTGGGGATCGGCCATCAGCCGACCTCGTCGCGGACGACGATCATGATGGTTCCTCCGGGTGCGCAGCCGCCGCGGGACGGCGCCCGCACCGATGTCGGCGGGATGCTTCGCACCGCGGCCCGGGGGGTGCGATCCAGCCCGCACATCGTAGTTGACGATTTCGTCAGAAGTAAACCGGTGCGCTGGCCGCCGGGCCGGCGCGGACGGGCCCCGGCGTGCCGCTCGACATCCGCCGGCTTGTCTGGGAATGCCGTTCCCCGTAGGGTGCACTCATTCTGAGAGATCCCGCAGGCCGGGAGAACGCGGAGGTCGCGGCGATGAAACTGCATGGTTTGGACCTGGCGCTGACCGGGTGGTTCCAGGTGGCGTGGTCGGTCGACATCGGCCCGGAGCAGGTCGTCCCGCTGCGGTACTTCGGCCGGGACCTCGTCGCCTACCGGGGCCGCGACGGCGTGGTCCGCGTCCACGACCGGTACTGCCGGCATCTCGGCGCGAGCCTGGCCCACGGCGGCTGCGTCGTCGACGAGGGCATCCGCTGCCCGTTCCACGGCTGGGTGTGGAGCCCCGAGGGACGCAACGTGTCGATCCCCTACCAGGACCGGCCCAACCGCGGCCCGAAGCTGGGGACCTGGACGACGGTCGAACGCAACGAGACGATCTACGTCTGGCACGACGCGGCCGGCCGGGAACCGCTGTGGGACGTCCCCGACGCGCTCGGCGACGCCCCGCACGCGGCGAGCCGGCGTTTCCACCCGGCCGGCGTCGAGGGCCGCCAGCACTTCCGCGACCTGCGCGCCCACCCGCAGATGGTGCTGGAGAACGTCGTCGACCCGCACCACTTCCGGTTCGTCCACCACACCGCGGCCAGCCCGGTGGTGCTCGAGGAGCGGGTGGAGGGAGCGCAGTGGTGGTCGCGGGTCGGCTTCGGCCGCGGCTGGGCGCAGCACGCCCGCGACGCCGAGGGTCGGGTACGCACCGACACCGCGAACACGATCGAGATCCTCTGGTCCGGCCCCGGCGTCAGCGTCAACGTCGAGCACATGGGCGAGGGCGTCCGGGTCATCTCGATCAACACCACGCCGGTCGAGGACGGCCGCACGGAGATCTTCGCGACCTACTGGATCGACGAGCTCGCCGGCGACCTCGCCGACGGGACCTACGAGCGGCGCCTGGCCGACGCCAAGCTGGCGCTACCTGACGACATCGTCATCTGGGCCAACCAGACCTTCCTCGACGCGCCGGCGCTGGCGACCGAGGAGGCCCGCGGGTTCCGCGCGCTGCGAAGCTGGTCCGCGCAGTTCTACCCGGACGCGGCGGTCAGCCCCGAGGCCCGCAGGACTGCCGCCGTGCCGGAGGGAGCTGCTAGAGCTGCAGCAGGGACTTGAGGTTGTCCGACAGGATCAGCTTGCGGTCCTCGTCGGAGAGCACGGCGGCGTCGCGGGCGAAGGCGGCCGGGGTCGGCAGGCCCTCCGGGTGCGGCCAGTCCGAACCGAAGATGATGTGCCCGATGCCGAGGGCGTCCTTGAGCGCGAGCAGGTCGTCCTCGTAGAACGGCGCGACCCAGACGTGCTCGCGGAAGCTCTCCACCGGGTCGACGGCGAACTTCTGCGGGATCTTGCCGTAGGCGTTGCGGATCCGGCGGACGAGGTCGAGCACCCAGGTGGAGCCGGCCTCGATGGTGGCGACCTTCAGCGCCGGGTGCCGCTCGAACACGCCGTGGCCGACCAGCGCCGCGATGGTGTCCTGGATGGGCCGCTCGACGTGGAGCTGCATGATCTCGGGCAGCGGCGTGGTGCGCAGGCCCTCGAAGGCGCCCTCGCCCCACTTCTCGGCGACCCACTCGTAGCCGGCCTCACCGGTGTGGTACGACACGACGATGCCGGCCTCGGCCGCGGTCGCCCAGAACCGGTCGAAGACCGGGTTGCCCGGGGAGCGGGTGATCGCGCCGGCGCGGACCGGGCCCGGCACCAGCACGACGATCCGCGCGCCGGCGTCGCGCACCCGCTCCAGCTCCTTGACGGCCAGGTCGGGGTCGGCCAGCGACAGCACCGGCGTCGAGATGATGCGGTCCTGGTACGAGTAGCCCCACTCGTCCTCGATCCACCGGTTGAACGCCTCGATGATGGCGTGCAGCGCATCGGGCTTGTCGGTGAGCAGCCCCTCGACGGCGACCCCGACCGTCGGCAGCATGATCGTCGCGGCGACGCCCTGCTCGTCGAGCTTGGCGATGCGCGCGTCGCGGTCGGTGTACTCGGGCTGGCTCTCCTGCAGCCTGCCGACGAACGCCGCCAACTCCCGGCCCTCGGTGTTGTTGCTGCGGAAGTACTGCTCGAACACGCCGGGGGCGGCGACGGTCGGGAACGTCGGGTCCGGGTTGGTGGTGTAGAGCTTGTTGTTGATCACCATCCGGGTCCGGCCGTCGGGCGTCTGCAGAATCTTGATCAGCCGCTTGTACTCGGGCGCCAGGTGGCGGGTGAGCGCGTCGGCCGTCTCGTAGTAGTGCTGGTCGGCGTCGTAGAGCGGGTAGCCCAGCGACGGGAGCACGGCCGCGTCGCCGGGGGCTGCCAGGGTGGTCATGAACTCTCTCCTCGTTCTGGAGCGTGGGGGGGCGGGGGCGCGAGGGCCTTGCCGAACAGCTCGATCTCGGCCAGGCAGTCGTCGATGCTGCGGGCGTGCGACTCGACCGACAGGTGCGTGACGCCCGCGGCCGCGTACCCGGGGGCGGCGGCCGCGAGCGACTCGGCGGCGCGCGCCGGATCCCGGCTGACCTGCGGGGTGAAACAGACGTCGAAGGTGGACGGGCGGCCCGCCGCCACGCGCAGCTCGCGCAGGGTGGCGATCCGCTCGCCGATCTCGTCGGCGGCCAGGCTCGGGGTGGTGGTGATCTCCGCCATCTGCGCGGGCTGCTCGAAGGGCAGCCAGCCGTCGGCGACCTCGGCGACCCGGCGCATCGCCGCCTTGCTGTTGCCACCGATCCAGATCGGCGGGCCGGGGCGCTGCGCCGGCCGGGGCAGCATGACGTGGCCCGACGCCGGGAAGTACGGGTCGTCGCGCTCGACGACCTCACCCGTCCAGGCGGCGTGCATCGCGGCGATGGCCGCGTCGAACCGGCCGCCGCGGCCGTCGAACTGCGCGCCGAGCACGTCGAACTCGGGCTTCTGGTACCCGGCGCCCATGCCCACGATCAGCCGACCGCCGGAGAGCAGGTCGAGGCTGGCCGTGGACTTCGCGGTCAGGTAGGGGTTGCGGTAGCCGGCGACGAGGATGAACGTCAGCAGGCGCACGCGCCGGGTCACCGCCGCCATGAACGCCAGCGACACGAACGGGTCGAAGGAGTGGTGGCCGCCGCCGTCGATCCACGCGCTGGACGGGAAGGGATGGTCCGTCGTGGAGACGATGTCGAATCCGCTCTCCTCGGCGGCGACCGCCACGTCGGCGAGGTCACGCTCGCCGATCCACCGCTCCCAGTGCTTCACCGCACGGGTCGGGAACTGGTAGTTGAGCTCCACGGCGTCAGACCGCGACCGGGGTCCGGTCACCGGCGGGGTCGCGCACCGGCAGGCCGAGCAGCCGCCGCGCGTTGTCACCCATGAAGTCGCGGGTGCGCTTCTCGTCCATGCCCTCGGCGTAGGCGTAGTAGCCGCGCGGCTCGGCGAGGCCCTCCGGGTGCGGGAAGTCGGAGCCGAACAGCACCCGGTCCCAGCCGACCGTGGAGATCACGTCGGCCACGGAGCCCTCCCAGAACGGGCTGACCCACACGTTGCGGCGGAACACCTCCAGCGGGTGCTCGGGGAACGCCTGCGGCATCTTGCCGTAGGCGGACTCCAGGTCGTCGAACAGCGGGTGGATCCAGGCGCTGCCGTTCTCGATGCTGGCGACGCGCAGCTTCGGGAACCGGGTGAACGTGCCGTGGCAGATCAGGCTGGTGAGCATGTCGGCGATCTCGCGGTGACCGAGCGTCACCCAGCGGAAGGCACTCATCTCGGTGAAGTCGTTGGAGTCCGGCGGCTCCCACCGGTTGATGTAGTCGTCCAACGGCGGCTGGCTGGAGTGCAGCACCACCGGAATGCCGGCGCGCTCGACGTCCGCCCAGAACGGGTCGAACTCCGGCAGCGCCGGGGAGCGCCAGCCCCGCAGGCCCTTGACCGGCGCCGGCTTGATCAGGACGACCTTCGCCCCGTTCTCCAGGACGTAGTCGAGCTCGCGGCGGGCGTCGTCGACCAGGGCGCAGCTGATGACCGGCGTCATGAACAGCCGGTCGGCGTGGGTGTAGCCCCAGGTGTCGAGCATCCAGCGGTTGAGCGCGTGGATCATCGCGACGACGAGCTCGGGGTCCTCGGCGGCGGAGTGCTCGACCAGGTTCGCCAGCGTCGGGTAGACCAGCGCCTCCTCGACACCCTGGGCGTCCATCTCCACCAGGCGCGGGGCGGGCTCGCGGAACGACGGGCGGGACTCGATGGCCCGTCCGGTCATCTCCCGCAGCGACTGGCCCTCGCGGTTCTGGCCGGAGAAGAACTTCTCCCAGGCACCGGGCGCCGCCACCCGGTCGAACGTCGGGTTCGGGATGTAGTCGGTGATCTTTCCCTTGATCGCGATCCTGGTCGCCCGGCCGACCTGCACGAACTGCACCGCGCGCCGGTAGCGCTCCGGCAGGTGCCGGGTGAGCGCGTCCGGGGTCTCGTACATGTGCTGGTCGGCGTCGAAGATCGGCGCGTCGGTGAACTGCGTCACGGCTGCTGCTCCTCGCTGCCCGGGGGAACTCGCCGTCGGCGTCACGTGCCGTCGACCGTGGGCGACCGGGCTTTCGCCACCTCGGTGCTGTCTCGGGTACTGCTGCGCGAGGCAACAGTAAGCCGACTTGACGAAACTGTCAACTTTGTCGGAACGTAGCTGACACGGACATGTGGGACGCCGCCAGGTCGCTTCAGCCGTCGGCGGGCGCCGGCTTCGACAGGTCCGTCAGACCCGGCTGCGGCGTGCCCTCCTACACTGGAGAGAATCATGGACGACCCCCCTGCCGTCGATGCGGTTGACGCGATTGACTCGGCCAAGACGGCTGATGCGGTCGACGCGGCCCCCAGAACCATGGGCCGCCGCGCGGCTCGCACCCGCGGGCTCATCCTCGACGCGTCCCGCCGGTTGTTCCTGGAGCGCGGCTACGCGGGCACCCGGGTCAACAACATCACCGACGCCTGCGGCATCTCCCGCGCCGGCTTCTACACGTACTTCCGCGACAAGCGGGAGATCTTCGACACCCTGGGCGAGGCCACCTACCACGAGATCCTGCAGGTCATAGCCCTGTGGGAGGCCATGCCGCGCCCGTGCACCCACGCGGACGTCGCAACGTGGGTGTGGCAGTACTTCGCGTTCATGGACCGCCACGGCGCGTTCATCCTGTCCGCCCAGTCCGGTCCCGGCGACCAGGCCGTCGGCAGCGCGCGCACCAAGATGGAACTGCGCGTGGTCTGGCTGCTCGGGGTCCACCTGCGGGGCCGCCAGCGCACGCCGACCGACGCCCCCGAGGCGCTGGGCCTGGCGGTCCAGTCGATGATGGACCGCGCCTGGTACCACTGCCACGGTCAGCACCTGCCGGTCGACGACACCGACGTCGTCGCCACCATCGCCGGGTTCATCATGGCGGTCCTGACCGCCTGACGCCGGCCCTACCGCCCTGTGCCGGTCAGGGCTCGCGCGGCTCGTAGCGGGCGCGCAACTGGGCCTTGGCGACCTTGCCGAGCCCGGTGCGCGGCATGATGTCGATCAGTTCGAGCTGCTCGGGCAGCTTCTGGCGCATCAGCCCGGCCTCGCGCAGCCAGGCCGACAGCTGCGCCAGCGACGGCACCGGCCGTCCGGGCCGGGCGACGACGACGGCGCAGACACGCTCGCCGCGATCGGGGTCGGGCAGGCCGATCACGGCGACCTCGGCCACGTCGGGGTGGCGACCGAGCAGCGCCTCGATCTCCTGGGGGGCGATGTTCTCGCCCTTGCGGATGATGAGGTCCTTCAGCCGGCCGACGATCTCGATGTGGCCGGAGGGGACCAGCCGGCCGAGGTCGCCGGTACGAAACCAGCCGTCGGCGGTGAACGCCGCCCGGGTCGCCTCCGGGTCGGTGTAGCCGTGGCACACACCGTGACCGGAGACCTGCACCTCGCCGACGGCGCCCGGCGCGAGGGCCGCGCCGCCCTCGTCGACGAAGCGCAGCCGGTTGACCGGCACCGGTCGGCCGTCGGTGGCGGCCAGCACGTCGGGCGGGTCGGCGATGGCGGCCACCGCCACCATCGGCACCTCCGTCATCCCGTAGTCGTGCGCGAGCACCGCGCCGAGCACGCGGTCCACCTCGCCGACCAGATGCGGCGGGCAGGGGGCGCCGCCGCCCTTGAGGGAGCGCAGCGTCGGGATCAGCCGCTCGCCCGGGCGGGCGGCGGCGAGGTCGAGCAGCGCGGTGTAGAACGGCGTGCTGCCGCCGGTGGCGGTGACACCGTGCCGGCGGAAGAGCTCCACGGCCTGGTCGGGGATGAACGCCTCGAGCAGCAGGATCGGGAAGCCGGCGGCGAGCGCGGCGATGAGGTACTGGATACCGCCGACGTGGGCGACCGGGTAGCCGACCGCGCCGACCTCCCCCGCCGCCCGGCCGAGACCGCTCAGGCCGGCGAAGGACACCGCGGTGGCGAGCAGCGTGCCGTCGCTGTGGCGCGCGCCCTTGGGGATGCCGGTGGACCCGGAGGTGAAGTAGATCCACCGCACCTCGTCCGGACGATGGTCCGGACGATGGTCCGGACGCGCGCCCGCGCCGGGTGGGTCGGCCTCCGGTGCGTCGTGGCCGATCTCCAGCAGCCGGGGCGNGGGCCCGCCGGCGGCGGCGACCGCCCGGGCGATCGCCGTGTAGTCGGTGCCCCGCCACGTCCCCGGTACCAGGAAGACCTCCGCGTCGACGGCGGCGAGCGCGGCGCCCACCTCCCGCTCGCGGTAGATCGGGATGACCGGCGCCTGCACGGCACCGAGCCGGCGCAGCGCGATCATCACCAGCAGGGTGCTGATCCTCGTCGGGAGCTGCCAGGCCACCCGGGTGCCGGCCGTGACGCCCTCGCCCGCCAGCGCCGCCGCGACCCGGTCGACCTTCGCGTCGAACTCGGCGAAGGTCAGCCGCGCGTCATGCTCGTCGATCAGCATCGGTGCGTCGGGGGTCGCCTGCGCGCGGCGGGCCACTAACCCGTCGACCGTGGGGGCCGTCAGCAGCCACGGCCACCGCTCCGCGGCCCGCGCGAGGTCCACCGCCTCGGTCGCGGCCAGACCGCCCGCCGCGGGCTGCTCGCTCGACACGGACGTCATGACGCGCCTCCTGGGGATTGCGGCGTCCGGCGAGCAGACCGTCGCGCCTCCGGCGGCGCGGCGGGAGTCCGTGGGTGACGGCAGTGCCGGACGGGTGCTCTCCTTGACCAGGGCAACCACATCAAATAGTTGAATCCTCTGTCAACAGGGGGCAGGCTGCCCGCGACGGTCACCGACGGGGCGGAGAAGGAGACACCGGATGGTCCGACGCGATGATGCGAACGTGGGCGGTCCGCTCGCCGGGCTGCGGGTGCTCGACGCCGCGTCCCTGTATGCCGCGCCTCTGCTCGCGAGTCTCCTGGCCGATCAGGGCGCGGACGTGGTCAAGCTGGAGCCGCCCGGCGGGGACGCCTACCGGGCCACCGGGTTCTGGCCGCTGGTCGCACGGGGCAAGCGGTCGGTCGTCCTCGACCTGGCCGACGCGGGCGAGCGGGCGGCGCTGCGGGGCCTGGTCGCCGCCGCCCACGTCGTCGTCGTCAACGAGCCGGCGGCGCGGCTGGCCACCCGCGGACTGGATCCCGACACGATGCTCGCCGTCAACCCGGGCCTCGTCGTGGCGCACGTGAGCGGTTACGGCGCCGACGGCCCCGCCGCGGGACGGCCGGGCAACGGGACGATGGGCGAGGCGTTCGCGGGCCTGACCCACATGACCGGCGACGCGGACGGCCCGCCGATGCTGCCCTCGGTCCCGCTCGGCGACGCGGTGATGGCCTACGCGGGCGCCTTCGGGGTCGCCGCGGCCTGCCACGACGTGCGGGTCAACGGCGGGCCCGGCCGGGTCGTCGACGTCAACCCGGTGGAGGCGATGCTGCACGTCGTCGGCCCGACGCTGGTGTCGGCGGCGGCGGGGGTCGCGGCCGGCGCCGCACCGCCCGGGCGCCTCGGCGGCGGGCTCGCGGGCTCGGCCCTGCGCGACGTGTTCGCCTGCGCGGACGGGGGCTGGCTGGCGGTGAGCGTGTCCACCCCCCGCCAGCTACGCGACCTCGCCGCCGTCGTCGGCGCGCCGGCCGGGACCGCCGGCGGGGAGCTCGGCGAGGCGGTGCGGACGTGGGCGGGCGGGCTCGACCGCGCCGAGGCGGTGGAACGCCTCGCCGCCGCGCGACTGCCCGGAGCGCCGGTCAACACCGCCCACGACGTGGTGACGGACCCGCACCTGCGCCACCGGCAGGCCCTGCGCACGCTGCGCACCCCGGAGGGCGCGACGGTCACCGTGCCAGCGCCCTCCCCACGCACCGCCCACGACCCGGCCACGGGCGGCGCCCCGCAGGCCGGTGTGCTGCCCAAGGCGGGCCAGCACACCGGCGAGGTCCTACGCGAGTGGGCCGCGCCGACCCACGGACCGGCGACCCACGGACCGGCGACCCACGGACCGGCGCCTCACGAACCGGGGGCTCAGGAACCGGCGGCGTCGGCGAAGTAGTACCGGGCCAGCAGTTCGACGACGCAGCCGGGCTTGGCGGAGCCGTCGACGTCGATCGTCACCCGGTTGGTGACCTGGACGGCTCCGTCGTCGAGCTTGCGCAGGTCGATGAGGGTCGCGCGGGCGCGGATGCGCGCGCCCGCCCGCACCGGCGACGGGAAGCGCACCCGGTCCAGGCCGTAGTTGATGCCCATCCGGATGCCCTCGATGGTCCGCAGCTTGTTCATGAAGTACGGCACCAGCGAGGCGGTGAGGAAGCCGTGGGCGATCGTCGCCCCGTACGGGCCGCCGGCGGCCCGTACGGGATCGACGTGGATCCACTGGTGGTCCTCGGTGGCGTCCGCGAACAGGTCGATCCGCGACTGCTCCACGGTGAGCCAGTCGGTGGGGCCGATCTCGCTGCCGAGCGCGGCCTCCAGGTCGGCCGCGCTGCGGTAGATCTCCATCTGGGCGTTCTCCCTCTGCGTCGTGGCGGTGGCGTCGTCCCCGGGTGGATCAGCGGGTGTTGATCAGCGGGTGCTGAGCAGCATCGCGCCGCCGACGGGGCCGCCGCCGACGCCCACCACGGCGACCTCGGGGCTGTTCGGCGCCTGCCGCTCGCCGCCTTCACCCCAGAGCTGCACGCACGCCTCGTGCAGGAAGCCCATGCCGTGCAGCCGGCCGCCGGAGAGCTGCCCGCCGGAGGTGTTCAGCGGCAGCGGCCCGTTCAGGGCGATGCGCTCCCCGCCCTCGATGAACGGCCCGACCTTGCCGTGCTCGGCGAAGCCCAGCGCCTCCAGCCACATCACGGTCAGGAAGCTGAACCCGTCGTAGAGCTGGGCGAGATCGACGTCGGAGGCACGCAGGGTGGTGTGCTCCCACAGGGTGGCGGCCACGTCGTGCGCCGCCATGGTGGTGACGTCGACGCGCTGGTCCCAGGTGGCCCGCTCGAACATCCCGGTGCCGACCGACTCCACCGTCAGCGGGTGGTGCGGCAGCCCGGCCGCGGCGTCGCGCCGGGAGATGATGACCGCGGTCGCCCCGTCGCAGGGCACGTCGCAGTCGAACAGGCACAGCGGCTCGGAGATCATCCGGGCGTTGAGGTAGTCGTCGAGGGTGAGCGGGTCGCGGTAGATCGCGTCCGGGTTGAGCCCGGCGTTGGCGCGGGCGTTGAGCGGGATCGCGGCGAGCTGCTCGCGGGTGAGGCCGAAGTCGTGCATGTAGCGCTGCGCGGGCATGGACAGCCAGTTCGCCGCGGACAGCGCGCCGAAGGGCCCCGTGTACTCCAGGTGCCCCGACACCGCCCCACCGCCGAACAGCACCGACGCCCGGCCGGCGCCGGCCTGCGCGGTCGACTCCCACACCGAGCGGTAGACGACGACGTGGTTGGCCAGCCCCAGGGTGACGGCCATGCACGCCTCGATCGCCGGGCCGATCTGCCCGGCGGTCTCCGTCGAGGACAGGTACCAGCGGCTGCGCAGGCCGAGGGCGTTGCGGACCTCGGTGATGGTGGCCCCGGAGAAGCCCAGGTCCGGCACGCCGGGCCCCGGGTAGCTGGCGATGCCGTCGATGTCGTCGACCGACAGGCCCGCGTCGGCGATCGCCCGGGTCACCGCCTCGATGGTCAGGTCCAGCCCGGTGCGGCCGAGGCGCCGGCCGACCTGGGACTTGCCGGCCCCGGTGATGACCGCCTTGCCGTCGAACGGCCCGCCGCTCATCGCGCACCCCCGACCGTCGCCGCGGCCGGCCGGAACAGCGGCAGCCACACCGGCGAGTCATCCGGACCGGGCTCGGCCGGCCACTGTTCGAAGAACACCTCTACCTCCAGGCCCACGCGCACCTCGTCGAGCGGGACGTCGACGATGTTGGTGATGAGGCGGACGTCCGGCTCGTCGGCGAGCTCCACCATCGCCACCACGTACGGCGGCGGGTAGCCGGGGATCCACGGCTGGCGGTTGATCGTGTAGGCGGCCACCGTCGCCCGGCCGGAGACCGGCTCCGGGCCGACGTCGGTGCTGCGGCAGCGCCAGCACACCGGGCCCGGGGGGTGGAAGAAATGTCCGCAGCCCCGACAGTGGCTGATCAGCAGCCGACCGTCGCGCCCGCCGGTCCAGAACGCCGCCGACTCGGCGGTCGGCTGCGGCAGCAGCCGCCGCTCGGGCCGCACGTACGCCGGGGAACTCGCTGGTGCCGGGGAACTCGTATCCGTCACGCCGCCTCCTCCCACGGCCCCCGGCGCCGTCGCGGTCGACGGCACCGGCCGGGCCGCGCGCTCGTCGGACGGCGCCCTCGATGCCGCCGTCCGCAGGTCCCACAGTGGACCTCGGGGGCGGCTGACGCCGCCACCAGGAGCACCCTAGGAGAACTTGACATTTCCGTCAAACAACGGTCTCATGGCCGGGGTGGCGCACCACCGGTGGCGTTCCCAGGCAGGGTAGCGGGCAGTTGACGGGAGATTCACCCCCGGCGGACGAAGGCCGGCCGGAGGCTTCCCGGACGCCCACCACCCGACGGCTGGGCGCCGGGCCTGGTAGCCCACCCGACGACGCGGCGGCAGCCGGCCGCGGACGCGTCCGCCGCGGCCCGGCTCCGCGCGGCGGGCGGCACGGCAAGCCGCGGGCCCACCGCGGACCTACAGACCTTTCAGACGTATCGCAGGCGCACAGCAGGACCGACAGGAGAACTGATGGACAACCCGTTCGCGCCGGAGCTGCTCATCGAGGAGAGGGGTCCAGTCCGCCTCGTCACCCTGAACCGGCCGGAGGCGCTCAACGCGACGAACGAGGCGCTGCACCACGCCCTGGTCAGGGTGTGGCGGCACCTGGCGGAGGACCCGGGCGCGCGCGCGGTCGTGCTGACCGGAGCGGGCCGGGCGTTCAGCGCCGGCGGCGACTTCCAGCACTTCGTCGAGCTGTGGGAGGACCGTGAGCTGCGCCGCGCCGAGATCGACGGCGCCCGCCGGCTGCTCAACGAGATGGTCGACTTCCCGCTGCCGGTGGTGGCCGCGGTCAACGGCGCCGCGGTGGGCCTCGGCTGCAACCTCGCGGTGTGCAGCGACATCGTGCTGCTCGCCGAGAGCGCGTTCATCTCCGACCCGCACGTGGGCGTCGGGCTGACCGCGGCCGACGGCGGCGCGCCGACCTGGCCGCTGCTCATGGGCATGCTGCGCGCCAAGGAGTACCTGCTGACCTCCGAGCGCATCCCCGCCCACCAGGCCGTCTCGCTGGGCCTGGCCAACCGGGTGGTGCCCGACGCGGAGCTGCTCGACGAGGCGCTGAAGGTCGCCGACAAGCTCGCCGCCCAGCCGCCGCAGGCCGTGCAGAGCACCAAGCGGGCGCTGAACATGCACATCAAGCGGGCCGTGGCCGGCGTGCTGGAGTACGCCCTCGGCGAGGAGTTCGCCTCCTTCGACACCCCCGAGCACCAGGCGCTCGTGCGCAGCTTCCTCGAGCGTTCCAAGGCCCGCGCGGCCGCGGCGGGACGCCCCTCATGACCACCACGGCGGCCACCACCACGACGGCCGCCGAGGCGGCGGTGACCGATCCTGCGGTCCTGCGCGACGACCTCGACGCCTACGCCCGCGGGTTGCGCGCGTGGCTGGCGAGCGAGCCGGCGCTGGACCGGTGGCGCGGGCGGCACTACCCGAACACCGAGGAGCGCATCGCCGACCACGGCCTGCTCATGGGTGTGCTGTTCCGCGCCGGCTGGAACCGCTACGGCTGGCCGGAGTCGGCCGGCGGGCTCGGCGGGGACGAGCGCCACCGCGCCGTCCTCTACGACGGCCTCGCCGCCGCCGGGCTGCCGATCCCCGCGCCGCACCTGATGCTGGAGACCCTCGGGCCGCCGGTGGTGCACTTCGCCCCCGAGCTCGCCGCCGCCTACCTGCCGGCCTACCTGCGCGGCGAGGAGTGGTGGGGGCAGGGTTTCTCCGAGCCGGAGGCCGGCAGCGACCTGGCGTCGCTGCGCTGCCGCGCGCGGCGCGAGGGCGACACCTACATCCTGTCCGGGTCGAAGCTGTGGACCAGCCACGGCGCGACCTCGAGCCGGCTGGTGTGCCTGGTGCGCACCGGCACCCCGGAATCCCGCCACCGCGGCCTGTCCATGATCATGCTCGACGCGGACACGCCGGGCGTCACCATCCGGCCGATCGCGTTGGCCAGCGGCGAGAACGAGCTCGCCGAGGTGTTCTTCGACGACGCCGTGGTCCCGGCGTCCAACCTCGTGGGCGACGAGGGCAAGGGCTGGGCCGTCGCGATGTACCTGCTGCAGTGGGAGCGGGCGATGTACGCCTGGCTCAGCGCCGCCGACGCGCTGCGCCGGCTGCGTGACCTGCGCGGGCAGGTCGCCA
The DNA here is from genome assembly GCF_000948395.1 of Frankia torreyi. GTDB lineage: Bacteria > Actinomycetota > Actinomycetes > Frankiales > Frankiaceae > Frankia > Frankia torreyi. The sequence goes on along the minus strand of NZ_JYFN01000023.1, from coordinate 88,858 downwards.
CCCGGCTCGCCGCCGGCGCCCGGCTGCCCGACGGCTCGGCCGCGCGCCTGGGCTCCGTCTACGAGCAGATCATCGCGCTGCGCGCCCGCAGCGCCGGCACCGTGCGCCGGCTCGCCGCGGGCGACACGGTCGGCCCCGAGGCCAGCGTCGACAAGGTGCTGCTCGCCACCGTCGAGATCTCCCTGTTCGACCTCGCCCGCGACCTGCTGGGCACCGAGTTCGTCCTCGGGGCCACGGACGAGGTCAGGGCCTGGCGCAACGAGTGGTGGTTCTCCCGCTCGGCGACGATCCTCGGCGGCTCCGCCGAGGTCCAGCGCACGATCATCGCCGATCACGTCCTCGGCCTGCCGAAGGAGGCGAAGTGACCACTCCGGGACTCGACGACGCCACCGCCGAGCTGCTGGCGGGTTCCCTGCGCGAGGTGCTCGCCGAGGGCGGCGACCTCACCGCGGCGCTGGCGGAGCTCGGCTGGGCCGACGTGCTCGCCGACGACCCGGCCCGCGCCACCACCCTGCTGTTCACCGAGCACGGGCGGGCGCTGGCCCACTCCCGCGTCCTCGACGACGTCCTGCTCGCCGAGCTCGCCGGCGGTCTGCCCGCCGCGACCGGCCCGCGGGCGCTGCTCTACCCGCTGCACTCCGACCACCCGGCCGACCCGCGCGGGCCGCTGACCGGGCTGCTGCTCGGCGGCCTCGACGGCATCGCCGAGGTCGTCGTCCCGACCGCCCTCGACCCGGCCGACGCGGGCGACACCGCCGGCGCCACGCTGCGGATCCTGCCGGCCGACCTGGTCGCGGCGGCCGCACAGCCGGTGCGCGGCTTCGACACCGCCGCGGGCTGGCTCACCGTCTCCGCGGCGCCGGCGGGACCGGCGGGCCCCGCCACCCCGGCCGGCGACGCGTGGACCCGCGCGGTGGCCGCCGGGCGCCGGGCGCTCGCCGCCGAGATCATCGGTGGCTGCGAGGCGGCGCTCGCGATCGCGGTCGCGCACACCTCGGCCCGGGTCCAGTACGGCCGGTCCATCGCGACCTTCCAGGCCGTGCGCCACCGGCTCGCCGAGGCGCACGTGGCGGTCGAGTCGCTGCGCTCCGAGCTGACGGTGGCCTGGGGCAGCGCGGGGCAGGCCGACGGCGGCGCCTGGGCGGCGCGGCTGGTCAAGCTGCGGGCCGGGCTCGCCCAGGCCGAGGTCATGCGCCATGCCGTGCAGGTCTGCGGCGCGATGGGGCTGTCGCTGGAGAGCGAGCTGCACCGCTTCGTCGCCCGGACCGCCGCGCTCGACCTGCTGCTCGGCGACCACCGCACCCTGGCCGAGCAGCTCGGCACCGAGCTGCTCGCCGGCGCCGAGCTCGAACCGGTCGTCGCGATCTGATCACCGCCGCCGTGGCCGGCGGTCGCCCCGTGCGGCCGCCGGCCACGGCGGCAGGGTCGACGCGCCGAGATGAATGCCATGCAACCGTCCGACACCCCCCGACAGCGCGTCCCCGCCGCGGCGGCGGACCTCGGACCGCGCGCCGCGCGCACCCGTCAGGTCATCGTCGACACCGCCCGCGGGCTGTTCCTGCGCCACGGTTACGCGGGCACCAGCGTCGCCGACATCACCGAGGCGTGCGGCATCTCGCGCGCCGGGTTCTACACCTACTTCCGGGACAAGCGGGAGATCTTCGCCGAGCTCGGGCGGGCCGGATACCAGTCCAGCCTCGCCGTCGTCGCCCGGCTCACCGCGGTGCCCGACGACTGGCCGGCCGCCGCCGTCGAGGAGTGGATCCGGCTCTACTTCACCCATCTCGATCAGCACGGGGCCTTCGCGCTGGCCGCGATGCTGTCCGCGCCGACGGACGCGGCCTTCCGCAACGACTCCCACCGCACGCAGATCCGCGTCGCCCGCAAGCTCGGCGAGTTGCTGCACGCCCGCCAGCGCGATCCCGCCGGCTCGCCGGAGGCGGTCGGCCTGGTCGTGCTCGCGATGCTCGACCGCTGCTGGTACAAGATCCGGGCCACCGAAATCCGGATGGACGAGGCCGACATCATCGCCGAGGCCGCGGCCCTGCTCGTCGCCACGATCCACCCCGGCTGAGCCGGCCCCCGTCCGGCCGGCTGCCCGCCGCCGGGGTCAGGCAGGTTCGGTGGGGCGGCGCACCGCCGAGCGGGGGCGGTCGACGAACTCGACGACGGCACCGTCCGGGTCGTGCAGGAACAGCACCGTGAAGCCGCCGGTCGGCGTGTCCGGCATCGGCATGACCACCGGGTCGTCGACGTCGCCGAGCGCGCCGTCGGCGACGAGCGAGGCGTGCGCCTCGCGGACGTCCTCCACCGCGAGCGCGATCCGGTACAGGCCCTGGACGTTGGCCGGCGGCGTCGCCGTGGCGCCGGCGGGCGCGGGCTGCTGGATGAACTCCAGGGAGAACGTGGGGTCCTCGGGCAGCACCAGCGACGCGGTGGGTCCCGCGGGGCTCTCGCCGCGGTCGCGCACCGTCCAGCCGATCCCGGTGTACCAGGCGATGGTGCGCTCGAGGTCGGTGCAGCGCATCCGCTCGTGGGACAGCAGCGGCAGCCGGCGCGGGTCGCCGGGGGCGGCGGGGATCTCGACGACCTCGATGACGGCACCGTCGGGATCGGTCAGCCGCAGCGCCGGGCGCACGGCGCCGCGGACCGCCAGGCCCTCGGGCACCGGCGTGAATTCGACGCCGGTGGCCTCCAGGCGCGCGGTGATGATGCGCAGGGACTCGACGCGGTAGCCCAGCGCCGAGAACCCGGTGGGCCGCTGGTCGGCGGTGGCGGGCGTGGTGTGCGGCCTGGTCCAGCCGACCAGCTCGACGGCGGGGGCCGAGCGCGGGCCGCGCAGGTCGTAGAGGAACGTGGTGACGCTGGCGGTGCCGGTGCCCAGGCCCATGGTGGCGGTGTCGCCGTCGGTGCTGATCGAACGCATCCGCGGCTCGCCGGCGAACAGCGCCAGGTGGAAGGCGGCGGAGCGGTCGACGTCGACGGTGTTGAGGTTGCAGTGGAGCACGGCGTGGGCGTGGTGGGCCGGGCGGGCCGACTGGGCCGGGTCGCCGGCCGGCGACGGCGCCGGGGCGCCGCTCGCCGTCGACTCGGTGCTGGTGGTCATGGGGCGCCTCCGGGAAGGGGAGCCGGATCGGCCGCGGGGACCACGGCCGGTCCGGCGGTGCGGTCACGTTCGGTAGGGCTACGCGGTGACGCTCGGCGGACCGTCACGGGCCCGGCACCGCGGCCATCGGGCTCCGCCTGACCCTAGCCAAAGTTGACACTTCCGCCAACACTTGTCCCGAACCCGGCTCGGGCTGCCCCGCGGCGTCAGCCCGGCCCGGCAGCTCAGACAGCCCGGCAGCTCAGACGGCGGCGGTGGCGGCGGCCCAGGAGGCGGCGATGTCGTCGACCGTGGTGACGCGGGCGAGCATGGCGATGGTGTTCGCCAGAATCTGCTCGCCGTACTCGGCCGGGGTCGACGCGGCCGCGTCGCGCGGGACGATGACGCGGAAGCCCTCGTGGACGGCCTCCCCCACCCCGAGCGGGATCGCGACGTTCAGCGAGACGCCGGCGATGACGACCGTGTCCACCCGGTGCCCGCGCAGGACCGGCAGCAGCTCGGTGCCCCAGGTCGGCGACAGGCCGTGGTGGCGCGGGATGATCAGGTCGGTGGGGTCGAGCAGGTCGGGCACGACCTGGGTGGCCGGGTGGCCGGGGCCCCAGTCCTTGCTGCTCTGGGCGGCGGTCCGCCACAGCGGCGCGGTCCCGGGGTCGGTGGAACCCAGCCAGCCCTCGAACGTGGCGTGCACGACGAGCGCACCGGCGGACCGCGCGGCGGTCACCAGCCGGCGCAGGCCGTCGCGGATGTCGGCCGAGTCGGCCGCGAGCGCCGGCAGCATGGAGTCCGGGCCGAGCACCCCGTTCTGGCACTCCACCAGGACGACCGCGCTGGTCCGGGGGTCGATCGGCCGCGGGGGGCGCTTGCCCGGAGTGTCGTTGTTTGACATCATCGTCAAACATTAACGCTCGGAGCTTCGACGGAGTAGCCCGTGCCGACGAAACACATCCCGGATCCCTGCCTCGCCGACATCCTGCACCGCAATGCGGAGCGGTTCGGCGACGTTCCCGCCTACCTGTACGAGGGGCGCAGCGTCACCCATCGTGAGCTGCTGCGTCGCGCGACGGCCATCGCGGCGGCCCTCGCCCGGGCCGGCCTGCGCCGCCAGGACCGGGTGGCCCTGCTCGGTCGCAACAGCATCGCCTTCGGCGAGGTGCTGGCCGCCGGGCAGCTCAGCGGCCTCGTCATCGCAACCGTCAACTTCCGCCTCGCGGCGCCCGAGATCGCCCGGATCCTCACCGACGCGAAGCCTCGGGCGATCTTCGTCGACGCCGAGTTCCTGCCGATCGTGGCGGCGCTGCGCGCGGAGCTCGGCCTCGAGCTGGTCGTCCGCCTCGACGACCCGGCCGCGGGCAGCGCGGGCGGCGAGGTCGTGGGGCTGGCGGAGTTCCGCGACGCCGCGCTCGACGACGCGCTGCCGTTCGCCGCCCGGCCCGACGACATCGCCTGCCTGATCTACACCAGCGGCACCACCGGCCGGCCGAAGGGCTGCATCATGGGCCAGCGGGAGATGTTCCGCGTCGGCCAGACGATGAACGTCGAGATGCGCACCGGCAGCGACGACCGGATCCTGCTGGTGATGCCGCTGTTCCACATCGGCGCGATGGCGATGGCCTTCGGCCTGCACGCTCGCGGCGGGACCGCGGTGCTGCACCGGCAGTTCGAGCCGGCGGCGCTGCTGGCCACGGTGCCGGCCGACGGCATCACCGTGCTGCACCTGGCGCCGAGCATGCTGCAGGCGGTGCTGACCGAGGCCGGGGCGGGGCCAGGGGTGGCCGACCCGGCGCCGGTGGGGGCGCTGCGCGGGGTGCGCTCCATCGTCTACTCGGCCGCGCCCATCACGGCGCCGACGCTGGCTGCGGCGCTCGCCGCCATGCCGGACACCGGCTTCCTCAACCTGTACGGCCAGACCGAGGTGATCACCTCCGGGCTGCCCCGCGAGCTGCACCGCGGCTCGGGGCCGGACCGGGACCGCCGGCTCACCTCCGTCGGCTTCCCCTACCCGGACACCGAGATCCGCATCCTCGACGACGACGGCGTCGAGTGCCCGCCCGGCGTGCCCGGCGAGATCGTCGTGGCCTCCCCGGCGATGTTCCGCGGCTACTGGAACGACTCGGCGACCACCGGCGTGACCCTGGCCGACGGCTGGTGCCACACCGGCGACGTCGGCGTCTTCGACGAAGAGGGCCTGCTGCACCTCGTCGACCGCAAGAAGGACGTCATCATCAGCGGCGGGGAGAACATCTACTCCCTGGAGGTCGAGGACGCCGTGCTCACCCATCCCGCCGTCGTGCAGTGCGCCGTGGTCGGCGTGCCCGACGAGCGGTGGGGCGAGGCCGTGTGCGCCGTCGTCGTCCTCGCGCCCGGTGCCGAGAGTGGCGCAGGCGCCGAGCTCATCTCGGGCGAACTGCGCGAGCACGTGGCCACCCGGATCGCCCGCTACAAGTCGCCGCGGTACGCGGTGATCGTCGACGAGCTGCCCGTCCTGCCGACCGGAAAGATCGACAAGAAGGCGCTGCGTGCCCGGCTGGCGGCCGCGCCGCGAGAGGCGCCGCGAGAGGTGCGTGCATGACCTACCGCTACATCGACTACGACACGCTCGCCGACGGCCGGATCGCCCGGATCACCCTCAACCGGCCGAAGGCGCGCAACGCCCAGAACCGGGGCCTGCTCGTCGAGCTCGGGGAGGCGTTCGCGCGGGCGGAGGCCGACGACGGCGTGCGCGTGGTGATCCTGCGCGGTGCCGGCGCGTCGTTCTCCGCGGGCCACGACCTCGGCACCCCGGAGAGCCTCGCCGAGCGCGACCCGGACGGCCCCGATCTGCACCCGACCTTCCTGTGCAACGGTGCCTCCTACGGCGGCGCGGAGAACCGCACCCGCCAGGAGTGGCACTACTACTACGAGAACACGAAGCGCTGGCGGAACCTGCGCAAGATCACCATCGCCCAGGTGCACGGCAACGTGCTGTCCGCCGGGCTGATGCTGGCCTGGTGCTGCGACCTCATCGTGGCCGCGGACAACACCGTGTTCGCCGACGTCGTCGGCACCCGCNTGGGCATGTGCGGGGTGGAGTACTTCGCCCATCCCTGGGAGTTCGGCCCGCGCAAGGCCAAGGAGCTGCTGCTCACCGGCGACTCCCTCGGCGCCGACGAGGCGCACGCGCTCGGCATGGTCAGCAAGGTCTTCCCGGTCGCGGAGATCTCCGAGCGGACGGTGGAGTTCGCCGCCCGGATCGCGAAGGTCCCGACGATGGCGGCGCTGCTGGTCAAGGAGTCGGTCAACCAGGCGCAGGACGCGATGGGCTTCAGCTCGGCGCTCGACTCCGCCTTCACCCTGCACCAGCTCAACCACGCGCACTGGAGCGAGGTCTCCGGCGGCAAGGTGTACGTCGGCACCGCCGAGTACGGCCTGGACGACTGGCGCAACGCCCCCGCGATCCTGCCAGCCGACAAGAACCGGCCTTAGCGCCCACCGCCCGGCACCGCCGTACAGCACCGCCGTACAGCACCGTCTGAGCCACCGCGTTCGCGAGCAGTCGCGACGCGGTGGCTCACGCATGTCCGCCGACTGAACGCTTGTTCAGCTTTCTGAACGGTACTTTGACACGGCGACAGCGATCCGTGAGTGTCATCACATCCCCTCACCATCTTTCCCCGCCCCCTTTTCCCCGGAAGAGAGCGGCGATGATCCTCGACCCTGGAGCGCGTCATGATCACCACTGAGAAGCATGCCGAGGTCCGCGAGCTGCTCGACGCCGAGCGGGCGGCCGGGCGACGGGTCGCCATGGTCGGCACCAGCGGCGGCACCCACTCCGGGCACATCTCCCTGGTCGAAGAGGCGAAGAAGGAGTGCGACGTCGTCGCGGTGTTCTGGAACGGCGCGCTGAAGCTGGAATGGGCCTCCGGCGGCGTGCAGGCCTACAACCGCGACCTCGCCCACGACCAGGCGCTGTTCGAGGCGGCCGGTGTAGACGTGTTCTACATCCCGCTGCGCCACGACCTCTACCAGCGGCCCTCGAACACCTTCATGGCCATGCCGGGGATGCTGCGGCACCTGACCGGCATGCCCGAGGGCGAGCACATGGAGCTGCTCGTCACGATGGTCGCCACCCTGCTCAACATCGCGGGGCCCTGCCTGACGTTCTTCGGCGAGAAGGACTGGCAGCAGCTGGTGATGTTCCAGCGGATGGCCGAGGACCTGCACCTGCCGTCGCGGGTCATCGGCTGCCCCACCCGCCGGGAGCCCGACGGGGTGGCGATCTCCAGCCGCAACACCAAGCTCTCCCCCGAGCAGCGCGCCGCCGCGCCGGCGCTGTACGCCGCGCTGACCGCCGCGGCCGACGCGATCGCCGCCGGGGAACGCGATGCCCGCGCCGCGGCCGAGGTCGCCCTGGCCCGGCTGCGCCCGGTCGCCGACCCGGACTACATCGTCGCCGTCGAGGCGGCGACGCTGCGCCCGCTGGACACCCTCGACCCGGCCGCGGACGGCGGCCCCAGCGACGGCGAGGTCCGCCTGCTCGCCTCGGTCCGCTTCGGCACCACGCCGCTGGTCGACAACATCGGCGTCACCGTCCCCACCGCCTGACCGCCGCTCACCCACTCGCCCACTCGCCTGCTCGCCCCCTGACAGGAGCGCCCCATGGATGTCGGTGACCTCATCCTCGTCAGCGTCGACGACCACGTCGTCGAGCCGCCCACCATGTTCGACGCGCACATCCCCGCCCGCTATCGCGACCGCGCGCCCCACGTCGTCGAGACCGCGGACGGCAACCAGATCTGGACCTACGAGGGGCAGATCACCCCCAACATCGGCCTCAACGCGGTCGCCGGCGTGCGCCCGGAGGACTACGGCTTGGACCCGACCCGGTTCGACCAGATGCGGCCGGGATGTCACGACATCGACGAGCGCATCCGGGACATGAACGTCAACGGAGTGCTGGCCAGCCTGAACTTCCCGACCTTCGCCCAGTTCTGCGGCCAGTTCCTGACCCGGGCCACCGCCGACCGCGAGCTCGGGCTCGCCGTCGTGCGCGCCTACAACGACTGGCACATCGACGAGTGGGCCGGCGCCCACCCCGGCCGGATCATCCCGCTGGCCGTCATGCCGCTGTGGGACGCCGAGCTCATGGCCGACGAGATCCGCCGGGTGGCCGCGAAGGGCTGCCGCGCGGTGACCTTCTCGGAGAACCCGGCGAAGCTCGGCCTGCCGAGCCTGCACAACCGCTCCTGGGACCCGTTCTGGGCGGCCTGCGCGGAGACGGGCGTCGTCGTCTGCCTGCACATCGGCTCGTCGTCGCAGGTGCCGGTGACCGCCGAGGACGCGCCGATGGAGGTCTCCATCGCGCTCAGCCCGATGAACACCCAGTCGACCCTGACCGACCTGCTGTTCTCCGGCGTGCTCCCCCGCTACCCGGACCTGCGGATCGCGCTGTCCGAGGGCGGCATCGGCTGGATCCCCTACACCCTCGAGCGCTGCGACTACGTCTACCGCCACCACCGCGCGTGGACGGGCACCGAGCTCGGCGACCGGCTGCCCAGCGAGCTGTTCCGCGACCAGATCTACAGCTGCTTCATCGACGACCCGGCCGGGCTCGTGCTGCGGGAGCGGGTCGGCCTGCACACGATCATGTGGGAGTGCGACTACCCGCACGGCGACTCGACCTGGCCGAACAGCCCCGAGGAGCTGGCCCGCTCGCTGGCCGGCATCCCCGACGACGAGGTCAACGCGATCACGCACCTCAACGCGCTGCGGGCGTTCGACTTCGACGCCTTCTCCCACCGCCCGCGCGAGCGTTCCACCGTCGCGGCGCTGCGGGCCGAGGGCGCCGACGTCGACCTGACGCTGCGGCACATCCTGCGCGAGCACCGCGGCAGCACCCCGGGAGAGCTCGCCGCGATCGCCGTGCAGGCCGCGGGCAAGGGATGAGCGGCCCGCACCAGCAGCAGACCCGGTCGTACCGGTCGCACCGAGAGGACGGCACATGAGGCTTCAGGGCAAGGTCGCGCTGGTCACCGGCGGTACCGCCGGCATCGGCGCCGGGATCGTGCGGATGTTCGTCGACGAGGGCGCATCGGTGGCGTTCACCGGCCGCAACGAGTCCACCGGCACCGCGCTGGAGAAGGAGTTACGCGACGCCGGCGGCACCGCGACGTTCGTGCGCGCCGACAACCAGATCGAGTCCGACGTCGCGGGCGCCATCGCCGCAACCGTCGACGCCTACGGCCCGGTCACCGTGCTGGTGAACAACGCGGCGGCGACGGACGTGACGATCAGCGGCGTCGACAACCACGTCGACGAGATCACCAACGAGGACTTCGACTACACCGTCCGCACCGCGCTGTACGGGACGCTGTGGGCCAGCAAGTACGCGATCCCGCACATGCGCGCGGCGGGCGGCGGCTCGATCATCAACATCTCGGCGTCGTCGAGCATCCTGTCCGTGCGCTCCCGACCCGCCTACCAGGCGTCCAAGGGCGCGATCAACTCGCTGACCCGGCAGATGTCGGTCGACTACGGCCCGGACTCCATCCGCGCCAACGCGATCATCGTCGGGTTCATCAACACCGACGGCGACACCATGCGCAAGCTGCTCGCCGACGAGGAGTACATGCACGTCATCCGCAGCATGCTGTCGCTGCCGCGGCTCGGCGAACCCGCCGACATCGCCGCGGCCGCGGTCTACCTGGCCGCCGACGAGTCGAAGTACGTCACCGGCACCCAGCTCACCGTCGACGGCGGCGCGACCAGCCACCAGCCGGTCGTCCCCCGCGTCGTCCCGAACGAGCCGGTCGCCGGCTAGTCCGCGCCCCCGCGCCCCGCGCCCCGCGGACGGTGCGCGTGGGAGCGGCGCCAGCTGTCTCCTCCACAGGGATATCTCGGACGTGCAACCCTGTGGACGAGACAGGAAGGCCCGCTCCCACGCATCCGCCGGGCGGCAGGCGGCGACTCAGCCGGGCGGCGACTCAGCCGGGCGGGACGCTCAGGCGGGCGGCGGGCTGCCGAGCACGCCGTCCTTGACCAGCCGGTCGATCTCCTCGGCGTCGTAGCCGAGCTCGCGCAGCACCTCGCGGGAGTGCTCGCCGAGCGCCGGCGCGGCCAGGCGCATCACCGGATGCGCGTCGTCGAACTGGGCCGGCGCGCCGGGCAGACGCAGCCCGGGGCGGGTCGGATGGGCCATGAGGTAGCCGTTGTCGACGACGGCCGGGTCGCCGACGACCTCCTCCGGCACCGCGTAGAACGAGAAGATGCAGTCCTGCTCCCGCAGCCGGGCGTCGAACTCGGCGCGGGTGAGCGCGCCGATCGCCGCCCGGAACCGGTCGCCCAGCTCGCCCCAGGCGGACCGGCGCGACGCGGCGTCCGGGTAGGCGTCGATCAGCTCGGGCAGGCCGACGGCGGTGCAGGCGGGCGCCCAGTAGCGGGCCTCGTCGAGCATCACGAGGTTGACGAAGCGGCCGTCGCCGGTGCGGTAGGTGTTGACCAGGGGGCTGCGCGGGCCGCCGCCGGTCATCTGCATCTGGCGGCCGGTCAGCGAGCTGTAGGCGAGGTCGGGGCCCATCGTCCAGGTCGCGCCGTTGAGCAGGGCGGTGTCGACGACGACGCCCTTGCCGGTGCGCAGGACGTGGACGAGGCCGGCGCAGACCGCGCCGGCGAGGTACATGCCCGTCGGCACGTCGCCGAGGGCTGGGCGCTGCATCGTCGGCTCCGGCGCGTCCGGCGCGGTGAGGACGTGGGCGACGCCGCCGCGGGCCCAGTAGGAGACCCCGTCGTAGCCGCCGGCCTCGGCGTCCGGGCCGGCCTGGCCCTGGCCGTGGCCCTTGGCCACGACGAGCTTCGGGTTGATCGCCAGCAGGTCCGCGGGCTCGGTGCGCAGCTTGCGCCGCACCCGGGGCAACTGGTTGGTGATGTAGACGTCCGCCCAGCGGACGAGCCGTTCGAACACGGCCCGGCCGGCCGCCGTCTCCACGTCGAGCGCGACGCCCCGCTTGTTGCGGTTGACCAGCTCGAACATGAACTCCTCGCCATCGGCCTCGGGAACGAGGCGGTTGGCGTGGATCTGGCGCATCGGATCGCCGGTGGGCCGTTCCAGCTTGACGACGTCCGCGCCGAAGTCGGCCAGCGCCGCCGCGGCGGACGGCACGAAACCGTGCTCGGAGAACTCCAGCACCTTGATACCCGTGAGCGGAAACGTCATAAGATCAACACCTGGTCTCCCTATGGTCGGCCTGCCGGCCGCACCCCACGATGATCACCAAGATCGGGATCACCTCGTCAGTCCGTCGGGGCGACCAGAACTTGACGGAATCATCAAGTTTCCCCCGCGCCAGCCCGGCACGGGGGCGGTTCGGCCGCCCACGCCCCGCGTGGCGGCGCCGCCGATGCGTTGACGCTCCCGCCAGGACGTTCCTAGAATTGTGTTCTACATCGCGGCTGCCGGCTTGACCACACCTCGTTCCCCGCCGCGATCCCCGCGGCGAGGCGCGGGCCCCGGAGCCGACCGACGTTCCCCGCTTGACCACCCGACGCCCCGGCCGCAGGCCGGCGAGCGAGCGGGCACTCACGCCCAGGAGGCACAACGCATGGATCTCGGCATCGCCGGCAAGGTCGTCTTCTTAACCGGCGGGAGCAAGGGGATGGGCCGCGAGGCCGCCCGCCTGCTCGCCGCCGAAGGCTGCAAGGTGGCGATCGTCGCCCGGACGAAGACCGCCATCGACGAGGCGGTCGAGCAGATCACGGCCGACGGCGGCACCGCGATCGGGGTCCCGGCCGACCTCACCGACCGCGCCGACGTCGACCGGGCGGTCGCCGAGGTCACCTCGACGTTCGGCCCGCCGCTGATCGTGATCGGCCAGACCGTCTTCAACATCCCGGGCGACTTCGAGGACATCACCGAGCCCGAGCACTACGTCGACTCGTTCCGCAGCTACACGATGAGCCAGGTCTACCTGCTGCACGCCGTGCTGCCCGGGATGCGCGAGGCCGGCTGGGGGCGCTTCGTCCACATCGGCTCGGCGACCGCCAAGGAGCCGGTGGGCGCGATCCACCACGCCATCGCCAACGCCACCCGCCCGTCGACGATCGGCCTGCTCAAGACCGTCTCCGACGAGTACGCCCGCTACGGCATCACCGTGAACACGGTCGCGCCGGGCTGGATCGAGACCGCCAACGCGATCGCCTACATGGACGCCAACGTCGGCGTGCACGACGAGCAGGCCCGCCGCGAATGGATGCGCACCAACGCGCGGGTGCCCGCCGCGCGCCTCGGCCGTCCGGACGAGATCGCCTCGATGATCGTCTACCTGTGCTCGGAGCAGGCCGGCTACGTCACCGGCAACTGGATCGAGGTCGACGGCGGCCATCACCGCTCGGCGTTCTGATCCGCGCCGGGATCGGATCGCCGCAGCCGGTCCGAGGCCGGCACCCCTCCCCTCGCCGACAGCGCTCCCATCGCCGGGAGCGCTCCCATCGCCGACAACGCTTCCATCGCCGACAACGCTTCCATCCTGACGGTAGTCTTAGTAGTGTTACAGCTCATAGAGCTGCGTCACGTTCACCGACGAGGAGCAGGGAGAAATCCGGTGCGTTCCTCCGTCCTCTGTAAGCGTCAAGGAGTGTCATGCAGGTCGAAGACCTTATCCTGATCAGCGTCGACGACCACGTCGTGGAGCCGCCCACGATGTTCGACGCGCACATCCCCGCGAAGTACAAGGACCGGGCTCCGCACATCGTCAAGGGCCCCAACGGCGGCGACCTGTGGGCGTTCGAGGACGGCTTCGCCCCGAACGTCGGCCTCAACGCCGTCGCCGGCTGTCCCCCGGAGGAGTACGGGCTCGACCCGACCGAGTACGCCCAGATGCGCCCCGGCTGCTATGACGCCGACGAGCGCGTGCGGGACATGAGCGCCGGCGGCGTGCTCGCGGGCATCAACTTCCCCACCTTCCCGCACTTCTGCGGCCAGCTCTTCCTGCGCGCGAAGGACAAGGACCTCGCGCTGGCCAGCGTGCGCGCCTACAACGACTGGCACATCGACGAGTGGGCCGGCTCCCACCCGGACCGGCTGATCCCGATCACCCTGCCCGTCCTGTGGGACCCCGAGCTCGCCGCCGAGGAGATCCGCCGGGTCGCGGCGAAGGGCGCCCACGCGGTGACCTTCTCGGAGAACCCGACCAAGCTGGGCCTGCCGAGCTACCACACCGAGTACTGGGACCCGTTCCTGCGCGCCTGCGCGGACAACAACGTGGTCGTCAACATCCACATCGGCTCGTCGTCGTCGATGAACATCACCGCCCCGGACGCCCCGCCGGAGGTCATGATCGCCCTGACCCCGGTGAACAGCCTGATGGCGGTCACCGACCTGGTCTTCTCCGGGATCTTCAAGCGGATCCCGAACCTGCAGATGGCCCTGTCCGAAGGCGGCATCGGCTGGCTGCCCTACGCCCTCGAGCGCGCCGACTACGTCTACCAGCACCACCACGCGTGGACGTTCACCGACCTCGGCGGCCGGCTGCCCAGCCAGGTCTTCTACGACCACATCTGGACCTGCTTCATCGACGACCCGGTGGGCGTGAAGCTGCGCGACCAGGTCGGCATCGACAAGATCATGTGGGAGCTGGACTACCCGCACTCGGACTCCACCTGGCCGCACGGTCCCGAGAAGCTGTTCAAGGACCTCGCCGGGGTCTCGGACGCCGACATCAACAAGATCACCCACGAGAACGCGATGCGGGCGTTCTCGTTCGACCCCTTCGCCATCCGGCCGAGGGAGAAGTCCACCGTCGCCGCGCTGCGCGCCGAGGCGGCCGACGTCGACATCGAGCCCAAGAGCATGGGCCGCCGCAAGGCGGAGGCCGACTCCGGCAACGCCTCGCTGCTGGGCTCGGTGGCCGCCACGGGCGCAGGCCAGTAGTCCCACCTGCAGGTGCCCCCACCATCCGCGCGGGTCGGCCCCGGCCGGCCCGCGCGTCCACCTGCAAGGCCTGCACGGTGGCGGGGGCGGAATCCGAACCGCTGACCTGACCGAGCGCCTCACGGGTGACCGCTGAAAGTGCTCTCCCCTTTCGATCCGGCCGTATGTTTCGGTGCCGGCAGGGGTGCTGCACCCGAAGGTTCGGCTTCGTCGGCCGCACCGGATCCGGCGTTCCGTGTGGCCGTCGGTCCCGCTGGACGGCAAGGGACGCACTCCGATCGGCTGAACACGGATAGCGGCCGGTTCCGGCGTAGATGAGGACCCCGCCCACCGACCGCCTCGGCCAGGGTCGGGCCGTCGACGTACTCGGTGACCAGATACGGCGGGTCGGCGGTGGTGTCGACGTCGAGGACCGCCGCCGTGCAGAATCGCGCGACGCGGCGGGCGCTGTCCGCCTCGTGCTTGAACCGGCGGCGAAACCCGGCCAGCTGGGCGAGATCCGGGCGGATCAGCTTGCTGCGAGGACGTGCTCGGAGAGGAGCATCCGCAAACGGTCGCCACGGCCGATGATCTCGCGCAGGATCTTACCGTCCTCGGTCCTCATGACGAGGCCCAGACACTCACCTCGCTGTTCGCCGAGACACGCGGGAAGACTCGGAGACGGCCGCAGCCCAGGCTGCGGTCACGGGATCCTGCGGTCACGGGATCACAGCTGCGAGACGTAGCCGCCCGAGACCGGCGTTGTTGGCCAGGATGTCGAGGCGGCCGAAGTCGGTCCTGGCCCGATCGACCGTGTTACCGCGGGCCGGTGCGCACGACCGCGACCGGGCAGGCGGCGTGCAGGACGCACTGGTGGCTCACCGAGCCGAGGACCAGCTCGGCGAAGCCGCCCCGACCCCGGCTGCCGACGACGAGGAGCTGGGCGTCGCCGGACTCCCGCAGCAGGGCCTGGGCCGGCAGGTCGCCCGTGACGACCGCGTCGACGTTCGCCCTCTCCCCCACGCCGTCGGCCACCGCCGCGTCGAGGGTGCGCTGCGCCTGTCCCACCAGCGACTGCTGCCAGGAGGCGATCAGGGCCGGGCCCACGACGTTGCCGCTGCCCCAGGCGTGCACCACCCGCAGCTGGACGCCGCGCGCCTCGGCCTCGACCGCGGCCCAGGTCAGGGCGGCGAGCGAGGACGGCGAGCCGTCGACCCCGACGACCACCGGCCGGCTGTCGCGCTCCTCGACCGCGGGGACGGATCCGCGTGTCACCACGACCGGCACCGGCGCGTGGTGCACGACGCCCTGACTGATCGAGCCGGCCAGCATCCGGTGCACCGGCCCGTGCCCCCGCGCCCCCACCACGATCATCTCGGCCGTGCCCGCGTTCTTGATCAGTGCTTCGACCGGGTCGGCCTCGACGACCAGCTGACCTACCGCGCCCCGCCCGTCCTGGCCGACCCGCCCGTCCTGGCCGACCACGTCCACGACGGCCCGGTCGAGGACCGCCGCCGCGGCCCGGGCCAGCGCGTCGTGGTCGGCGTGGGGGGCGGCGCGGTACACGCCGCGCGGACCCTCCGCCGTCCAGCCGAACACGGCCGTGACCGGTCCGGGCCGCAGCCGCGCCTCCCGCACGGCCCACCGCAATGCGCTCTCGGATCCCGCCGAACCGTCGACTCCGACAAGAATGGTTCCGGTCCTCATCTGCGCCTCCCGCATCCTCGCCCCACCGGGCAGCCGGTTGCTTCCTGCACTGACTGTCGCGATTGGCGGCCGTGCGGACGACCGACTTTCGAACAGAGATCGCGCGGCGTTGGTAGGGGATTTTCGGGACGTTCGTCACAGGCCCGCGGCGCCGACGGCGGCGAGCTCGTCGATCGCCCTCGTCCGTCGCCCTCGTCCGCCGACCTCGTCAGTCGACCTCGTCAGTCGAGCTCGACCATCCGGTGGACGTCCAGGGCGACCATCAGGTCGATCCAGGAGGCATAACGCTCGACCTCATGCCCGTCACGGGTCACCCGAAGGACCCGGGACGGGCGGTCGGGAACGGTCCGGACGACCGCTTCCTCGATCAGATACCTCTGTGGGGTCATCCACTTCACGGGCACAGCCCCTCGTCCGCCCGTGTTCGGGATCAGCGATCCCGGCCGAACACCCTGGCCGGGTCCTCGATGAGGTTGCCCTTCCGGTCGTAGACGGCGACCCCCAACGATCTCAGTACCAGGGCGCTGCGGCGCAGATGGTGGGCGCACAGCAGGATGTCGACCTCATGGGCATGCGTCTCGCCCGGGGCGAGCACGATCTGCGCGACCGGCTCGGAGGGGCAGCAGCAGGACCGGCTGCCGGGCTCGATCGCCCGGTGCGGCGGGCGCGGGTCCACGACGGCCGTACCGTTCTGCGCGTCCGGGCTGGACGCCACGGCCGACCGGGACAGGTGAATGCCGGGGAGATTCATGAGATGACCATCCCGCGGCGGCCACCCGGCCACACGGGCCGATCGTCCTGCCCGGGCGGACCAACGGTCTCCCCGCCCGGAGTCGGGCATGCCACACCGGGGTGGCGGCGCGGACGGTGCCCCATCCCCCGGGCCGCACCGGGGCCAGGCCAGAAGTCCAGAGTGGGACGTTGGCGGCTCCGCCTGACCGAGCGGGAAGAGCGCCGTATCGTCCTGCGCATGGAGACGATCCGGGTGTTCATCCTCGACGATCACGAGATCGTGCGCAACGGTCTACGACAGACCCTCGAACGCCACGACGACATCGAGGTCGTCGGCGAGGCCGGTCTCGCCGCCGAGGCGCTGCGCCGGATCCCGGCTCTCCTGCCGAACGTCGCCGTCCTCGACGGGCGGCTCCCCGACGGAAGCGGCATCGACGTGTGCCGGGACATCCGCTCCGCCCACCCCGACATCGCCTGTCTGATCCTGACGTCCTACGACGACGACGAGGCGCTGTTCTCCGCCATCATGGCGGGCGCGGCCGGTTACGTGCTCAAGGAGATCCGTGGCAACGACCTCGTGAGCGCCATCCGTTCGGTCGCAGCCGGGCAGTCGCTGCTCTCCCCGTCGGTCACCCGCCGGGTGCTCGAACGCATGCGCGAGGGGCCGAAGAAGGATCCGGCGCTGGCGTCCCTCAGCGCCCGGGAACGCGAGATCCTTCAGTACATCGCCGAAGGTCTCACCAACCGGCAGATCGGTACCCGGGTGCACCTGTCCGAGAAGACGGTCAAGAACTACGTCTCCAGCATCCTGGAGAAGCTCGACATGACCAGCCGGACACAGGCCGCGGTCTACGCGCTGAAGCTGACCGGCGAGGACTGACCGACCTGCCGGGAACCGGCCACCCTGCCGCAACCCCGCCCCGGGCCACGGCAGGAAGATCGCGCGCTCAGCCCGAGGGCGCCACGGCCAGGGCCTCGACGTGCTGGGTGAGCCCGTCGCGGGCGCGGGGGTCGGCGACGTGGGCGATGATGTCGCGGGCCTGCCCCTGCACGCTGCGCCCCCACAGCGAGGCGGTGCCGTGCTCGCTGACGAGGTAGCTGTGCTGGAAGCTGGTCGTCGGTTCACCGAGGGACGCCACGACCGTCGAGGTGTCCGACTTGGCATGCCAGCTCGGCAGCGCGATCACCGCATGGCCACCCGCCGCGTGCAGGGCACCGGCGACGAAGTCGGGCTGTCCACCGAAGCCGGACCAGACCCGCCCCCGCACGTGGGAGGCGTTCACCTGCGCGTGCAGGTCCACCTGCAACGCGGTGTTGATCGACATCATCGCCGGCCGGCGGGCGATCGTGCCGGGATCGTTCACGGTCTCGGTACGCAGCAGCCGCACCCGCGGGTTGCGATCCACCCAGCCGTACAGCTCCGCCGAACCGAACAGGAAGCTGGTGACCAGATCGGCACCGGTATCGAGCGCACCGGCCCGATCGAGGGCCAGCACACCGTCGGAGAACGTCTCGGTCCACACGCGCAACCCACGGCGGCCGGTCAGCGCGGCGAGCGTGGCGTTCGGCACCCCACCGATCCCGAGCTGCAGGGTCGCACCATCGACGACCAGGGCAGCGACCCGCTCCCCGATCGCCCGCCCCACCTCGTCACCCGCTCTCACCGCCGGCTGTGACAGCGGCTGCTCCGCCTCGACGGCCAGATCGATCATCTCCAAGGACAGCTCCCCGTCCCCGAACGTGTACGGCATCGCCGGATTGAGCTGGGCGACGACCAGCCCCCCGCCGGCCCGCGCCGCCTCCACCGCCGCCGGCAGGATGTTGACCTCGGTGCCGAGCGACACCCGCCCGTTCACCGGCGGGCTGGTGTGCACCACGACGACATCCGGACGGTAGGGCCCGGCGAGCAGCCGGGGAACCAGGCTCAACCGGCACGGCACGTACTCCAACGTCGCCAGCCCCCGCATGCCGGGACCGACGAACGGCGTCACATGCGACACCCCCGCCCGCACCGGCAGGCCCGCCTGCGGATTGAGCACGAACAACCGGTAGGACTCGACGACCTCGTCCACCACCCGCAGGGCCACCCCCGGACTGGCGAAGTTCCCCGACGCCACCACCACCGGCCGCCGCCCGGCGGCCCCGTCACCGCGGCCGGCAAGATGCCCCGCGACCAGCTGGCCAAGCAGGGACGTGCTGACGATTCGCATACCCCCATCGTCCCAATCCACGGCCGCGGCGCATCAGGTACCCGGCCTTCACCGCTCGCGGCCGGCCCGAGGGCAGCCCCTACGGCGCCGGCACCTCCGCCGGCGCCGGTACCTCCGCCGGCGCCGGTACCTCCGCCGGTGCCGGTGCCTCCGCCGCGGCGGCGCCGAGGCGCTCCCGCTGCTGGTACCGGACGAACGCGAAGGCATCCCGCGCCGCCTCGACGTTGTCGTGCGCCAACCGGCCGCCGAACGACTCCCGGATCGCCGTCTCGACCGAAGCGAGCGACACGACGCCGGTCAGCGCGGCAAGACCGCCCAGCAGGGCAGCGTTGGGCAGCGCGAGCCCGAGCTCACGCCGCGCGATCTCGCTCGCGGGCACCGCCACCGTTCGCTCCGGCCGGCGGCCGGCGGCCGCCGCCAGCCCGAACCGGCCGGCGGCACCGGTGGCGTCGATCAGGACGTAGCCGTCCGGGCCGAGGCCGTCGAACACCTCGTGAACGCCCAGCAACGCCGGGTCGCGAACCACGACGGCGTCCGGCGTGAGCACCGGCTCCCGGGCGGGCAGCGGCCGGTCGTCGATCCGGCAGCAGGCGACCGTCGGGGAGCCGGTCCGTTCCTGGCCGCCGACGCGGAAGGCCTGCCCGTGCCGACCGTCGGTGTACGCCGCGACGGACAGCAGCTCGGCGGCGGCCAGCACGTCCTGACCGCCGAACCCATGGATACGAACCGTGAACATGAAGGATCATCCCCTTGCCGGCGAGACGCCTCCCTGCGGCGACCCTCGTTCGGGACGATCCTCCGCAGACGGCTCCCGATCGAGGGCCGAAGGTCCGGGCCGGTGTGTCGTTCGTCCCTGTCCACCGCAGGCCGGCGGGGAGATCCTCGACACAGGGCCGCCGCGTGGCACCGCGCGGCCCCCACGGGCCCCGTGCCGCCGACGTCCAGGAGGCAGGTCGTGCGCGCCGACGAGATCATGACACCCAAGGTCTGCGTGGTGACCCCCGACACCCCACTCAAGGAGGTGGCCGTCTTCCTCGTCCACCGCGGGGTGGGCGCCGTCCCCGTCGTCGACGAGGACGGCAGGCTGCTCGGCATGATCACGGAGGCCGACCTCATCGCGGTCGAGTCCACCCCCGACCCTCGCCGCCACCTCCGCCGCGACCTGCCGATCGACGACCGGGTGCCGCTCACCGCCGGCGAGGCGATGACCAGCCCCGTCGTGGCCGCCCGCACCGACACCGATGTCGCGGACATCATCCAGACGATGCTGTCCGAGCACATCACCCGGATGCCCATCCTTGATCAGGATCAGCGCCTGGTCGGCCTGGTGAGCCGCAGCGACCTGCTCCGTCCGCTGGCCCGCCCCGACGCCGAGATCGCCGCGGACGTGCGGGACGTGCTCGCCCGGTGGGACGGCGGCCTGCGCCCGACCGTCGAGGTCACCGAGGGCGAGGTGACCCTCGTCGTCGCGGGCCTGCCCGAGCCGGAGACGGCGTTGCGGCTGGTGCGGGCGGTGCCGGGCGTGCTCGCGGCCCGGTTGAACCCCGGCGAGGACGAGCAGCCCGGGTAGGCGCCGGCCGGCGGCATCCCTGTATACAGGGATGCACTGTGACCTCCTGGCCGATCATCCCGACCCTGCGCGGCTACCGGGCCGCCTGGCTGGGTCGGGATCTCGCCGCCGGGCTGACCCTCGCCGGCGTCGCCGTACCGGAGCAGGTCGCCACCGCGGGCCTGGCGGGCGCACCGGCCTGGGCCGGCCTGTACGCCTTCGTCGCCGGATCGCTGATGTTCGCCGTGCTCGGCCGCCATCCCCAGCTCTCGGTGGGGGCCGATTCGACGATCGCGCCGCTGCTGGCCGCGGCGGCGGCGACCGTCGGCTCCCCGGGCAGTCCGCCCTACGTCCAGTCCCTCGCGATCCTCGCGGTGATGGTCGGACTGCTGGTCACCGCGGTCGGTCTGCTCCGGCTCGGCTGGGTCTCCCAGTTCCTGTCCACGCCGGTGGTCACGGGGGTGCTGGCGGGCATCGCCGTGCAGATCCTCGTCCGCCAGCTCCCCGCCGTCCTGGGCGTCCCCGGGGAGGGGACGAACACCATCGGCCGGTTACGTGCCGTCGCCGGCCGGCTCGGCCACACCAACGGCTGGGCGGTGGCCATCGCGGCGTTCGTCCTCGCTGTGATCGTCGCGGGCGAACGCCTCGACCGCCGCATACCGGGTGCGCTGCTCGGCGTGATCGGATCGACCGTGGCGGTCGCCTGGCTCGGGCTGGGCTCCCGGGGCGTCGAGACGGTCGGCCCGGTCCAGGCCGGCCTGCCGACCGTCGGCCTGCCGTCGGCGCCGTGGAGCGAGGTGCGCCACCTCCTGCCGGCGGCGCTGGTCGTCACCTTCCTGTGCGTGATCCAGACGGCGGCGACCGAGCGCGGGGCCGCCCCGGCCCCCGGGACCGCGGGCGACTTCGACCGCGACCTGGTGGCCGTGGGTGCCGGCAGCCTGCTGGCGGGTCTCGGGGGATCGTTCGCGGTGAACGCGAGCCCGCCGCGGACCGCGATCGTGGTCGCGACGGGCGGCCGCACGCAGGTCTGCGCCGTGGTCGCGGCCGGCCTCACGCTCGGCTTCGTCACCGGGGCCGCCGGCGTGCTGCGGAATCTGCCGCAGGCCGCCCTCGGCGCCATCCTCGTCTTCGTCGCGTCCCGGCTGCTGCGGATCACCGAGCTGCGCACGATCCGGCGGTTCGACCGGCTCGAGTACGCGCTGGCCGTCGTCACGACCGCGGCGGTGGCGCTGGTCGGGGTCGAACAGGGCGTCATCGTGGCGATGGTGCTGGCGCTCGCGGACCGCACCTGGCGGGCCGCCCGTCCCGCCGATGTGGTGCTGGGCCGCGAACCCGGTACCGATCACTGGATTCCGGTCGACGTCGGGCAGCCCACCGAACAGGTGCCCGGCGTGGTCGTCTACCTGCTCTACGGCCCGCTCTGGTACGGCAACGCCGACCACACGGCCGCCCGCATCCGCGACCTCGTCGACGCGGCGCGCTCACCGGTGCACGCCTTCGTGCTCGACGCCGGCGGCATCTCCGACATCGACTACACGGCCGCACAGACCCTGCGGGACCTGCTGCACAGGCTGCGCCGACGGGGCGTCACCGTCGGGATCGCCCGGTCGTCCCACCTCGTCCACCACGACCTGGTGCACGCCGGCCTGCTCGCCGCGCTCGGCCCGGACCGCCTGTTCATGACGGTCGAGGACGCGGTGGTGGCCCTGGCCGTGATGGGATGAGACATGCTCTCCGGTGACGGCGGCCAGGCCGCCCGGGTCTGGCATGCGCTCAACCCCGACGAGGCCGCCGCCGCCCTCGACGTCGATCCGGCCGAGGGGCTGGCGAGCGTGGAGGCCGCCCGCCGGCTGGCGCGGTACGGCCCGAACACGCTCGCCGAGCCCGCCGTCGAGCCGGTCTGGAGGCTGTTCCTCCGGCAGTTCGCGGACCTGCTGATCGCCATCCTGGCGGTGGCGGCGATCGTCAGCGCGGTCGTGTCGAAGTCGCTCGAGACGCCGATCGTCATCGGCGTCGTCGTGCTGGTGAACGCCACGCTGGGTTTCATCCAGGAGACCAGGGCCCGGGCCAGCCTCGCCGCGCTGCGCGGCATGCTGACCGCGACCGTGTCGGTGCGCCGCGACGGCACCGAGAAACAGATCGACCCGGCGGACCTGGTGCCCGGCGACATCGTGCTGCTGGCCGCCGGTGACCGGATCCCCGCCGACGGGCGGCTGGTGGAGGCGGCCACGCTGGCGGTCGGCGAGTCGACCCTGACCGGGGAGGCCGCACCGGTCGGCAAGGGCACCGGCGCGGCACCGCCCGACGCGGCGCTGGCCGACCGGTCCGACATGGTCTACATGAACACGGTCGTCACCCGCGGCCGCGGGCTCGCGGTCGTGACCGCGACCGGCCGGGGCACCGAGATCGGCCAGATCGCCGAGCTGCTCGAACAGACGCCGGTCCGACGCACGCCGCTGCAGCGTCAGGTCGACCAGCTCGGCCGGACCATCGCGGCGATCGCCGCCGCCGTGGTCGTCGTCGTGGTCGTGCTCGGGGTCGTCCAGGGACGCGACCTCGCGGACCTGTTCCTCACGGGGGTGTCGCTGGCGGTCGCCGCCATCCCCGAAGGGCTGCCCGCGGTCGTCGCGTTCACCCTCGCGATGGGCACGTCCCGGATGGCGAAACGCAACGCGATCGTCAAACGGCTCGCCGCGGTGGAGACGCTCGGGTCGACCTCGCAGATCTGCACGGACAAAACCGGCACCCTGACGCGCAACGAGATGACCGCCACCGCGATCTGGTCCGGTGGCCGGGAGCTGAGCGTCACCGGGCTCGGCTACGGCCCGGACGGCCGCCTCCACGACGGGGACGGTGCCCCGGCCAGCCTGCCACCCGTGGCCGTCGAGGTGCTCGCGCTGTGCTCGGACGCGACCGTCGGCGACGGGCAGCTCGTCGGCGACCCGACCGAGGGCGCGCTGGTGGCCCTCGCCGCCAAGAGCGGAGTGGACGTGGGCGCCCGGCGCCGGCGCCGACCCCGCCTCGCCGAGGTCCCGTTCGACGCGGACTACCGGCTGATGGCGACCGTGCATCCCGTCGAGGATGTCGCCGATGGAGCCGATGGAGCCGACGGAGCCGATGGAACCCAGGCGGCCGGCGGCGGGCGGCGGGCTCCCGCGGCCGACGGCGGCGCCGGCCGGTCGACCCGCCTGCTCGTCAAGGGCGCTCCGGACGCGCTGCTGGAACGGTCGACCGCCCAGCTCGACCGCACCGGCGACGTGGTCGAGCTCGACGACGCCCGCCGGAAGAGCTGGCGCGAGGCCAACGCCGTCCTGTCCGACCGGGGACTGCGGGTGATGGCGCTGGCCTACCGCGATGATCCTCCCGGCGCGGTTGCGCTGCCGCCGGGCGATCCGCTGTCCGGGGTGGCGCGGTTGGCGATGATCGGGCTCGTCGCGATCGTCGACCCGCCGCGGGAGTCGGCCGGACCGGCGCTCGCCGCCTGCCGCGAGGCCGGCATCCGGGTCCGGATGGTGACCGGCGACCATGCCGGAACCGCCGCGGCCATCGCCGGCCAGCTCGGTCTCGACGGCGACGTCGTGCTCGGCCGAGACCTGGACGGCTGGGACGACGAGGAGCTGCGCCGCCGCCTCGACGGCATCGCCGTGATCGCCCGGGTCGCGCCGCAGCACAAGATCCGCATCGTGCAGGCGTTGCAGGAACGCGGCGACATCGTCGCGATGACGGGCGACGGCGTGAACGACGCCCCGGCGCTGAGCATGGCGGACATCGGCGTCGCGATGGGCCGTTCCGGCACCGACGTCGCCAAGGACGCCGCGGCGATGGTGCTCACCGACGACGACTTCGCCACCGTCGTCGAGGCGGTGCGCTCCGGTCGCGGAATCTACGACAACATCGTGAACTTCGTGAAGTTCCAGCTCACCACGGCGATCGCCTTCGTGGTGATCTTTCTCGTCGCGGGATCCGCGGACATCATGGCCGGCGCGCCGTTCACCCCGGTGCAGATCCTCTGGGTCAACCTGATCATGGACGGCCCGCCGGCGATGTCACTCGGGGTGGACCCGCCCGCCCCCGACACGATGCGCCGCCCGCCCCGACCGGCCGGGGAACGCCTGCTGACGGGCCGCCGGCTGGCCCGCATCATCGGCCTTGCCGCCGTGATGGCGGCCGGCACCCTCATCGCGATCAGCGTGCTGCCCGGCCCGCTGCCCGCGCAGGGCGCCGAGACGACCGCGGGCACGGTTGCCTTCACCACCTTCGCCCTGTTCCAGATGTTCAACCTGCTGAACCTGCGCAGCGAAACCGCGTCGGTGTTCAACGCCCGGACCCTGGAGAACAGGGCGGTGCTGGCGGCGATCGGCGGCGTCGTCCTGCTCCAGGTCCTGGTGGTCAGCGTCCCCGCCCTGCGCGGATTCTTCGACACCGCGCCGCTGGGCTGGCGGGAATGGCTGCTGGCGGCGGGCATCGCCTCCTCGGCGCTGTGGCTGGAGGAGATCCGCAAGTTCCGCCACCGCATCGGCACTCGGGCCCGCTACGCGTCCTGAGCGGCCGGCACGGACCCCTGTTGCGCCGATTCGGCGTAGTGGTGGATCTGGGCGTCCGGGCCGGGGTAGACGTAGCTGCGCCGGCCGTCGGACCAGCGGACCAGGAACGGCGGGTCGCCGGCAGGCGTCGCGACCTCGAGGATCTCCCCGTCCCGCGGCGCGCCGCCCCTGGCGGGGTGGACCAGGATCGCGTCCCCGATCCGGGCCTGCCACCGGGTGAGCGCCCGCGTCTGCGGGAGCAGCGCGCTCAACGGCAGCGGCAGGCCGCCCTCGTGTCGCGGATGCCCGATCTCCTCGGCGGCCACGGCGGCCAGGGCCGCGGCCGGCGCGTCCGTCCCGGCGGCCAGCAGGTCGTCGAGCGTGATCACGCCGACGAGGGCATCGCCGTCGGTCACGGCCACGCGGCGGATCGCGTGCCCGACGAAGACCTGCGCGACCTCCTCCCAGGTGGCCGTGTGCGCAACGCTCACCACCCCGCAGGTCATGACGGCGTCGATCCGGCCGTCGAGCGGCACGGCACCGGCGACGACCCGCAGGGACATGTCACGATCTGTCACAATTCCCACCGGACGCTGGCCCTCGGTCACGATCAGCGATCCGACTCCGGCCCGGTCCATGAGCTGCGCGGCCTGCTGGATCCGGCTGTCCGCGGGCACCGTCACCGGCGCCCTGTACGTGATCTCACGCCTCATGAGGTACTCCTCCTGTCACCGCGCGGCGACCTCACGGTGCAATGTCCCCCCTCGCGGATCCGGGCAACACAGACGTCGCTCCCGGCCGGCCCGGGACCTGTGACCCACCGGCGCCGGCCGAAGGTCGCGGCACCCCTGCCCTCCCGGGGGGCCGATCGGATGGTGTGCACCCCCCGACAGGACCAGCGGCGGCGGGTACAACGGCCCCTGAAACCGTCCGGCCTGCCAGGAAACATCCGTCCCGACAGGAAATGACCGACGAGTACCCGCCGTTTCGGCTCGACTCCGGCGGCGCCGAACCGGCACCCGGTCGGGATCCCGCCCCGGCCCCGACCGAGTGAACGCCGAAATCCGAAATCCCGATCGAACTTTCGAAATCCTGATCGGACGTGGCGATGTCTGACGTGAGCACCGAAACGCCAGGAAACAGCCGTCCGGCTACGGACACGATGACGTCGGATCCCCGGGAGCCCCTCGCGCTGCTGTTCCGTGACCTACGCAGCGGTCCGGACGGGCTCAGCAGCCGGGAGGCCGCCCGCCGGCTTCTCGCCGACGGGCCGAACGAACTGTCGAGGCGGCGGGGGCTCACCTGGCCGGGGGAGATCGGCCGCCAGCTCGTGCACCCGCTGGCCCTCCTGCTGTGGCTGGCCGCGTTGCTGGCCCTGCTGTCGGGCAGCACCGTGCTCGCCGCCGCGATCGTCGCCGTGGTGCTGCTGAACGCCGCGGTCGCCTTCGTCCAGGAACGGCACGCCGAGCACGCTGTGGAGGCACTCGGCGCCTACCTGCCGCCCCAGGCCACGGTGGTCCGGGACCGTGTCCAGCAGAGCATCGCCGTCCGCGAGGTCGTCTCCGGAGATCTGATCGTGATCAGCGAGGGTGATCGGATCCCGGCCGACGCCCGGCTGCTGAGCGGCTACGTCGAGGCCGACCTGTCGATGCTGACCGGCGAGTCGGTCCCGGTGCCGCGCTCGGCCGGCGAGGAGCCGGACACCGGCCCGTTGCTCTCCGCGCGCGACCTGGTCTTCAGCGGCACCACCTGCACCGCCGGCTCCGCGCGCGCGATCGTGGTGGCGACCGGCATGCGCACCGAGATCGGCCGGGTCGCGGCCCTGACCGAACAGGTCTCCCGGGACGACAGCCCGCTGGAACGGCAGGTCCGTCGGGTCGCCTGGCTGATCGCCGCGGTCGCGGTGGGAGTGGGGCTGGCCTTCCTGCCGCTCGGCGTCCTGGCCGGGCTCCCCGTGAACGAGGCCCTCGTCTTCGCCATCGGCCTGCTCGTCGCGAACGTACCCGAGGGTCTGCTGCCCACCATCACCCTCGCGCTCGCGGTCGGCGTGCGGGTCCTCGCCCGCGGGGGCGCGGTCGTGCGCCGGCTCAGCGCGGTGGAGACCCTCGGCTCCACCACGGTGATCTGCACCGACAAGACCGGGACGCTCACCGAGAACCGGATGCGGCCGGTCCGGCTGTGGACGGCCGCGGGCGACCAGCCCGTCAGCGTGCCCGCGCCCGTGACCGCGCCCGTGACCGCATCCGCGTCCCTACCGGAGCCCCCGTCCATGCCGGCGCCCCCGTCCATACCGGTGTCGGTGCCCGAGTCGGTGTCCGGCCCGCTCGGGAAGGCCCTGGCCGCCTGTTCCAACGCCGATCTGGGCGATCCCGACCGCGGCCGCGGCGCCCACGGCGATCCGACCGAGATCGGGCTGCTGCACGCCGCCCGGTGGCTCGGCGCCGACACGGACCCGGCCGCGCGGTCCGCCCGGCGGCGGGCGGAAGCGCCCTTCGACTCCCGCGCGCGCCGGATGTCGACCGTCGACGAGGTCGAGCCCGGGCGCCTCGTCGCGTCCGTCAAAGGCGCCCCGGAAGCGGTTCTCGCGCGCTGCGTGAGCCTGTTGACGCCCGCGGGATCCCGCCCGCTGACCGACGCCGACCGCGACGGGTTCACCCGACGGCTCGCCGACTTCGCCGCCGACGGGCTGCGGGTCCTCGCCGTGGCCGACCGCGAGCTGCCGGACGGGGATCCGGCGCTCGGCGGCGGGCAGGCCGGTGGGATTGACCGGGACGCCCTCGAGACGAATCTGCGGTTGCTGGGCATCGTCGGGCTGGCCGATCCGCCTCGTTCGGGCGTGGCCGAGGCCGTCGCGGCCTGCCACCGCGCCGGGATCAGGATCAACGTCGTCAGTGGCGACCATGCCCTGACCACGGCGGCCGTCGCCCGCCAGGTCGGCATCGGCGGGCCGGGCACGGCGGGCCTGCAGGTGGTCACCACGGAGGACCTCGGCGATCCGACAGAGGCCGACCTCGACGCCTTCCTGCACGACGACCGCGAGATCGTCTTCGCCCGCAGCTCACCGGAGACGAAACTGCGGGTCACGGATGCCCTGCA
Organism: Frankia torreyi; assembly: GCF_000948395.1. GTDB lineage: Bacteria > Actinomycetota > Actinomycetes > Frankiales > Frankiaceae > Frankia > Frankia torreyi. Next base: position 61,056 of record NZ_JYFN01000023.1, on the reverse strand, counting down.
CGCCCGCGGCGAGGTCGTCGCGATGACCGGCGACGGTGTGAACGACGCCCCCGCCCTGCGCCGCGCCGACATCGGCGTCGCGATGGGACGCTCCGGCACGGACGTGGCCCGCGAGGCGTCCACGATGGTGCTCACCGACGACAACTTCGCCACGATCGTCCGCGCCGTCGAGGCCGGCCGCCAGGTTTACGACAACGTCCGGAAGTTCATCGTCTACATCTTCGCCCACGCCGTTGCGGAGCTCGTCCCGTTCCTGGTCTTCGCGCTGTCCGGCGGCACGGTGCCCCTGCCGCTCACCGTTCTGCAGATCCTCATGATCGATCTGGGCACCGAGACGCTGCCGGCGCTGGCGCTGGGCCGGGAGCCGGCCGAGCCGGGCCTGATGGAGCGCCCGCCGAGGCCGCGCAACGAGGGAGTGATCCGGCCGGTGATGCTGCTACGCGCCTGGGCCGTTCTCGGCCTCGTCTCCGCCGCCGCCGTCATGGCCGTCTACTTCGCCGTGCTCTGGCGCATCGGCTGGCACCCGGGCGACTCCGTCGACAAGGGCACCCCCCTGCACGAGGGCTATCTGCGCGCCACCACCATGACCTTCCTCGCGATCGTGGCCTGCCAGATCGGCACGGCCACCGCCGCCCGCACCGAGCACGCCTCCCTGCGCGCCGTCGGGCTGCTCACCAACCGGCTGCTCCTCGCCGGCATCGCCTTCGAGATCGCCTTCGCGGCCGTGGTGGTCTACGTCCCGCCCCTGCAGCACGTTCTCGGCACCGCCTCGGTCCCGCCCTCCGATCTCCTCCTGCTGCTCCCGCTGCCGGTCCTGGTCTGGGGCGCCGACGAACTCTGGCGGGCGTCGCGGCGCCGGGCGGCGACGGCTTCCGGCGAACCGATCCCGCCGACCGGGCCCTGAGCTGACCGCCCACGCACCCGATCAGCAGGCCAAGATGGTGACCTGCCAGCCTGATCCGGCCTGGTAGTGAGCCCGGAACAAGGCCGTGCCGATGGTGCCGTCCACGGGTGGCTGGCCGGCGGTCATCACCCGGGTCCGCCAGACAATCGGCGTGAGGTCGGTGAAGACCTGGCCGCCGCAGCTACCGCAGCCGGCGTTGGACCCGTCGATGTACGCCGTGCGGAGCAGGACCTCCGCGACCGCACGGGAGTCGGCCGGGGCGATCACGACGGCCGGCGATGCGGCAGCCTGCGCCCGCAGCGCGGCGAGGTCGCCGGAGAAGCGGGCGGCGGGCGCGGCACCGTAGCCGAGGCAGCGTAGCTGGTCCGCGCGGTCGGATTCGTGGCGCACCATGCTGATCGACGCGGCCCTGGCGGCCAGGTCGCTGTAGACGAGCAGCACGGAGCGGAGCAACTGCGGCGGCAACCCGGCGGGAATCGCCCTGGCCGCCGCGTCGGGCGGCCAGGCGGCGCGTATGGCGGCGAGCGTCTCCGGCCGGAAGCGGATCGTCCCCGACGTGCCGACGTCACCGTTGATCAATGCCGCGGTCGCCCGTAGCCGCTGATCGCTCCGCGCCGCCTCGGCGAGGAACGCCGCGAGGCCGTCGGCCGCCGAGGACGGACGCCGCGTGCTCGACGGCGTCGGCGAGATCGCCGACGGGGGCGCCGCAGAGGCAGGTGCCGCCGACGTCGGTGTCGCCGAGGGACGCGGCCTTCCGGTCGACGAGGCCGACGGCGGGCAGGTGGTGGTAGCGGCCGGCACCGGAACAGCGGTGTCGCGGGAGTCGCCGCAGGCGGCCATCGGCACCGCGAGCAGGATCGCGGCCACCGCGGCCGCTGCCGACCGGGATAAAGTGGCAACCATTGTTCCACGCCCTTTTTCGTTCCGGTTCGCACCTGACGTCGATCCGTAACGATTCCTTTTTCGGGGCGGTTCATCATGGGCATTCCGGTGCGCCCCGGCCTGACCTATTTTCTGGTCTCCCGAGACGTTCGGAATCGTGGCCGCCCGTAGGCGGGCCGTCGTGCCACGGCGGCGCCACCCGAGCAGGACCACACGTAGCGGCAGGTGCCGAAGGGCTCGACACCGAGAGGCTCAGCATCGAGGGCCGGTGACACGGTGGCCGGCGCGCGCGGCGCGACAGTCGGCTGCGGCATCGCCGGTGACGGTCACCCGCGGACGCAGCCGCCGCGGGGCGGGATCGACCGGGGCTGCCGCGCGAGGACCGCGATCGTGCGATCATCCCGGACGGCCCCGCAGGCGTGCTCGGCGACCTGCGTAAACAGGCGGTGCAGCAACCCGTCGGGCGAGTCCGTCCCGGCGCACGCGGCGGTCAGGGGAAGCACGCCGAACTGATCGCCATGCTCGTCCCGGGCCTCGCTGATGCCGTCGGTGTACAGCAGCAGGCAGTCCCCGACCGCCACGGTCAACGAACGCGTCAACCAGATCTCGGTCCCGGCGAACAGATCGGAGAGGATCGGCCCGGTCGGGCCAAGCGAACATGGTTCACCGCCACCGCCACCGCCGGCGGCCGGATGCGCGGGGAGATACAGGACCGGCGGATGCCCCGCGTTGACGTAGTCCACGCGGCCCGACCGGGCATCGGCCACCGCGAGGAAGGCGGTGGCGAACATCTCCCCGAGATCACCGGCCGCGGCGACGTCGGCCATCGCCCGGCTGACCACGATATCGGGCATCACACCAGCGCACAGATGCCGGCGCATCGCCTCCCGCAGGCGTCGGGCGAACCGCGCGGCCCGCTCATCATGTCCGGCGGCGTCGCCGACGCACAGCGCGAGCCGCCCATCGCCGAGGTCCAGCACGTCCNCCCAGNCCCCGCCGCAGCCGGGGATCACGGCCAGCGAATGCCAGTAGGCCCCCCATCCGGGGGGACTGACGACCCACGCGGCCGGACGCCCGGGCCACGGGATCGGCCTCGTTCCGAGCTGCGGCAACCAGACAGTGGCGCATGGACGTCTCCAGACTCGTTCCGCAGGGGGACGTGCTGCTGTGACCAGCCTCTCAACGACACAGGGCCGTAACCAGGGACTTTTGGAGTGCCGACGCAGGCCGGGTCGCCCGGTCCGCAGTGCCGCTACGGCTAGCCTCGGCCTGACACCGCGGACGAGTTCTCGGTCAGGTTCCCCAGCCGGTCGTCGGTGTCGGCGCCCAAGGCCCGCGACGCCGCCGCGCTGCGGCGCAGACGGTGGGCGCACAGCAGAGTCTCGGGCCTACGCACCCCGGTGTCCCCGTCCCCCGGTCGGGACCGAGCCCCGAGGCCCGCCCGGGTCACCGCGGACGACCGGGTCACCCTGCCGCGGGGAGTAGCGGATGGTCGGCGTGAAGCCGAGGGCCGGGCGGACATCCTCGGTGATCCGGTCGATCTTGCTGTGCAGGCGGCGCTGTTCCTTCGGGCGGGCCGTCGGGAGACCCGACCGGGCCGAAGGTCCCGAACCGGCGGACGGAAGGTCCCGAGCCCGCCCAACGCAGGGCAGATGTCGCGCGGGCCGGCAGGGACGCATACTCGCCACTGCCGGTGGTCACTCCGGCAAGGAGGTGGCAGCCATGGGTGCCGCGCTCGTCCCGGCCCGCCCCGCGTCGCGACCCGTCCAGGAACGCCCGGAGCTCGACCCGAAGATCATCCTCGCCCCCGGGGTGGCCAACCCCCAGCGCACCCGGCAACTCCCGACCCGACCGGTCGGCCACGCGCCCTGGGCTCACATCGAGCCGCTCGACCTGACCCGGATCGTGGTTGTCGGGGAGATCGTCGCCGCAGCGGTGGCCGTCTCGCGGCAGTTCGCCCGTCGCGCTCCGGGGCCCAGAGCGATCGTCCGGATGGGCCCCGGTGGCTGGGTCAGCATGAAGGGGGGCGGTGTGCGGCTACACGGCCGCCGGCGACGGCCGCCCCGCGAGCAGCGGCGGCCGTGGTGGGCCCTCCTCCTACGCGCACACCGGGTCAGCTGAGCTCCCCGGTTCCCGCCGGACGTGCTGGTCGCGGGTCAGTGCCACGCGACCAGCGGTAGCGGCCAGGCCGCCGATCCCGGCCCGGATGGCTCGATGGAGAGTGCGGCGGCGACGACTCCGAGGGGCATCAGGATGATGCCGACCGTGTTCCCATCGATGTTCTCGGAATCGGAATGGACGGCAAAGGTCAGAACTGCTCCCAGCCCGATGGGCGCACTCCGGTCGGGAACCGCGCCGGCCTTCCCGGCGATCCGCTGACAAAGCCCGCCGACAGCCACCTCCACCAGGGCGGTTGGTCACCTCGGACCATGCCTGAAGGCACCTGAAGGGATGCGGCGGCGGCGACATCATGGAGGAGTGGGACCGACACGAGGAGGATGGTTTCCATGACGGGTATCGCCCACCGCGACCGGCGTTCGGCAACATTTTCCGGGCTCGGCTGGCCATGGTCCGAGGAGAGCAGAGTACTGGCGCAGCGGCTTGTCGGGCTGCGTGACGACATGATTCGCGTGGAGGAGACGGACGAGGCCGGAATGCACGTCGTCCGGGCGGAGATGCCCGGTATCGACCCGGCCCGCGACGTTGAGATCACCGTCGCCGAAGGTGTCCTGTCGGTACGGGCCGAGCGGCGTGACGAGAAGGCTGAGAAGACGGACCACGGCTACCGGTCCGAATTCCGGTACGGATCGTTCTCCCGGAGCCTGCCGCTGCCGGCGGGCGCGAAGGACGACCAGGTCGCCGCGACCTACAAGGACGGCATTCTCGAGATCAGGGTGCCGGTCGACGACCGGCAGGCCACGGCCACGACCCGCAGGATCGAGGTGCAGCGCGGCTGACCCGCGCCAGCCGGGCGGTACGCCGCGGGCCCGGCCGTGGCGCACCGCCCGGTCCCCCGCTCCCCCGGCCTCCCTGCCTCCCTGCCTCCCGAGAAGCATGAGGTGACTGCCGTGGACTCCCCAGACGAGGACACCGCCCGCAGAGGCGTCACAGGACGGTGGCGCCGACCGCGGCGGGACCGTTGGCTGATCGTCGCGATCGTGGTGGCGGTACTGGCCGTGGCCGCCGGGTCCTGGGCCGTCCTCGACGGCCGCGCCGGCGACGACGCGGCGTCGACGACGGCACCGACCGCCTCACCCACGACCAGTGCGCCCGCCGGGACGGGTCGGGCCAGCACCCCGCCGGCCCCGACCGGCACTGTCACTCCCGGGGCGACGCCGACCGGACAGCGCGGCGCCGGCCCCGTCCCGCGCGGCTCCGCCGCCACCACGTCGACCCCGGCCGCCCAGCCATGGCTCGCCTACCAGCTGCTCTGGCCGTTCCGGGACGCCGCACAGGCGCGCGACTGGCAGGCGGCCGGCGGTGGCCACCAGCCGTGGCATCTGGACGCGGGGCTGACCGCGCTCGACTTCGCCCGTGGCTACCTGGCCCTGAGTGGCATCGACCGGGTCACCACGCGGCAGATCGGCACGACCGACGCCCATGTCGGCGTCGGTTTCGCCCGGCCCGAGGGATACGGCGACGCGACGGCGGGGGTCGTGCATCTCGTCCGCCTCGGCGCCGGCTCCGACGCCCCCTGGGAAGTGGTCGGAACCCGCGACGCCGACTTCTCGCTGCTGACGCCGCGGTACGGCACGCGGTACGCCTCCCCCGTCACCGTCGGCGGGCGGATCACCGGCGTCGACGAGAACATCCACGTCCAGGTGCGGCAACCGTCGTCGGCCCGGCCGATCGGCGAGTCCTGCTGCCTGCCGGCCGGTGGTACGAACCAGGGATGGTCGACCAGGGTGACGTACCGGGACGCCCAGGACCCGGTGTTGACCGTGGTCGCCTGGACCGGCGGTCACCTGGTCGCGGTCGAGCGCTTCACGGTGACCGCCCTGCTGCCGGTGCCGGCGTCCTGAGCAGCCGCACCAGGCGCGCCCGGATCCTCAGCGGCGCGCGAGGTCCCGGCGCGCCGCCTCGACCAGCAGTTGGCGTTCGGCCGCCGCGAGCGCCCGGCGCGCCGGATCCACCGCGTCCGGGTTCACCGAGATCGAGGTGATGCCGGCGCGCACGAGGTGCTCGGCGAACTCGGGACGGTTCGACGGCGCCTGCCCGCACAGGGACGAGGTGATCCCGGCCGCGGTGCACGCGTCGATGATGCGCGTGATCGTGTCGAGCACGGCGGGGTCGGACTCGTCGAACAGCTCCGCGCAGGTCTCCGAGTCCCGGTCGACGCCCAGCACGAGCTGGGTGAGGTCGTTGGAGCCGATCGAGACCCCGTCTATGCCCATCGCGGCGTAGGTCGGGATCCAGAAGGCCACCGAGGGCACCTCGGCCATCACCCAGCGGCGCAGCCCGCGGTCGCCGCCGAGCGGGCTCGCGTCGACCGCCTCCAGGCAGGCTTCCAGCTCCCAGCGGGTACGCACAAACGGGATCATCAGGTGCAGGTTGGGGGTGCTCTGGCGGACCTCGGCGAGTACCTCCAGCTCCAGGGCGAACAGCTCCGGTTCGCGGACGTAGCGGTAGCAGCCACGGTAACCGATCATGGGGTTCGCCTCGACGGGCTCGAACGCCTCGCCGCCCCGCAGCCCGCGGAACTCGTTCGTCCGGAAGTCGGTGGCCCGGTAGACGACCGGGCGCGGCGAGAACGCCCGCGTGATCCGGCTGAGGCTGCTGCTCATCCGGGCCACGAACTCGGCCCGGCCGCCGTCGGCGAGCAGCCGCTTCGGGTGCACCCCGCCGAGCGCCTCGGTCAGCAGGAATTCGGCGCGCAGCAGGCCGACGCCGTCGACGGACAGGGCCGCGACCTGCTCGGCCCGCTCGGCGACGGCCAGGTTGACGTACAGCCGGGTCGCCGTGACCGGCGGGTCGGCCGCGCCCGGCGCGCCGGGCTCCCGCCCGCTGCCCGCGGTGACCGGCCGGCGTGGCTCGGTCGGGGCGAGGCCGCCGCGCACCGTGCCGCGGCCGCCGTCGACCGTCACCGGCTGGCCGGTGCGCAACACGCTGGTCGCGGTGCGGGCACCCACCACGCAGGGGACGCCCAGCTCCCGGCTGACGATCGCCGCGTGGCAGGTCACCCCGCCGCTGTCGGTGACCACCGCCGCGGCCCGCCGGATGGTCGGGACCCAGTCCGGCGAGGTCATCGGGGCGACCAGGATCTCGCCGTCGCGCAGCGTGCCGCCCTCGGCAGGGGAGACCAGCACCCGGACGAGCCCACTGGCCGTCCCCGGCGCGGCGCCGAGGCCGCCGACCAGCGGCGGCGCACCACCGTCCGCCGCGGGTCCGGTCCGCTCCGCGGGCAACGTGGTGATCGGCCGGGCCTGGACGAGGTAGGTGCGACCGTCCTCGATCGCCCACTCGGTGTCCTGGGGCTCGCCGTAGTGCTCCTGCACCCCGTCGACCAGGCGGGCGAGGGTGCGGATCTCGTCGTCGCTCAGCACCCGCGCACCGCCCTCGTCGGGCCGCAGGGCGATCCGCTGGTCGGCACCGTCGGGTCCGCGGACGATCTGGTGGCTCTGCACGCCCGTCCGCACCTCGGCGATCCTCGGGCCCGCCCGGTCCACCACGTACGTGTCCGGCACGATCTGTCCTGAGACGATCACCTCGCCGAGGCCGAAGGCCGCCTCGATCACGATCCGGCCGGTGTCCCCGGTCGCCGGGTCGGCGCTGAACGCCACCGCGGAGCGGTCTGCGTTGATCATGCGCTGGACGACGACCGCGATCGCGGGTTCGTCCCGGACTCCCCGGCTGGCGCGGTAGGTCAGGACCCGCTCGCCGAACAGGGAGGCCCAGCAGCGCTGGACCGCGTCGACGAGCGCGTCCTCGCCCCGGATGTTGGTGAACGTCGCGTTCATCCCCGCGAAGGAGGTGCCCGCCGTGTCCTCGCTCGTCGCCGACGAGCGGACGGCCACGAAACCGCCGCCGAGCTTGTGGTAAGCGTCCACGATGTGCGCGCGCAGCTCGGGGCCGATGGTGATGGCACCGACCAGGTCGCGCAGGCGTCGGGAGCGCGCGGCCAGCGCGCCGGCGTCGGCCGCGTCGGCGCCGGCGAGGTCCCGGGCAAGCTCCGCCCGCGCCCCGGACCGCTCCGTCTCGGCCAGGTAGGCCGCCGCCGGGATGACGAAGCCGGGCGGCACCGGAAATCCCGCCGCCGTCAGTTCCCCCAGGTTCGCGCCCTTGCCTCCGGCGACGCCGGTGTCCGCCGCGCCCAGCTCGTCGAACCAGACGATCGATCGCGTCCGTGTGTCCATGGCCGTCCCGTCTCCTCCTGTGCCGGTCCACCCTGGCGACCTCCGGGACGCGCAGGTCAGGCCAGCACCTCCTGGCCCGCCGGCGGGATCGGTGGGGCGTCCGCCAGCGAGAAGTAGTCCTCCTCCTCCTGCGCGAAGTGCAGGCGCAGGACCGCGTACAGCCCGTAGAGCAGCTGGCGCAGGTCACGGACGTCGTCCCGGTCGAGGTCGGCCGGATCGAGCTCGTCGAGAAGCCGGCCGAGCCGGCGGACGAGATGGTGGATCTCCATGTGCGCCCGGCTCATCATGGCGGTCGACTCGCTCCCCCCGAGCACGCTCGTCAGCACCGGGTAGAACTCGGCGTCCTCGGCGTCCTCGTGCGGCAGCAGCTCCTCGACGCAGAACCGGTGGGCGGCGCCGGCGCGACGCAGGATCTCGGCCGGTTCGGCGTCGTCGGCCACCGCCGCCGCGCTCCGGAGCAGGTCCAGGCCGGGGCGCAGGCGGTGGTGTTCGGCGGCGAAGTGCTCGGACATCGCCGCCTGCTCGCCGTGCAGGGACACCGACCGGTCCCGGCCCGGCCGCAGTGCCCGCAGCGCGTTGCCGATGGCGGCGATGTCGATGCCCTCCTGCAACAGCGCCCCCGGCGCCGGGGCCAGGCCGCCGAACGACGCCACGACCATGGCGATCAAAGACAGACCCATCCCCAGCAGGACGCTCTGCCGGGCGATGGTCACCGAGCGGGCGGCGATCGCCATCGCCTCGGCCAGCCGGTCCAGTCGGTCGACGGTCAGGACGACGTCCGCGGCCTCCGCCGACGCCGTGGTTCCGCGCGCGGCCAGCGCCACCCCGACCGTCGCCGCGGCGAGGGCCGGTGCGTCGTTGACACCGTCACCGACCATAACGGTGCTCGCGGTGCGGCCCTCGGCCCGGACCGCGGCGAGCTTGTCGGCCGGTGTGCACTCCGCGATCACCTCGTCGACGCCGAGCCCGGCCCCGACCGACTCGGCGACCTCGGCCCGGTCACCGGTGACCATGACGATCCGGCCCACCCCGGCGGCGCGGAGCCGGTTGATCATCCGCGGCGCGTCGGGGCGGGGCGGGTCGTCCAGCAGCAGGGCACCCGCGAGCCGCCCGTCGACGCCGACGAACACCGCGGTCGATCCGTCGAACGTGCACCGCCGCCGGACCGTGCGAACCCACCGGCCGCCGGCCTCGGCCACCGGTGCGACCCCTGGTCCGGCCCCGACAGCAGCCCCGACAGCGGCCCCGGCCCAGGCGGCGGTTCCGACCGCGACCAGCCGGCCTGCCACCCGGCCGCGGATCCCGGTGCCGGGTTCCTCGACGACGTCCTGCGGCATGGTGAGCGGCAGGTCTCGCTCCCGCGCCTCCCGGACCAGTGCCGCGGCCAGCACGTGCGGCGACACCTGGTCCAGGGAGGCGGCGAGCCGGATCAGCTCGGCGGGGGCCGACCCCGCGGCCGACGCCGAGTCCGTGACGACGTCCGTGACGGTCGGGCGGCCCACGGTGAGGGTGCCCGTCTTGTCGAAAAGCACGGTGTCGGCCCGGCCCAGTGCCTCGAGGGCACCACCACCCTTGACGATCACCCCGCGGCGGGCCGCCCGGGACAGCCCGGAGACGATCGCGATGGGCACGGCGAGGATCAGCGGGCACGGGGTGGCCACGACCAGAACGGCCACCGCGCGCTCCGCCTGCCCGGACAGCGCCCAGGCGAGGGCGGCCAGCAGGAGCGCCGCCGGCACGAAGGCGAGGGCGTAGCGGTCCGCCATCCGGACCGAGCCCGCCGAGTCCGCGCGGGCGGACTCGACGAGCCGGACGATCCCGGCGTAGGCGCTGTCCTCGGCCGTGGTGGTCGCGCGCAGCTCGAACGGCCCGCCCGCGTTGAAGGTCCCGGACCGGACCGCGTCGCCCGCGCGCTTCGTCACGGGCACCGGCTCCCCGGTGAGCGTCGACTCGTCGATCACGGCCGTGTCCCGCTCGACGCGGCCGTCGACCGGGACCACCTCCCCCGCGCCGACGACCAGCAGGTCACCCACGGCGATCTCCGCCACCGCGACCGTGTGCAGCCCGGCGCCCTCACGACGCCGGGCGCTGCGGGGTGCGGCGGCCTGGAGCTGCCGCAGAGCCCGCTCGGCGCGCTCACCCGCCGCGGCCTCCAGCAGCCGCCCGGTCGCCAGCATGACCGCGACCACCGCGCCGGCCAGGTACTCGCCGACGGCGACGGTCCCGATCAGGGCCAGCACGGCGATCACGTCGACGCCGGCCTTGCGGTCACGCAGCCCGGCGACGACGCTGGCGACCGCCGGGACCAGCGCGATCCCCGCGGTCACGGCCCAGGCCACCGCGCTGATGCGGGTCTGGTCCACGAACCNCCCGACGGCGCCGACCGCCAGTCCGCCGAGGGCCAGACCGACCAGCAGGGCCGCCCGCCTCCGCGGGGTCGACCGGGCCCGACCGCCGACTACGCCCGGTTGCGCGTCGGCCGCAGCGGCAGGTTCCCGGGAAGATTCTCCGCCCACGGTCATCACCCATCGTCGTGTACCTCGGTGCCGACGGCGGCACGACGGGCGCATCACGGGATCCGTCCCGGAGTCCCGTGCGGCCCTGCCCTGCAGCCTGCCCCGCCCTGCATCCTGCCCCGCACTGCGGCGCACTGCACTGCGCCGCACTGCGCTGTGGGGGCTGGGAGTCCGTCAGGGCACGGTCACAGCGGGGCAGCCCAGTGCAGGTGGGTGCCCCCGCCGGCCGGCGTGGTGAGGCTGAAGGATCCGCCGAGCTGCTCGGCCCGGGACCGGAGATTGGCCAACCCACTGCGCCGATCGGCGGAGCCGATGCCGACGCCGTCGTCGATCACGTCGACGACCACCGCGTCGCCGGCCACGCCGAGGCGGAGCTCGACGGACCGGGCCTGGGAGTGGCGCGCGGCGTTGGTCAGCGCCTCCCGGGCGACGGCGATCACATGGGCGGCGAGCTCGTCGCCGACCACGGTCTCGAGCGGGCCGGAGTAGCGGATGGTCGGCGTGAAGCCGAGGGCCGGGCGGACGTCCTCGGCGATCCGGTCGATCTCGGTGTGCAGGCGGCGCTGTTCCTTCGGTTCGCCGCTGCTACGCAGCTCGAAGATCGACCGTCGGATGTCCTTGATGGTCACGTCGAGGTCGTCGACGTACTGGTTGAGCCGCTCGGCATTCGCCGGGCGTTCGTACTGGGCGACATCCTGCAGGCCGAGCGCCACGGCGAACATCCGCTGGATGACGTGATCGTGCAGGTCACGGGCGATGCGACCGCGATCCGCCAGCACCACCAGCCGTTCCCGGTCGGCCTTGACCCGAGCCAGCTCCAGGGTGATCGCCACATTGCCGGCGAAGCCTGCGGCGCTGGCGAGATCGGCGTCGCTGAAAGGCCGCTCGGCCCGGTTCCGGCCGACGAGCAGCACGCCGGACACGTGGTCGGCACCGGCGACCAGCGGCAGGACGATCAACGAACCCGTCTCGGCCCCCCGCTCCTCGGGAAGGGAGTCGAGACGGGCATCCTGTACCCGCAGCGGCTGCTGCTCGGCCATCACCCGGCCGGTCAGGGTGCCCTCGAGCGGTATCCGCTGCCCGATGCGCCCGGCGGTATCCACCCCGGCGACGGCGGCGACCCGGACGTTGCCGGGATCCTCCTCGCGCAGGGCGACCGAGACGAACTGCGCGTCGGCGACGGTGCACAGCCGTTGCACGACGGACCCGAGCGCACCGTCGGCTTCGGCCATGATCTGCCGGGTCACCTCGGCCGAGGCGCTCATCCACCGGTGCCGCTGCTGGGCCTCGTGGAACAGCCGCGCGTTCTCGATCGCGACGCCGGCGCTGGCGGCCAACGCCAGCGCGAGCTCCTCGTCCTCCGCGGTGAAGGCGGCGCCGCCGCGCTTCTCGGTCAGATAGAGGTTTCCAAACACCTCACCACGCACGGTGATGGGCACGCCAAGGAACGTCCGCATCGGCGGATGCCCGGGCGGAAAGCCGTACGCGCTCGGCTCCCGGGAGATGTCGTCGAGGCGGCGCGGCCGGGGATCGTCGATCAGGAGACCGAGCACACCGTGGCCGGTGGGCAGGTGACCGATCCGTTCGACGTCCTTCGGGTCCATGCCGACGTGGATGAACTCCTCCAGGGTGCGGTCCGGCGCGATGACGCCCAGGGCCCCGTACCGGGCGCCGAGCAGCTCGCACGCCGCCTCCACGACCTGCCGGAGCAGCACCGGCAGCCGCAGGTCCGTGGCGATGGCGCGACTCGCCGCGAGCAGCCCGCGCAACCGGCCCTGGGTGGCCAGCACATCCTGGGCGCGCTCGACCAGCTGGGTGAGCAGCTCGTCGAGTTCGAGGCGCGCGACGACGGGGAAGGTCAAGCCCTCCCCCTGCGGGGACGGTGACAGCGCGTTCGCTTCCACCCCAGCCCCGTTTGCGACGAGCTCGGCTTCCGTGCCCACGCCCGAACAGTACCGGAATCGATCGGCCGCACGGGACCCATTCCGGGCGGCGGCTGGATGTTCACGCGCAGACCACCCGCACCGGTGGTCAGACGACGGCGCGGCGGGCGTGGCGCAGGGCGTCCGCGGCGGTCGCCGCCGTGTCGATGCTCCTGGCCTCCGGCCACGGTTCACCCCGGGAGACGCTGTCGGCGAGACGGGCAGGGCCGGCAGGGCCGGCGGGGGTCGCGCGGCGCGGGTCGACGCGGGTGGCCGCGAGATCGGGCGGGGCCGTGCAGCGCAGCTGCACCAGGTCGGCCGCGACCCGGCGGGCCACCTCGGCCGCCTCGAGGCGCTGGCCGTGCCGGTTCCACGGCGCGTCGACCACGACGGACTCGCCGCGACGCAACGCCGCGGCGGCGGCCCGGCGCAGCAGCTCCTGGTGGACGGCGTCCACGCCGTCGACCGGTGTTCGGTGTCCCGCGGCGGGCTCAGGACGACCGGGCGGGGGCGACCAGGCCGCCGCGACGTCGTCGAAACGGAGCACGGTCCACCGCTCGGCCGCGGCGAGTCCGTCGGCGAGCGTGGACTTCCCGGTGCCCCGCTGGCCGCCGACCAGCACCAGCCGGACCCGGCCCCGGCGAAGCCGGGCCCAGGCCAGCTCGGCGAAGACCCTGGCCTCACGCGCCGCCGCGGTCTCACCGGCGGCGAGCCGCCGGCACGCCAGCTGGCAGCGTCGCAGCGCCGCGAGCGCGCAGTAGAAGTCCTCGAGCGACCGGGGATGGTTCTCCCCCGTCCTGTCGCGGTACCGGTCGAGCAGCGCACGTGCGAGATCGCGACGTCCGAGCCATTCCAGGTCGACCGCCAGGGCGGCGGCGTCCGCCAGGACGTCGGCCGCCCGCAGCTCGGGCTCGGACTCCAGGCAGTCGAGCATCCGGGGACCGTCGTCGAGGCAGAAGGTGTCCGCCGCGCTCAGGTCGCCGTGCCCGTCGCGGATCCACCCTGCCTCCCGGCGCTCCCGCAGCAGCTCGCCCCGGCCTTCGAGGTACCGTCCCGCGAGCCGGTCCACCTGGTCGAGCAGGTCGGCGCCCACCGCCACGCCGCCGGCACGGCGCACCTCGGCGACGCAGTCGTCCCACCGCGCGCGCAGGCGATCCGGGTCGCCGGCCGCGGCGATCCGGGGGGAGGTCTCGCACCGGGCGTGGAAGTCGGCGAGCACCTCGGCGATGGAGTGGATCTCCTCGACGGCCGCGGCCCCGCTCTCGGCGAGCGTCGACAGCCGGCGCGCCGCGGGCAGGCGACGCATCATGACCATGTGGTCGCAGGGCTCCCCGCCCGGCCCGACGACGTCGGCGACGCCGAGGTAGACGTCGGGCGCGAGGCGACGGTTGAGCCGCACCTCCGCCTCGCAGTCGGCCCGCCGGGCCGACCGGCTCCGCAGGTCCACCCCACCGAGATCCACCGGCTTCCTGACCTTGAAGACCCGATCCCCGAAGAAGTACAGCACCGATCCCGACGTCTCGACGAACCCCGCGAACGGTCGCGGCGCACCGGCCGGCACCGGCGCACCGGCCGGCACCGGCTCGTCTCGCCCCGCCGGGAACGGGCTCGCCTCGGTCATCACAGCCATGCCCCGAGAGTGCCCGCGCACCTGGTGCGGCGGATGCATGCGCAGGTCGCGGCCGACGGGCCCGAAGGTCCGTCCCGCCCGGGGCCAAGGTCCTGTTGATCTGTCTCCACCGCGCGCAGAGCCGGGGGCGGCGTTGACCGTCGGCCCGGTCCGGGCCGATCGTCCCGGGAGCATGGGGGTACGACAGGGGCCTTTCGTTCCGGTCGGCAGGGCCGGGCGGCCCGGGTCCCACCGCCGAACCGCACTCGATCGACGATGCCGACCGGGCGACGCTGTGTCCGCTGACATGAACACGGCGTGACGGGAGGCGCAGGATGAGCGGCATTGTGGTCGGAGTGGACGGGTCGCCGGAGGCCGAGGAGGCACTTCGCTGGGCCCTGCGCGAAGCACACCTGCGAAACGTGACGGTCACCGCCCTGCTGGCCTGGTCGCCGGACGACTCCTCGGCGGCCATCGCCAGGATGCGGCACGAGCCGGGGTCGCCCGAGGCCGAGACCACGGCCCGCCACCTCCTGGAGACCTCCGTACGCAACGCATTCGACTCGCGGCGTCCCGTGCCGGTAGTGGAGCGCATGGAGTCCCGCGGCGCGGCCGAGGCTCTGCTCGAGGCCGCGACCAACGCCGAGCTGCTGGTGGTCGGCCGCCACGGAGCAAGCCGCCTGCGCGGGGTCCTCATGGGCTCCGTCTCCGCCGCCTGCGTGCACAGGGCGACCACGCCCGTGGTCGTGACCCGCGTCCGTCAGCACAGCACGCAGGGACCGGTCGTCGCGGGCGTCGACGGGTCGGCCGCGTCGCTCGAGGCGCTGCGGTGGGCGGCCCGCGAGGCGCGCCTGCGCGGGGCGGTCCTGCGGGTCGTCCATGCCTGGCTGCCGGTCCCGCTGGGCTACCCCCCGGTCTACGTCGGCGTGGACTACACCGCCGCCGAGAAGGCCGCCCGGTCCGTCCTCGACACCTGCCTCGCCGAGGGAATCGACGACCGCCGGAACCTCGTCGTGGACGACAGGCTGGTCACCGACGGCGCGGCCCATGCGCTGCTGTCGGCGGCCGAGGACGCGCAGCTGCTCGCCGTCGGCTCCCGGGGTCACGGCGGCTTCGCCGAGCTGCTGCTCGGTTCGGTCGCCCACCAGTGCCTGCATCACGCGTCGTGCCCGGTTGCGGTCGTGCACGCCGCTGCGTAGCGAGCGGCCCACCTCGCCACCTCGGCCCGGACGGTGGCGGCGACACCGCGGGCGGCGGCCGCGACGTCGGGATCGAGTCCCTCGCCGCGGGAGAAGTCACGGCCCACGATCGCGTGGACGACGACGAAGCGGGGAAGCCCGCCGAGCGCCCGGCCGATCTCGACGGCGTCCGCGACGCTGAGGGTGTGGGTCGACGGGCCGATCAGCTGCGCCGGCAGTGGCCGCTCGTCGGCCCGGAAACGGAACACGGTTCCCGGTGCGGCGGCGCAACGGGCGGCGTCGATGATCCAGACGCCGTGGGCACCGTCCCAGGCGGCGAACAGACCGGCCGGCTCGTCGAGACCCTCGACCGTGCTCGTCGCGAGCGGAAACCGACCCTGGAGTCGGCGGACGACCACCAGGCCCACCGCGTCGTCGTGCCGGCACCGGTTCCCGATCCCGACGACCGTCAGCCGCGGTCGATGTCGAGGGTCAGGAAATGGGTCGCGCACGAGATGCAGGGGTCGTGGTTGCGGATGACCCGCTCGCAGCGACGAGCGAGGTCGGCCTCGGGCAGGTCAAGCGAGCGTTCGACGACATCCCGCAGATCCTCCTCGAGGGGACGCTGGTTCTGGGAGGTCGGCGCCACGATCTTCGCGTCGAGGATCGTGCCGTCGCGGTCCGTGGAATAGCGGTGGTAGAGCAGCCCGCGAGGCGCCTCGGTGACGCCGTGTCCGATTCCCGCCCGCGGCCGGGCCGGCACGGCGGGGAATGCGGGTTCCGTGTAGTCGCCGATGATCCGCAGCGCCTCGTCGGCGGCGTGAACCATCTCGACGCAGCGCACGATGATGCTGCGGAAGGGATTGCGCTCCGGCGGGCGCAGGCCGACCTCCGCCGCCGTCTCCCGCGCCGCCGGCGCCAGCCACCGGGCGTTCAGCGCGAAGCGAGCCAGCGGTCCGACGAGGTAGGAGCCGCCGGCGGCCGACATCGCGTGCGGGGCGAGCGGGGCGTGCGGGGGGAGCGGGGGGAGCGGGGCGAGCGTCGAGTGCAGGGCGGTGGACCAGGGCACCTGTTCTTCGACGAAGTGGCTGTCGTAGTCGGCGGCGGCGATGTCGAGGCCCTCGCTGGAGGCGATCCGGCCTCGTTCGATCGCGTACTGTCCCGATTGCCGCAGCGCGACGAAGACCGCGCCGACCTCGTCGTCGGGAAAGTCCAGGCCGGCGACGAAACGGGCGGTGTCCCGGGCGATGTCGCGGGCCCGTTCCAACGGACCGACGAGCCGGTCGAGTTCCCCGCGGGTCGGGGCCCGGTACCAGCCGCCGACCCGCGCGTTCACGGGATGCACCGCGCGGCCGCCGATCAGCGTCATCAGGGTGTTGCCGATCTTCTTCAGCTCCAGCCCCGGGCGCACGACCGCGGGATGCTCCCGGGCCAGCTCGAGGCCGCTGTCGCAGCCGAGGAAGTCCGGCAGGTGCAGCAGGAAGACGTGCAGCGCGTGACTCTCGATCCACTCCCCGCAGTACAGCAACCGCCGCAGGGCGGCGAGCTGACCGTCGACGCCGACCCCGCAGATCTGCTCGATCGCGGCGAGCGCGCTCAGCTGGTAGGCGACCGGGCAGATGCCGCAGATGCGGGAGGTGATGTCGGCGGCCTCGGTGTAGGCCCGCCCGCGCAGCAGTGCCTCGAAGAAGCGCGGCGGCTCGAAGATGTTCAGCCGAGTCTCGTCGACCCGGCCGTCGCTGACCCGGATCAGCAGCCGGCCTTCCCCTTCGACCCGGGTGAGCGGCGGGACCGTGATGCGCCTACTGCTCGGCATGGGTGTCCTCGGCCTGGGTGTCCTCGGCGTCGGTGTCCTCGGCGTCGGTGTCCTCGGCATGGATCCCACCGCCCTCGGCGGCGTCGCGGGACGCGGCGAGGAACGCCGGCGCGGCGGCGTTGAACGTCCGGAACACCCGGCCGGTCTCGCGGTCGTCCATGCCGAGCACCGTCAGCTCGCGGACGAGCGCAGGGGTGTTGGGGCTCTCCATCGGGCCGAAGCAGCCATAGCAGCCGCGGTGCCAGGCCGGGCAGATCGCGCCGCAGCCCGCATGCGTCACCGGCCCGAGGCAGGGCGTGCCGTGTGCGACCATGACACAGACCGTTCCCCGTCGTTTGCATTCGGTGCAGACCGAGGCCGAGGAGATGGCGGGGCGTCGACCCGCAAGAAACGCGCTGATCACCTCGAGGAGCTGGCGGGAGTCGATCGGGCAGCCCTGAAGCTCGAAGTCCACCCGGACATGCGCGGAGATCGGGGTGGAGGTCGACAGCGTGGAGACGTACGCGGGGGTGGCGTAGACGGCCGCAAGGTACCCGTCGACATCGGCGAAGTTGCGCAGCGCCTGGATGCCGCCGGCGGTGGCACAGGCACCGATCGTGACCAGTCGCCGGGAGGCGGCCCGGATCTCCCCGATCCGTTGCGCGTCCGCCTGGGTGGTCACCGAGCCCTCGACGAGCGACAGGTCGTAGGGCCCGGCGACCGTGGCGCTGGACGCCTCGAGGAAGTAGGCGATCTCGACCTCAGCGGCCAGCGGGAGCAGCTCGTCCTCGCAGTTGAGCAGGGTGAGCTGGCAGCCGTCGCAGGAGGCGAACTTCCACACGGCGAGGCGGGGCCTGGCGGCCGCGGTCGATGGTGATGCCGATGGTGATGTCGAGGCCGATGTCCGCATCACAGCTCCCGCACGGCCATCAGCGGGGCGAGGCGGTCGTAGCCGCGGACCGGTCCGTCCTGGCAGAGGATCAGCGGGCCGAGCTGGCAGCGGCCGCAGTGACCGAGCCCGCAGTGCATGTTGCGTTCCATGGACAGGTGGACGTGGTCGGCCGGCACGCCGACGTCGACCAGCGCCCGCGCGGTCAGCCGCATCATGACCTCCGGCCCGCAGATGAACGCGACCGCCCGGGCGGGGTCGACGTGCACCTCGGGGAGCAGGGCGGTGACGACCCCGACCCGCCCGCGCCACCCGGGCTGGCCGCCGTCGACGCTGACCAGGGTCTGCAGGTCGGCCCGGTCCTGCCAGCCGGCCAGCTCCCGGCGAAAGAGGATGTCGTCGGGGGTCCGGCTGCCCGCGAGCACGGCGACGGCGCCGAAGTCGGCGCGGCGGCGCAGGATCTGCCGGACGACCGGGCGCAGCGGCGCCAGGCCCAGCCCACCGGCGACGACGACCACGTCCGAGCCGGCGGCCGCCCGCAGCGGCCAGCCCTGTCCGAACGGGCCGCGCACCCCGAGGACGTCGCCCGGGCGGGCCGCGCAGATCGCCTCCGTCACGGCGCCGACCGCCCGCACGGTGTGCATGAGCTGCCCGTCCCCGCCCTCTCCCACCGGGCCGCCCGACACCGGGCCGCCCGACACCGGGCCGCCGGACACCGGGCCGCCGGACACCGGGCCGCCGGACACGGACAGGGGGACCTCGCCGACGCCGAAGGCGTACACCATGGTGAACTGGCCGGGCCTGGCGACGAGCGGGGCGCCGCGGACCGGCTCGAGCTCGAGGGTCCACGTGTCCCGGGTCTCCTGGCGGTGGCTCGTGACGCGGAACGGCCGCGGGGTCATCGCCCCGACGGCGCCGTCAGCCCCGGTCCGGGTTTCCGTAGACATCGAGCAGCCGCATCCGGGTCGCCTGCAGGCGCTCGATGAGCACCTGCGCAAGGTGGGAGAGCACGTCGTAGCCCAGCGCCGGGTCCTGCGCGAACCGGCCCCGCAGGCAGGCGCCGTCGAGGGCGTCGGCCCGGACGAGCGAGCGGGCGCGGGCGTCGAAGTGGACACGGTAGGGCGCGAACATCCACGACCAGCCGACGACGCTGCCGGCTCCGACGGTTTCCAGGGGGACCGATCCGCGGGCCGGGACGAACATCTCGATCGCGACCGTGCCCTGCCGGACGAGGTAGAGGGTGTCCGCCGGGTCGCCCTCCCGCAGGAGCAGGGCACCCGCCGGGAAGACGGCGTGGCGGGCGCAGCCGGCGAGCAGCGCGAGATGGTCCGGCCGTATCCCGGCGAACACGCCGGCCTCGGCGAGCGGGGTCTCAACTGGCGTCATCGCGGGCCTCACGCGCGGGCGGGCGCGGCTGGGCGCTGGTGGGGTCGGGGTCGCCGGCCAGGGAGTTCGCCCGGATCGCGGCCAGTTCCTCGGTCACGTCGATGCCGACCGGGCACCAGGTGATGCACCGTCCGCAACCGACGCATCCGGACGTGCCGAACTGGTCATGCCAGGTCCCGAACTTGTGGGTCAGCCACTGGCGATAGCGCGACCGCCCCGCGGCGCGGATGCTGCCGCCGTGGAGGTAGGAGTGGTCCAGCGAGAAGCAGGACTCCCAGCTGCGCCAGCGCTCCGCCTCGCCGCCGCGCAGGTCGCTGACGTCCTCCACCGAGGTGCAGAAGCAGGTCGGACACACCATGGTGCAGTTACCGCAGGTCAGGCAGCGCTGTGCCACCTCGTCCCAGCGCGGGTGTTCGAGGTTGTCCGCGAGCAGGTCGCGCAGATCAGCCGCCTCGACCGTGCGCCCCATCCGGTCGGCCGCGCGGTCCACCGCGGCCCTGGCCGCCGTCCGGTCCGCAGGCTCCGCCGCCCGCCCGGCCAGCTCGCCCACCACCTCGGCGCCGCGGGCGGTGCCCGCCTCGACGAGCAACCGGTGGTCGGCGTCGAGGATCTCGCTGAGCACGAGATCGTAGCCCTCCCGCACCGCCGGGCCGGTGTTCATGGACACGCAGAAACAGGTCCCGCCCGGTTCGTGGCAGTTCACCGCGGCGATGAACACGTCGCTGCGGCGGGCGGCGTAGTCCCGGTCCCGGGTGCCGCCGCCGAGCAGGATCCGATCCTGGATCGCGATCGCGTGCAGCTCGCAGGAACGAACGCCGAGAAACGCCACCCTGGTGCGTGGGGTCGGTTCCTCCGCCGCCTCGAACTCCTCCGCCGCCTCGAACTCCTCCGCCGCCTCGGACCCCTCCACCGCCTCGGACCCCTCCACCGCCTCGGACCCCTCGCCGCCGCCGCGGCGGATCCGCAGCAGGCGCAACCGGGGCGGCAGCAGGTGCTGCTTCCACGAGTGCGGCCCCACGGCGTAGCCGAACAGCGCCGCGTCGCCACGACGTTCGAGCCGGTAACGGCCGGGCTGTTGGACGTCGGTCCAGCCCACCGGAAGCTGCGCGGCGCCGGCGATCTCGTCGTAGACGATCGCACCGTCCCGCACCGTCGGGCCGACCACCCGGTAACCGCGCGCCCGCAGCACCTCGACGAGGGTGCCGAGCGCGGCCGGCCGGACGACGGCCTCGACCACCTCTGGCTGCGCCACCGCACCCCCGTCCCCTCCGTCCGGCTGGCCGGCCGGCCGGTCATGACGTCCTGTAGTCGAGGCCATACCCTGAGGTGGCCGCCGAGGAACCTGGGCGCCGGATCCGTCCACGCCCGGGAAGCCGCCCGTTCGACCGCGGCACTCCCACGTGTTCGTCCGTGCGCTCGCCGTCACTCCCTGCGGGTGTCAGTCTGAGCAGGTCGAACAGCCGGGAGCAGGCCGAACAGCCGGGAGCAGGTCGGACAGCCGGGAGAGGAGATGCCGTGGGAGGTGAGGACGTCCCCGGGGCGCAGATCGTCGTGGGGATCGACGGTTCCGCGGACGCCGAGCGGGCACTTCGCTGGGCGGTGGACGCGGCACGCCGGCGCGACGCCCAGGTGCGCGCGGTCCTGGTCTGGGCGGCCGCCGGGCCCCCGCACGAGCCGGGCGTCCCGCCTGCGGCCACCTCGCCGGAGCATCCGCGCTGGACGGCCCCGTGGCTGCTCCACGAGGTCGTGGAGCGGGTCCGCAAGGACGAGCCCACAGCCCGGATCGTCGAACGCACGGTCTTCGGGCCACCGGTCCAGACGTTGTTGGCCGAGTCCGACCATGCCGCCATGCTCGTCCTCGGCGCCCGTGGGGTGGACCGGACCAGGCGCATGCTCACCGGCTCGGTCAGCCTCGCCTGCGCGCACGGCGCGACGGTGCCGGTCGTGGTGGTCCACGGCGGGACCGCACCCGGCCACCGCCCCGTCGTCGTGGGGGTCGACGGTTCGCGTGCCTCGATCGAGGCCCTGGCCTGGGCCGCCGTCGAGGCCGAACTGCGCGGGGCCGCGCTGCGCATCGTGCACGTGTGGGAGCCGCCCCCACCCGCCGCCGACCGGCTCGACGAGGGCGACGGGGTGTTTCGCGCCGCCGCCCAGGCCGTCCTGGACGAGTCCGCGAGCGCCGGCCTCGCCGGCCGGGCGGACCTCACGGTCGACACCGACCTGGTGATGGGCAACGCCGCCTACGGCCTCATCAACACGGCGGTGCGAGCCCAGCTCCTCGTCGTCGGCGCTCGGGGCCGCGGTGGGTTCGCCGACCTGCTGCTCGGTTCCACCAGTTCGCAGTGCCTGCTGCACGCGACCTGCCCGGTCGCCGTCATCCGCCGGCCTGCCGGCGGAGAGGGTGGTTGACGGGCCCGGGTCGGTCAGGCGACGAGGGCACACGCGGCCCGAAGCGCGTCACCGGCCGGACCGGTCGTGGGCACCTCGTGGGCCGTCGGCCACGGGTCGTTGCGGGCCGCCATCGCGGCGTGGACGGCGATCGTGGCGTCCGAGGCGTCGCCGCCTACGGCGGCGCGGCGCGCGATCCGCGCGGCCGCCACCTCCGGCGGCGCCACGCAGCACAGTTCGACGAGGTCGGCGTCGGTCTCGGTGGCGAGCTGGGCGGCGAGCCGCCGGTGCGCGCCGGAGGTCCAGGAGGCGTCGAGCACCACGCTCTCCCCCCGTTCCAGGGCCGTCCGGGCGCGTCGCACCAGCTCCGAGTACGTCGCCTCCGTCGGCTGCGGACCGTACAGCCCCGCACCGAACGCGTCGGCGGCGGACTGCTCGGCAGCCAGACCCGCCAGCCCCTTGCGCACCGCGTCGGATCCGATCCGCACCCAGCCGTCCGCCCCGTCGGCCAGCCCCTGGGACAGGGTCGACTTGCCGGTCCCGGGAAGGCCGCCGACCAGGACCAGCCGGATCCGGCCGCGGCGCAGGTGGCGCAGGGCCAGCGCGGCCAGCTCGCGGGCCGCGTCGGCCGCGCCCGGCTCCCCCTGGTGGTCCCGGATGCCGGCGACCTTGGCCCGGACGAAGGCCCGGTAGGCGAGGTAGAGATGTTCCAGGGAGGCTGGGTGGGTCTCGCCGGAGAACTCCCGGTAGGCGTCCAGGAAGTACCGTGCCGCCCCCGGCTGGCCGAGCCGTTCGAGGTCCATCGCGAAGAAGGCGACGTCGCCGAGGACGTCGCCGACCCGCAACCGCCGGTCGAACTCCAGGCCGTCGAGGATGCGGAGACCGTCGTCGAGGCAGAAGACGTCGTCGGCGAGCAGGTCGCCGTGCCCGTCGCGGATGCGACCCGCCCGCTGCCGCTCGGTGAACAGGGCCGCCCGGCCGTCGAGGTAGCGCAGGGCGAGTCGGCCGATCTCGTCTACGACCTCGCCGTCCAGCAGGTCACGGAACGGCTCGACGCCCACCAGGCCTTCGAGCCACAGCGCCCGCAGCGCGGCGAGGCCGCCCGCCCGGGCGATCTCCGGCGAGGTCTCGCCCTGCTCGTGGAACACCGCCAGCCGGCGGGCGATCGCCCGCAGCTGCGGCTGCACCCGGGCCCCGGAGGCCACCAGCGAGGACAGCCGTCGTTCGTCGGGCAGCCGGTCCGGCGGGGGCAGCCGGTCCGCGGTGGCCGGGGTCGCGTCCCGGGCTGAGGTCAGCAGTACCTGGTCCTGACCCGACATCGATCGTCTCCTGTCCTTGTCCCGAAGGATCCCGGCGTCCCGAAGGATCCCGGCGTCCCGAAGGATCCCCGGCCGGCCCGAAGGCGATCGGGGACCGGTGGGTTCCCGAGCCGGCCCGTGTCCCCCACCGATGTGGGCAATGTCATCCTGTCCATGGAGCATCTCGGCGACGAATGCCGGAAGGCACCTGGCCTCGGGCCCTTCGGACCCCCGACGGCAGACCTTCCCGGTTCGGGGACCTTCCCGGAATCGGACACCTGTATGTGGTGGGCGGGACGGGTGGGAGTCTTGGCACCATGACTGCCACGGTGGACGTCGACGGACTCGACCGTCCGACTCCGGAGCTGGACGAACCGTCGCTGGACCGACTGATCGCCTACTGGAACGCCGCCAACTACCTGACGGCCGCCCAGATCTACCTGCGGGCCAACCCCCTGCTGCGGGAGCCGCTGCGCCGCGAACACATCAAGCCGCGGCTGCTCGGCCACTGGGGGACATCGCCGGCGCTGAACCTGGTGTACGCGCATCTCAACCGGCTGGTCAGCCTGACCGGCCAGGACGTGCTGTACGTGGCGGGCCCGGGGCACGGCGGCCCGGCGCTGGTCGCGAACACCTACCTGGAAGGCACCTACTCCGAGATCTACCCGCGGGTGTCCGCGGACACGGCGGGGCTGACCAGGCTGGTCGAGCAGTTCTCCACCCCGGGCGGGATCCCCAGCCACGTCAGCGTGCCGACGCCGGGGTCGATCCACGAGGGCGGCGAGCTCGGCTACGCCCTGGTGCACGCCTTCGGGGCCGCGTTCGACCACCCCGATCTGCTGGTCGCCGCCGTCGTCGGCGACGGGGAGGCCGAGACCGGCCCGCTGGAGGGCAGTTGGAAGGGCATCACCTTCCTCAACCCGGCCCGGGACGGCGCGGTCCTGCCCATCCTGAACCTCAACCAGTACAAGATCGCGAACCCCACCGTTCTCGGCCGCCGCAGCCGCGACCAGGTGACCGCCTACCTCGCCGGCCACGGTTACGAGGTCCTGTGGGTCGAAGGCTCCGACGTCCGCCAGGTCCACCGGGACTTCGCCGCCGCCCTCGCCACGGCCCACCAGGCGATCCGGCGCATCCAGCACGCCGCCCGCCGCCCCGGCGGCACGGTCACCGACACCCCGACCTGGCCGGTGATCGTGCTGCGCACCCCGAAGGGCTGGACCGGCCCGCATGAGGTCGACGGCGTGCAGGTGGAGGGCACCTTCCGCGCCCACCAGGTGCCCCTTGCCGGGGTCCGCGACAACCCGGAGCACCTGGCCCAGCTCGACGCGTGGCTGCGGTCCTACCAACCCGAGCGGCTGTTCGACGCCGACGGCCGGCTCGCCGCCGAGCTGGCCGCGCTCGCCCCGGTCGGGGACAAACGGCTGGGGGCCACGAGCTACGCCAACGGCGGCCGGCGCACCGAACCGCTGCGCCTGCCCGACCGGCGCGCTTACACCCTGGACATCGACCCGCGCCACCGCGGTCGCGTCTCCTACGAGACGACCCGGCCGCTCGGCGAGCTGCTGCGCGACGTCTACCGCGACAACCCGACCACCTTCCGGGTGTTCAGCCCCGACGAGCTCACCAGCAACCGGCTCGGCGCCATCCTGGAGGTGACCGACCGCTGCATGGTCGCCCCCATCGACCCGCACGACGACCGGGTCTCCCCCTCGGGCCGGGTCATGGAGGTGCTCTCCGAGCATCTGTGCCAGGGCTGGCTGGAGGCCTACACCCTCACCGGCCGCCACGGCCTGTTCGCCACCTACGAGGCGTTCGCCATGGTGTCCGCCTCGATGCTCGTCCAGCACACGAAATGGCTGCAGGAAGGGGCCAAGCTCGGCTGGCGGGAGCCCGTCCCCAGCCTCAACGTGCTGCTGACCAGCACCTGCTGGCGCAACGACCACAACGGCTTCTCCCACCAGGGACCCGGCCTCATCGACACCGTCGTGCCGCTGTCCCCCGGAGTCATCCGGATCTGGCTGCCGCCGGACGCCAACAGCCTGCTGTCCGTCGCCGACCACTGCCTGCGCAGCCGCGACCACGTCAACCTGCTCGTCGCCGACAAGCAGCCGCATCTGCAGTACCTCACCGCCGCCGAGGCCGACGAGCACGCCGCCCGCGGTGGCTCCGTCTGGGACTGGGCCGGCACCGAATCCCAGCTCGGCCGCGATCCCGACATCGTTCTCGTCGGCATCGGCGACGTGCCCACCATGGAGATCCTCGCCGCCGCCCAGCTGCTACGCCAGTTCGTGCCCAGCCTCTCCATCCGGGTCGTCAACGTGATCGACCTGATGGCCCTGCTGCGCAGCGACCTGCATCCGCACGGCTTCTCCAACCCGATGTTCCGGGCCCTGTTCACCGACGAGACCGACGTCGTCGTCGGGTTCCACGGCTACAGCCGGGGCGTTCACCAGCTCCTGCACGGCCGGCGCAACCCCCAGCGCTTCCACGTCCGCGGCTTCATCGAGCAGGGCACGACGACCACCCCGTTCGACATGCTCGTCCGCAACGAGGTCAGTCGTTACCACCTCGCTCGCCTCGCCATCGAGTTCGCCCGCACCACCCATCCCGGCACCGACCGGCTCGTCACCCATTGCGAAACTCAGCTCAGCCGCCACCACGACTACATTCGCGACCATCTGGAGGACCTGCCCGAGATCCGTAACTGGACCTGGGACGACTCCCAGCCGGCCCCCGAACCGTCCGTCTAGAGGGCGACGGTCCAGGTTCGACCGGCGTGCCACGCCGAGGATCGCCCGGGCAGGCGGGACCTACTCGGGCGTCCTGGCGGCCGGGGCGGCGTGGACGGCGGATCGCTGGAGGCGCCGGCGCAGCCCGTCGAGCTGCTCGCTCATCGCCGCGGGCAGGCGGTCGAAGCCGGCGAAGTGCTCCTCGATGGAGTCCGCCTCGGCCCGCCACTCCTCGACGTCGACGGCGAACAGCTCGGCGACGTCTCGCGCGGGCAGGTCGAGGCCGGTCAGATCGAGCGCACCGGGGGCGGGCAGGAGCCCGATCGGGGAGTCCACCGCCTCCGCCGTCCCCGCCGCTCGTTCGAACACCCAGGCAAGCACCCGGCTGTTCTCCCCGAACCCGGGCCACAGCCAGCGGCCGTCGGCGGCGCGCCGGAACCAGTTCACGTAGAAGATCTTCGGCAGTCGCGCGTGCGGGACCCGGCCCATGGCGAGCCAGTGGGCCCAGTAGTCGGCCATGTCGTAGCCGCAGAACGGCAGCATGGCGAACGGGTCGCGGCGCAGCCGGCCGACCGTCCCGACCGCGGCGGCGGTCGTCTCCGAGGACACCGTGGCGCCGAGGAAGACCCCATGCGCCCAGTCCCGGGCCTCGACGACCAGGGGGACGACGCCGGCGCGGCGCCCGCCGAACAGAATGGCGTCGACGGGCACCCCGGCCGGGTCCTCCCACCCGTCGGCGATCGACGGGCACTGCGATGCCGGCGCGGTGAACCGCGCGTTCGGGTGCGACGACAGCGTCCCGGACGCCGGCGTCCAGTCGTCNCCCCGCCAGTCGACGGCGTGCTCGGGCGGGGCGTCGGTGAGACCCTCCCACCAGACGTCGCCGTCGTCGGTCAGGGCCACGTTCGTGAAGATGCAGTTGGCGTGCAGGGCCGCGACAGCGTTCGGATTCGTCGACGGTCCGGTTCCCGGAGCCACCCCGAAGAAGCCGTTCTCCGGGTTGATCGCACGCAGTTCCCCCGACCGGTCGAACCGCATCCACGCGATGTCGTCGCCGACCGTCTCGACCCGCCAGCCGGGGATCGTGGGGACCAGCATGGCCAGGTTGGTCTTCCCGCACGCCGACGGGAAGGCCGCCGCGACGTGACGCACCTGCCCGGCCGGATTCGTCAGCCTCAGGATCAGCATGTGTTCGGCGAGCCAGCCCTCGTCACGACCCATCACCGAGGCGATCCGCAACGCGAAGCACTTCTTGCCCAGCAACGCGTTCCCGCCGTAGCCCGAACCATAGGAGATGATCTCCCGGGTCTCCGGGAAGTGCGTGATGTACTTCGTGGGGTTGCAGGGCCAGGCAACGTCCGTCTGACCGGGCGCCAGGGGGGCACCGACGCTGTGCAGGGCCCGCACGAACATGCCGTCCGCCCCGAGCAGGTCCAGCGCCGCCTTCCCCATCCTCGTCATGATCCGCATGGACACGACGACGTAGGGCGAGTCGGTGATCTGGACCCCGAGCTGGGAGATCGGCGAACCGAGCGGGCCCATCGAGAACGGGACGACATACATCGTCCGTCCCCGCATCGCTCCCGTGAACAGGCCCCGCAACGTGGACCTCATCTCGTCCGGATCCGCCCAGTTGTTCGTGGGCCCCGCATCCCCGGGCGACACCGAACAGATGAACGTGCGGTCCTCGACCCGGGCGACGTCCGAGGGGTGTGAGCGGGCCAGGAAGCTGTTCGGGCGCAGGGCCGGATTCAGCCGGACGAAGGTGCCCGCCGCGACAAGCTGGCCGGTGAGCCGCTCCCATTCCTCCTCGGAACCGTCGCACCAGACGATCTCGTCGGGTTCGGTGAGCGCGGCCACGTCCCGCACCCACGATGCCAGCCCCTCATGATGCGCCGGCCGGCCATCCACAACACTCATCACGGGCACTCCCAGCCATCCTGATCAAGTCCAGAACTCGATCGCGTCCGGAGCAGTACATCGCTGCGGGCAGCACGGACACAGGGACCTCGAGAAGAGCCCGCGGGGACCTTCGGCCCGGCGAGCAGTGCCGCCTGCCGCTACTCCGGGAACTCGGCCAGGGCCCGCTGGAGCTCCTCGCGCGTCCCGGCCAGGGCGACGACACCGAGATCGTCGGTGGCCGCCCACACGAGGTGATCGCCGAGCTGATAGTCGGCGATACGCAGCGTGCCGTGCCGGGCGGCGGCATCGACGGGGACGTGACGGGGGATCCGCGGCGTCGGACTGCCCATCGCCCTCACCTCCAGCTAGAAGATCCCCAACATAGCCCCGCCGGGCCGCTCGAGATGTCTCGCGGGTGCCCGCCGGCGGGTCGGGCCGACCGCAGCGCGACGGCCAACCTCAACGCGACGGCCGACCTCAGCGCGACGTCAGCGGTCGCGCCAGGCAGCGAGGATCCCCTCGGCGGGTTCGGGGTCGGTGTGCGGGCGCGGGGGCGGCGCCGGGGTGGCGGAGAAGCGCGGAGTCGGCGCGGCCTGGGTGATCCCGTCCACCTCGACGACCGTACCGCGGGCGGCGATC
Organism: Frankia torreyi; assembly: GCF_000948395.1. Classification (GTDB taxonomy): domain Bacteria; phylum Actinomycetota; class Actinomycetes; order Frankiales; family Frankiaceae; genus Frankia; species Frankia torreyi. The sequence goes on along the minus strand of NZ_JYFN01000023.1, from coordinate 32,663 downwards.
TGCGGGTGCGCCGCCACCTCGTCGAAGGTCAGCACCGGCGTCAGGCAGGCGTCGAGGTCGGCGAAGGCGGCCACCCACTCGTCGCGGGCGCGGCGCGCGAAGGCCTCGGTGAAGCGGGCGCGCAGCACCGGCCAGCCCTGCTCGTCGTCCTGCGGCGGGAGGTCGGCGTCGGCCAGGTCGAGGCCGCGCAGCAGGTTCGCGTAGAAGGCCGGTTCCATCGCCGCGACAGCGACGAACCGGCCGTCGGCGCAGGTGTAGGTGTCGAAGAAGGGGGCGTGCCCGTCGAACAGGTTGCTCTCGCGGGCATCGTTCCACCGTCCCTGGCCGCGAAACGACCAGACCATCTGGGCGAGCAGGCTGACCCCGTCGACGATGGCGGCGTCGACGACCTGGCCCCGGCCGGAGCGCTCCACCTCGTGGAGCGCCGCGAGGACCCCGACGACGCCCTGCATCGCGCCGCCGGCGAAGCCGAGCAGGTTCAGCGGCGGCAGCGGCCGTTCNCCGGCGCGCCCCAGCGCACCCAGGACACCGGTCAGCGCGATGTAGTTGATGTCGTGGCCGGCCTGCTGGGCCAGCGGCCCCTGCTGGCCCCAGCCGGTGATGCGCCCGTAGACCAGCCGGGGGTTGCGGGCGAGGCAGTCCTGCGGGCCGATCCCGAGCCGCTCGGCGACGCCGGGGCGCATCGCCTCCAGCACCACGTCGGCCGCCGCGGCGAGGTCCAGGGCCGTGTCCCGGCCCTGCGGCGAGCGCAGGTCGACCGTGACATGCCGGCGCCCGCGCAGCACCGGGTCGCCCGCCGTGGCGGGGTAGGGGCCGCCGCCCGGACGGTCCAGGCGGACCACGTCCGCACCGAGATCGGCGAGCGCCATCGCGGCCATCGCCACCTGGCCGAGGCCGGCGAGTTCCAGCACGCGCAGTCCGGCCAGCGGTCCCGCACCCCGATCCATCCGACCTCCGGTTCTTGGCGCCAAGAAAGCAGCTCTCCCCTGTGTTTAGCGCACGTGGGCGGCAGATGTGGCCGGGGCCGGCGCGGCGATCGCTCAGCCGGCGCCGCCGGACGCGGGCAGCTCCCGCCCGCACAGCCGCTCGTCGAGGACGTCGAAGGAGCCGGCGGCGTTGGCCTGGACGAACGCGAGGCAGGTGGTGGGCCGGCCCAGGTTGGTGCTCAGGTCGAGGGGCGAGATCAGGCCCCCGGCGTCGTAGCTGCGCACCGAGCGCAGGGCGTCGATGAAGCCCCGCCGGGTCGGGCAGGCGCCGGCCTGCTGCAACCCGCGCAGGAACAGGTCGGTGTCGATGTAGGCGATCATCGCGAGGTCCTGGCGGGGGTTGGCGATCTGGGGGGCGTAGCGCGTCATCGCATCGAGGTAGCCGGCGATGGGCGCCCCGCCGGCCTCGAAGGGCCGGTAGAACACCGGCACGATGACGCCGGTCATGGCGCCGCCCGCCTCGGCGAGGAGCTGGCTGTCGTAGCCGCTGACCGAGAGGATCACCTTCGGGTTCCACCCGGTGGCGGGCAGCTCGCGCAGCACCGCCGGCAGGTCGGGGGTGCCGACGACGGTGAGCAGCGTGTCGGCTCCGGTGGCGGCGAGCCGCCGGGCGATCGCGGCCGGGCTGTCGGCGTTCGCGGTGTAGCCGATCTGGTCGACGACGGGGATGCCGACCGCGCGCAGGCTCGCGGACAGGCGGGCGCCGGCGTCGCTGACCCCGGTGGACAGGGCGGTGGTGAGCAGGGCCGCCCGGGTGCCGCCGCGGGACTTCACGAAGGTGCCGTAGGTGTCGCTGGCCGCACCGGTGGTGTAGGAGAAGGAGAACATGTTCCGCCTGGTCGACCAGCTGTCGCTGGCGGCCAGGCCCGCCACCGGCACGTCCCGTTCGGCGAGGTAGCCGGCGCTGCCGTCGGCGGCCAGGGAGTACTCGAGGATGCCGAAGTCCCCCTTGCCCTCGATCAGGTCGCGGGCGCCGATCGTGTTCGCCTCCGTCGTGCCCTGGTCGTCCCGCCAGTCGTAGACGATCTTCCTACCGTGGATGCCGCCGGCCTCGTTCGCCAGCCCCAGGCGGGCGTCGATCCCGGCCCGCACGGCCGCCAGCGACGACGCGGTGGGGCCCGAGTCCGGGTAGAGCAGGCCGAGGCGGACCTGGTCGGCGGTGATCCCGGGGGTGTCGCAGCTGGCGGCCGCGGGTTGCGTGCCCGACGAGCAGCCGCCCGTGAGGACGGTCAGCGCGAGCAGCGCGACGGCCAGGACCAGAGACGAACGTGTGCGAGGCATACCGGCGGGACTCCCGAGCGAACGCGAACGGCGTGCGGAACACGAACCCGCGGACGCGAAGGATCACTCCGGAAATCGCCGGACGCGCGCACCCCCGTACTCGCGGTTCGTCGTAGCTGCCGGCCCGACCATCCGCCCGGCTCCCGCCGCGGCGGGGCACGCTGACCAGCCGATGGGGACGCTACCCAAAGTTGTCCGCATACGCCACACCTGTCGTTCAGGTGATCGCACCGCCGCGCCGAGGCGCGTCGAGCCTCGGCGGGACGCGTCGAGCCTCGTCAAGACACGTCGCCTGCCGGCGGGCCCGTCCCGTCGCGGCCCCCGCGATCCGACGTGATCGCCCCCGACCCGACGCCCTTGAGCGCTAAATTATTTACATCTTAGAATGCTCGACATCGGTCCTCGCTCCGCCCGATCCCTCCCCCGCCCGACCGAAGGAGACAGCGTGGCTGCAGGCGGTCCGCAACGGCCACGCGACGCCATCGGCCGGCGGATGCGCGTGCCGAAGATGGCCGAGCTGGTCGCCTCGGACCTGCGGCAGGCCATCATCCGCAACACCCTCGCCGAGGGTCAGGCGCTGCCACCCGAGGCCGTGCTCATGGGGCAGTACGGGGTCTCGCGCCCCACCCTGCGGGAGGCGCTGCGCATCCTGGAGGCGGAGTCGCTCATCACGGTCCGCCGGGGCGCGGGCGGCGGGGCCCGCGTCCAGTCGCCGAACCCGGCGGTCGCGGCCCGCTACGCGGGGCTCGTCCTGGAGCACCGCGCCACCACGATCGCCGACGTCTGGGACGCCCGGCTGCTGCTCGAACCGCCGACCGCCGCCGCGCTGGCCCGCCGGCGCACCAAGGCCGACCTGCGGGCGCTGCGCGCCCTGCTGGCCGAGCACGACGCGGCCACCGAGCGGGTGCAGGGGGTGCGGCTGCACAACGAGTTCCACACCCTCGTGGTCCACCTCGCCGGCAACGAGACGCTCGCCCTGCTGATCACCCTGCTCGGCGAGATCATCAACCGGACCACCTGGACGCGCGTCGAGGCCGACCTCGGCACCCCGGAGCTGGAGCGGGCCGAGCGCGGCACCGTGCGGGTGCACGCCATGCTCGTGGACCTCGTCGAGGCCGGGGACGCCGCCGGCGCGCAGGACCTCTGGCGGCGCCACCTGGCCGCGGGCGCCCGCTACCTCGGCCAGGGCGGGCGCGACGAGGCCACGCTGGACCTGCTCGGGCGCCCCGGCGAGCCCGGGGCGCCGACGGACTCAGGCGGCTGGCTCGCGGGGTAGGCCGAGGACGCGCTCGGCGAGGATGTTGCGCTGCACCTCCGAGGTGCCCGCGTACACCGTGCCCGCCCGGGCGTTGAGCGAGACCTCCCACCAGCTCGCCGTCGACTCCGGGTCGGCGCCCGGGTCGTCGGTCCGCAGCGGCCGCGACGGCCCCTTGCCGACGAGCACCAGGCCGTCGAGCCCCTCGATGTCCAGCGCGAGCTGGGTGACCTCGCGGTGGTACTCGCTCCAGTAGAGCTTCGACACCGACGACGCCGCCCCCAGCTCGCCGCCGGCCAGCACGTCGCTGAGGATCCGGTAGCCGAGGAAGCGCATGACCTCCACCCGGGCCCGGAAGTACGCCAGCCGCCGGCGCACCACGGGATCGTCCGCGACCCCGCGCCGGCGCGCCAGCTCCACCAGCCGGTCGAGCTCCGCGGCGAACAGGATCGGGTTGGTCGCCGCCTCCTCGCCGCGCTCGTAGGTCAGCAGGGTCGAGGCGACCTTCCACCCGTCGCCGGGCTTGCCGACGATGGCGTCCGCGGGGCAGCGGGCGTCGGTGAAGAACNCCTCACANAAGNCCNCCCCGCCGGTCATGTGCCGGATCGGGCGGACCTCCACCCCCGGCTGGTCCAACGGCACCAGCAGGAACGACAGCCCCCGGTGCTTGGCCGCCTCGGGCTCCGTGCGGGCCAGCACGAAGATCCCCGTGCTACGGTGCGCACCCGACGTCCAGATCTTCTGCCCGTCGATGTGCCACTCGCCGTCGACCAGGCGCGCCCGCGTCCCCGCCGCGGCGAGGTCGGAGCCGGCGTTCGGCTCGGAGAACCCCTGGCACCAGATCTGCTCGCCGGACAGCAGGCCGGGCAGGATCGCCGCCTTCTGTGCCTCGGTGCCGTAGCGCAGCAGGGTGTTGCCCAGCATCTTGAACCCGGTCGAGTCCTGCGGCTGCACCCCGAACGGCACCCCGGCCCGGGTCAGCTCCTCCACCAGCACCACCTGGTGCAGGGTGGTCAGCCCCCGGCCGCCGTGCTCCACCGGCCAGGCCACCCCCAGCAGCCCGCGGCGGTGCAGCGTCCGGCGCCATCCGGTCACGAACTCGCGCACCGCCGCCGCGTCGCCCAGGGCGCCCGTCCCCGGCCAGCCCGGGGGCAGCTCCTCCGCCAGCACCGCCCGCACCTCGGCACGGAACTGCTCCACCTCCGCCGGATACCGCGTGTCCACCCGGACCTCCCCACACCCGCGACGGCTAGAATCAGATAAACAATATCCCTATCCTTGTGTCTCGAGCACAGTGTCCTGTCTCAAGCACAGGGTCCCGTCGACGTCCGCCGACTCGCCGACACACTCCGGTCGCCGGGCCCGGTCACCCGCTGGAGGTTCCGTGCAGTTCCGGTACAGTCCCGAACACGACGAGCTGCGCCGCGGCATCCGGCGCTACTTCGCCGAGGTCGCCGACGCCGATGCGGTGCGGCGCGACATGGCCACGCCGACCGGGTGGGACCCGGTGACCTGGCAGCGGCTGTGCGACGAGCTGGAGCTGCCGGCTCTCGCCGTGCCGGAGGAGTACGGCGGGGCCGGGTTCGGCCTGGTGGAGCTCGGCATCGCGCTGAGCGAGGCCGGCCGCAGCCTGCTGTGCGCGCCGCTGCTGTCGACCAGCTTCGCCACCCAGGCGCTGCTACACGCCGGCGACGCCGATGCCGCCGCCGCCCACCTGCCGGGCCTGGCCGCCGGCACGACCACCGGCACCCTCGCCGCCCGCGAACCCGGCCGGGCCTGGGACGCCACCCCCACGACCACGGCCGAGCGCGCCGGGGACGGCTGGGCGCTGACCGGCGTCAAGGACTGGGTGCTCGACGGGCAGAGCGCCGGGCTGTTCGTCGTCACCGCCACCACCGCCGCCGGGACGTCGCTGTTCCTCGTCGACGCCGGCGCGGCGGGTCTGGCGGTCGAGGCGCTGCCCGTCGTCGACCCGACCCGGCGGGTGACCCGGGTCACCCTCACCGGCACGCCCGGTGTCCTGCTCGGCGCCGACGGCGCCGGCGCGCCGGGCCTGGCCCGCACCCTGGACGCGGCGGTCACCCTGCTCGCCGCCGAGCAGCTCGGCGTCGCCGAGGCGGCCCTGGCGTCGGCGGTGGACTACGCCAAGCAGCGCGAGCAGTTCGGCCGGCCGATCGGCTCCTTCCAGGCGATCAAGCACAAGCTGGCGACCGTGCTGCTGGAGGTGGAGGCGGCCACGTCGGCGGTGATGTACGCGGCGTGGACGGCCGACGAGTCNCCCGCCGAGCTGCCCGAGGTGGCCAGCATCGCCGGCCTGACCTGCTCGGAGGCGGCCCTGCTCGCCGCCGGTGAGAACGTCCAGGTGCACGGCGGCATCGGCTTCACCTGGGAGCACTCCGCCCACCTGTACCTCAAGCGGGCGACGACCGACCGGCTGCTGCTGCGCGACCCGCAGCACCAGCTCGACCGCATCGCCGCGCTCGCCGGCATCACCGCGCAGGCCCCCGACGCCCCGGCCCCCGCGGAGCCGGCCGGGGCCGCGTCGCCCGACGTCCTCGCCGGGTCCACCGAGAGGTGAGCCCGGCCGGCGGGCGGAGCACTGCGGGCAGCCACCGGGTGACGAGCGGCCGGCAGGTGACGGGCGGCCGGCGCGGGGCGGGCTGGTCAGCCGAACATGTCCAGGACGGTCGTGCCGTCGCCGCGCTCCAGGTAGTCCCGGCCGGCGACGAGGTGGCGGCGCCACAGCCGCTCGGCGCGTTCGGCGTCGCGGGCCTCGATGAGGTCCACGACCCGGGCGTGCGCGGCCCGGCTGCGCGCGATCGCCGTGTCCAGGTCGGGCGAGCCGGCGTCCGACTGCACCCGCGAGCGGTCCGCGAGCTCGACGATGTGCTCGATCATGCCCATGAGGACCCGCAGCGTCTGGTTGCCGGTCAGCTCGATCAGCAGCGGATGGAACCGCTCGAAGTGGCGCAGCGTCTCCAGCGGCGACGCGGCGGGGTCGACCGGCTCGGCCAGGGCCGCCCGCAGCCGGGCGATCTCCTTCGGCCCGCCGGCGCGGGCGAGGTGGGCGACGGCCTGCGGCTCGGCGACCTCGCGGACCGCCAGCACGTCGGCGAGCGCGGTGCCCTGGTGCTGCAGGATCAGGCCGGCGTAGCGGGCGGCGACGTCGACGTTCGGCGGGCGCACCCGCACCCCGCCGCCGGGCCCCATCCGCACCATGATCAGCGATTCGCTCTCCAGCACCCGGAAGGCCTCGCGCAGCGTCGGGCGCGAGACGTGGAACTGGGCCATGAGCGCGCTTTCGGACGGCAGCGCCTCGCCGGCGGCGAGCTCGCCGCGGACGATCTGCCGGCGCAGGTGACCGGCGACGAGCTCGGCCGACTTCGGCAGGCGCACCCGTCGGTCCGCCCCCGGGCGCTCCTCGTGGGCCGCCCCGACGGGCTCGGCAACAGACATGTCCGCAGCTTCCTCACGACGACATTCGCGTCGCCGGCTGTACCGGCCCGCCCTACAACGGTTTCCTTCATACTCCATCCGGCGCGCGCCGCAGATCGCCTCGGCACGCCGGCCGCCCAGGGTGACCATTCGCTTGACTGGCCGGAAGGTCAGCGCAAATGTCCCTCTAGCTCGGCCGTCGGCCTCAACCACTAGGAGTACGCCCGTGTCCGAAACCCCCACCCGCGTCGCGATCGTCACCGGAGCGGCCCGCGGCATCGGCGCCGCGATCGCCCAGCGGCTGTCCCGCGACGGCCTGGCGGTCGCCGTGCTCGACCTGGAGGAGGCCGCCGCCAAGGGCACCGTCGAGGCGATCACCGCGGCCGGCGGTCGCGCCCTGGCGGTCGGCGCGGACGTCGCCGACCCCGAGCAGGTCACCGCGGCCGTCGCGGCCGTCACCGAGGGGCTCGGCGCGCCGACCGTACTGATCAACAACGCCGGCATCACCCGGGACAACCTGCTGTTCAAGATGAGCGAGGCCGACTGGGACTCGGTGATCGGCGTGCACCTGCGCGGCGCGTTCCTGATGACCCGCGCGGTCCAGAAGCACATGGTCGACGCCGGCTGGGGCCGCATCGTCAACCTGTCGAGCACGTCGGCGCTGGGCAACCGCGGCCAGCTCAACTACTCCACCGCCAAGGCCGGCCTGCAGGGCTTCACGAAGACGGCGGCGATCGAACTCGGCAAGTTCGGCGTCACCGCGAACTGCATCGCGCCGGGCTTCATCGCCAGCGACATGACCCGGGCCACCGCCGCCCGCATGGGCAAGACCTGGGAGGAGTACGTCGCCGCGTCCTCCGGGGTGATCCCGGTCGGCCGGGTCGGCGAGGTCGACGACATCGCGCACACCGTGTCGTTCTTCGTCAGTGAGGGCGCCGGCTTCGTCTCCGGTCAGATCATCTACGTCGCCGGCGGGCCGAAGGCTTGACCACGACGACGGGGCGGGCCGAGCCGCCCGAGGTCGAGGCCAGGGAGTACGCCGAGACCCGGTTCCGGGTGCTGCCCCCCGTGCACGGCGACGACGGCACCCGGGTACGGATGCGGATCGGGCCGTGGCTGGCCGGGCCGGGCGGCGTCCCGACGGTCGGCTCGCTCGGCGTCGTGGTCGACGACGCCATCGGCTCGGCGATCCTGCGGGCCCGCCTCGGCGACCGGCATTCGGTGACCTCCCAGCTCTCGCTGGAGGTCGTCGNCCCCCCGCCGTGGGCCGGCCCGGAGCTGACCGCGCACGCCACGCTGCTGGGCCGCGACGCCGTCGGTGGGCTCGCGGCCGCCACCGTGTACGACGGTGAGGGCCGGGTGGTGGCCGTGGCCACCGGCCGCTGCCGCTACGTCCCGGCGGACATCCTGCCGCCGGGCGGCATGCGCCCGCCCCTGCCACCCGCGGACCACGGGTCCCTGTTCGAGACCCTCGATCTGGCGTCGGCGTCGGCGTCGGCCGGAGCGATCCCCGAGCAGGCGTCACCGGCGGCCGGGGCGTCACCGGCGGCCGGGGCGGCGGGGCCCGAGGCGGGCTGGCCGGCGCTCGTCCTACCGAGCGGTCCCGGGATGCAGAACCCGCACAACACGGTGCACGGCGGCGTGCTGCTGTGCGGCTCCGATCTGGCGGTGGCGCTGGCGGACCCGGACGGGCCACCCCACACCACGTCGATCCGGATCAGCTTCCTGCGCCCCGGCGACGGCAACCATCCCGTCACCTTCACGACCCGCGCGGTCCACCGCGGCCGTTCCCTGGCGGTGTACGAGGTCAGCGCGGGCGGCCCGGCCGGCCGTCCATACACGGTGGCGACGGTGATCCGCGAGCACTGAAACGCCGCTGCCGCGACCGCATCGGTCAGCAGTTGCCCACTCCGCGTGACGTCACTACGGTGCACGCATGCCGAGTTCCGCGGACCGGCCCGGCGTCCTGGTCGTCGGCGCCGGCCCGACCGGTCTGCTGGTCGCCGCCGAGCTGGCCCGGCGCGGGGTGCGCACCCGGATCGTGGAACGGGCGACGCTCCGACCCCCCGGCAGCCGCGCCCTCGCCGTCAGCAGCCGCACGCTGATGCTGCTCGACGACCTCGGCCTGGCCGCCGAGGCGGTGCGCCGCGGCCGTCCGCTGCGCCAGGTCGAGGTGCACGACGTCAGCGGCCGACACGACGCGGGCGGCAGCAGGGAGGCGGGCCGGCGCGCGGGGACCGTCGTGCGGCTGCCCATCGATCGGGTGCCGAGCCCCTTCCCGTTCACCCTGTCGCTGCCGCAGCCGCAGATCGAGGACCTGTTGCGCTCGCACGCCGCGCGGCTGGGGGTGCGGATCGAGACGGGCGCCGAGTGTGTGGCGGTCCGGCAGGAGGACGAGCATGTCGTGGCGGTGCTGCGGCACGCGGACGGCTCGACGCGGACCGTCCTCGCCGACTGGCTGGTCGGCTGCGACGGCGCGCACAGCCAGGTCCGGCACACCGCCGGCATCGCCACACATGGCTACGACCTGCCCGAGACCTTCGCCCTCGGCGACGTCGTGACCGACTGGGCGCGCGAGCGCGCGCACGGCCAGGTGACCTTCTCCCCCGCCGGGGTCGTCGCCGCCTTCCCGATGCCCGGCCCCCGGCACTGGCGCTTCATCGCCGATCTCCCCGATACCGCCGGCTCCCACTCCGACGACCGCGCCGATCTCGATCTGGCGGAGCTGCAACGGCTGCTCGACGAGCGGCTGCCTGATCCACCGCGGCTGACCGAGGCGATCTGGACCACCACGTTCCGCGTCCACCAGCGCCGGGCGGAGACGTTCCGGCGCGGGCGGGTGCTGCTCGCCGGCGACGCGGCGCACTCGCACAGTCCCGTCGGTGGGCAGGGCATGAACACCGGCCTGCAGGACGCCTATGCCCTGGCCTGGCGGCTCGCGCTGGTCGCCACCGGGCGGGCCGACGCGGCGCTGCTCGACACCTACGCCGCCGAGCGGGAGCCGGTCGCCGACCGGCTGCTGGCCGGCACGGCCCGGGCGACCCGCGTGATCACCGCGCAGCATCCGGTCGCCCGGCAGGCGCGTGGCCTCGCCCTGCGACTCGTCGCCGCGAGCCCGCCGCTGGGCCGCCGGGCGGCGGCCGCGCTCAGCCAGCTCGGGCTCGGCTACCCCGACGGCCCCCTCACCGAACGCGAACCGAGCCGCACCGGTCGCCGCCGCGGGGTGCCGGACCCGGGCGCGCTCGCTCCCGACGTCGCGCTCGCCCCGGATGCTGCGCTCGCCCCGGACATCGCGCTCGCCGCCCCGGACGGCCCGACGCTGCGCCAGGCGACCCGGACCCCCTGGTTCTCGCTGCTGCTGTTCGCCGGTGGCGACGACGACGCGGCCCGACGGCTGCACGACGACGCCGCCCTGATCCATGCCCGCTTCGGCGACCTCGTCATCGCTCGGGTCGTCGCGACCTCCCCCGCCGGCCGGAACACCGGCGACGATCCTTCCGGCCGCGCGCATTCCGGCCGCGCGCATTCCGGCGGCGATGGCGCCGTCCTCGACCCGGCCGGCCGGGCGCGGGCACGCTACGGCGCCGCGATCGGCGAGGCCGTCCTCGTCCGTCCCGACGGCTACCTCGCCTACCGGTCGACCGCCGACCACGTCGGCCGGCTGGAACGCTACCTGCGCGCGCACGGCATCGCCCCGGCGCCCGCGGGGGCCGCCGCGCCGGCCTCGACGACGGCCGCGGGCAGGACCTCATGACCACCCGAGGCGAAGCCGGCCGGCGACGCGGAACCCGTCGCGCCGCGATGGGGTCGTGCCCCCAGCACGCCACTATTCAGCCGGGGTGGACAGCTCCATGCGCGCCTCGGCAAGGGCAAGCGGATTCAGGTAGTCGCGATACAAGACGATCTTTCCATCGTGGACTTGAAACACGGCGATGATGGACTGCTGGTATGCCGCACCGGTTGTTGTGATCTTTCCGCGGGCGTTGTACTCGACGATGACGACCTCCGGGTCGGCGGTCTCGTGGACCACCATGTCGTCGAACTTCTCCCACCGGATCGGAGCCTTGGCCGCCGCGGCGAAGTAGGCGCGGATCTCCTCCGGCCCCTCCAGGCGCGCGGGCACCCCCGCCACCCGATCCCTACCCGCCGACCAGGCATCACGGAAAGGCGGAGACTCAATCGTCAGCTGGGTGGGGGCGCGGCGAACGGGACGGAGGGCGGCGGATGTTGCGCAGGGTGATCAGCCCGGTGGCGCACATCGTCTGTGCGGGTTCGCGGGGGCCGAACGAATCGTCGGCCCTGGACCGGCTCGCCGCCGCGCCGGCGCCGATCCCGAGACCCGCACCGCCGTGAGCCGTGGGGAGGTCCGTTGCGCCGTCTGTGGTCGGAACGCACCAGACGTCGGCGGCGGCAATGGTCGTCGTCAGGCCCGCGTTGACCGCCCTGCCGCGGGCGAGGAACGCTGCGCCGCTCGCCGGGGCGAGGATCTTCAGGGTGATGTCGACGGTCATGTTGACCCAGCCGACCGGCAGCAGGGTGCCCGCGGCGCAGCCGGCGGCGAGGTCCGCCAGCGACGCGAGGACGCCGGCCTGGAGGTGGCCGTCGTGCTGGGTGAGCTCGTGGAGCCAGGGTTGGAGGAGCTCAGCCTCACCGGGGGCCACCCGCCCGACCCGGAAGCCCAGCCGGGCCGCGGCGGGCATGCTGAGAACCGTCTCGGTCACGAACCGGACGTAGTCGGGGTTGGTCGGGTGCACCGCCATCGGGCCGTCTCAGCCGGCCGGGGACGAGGGCGGCGCGGCGAGCGTCGACGCCGCCCACGGTGCGAAGTCGCCCGCCAGGTAACGCCGGCGGGCGGCGGCTCGCATGATCTTGCCACTGCTGGTCTTCGGTAGCGCTCCGGGGCGGACCAGCACCAGATCCGCCAGCGTGAGGTCGTGTTCGCGCACCACTGCGGCGCGGATCGACGCGGCGACATCCGCGGGGTCGGCGGCCGGACCAGGTTCGCCGCGCACTTCCTGGATGATGACGGGGCGTTCCCCGCCGGCGCCGGGTACCGCGAAGGCGGCGCACCCGCCGGGCCGCAGCGCGGGATGCGCCGCCACCGCGGTCTGTTCGAGGTCCTGCGGGTAGTGGTTGCGGCCGCGGAGGACGAGCATGTCCTTGCGTCGGCCCACGACGTACAGCTCCCCGTCGACGATCAGGCCGAGGTCGCCGGTGCGCAGATAGGACCGGCCGGGCGCGTCGGCGCAGCGGGCCTGGAAGGTGGCGGCGGTGGCCTGCGGGCGCTGCCAGTAGCCGGCCGCCACGTGGTCGCCGGCCACCCAGATCTCCCCGATCCGGTCGGGCGGAGCGCCGCGCCCGGTCTCCGGATCGACGATCCGCACCTCGGCGGCGGCCCACGGCCCGAGCGCGGCGGCGCCCGTGTCCTGGGCGGCCGAGGGGACGAGGCCGGAGCCGACGAGGGTACGGCCGCGGTCAGGCGGGGCTGGGGCGTAGCGGCCCTCGCCGAGGCCGTCGATGTCGGCGTCGAGGGTGCGGGGGCCGCGGCCCTTGCGGCTTCCGGTGACCAGCAACGTCGCCTCGGCCAGGCCATAGCAGGGGTAGAGCGCCCGCGGGTCGAAGCCGGCCGGGGCGAAGGCGTCGGCGAAGCGGCGCAGCGTGTCGGCGCGGATTGGTTCGGCGCCGTTGAACGCGACCCGCCAGCAGCTCAGGTCCAGGTCGGACACGCCGCCGCGGGCCGCCGCGGCCGCACAGACGTCGAAGGCGAAGTTCGGGCCGCCGCTGGTGTGGGCGCGATAGCGGGAGATCGTCGCGAGCCACAGCAGCGGGCGGCGGATGAACGCCCCCGGGTCCAGCAGGACACCGGTCGCGCCAAGGTACAGCGGTTGCAGCACGTTGCCGATGAGGCCCTGGTCGTGGAACAGCGGCGCCCAGCCGACGAACGTCGAGTGCCGGTCATGGCCGAAGGCGTGCCGGATCATCTCCTGGTTCGCGGCCAGGTTGCGATGGGTGACCATCACTCCCTTGGGGTCGGCCGTGGACCCGGAGGTGTACTGGAGGAACGCGACCGCGTCCGGTTCGCCGGACCACACCGCCATCCCGTCGGCCGCCAACCCGTCGGCCGGCGCAGCGACTGCCGGCGGGGTGGCGCCGGCCGACTCCGGGGACGGCTCGGGGTCGATCTCGTCCACCGCGATCCAGGCCAGCGGCCCGCCGACCGCCTCCAGCGGCGCCCGGACCATGTCGATCATAGAGCCGGTCGACAGGACGGCAGTCGGCGCACAGTCCCGCACGATCGCGCGGGTGGCGTTCTGGACCGCGCCGCGCCGGGGCGGGTTGACCGGCACCGCGATGACGTGGGCGTACAGGCAGCCGAAGTAGGCGACGATGAACTCCAGGCCCTGCGGGAAGACCAGCAGGGCCCGCTCCCCCGGCCCGCAGCGGCGGCCCAGCCGGTCGGCGGTGGCCAGCGCCCGGGTGTACAGCTCCCGGTAGGTCAACGTCGCCTGCTCGTCGCCATGCTCGTCGAGCAGGACGAACGCCCGCGCGTGCGGATCGCCGACGGCGCGTCGGCGCAGCACGCCCGGCAGCAGCACGTCCGGCGACACCGCGTCCGGCGGCGCCGCGCCGGCCACGTCGTGCCCGGTTCGCGTCCCCGCCGCGGGCCCGCCCGTCACCAGGCCCCCGCCAGCACGACGGGCAGGCTGGTCAGGCCGCGGACGATGAGGCTGTGCTCCTGTCGGGAAAGGCCCCGCCCACCGGGGTCATCGCGCAGGTCCACCGCGGGCGCGAGGCGTTCGGCGCGGCCGGTGAGGCAGCCGAGGACGACCTCGGCCTGCGCCCTGGCGAGCAGACCGCCGAGGCAGCCGTGCATCCCGTGGCCGAAGGCGAGATGGGCCCGCTCCGGCCGGGTGATGTCGAAGCTGTCCGGCCGGTCGAACACCGCCGGGTCCCGGTTGGCCGCGCCGAGGCAGAGCAGCACCTGCTCACCGGCGCGGATCGGGGTACCGCCGAGGTCGACGTCGCGGGTGGCGAGACGTTTGGTCAGTTGCAGTGGGCTGTCGTAGCGCAGCGCCTCCTCGACGGCGGCGCCGACCAGCTCCGGCCGCCGGTGCAGCAGCGCCGCGGTGTCGGGATGGTGCAGCAACGCGAGCAGCCCGTTGCCGATGAGCGCCGTCGTCGTCTCGACGCCCGCGACGAAGCACATGATGCACAGGAAGCCGAGTTCCTCATCACTGAGCCGGTCCCCGCCACCGGTGCGCGCGGCGAGAAGCCGGCTGACCAGGTCGTCGCCAGGCTGAGCGCGGCGGGCGGCGATGACGCCGGCCAGGGCGCCGGCGAAGGTCGCGACGACCTCGCCGACGCGGGCGACCTCGGCGGGCGCCATCAGGCCGGGCTCAAGCAGGAACCGGATGTCGTGCGTCCACCGGCCGACCTCGGCCCGCACGTCGCCCGGCAGCGCCATCCAGTCGCTCAGGACGGCGACGGGCAGCGGCGCGGCGAGGTCGGTGACCGCGTCCAGGCCGCCGCCCGCGGACAGCGACCGGTCGACCAGCCCCCGGGCGATCGCGGCGATCCGGGGCCGCAGCCGGGAGACCTCGGCGGCGGTGAACACCCGGTTGACCAGGGCGCGCAGCCGGGCATGCTGGGGGTTGTCGGTGAAGACGAGCGACGTGTGCGCCAGCCGGACCATCCGCGCCGCGTTGCCGGACCTGTCCGTGCTGTCGGACCTGTCCGTGCTGTCGGCAGAACCGGAGTCGGGGGTGTCGCCGCCGGCGGCGCGGCTGACCAGCCGCGGGATCAGGCCGGCGCTGAAGGTGCGGTCGTGCAGCACGGCGCGCACGTCGGCGTGGCGGGTCAGCACCCACATGCCCATCGTCCGCAGGACCGGCGACGTCCGGCGCAGCTCCCGGTAGACCGGGTAGGGGTCGGCGCGGAACGCGGCGCTGAACGGGTTGAACCGCGGCGCCGCCGACACCGCCGTCCCAGCCGACACCGCCGTCCCAGCCGACGAGGCCATCCCGGCCGACGAGGACATCCCGGCCGACGAGGACATCCCAGCCGACGAGGCCATCCCAGCCGACGAGGCCGAGCGGTGCGTCATCGGGCCGGACCGCCGGGGCCGTCGACGCCGGTGGCGCGGTAGGGGACGAGCACCAGGCGCAGCAGGCAGATCCTGCGCATCCGGAAGCCGACCGCGGACAGCCGCAGGTAACGCTCGTAGCGGGCGACGACCTCCGGCCCGACGAGCGCCACCGCCTCGTCGCGGCGGGCCCGCAGCCGGCGGGCCCACTCCTCGCAGGTGCGGGCGTAGTCGAACCGGCCGTTGTGCAGCGCCCGGACCTCGAAGATCCCCTCGGCGGCGGCGGTGATCTCGGCGAGGGTGGGCAGGTCGGCGTCGGGGAAGATCTCCCGTTGGATGAACCCGTTGGCCTGTTCGCGGCGCATGTTCGCGTAGGCGATCGTCTGCAGGGACAGCACGCCGTCCGGTGTCAGCCAGCGGTGGCAGCGGGTGAAGAACTCGCGGTAGAGGCGGATCTTCTCGGCCGGCGGATCCGCCGGCGTGGCGAAGTGCTCGAACGCGCCGATCGAGATGATGCCGTCGAAGCGGCCTTCCGGGGTGTAGTCCAGCCAGTTCTCGAGGCGTACCTCGACGCCGGGATGGGCCTGCGCGCGGATGTGGGCCGCCTGGCGTTCGCTGAGCGTGAGGCCGACCGACCGCGGCACCCCGTGGCGCACCGCCAGCCGGGCCAGCACCGACCCCCAGCCACAGCCGACGTCGAGCACCGCCCGGGCCCGGTCGGCCCCCACCGCGTCGAGGTGGAAGCGCAGCTTGCGTTCCTGGGCGGCCGCCNGGGCGTCCCCGCCGACGCCGAGAGTCTCCCCGGGGACCGGTTCCCACATCGCACAGGAGTAGGTCAGCGAGCTGTCCAGCCAGAGGCGGTAGAACTCGTCGCCGACGTCGTAGTGATAGCGGACGGCCGCCGCCGCCCCCGCCGTCCGGTCGGCGTCGACGGGCGCCGTCACCGCTGGGCCAGGTCCGGCGCGCCCTGGTCGTACAGGTAGGCCGCGAGCGCGTTGAGCGTCGGGTTCTCGAACAGCGCCTCGGGGGCGACGTCGACGCCGTAGTGGTCCTCGACCGCGATCAGCAGCGAGACCGCGACGGCCGAATCGACGCCGAGCCGGTCGAAATCCGCGTCGAGGTCGATCTCGGACACCGGCTGCTCCAGGATGTCCGCGACATGGTCCCGGCACCACTGCGCGATGCTCGCCCGAGCGGCAGCGTCATCCGGAGCGGCGGCGTCATCCGGAGTGGCGGCGTCATCCCGAGTGGCGGCGTCATCCCGAGTGGTGAGGTTCTCCCGGCTGTCCGGCACCTGTCTTCTCCTCCGTGCGTCAGGTCTGGGGAATCCGGGTCAGGCAGCGGGGTCGAGCCCGACAGCCTCGCGGCGCCCGGTCCGCTGGGCCGCCCTGCGCTGCCCGGACGGCAGCCGGAGGTCCCGGGCGAGCCCGAAGGCCGCCATGATCCGGATCAGCCAGTAACCGGGGTCGAACCGGTACCAGGTGAGCCCGAACGACGGCGAGTCGGGAAAGGCGTGATGGTTGTTGTGCCAGGATTCCCCGAAGGTCAGCAGGGCGAAGATCCCGCCGTTGCGGCTGTTCTCCCGGGACTCGTACGGCCGGGTACCGAACATGTGCAGAAACGAGTTGATCGCCCAGATGGTGTGTTCCAGTACGAACATGCGCACGAGGCCGCCCCAGAGCAGGCCGCTGACCGCGCCCTCCCAGCTCCGGTAGGCCAGGCCGCCGACGAGGGCGGGCAGCAGCAGCCCCAGCACGACCCACAGGTGATAACGGCGGGCGACGCGCATCAGCGACCGGTTGCGGATCAGGTCCGGGGCATAGTGCGCGACGTTGGGGTATTCGTGCCGGCGCATCCACAGAAAGTGCGAGTGCACCAGGCCGCGCAGCCGCCCCGGCAGCCCGGCGCCGGCGAGGTTCGGTGAATGCGGATCGCCCTCGCGATCGCTGCACTCGTGGTGCCGGCGGTGCAGCGCGACCCAGGACACGACGCCGCCCTGCCCTGCCATGGAGCCGCAGATCGCAAGGACCGCCGCCGCCGACGGCGCGGCCTTGAAGGTGCGATGGGTGAACAACCGGTGATATCCGACGCTGATGCCCAGGCCGGTCACCAGCCAGAGCACGAACAGCAACGCGATTTCGGTGACGCCGAGCGGATGCACCCACAGAAAGGCGACGGCGGCCCCGGTGCCGGCGATCGGGAGCACGTCGAACAACAGAAAGTGACGGCGCTGGAGGCGGTGCAGAAAGGGATTGCTGACCGTCTTGCGGCGCGGCTCCGACACCACGGCGACCCGGCCCCCGACGGCACCGACGCCCCCGACGGCACCGTCGGCACCGGCGGGACGGGCAGCACCGGCGGGGCAGGCAGCAGGATCGACGCTCGCCATGCGCGGTCTCCCTCCCGGTCACGTCGCTGTTCGACGCATCCACACCGGAGCATTTGCTCCAGGACGGGCCCAACGCTAACCACGACGGCGCCGGGCCCACCGTCGCCATTGGTTTATCCAATCGCCGGACCCGCCTTTCCCGTCGGCGTCCCGCGGGGATGTTCACCGACTCGACGGCTGGGCGACCCCCGCGGGCAAGGCCCGATCCTCCGTGCCGAAATCTGTCCTCGCTTCGCTGGGTGAGCGCCGCCAGGGGCGAGGGTCGCCACCCGGGCACGCTGGAGGATCCGTGGACCGCCGCCGCGTGCTTGCGGGGATCGTCGCCACACCACTCGCCGCCGCCCCGCTCGCCGCCTCGGTGGCGGCGGCCGGGCCCGCGCTGGCCGCCGCTGCGCCCACCGCCGGCGGCGAGCGCCGCCGCTCGACGCTGGTCATCGGTCACCGCGGCGCCTCCGGCTACCGCCCCGAGCACACCCTGGCCTCCTACGAGCTGGCCGCACGGTTGGGTGCGGACTTCGTGGAGCCCGACCTGGTGCCCACGAAGGACGGCGTCCTCGTCTGCCGGCACGAACCGGAGATCGGCGGGACGACGAACGTCGCCGACCACCCCGAGTTCGCCGGCCGGAAGAAGACGGCGTCGCTCGACGGCGTCGCGACCACCGGCTGGTTCACCGAGGACTTCACCCTGGCCGAGCTGAAGACGCTACGCGCCAAGGAGCGGCTGCCCGAGGTGCGCCAGGAGAACACCCTCTACGACGGACTGTTCGAGGTCCCCACGTTCACCGAGGTCCTCGACCTGCGGGCCCGGTTGTCGAAGGAACTCGGCCGCGAGATCGGCGTCTACCCGGAGACCAAGCACCCGACCTACTTCGCCAAGGCCGGGCTGCCCCTGGAGCAGCGCCTCGTCGACACGCTGAACCGCTATGGCCTGAACCGGCGCGACGCGGCGGTGTTCGTCCAGTCCTTCGAGACGACGAACCTCGCCCAGCTGCGCAAGCTGGGGCTGCGCACCTCGGTGGTGCAGCTGCTGTCGGCCGAGGGGGCGCCGTTCGACCTCGTCGCCGCCGGGGACAAGCGGACCTACGCCGACCTCGTGACGCCGGCCGGCCTGCGCGCCATCGCCGCTTACGCCAACGCCATCGGCCCCGACAAGCTTCAGGTCATCCCCAAGGCCGCCGACGGGACGCTGGGGCGGCCGACCTCGCTGGTCGCCGACGCGCATGCCGCCGGGCTCGTCCTGCACCCCTACACCTTCCGCGCGGAGAACACGTTCCTGCCGGCGGACTACCGCCGCGGCACCTCGGCGAACGACTTCGGCCGGGCCATCGACGAGCAGGTCGCCTACCTCAAGGCCGGCATCGACGGGCTGTTCACCGATCAGGCCGACATCGGCGTCCTCGCCCGGGCGGTCGCCGCCGGCCAGTCGATCGCCGCCACCCAGCCGAGCCCGCGCTCGGCGACCTGAGAGCCGCCGCTCAGCGGTGCGGCGCGGGGACAGGGCCGTCCCCGCGCCGCACCGCACGGCGGACCAGCCGCCGCCGCGTGGTGCGGGGCCGCCGCCCGGCTATCTCACCCCTTCCAGCCGCTCCAGCCAGCGGTGCAGGTCCCGGGCGGTCGACGCGGCGTGCTCGTTCATCATCGACTGGTGGTCGCCGGCCACGTCGAAGGAGTCGTGGTCCATCGACCAGTCGGTCGTCCACGCCTGGCCGTGCCCGGTGACGTCCTCGGCGACGGTGCGCCGGGGCATCCGCTCGGCCGCGCGCAGGAGCATGACCGGGGCGGCGACGCCGCGCGGCCGCCAGTTCTCGAACAGGTCGAGGTAGGCACCCTGCGCGGTGATCTGCGCCTCGGTCATCAGCGCGAACGCCTGGTCGTTGACGGCGATGCCGCGCAGCTCCTCGTGGATGTCCTCCTCCGGGATGCGGTCGGTGGGCAGCCACGTGTCGAGCAGTGCCACCGCCGCGGGGCGCACCCCCCGCTCCTCCAGAGCGGAGGCGATCGCGTGCGCCAACCAGCCGCCGGAGGAGTACCCGGCGAGGACGACGGGCGTGATGGGGAAGGCACGCGCGACGGTGTCGGCGTGCATCTCGACGACGAGCTCGGCGTTCGCCGGCAGCAGCTCGCCGTCGCCGAACCCCGGGTGCGGCAACGCGAAGACGTCGCGCAGGCCGTGCAGGTGCAGGGCGATCCGGGCGAAGTTGTGCGGCCCGGACGGGGCCACCATCGACGGCAGGCACACCAGCGCGACGGGTGCCGGGCCGGTGGCCAGGCGCACCGGCCGCGCGGGCGGGCCGAAGGCGGCGGCCGTGTCGAACACCGGGCGCAGCCGGGCGGCGGCGCGCAGCACGCCGACGCCGGCGGCGAACTTGCCCTGCGCGCAGGCCTGCCGGTACAGCCCGCGAACCCCGACCTCGGCCGCGCCACCCGTCGTGGCCGTGCCCGACGCTGCTGCGGTGGCGCCCGGGGTGGCGCCCGAGGCGGCGTCGGCCGGGTGGGGGGCGGCGGTCACCTGGGCGGCGAGGGTGTCGAGGTGGGCGGCGAGCTCGGTGACCGTCGGATGCTCGAACACGACCTGGGTGGCCAGAGTCAGGCCGGACGCCGCGGCCAGTCGGCGGCTGAGTTCGACGGAGGCGAGTGAGTCGAAGCCGAGTTCGAGGAAGCGGCGGGTCGGGTCGAGCTCCTCGGGAGTGTCGTAGCCGAGGATGGCCGCGGCCTCGGCCTGGACCAGTTCGGCCAGCGCCCGGGCGCGCCGCGGTGGCCGCAGGCCGAGGACGGTCGGAACAGCCTGGCCGACCCGCGCCGACAGTGCCGGCTCCCCGGGTGGTCCCGCGGGCGGGGCCGCGACGGGCAGTTCCTCGAAGAAACGGCTGGGCCGGGCCGCGGTGATGGACGGCAGGAACGTCTCCCAGGCGACGTCGACGACGGTCATCGCCGTCTCGCCCGCGGCGACGGCCCGGGTGAGCGCGGTGACGGCCGGTTCGGCAGGCAGCGGACGCAGGCCACGGCGGGTCAGGTAGTCGCGCAGCGCCGGTTCGGCGCCGAGGCCGGCGTCGGCCCACGGGCCGAAGGCCACCGCGGTGGCCGGCCGGCCCTCGGCGCGGCGGCGGGCGGCGAGGGCGTCGAGGTAGGCGTTGCCGGCGCTGTAGGCGGCCTGGTTGCCGCTGCCCCAGACCCCCGAGATCGACGAGAACAGCACGAACGCCGCCACCTTCGCCCCGTCCGGGCCGTCGAGCAGACGGTCGAGCGCGCCGGCGCCGGCGACCTTCCCGGCGACGACGTCCGCGAACTCGGCCAGTGTCAGCCGTACCAGCGGCATCGTCGGGCCGGCGGTGCCGGCGGCGTGCACGACGGCGGTGACCGGTTCGCCTGCGTCGGCCAGCTGGCGCAGCAGCGCGGCGAGCCGGTCGGAGTCGGCGACGTCGCAGGCGTCGATCGTGGCATGGGTGCCCAGCGCGGCAAGCTCGTCGAGCAGCGCCCGGGCGCCGGGGCTGTCAGGTCCGCGCCGGCTGGCCAGCACGACGCGGCGGGCGCCGTCGCGGGCCAGGCGGCGGGCGGTCTGCGCGCCGAGGGCGCCGGTGCCGCCGGTGATCAGTACGGTTCCGTCGGGTCGCCAGGCACCCGCCCGCGCCTCGGTCCGCGCCGACGCGGGATTCGTCTCGGCGATGCCCTCGGGGGGGCCCTCGGGGAGGCGCAGCAGACGGGGCACCCGCAGGCCCTGCGGGCGGGGGGCAAACTGATCCTCGCCGCCGGGGGCGGTCAGTGCGGTGCCGAACCACAGCAGCGTCTGGTCGTCGAGGCTGGTGGGCAGGTCGATGAGGCCACCCCAGACCCGCGGCGTCTCCAGCGCCAGCGAGCGGCCGAGACCCCAGATCATCGCCTGCTCCGGCTGAGTGACCGGATCCTCCACGCCCGTCGTGACCGCCCCGCGGGTGACGGCCCACAGCGGCGCGCCCACCCGCAGATCGCCCAGCGCCTGGACGACGGTGACGGTGAGGGCGAGCCCGGTGGTCAGGTGCGGATGGTCCTGGTGGGGGGTGCCGTCGAGGGCAAGCAGGGAGACGATGCCGCCGACCCCGTCGCCGACCGGCGCGCTGGCGGCAGGCGGCTGTGCGCCGCCGAACCCCGCCTCGACCAGCCGTGCGGCGATCGCGCCCCGGTCGGCGCGGGCGAGCGGCACCACCAGCGGCGTGCCGCCGAGACGCTCGATCATCCAGGTGACGCGGGCGAGCAGATCCTCGTCCACCCCGGTCGGCGGGACAAGCACGGGCCAGCGGCCGTCCAACGGCGCGATGGCGCTGGCCTGCGCGGCGATCGCCGCGGTGACGTCCGCGTCGGCCAGCGGCTGCCAGCCGGTGCGGTAACGCCAGGTGCCGGGATCGCTGGCCTCGTCCGCCGCCCCGGCCTGCGCCCCACCCGCCGACACGGCGGCGCCGGACTGGGCGGGGACGGACTGGGCGGGGACGGACTGGGCGGCGGCGAGCGGCGAGCTGGCCGGGGCGGCGTCGGCCTGGCGGGGGGCGGGGATGACGGCAGCGGTGCCCGCGAGCCAGTAGCGCCGGCGCTGGAACGGGTAGGTGGGCAGGTCGACGACGGTGCCGGCGCGGCCGATGACGGCCCGCCAGTCCACGTCGACACCACGGGTGTCGAGGCCGGCGAGGGCGGTGAGCAGGGTGGCGGCCTCCGGGCGTCCGGCGCGGGTCGACGCGACCGCGATCGGCGCCGCGGCGTCCGCCGGCAGGCAGCCGGGCAGCAACGCGGTGAGCACCGCGTCGGGGCCGAGCTCGCAGAACGCGGTGGCGCCCTCGGCGTGCAGGCGGCGGGCGGCGTCGAGGAAGCGCACCGCGCCGCGCGCGTGTCGGGCCCAGTAGTCGGGGGTGCACAGCTCCGCGCCGGCCGGCTCGCCGGTGAGGGTGGACACGATCGGGATCGCCGGCCGGTGGTGGGTGACCTGCTCGGCGACGGCCCGGAACTCGGCGAGCATGCCCGCCATGTGCGGGGAGTGGAAGGCGTGGCTGACGGTGAGCCGCCTCGTCGCATGGCCGCGGGCCGCCCAGGCCGCGGCGATCCACTCGGCGACGGCGGCGTCCCCGGCGATCACCGTCGCCTCGGGACCGTTGACGGCGGCGATCTCCACCCGCCCCTCGTACCCGGTCAGCGACGCGGCGACCTCGTCGGCGCCCGCCCGGATCGCGATCATCGCGCCGCCGGGAGGGCAGGACTGCATGAGCCGGCCGCGGGCGGCGACCAGCGCCACCGCGTCGTCCAGCGACCACACGCCGGCGACGTGCGCGGCGGTCAGCTCGCCGATGGAATGGCCGGCGAGCAGCGCCGGGGTCACCCCCCAGGAGGTGATCAGCCGATAGAGCGCCGCGCCGAAGGCGAACAGCGCCGGCTGGGTGTACTCGGTGCGGTGCAGCAGGGCCGCCTCGGACGTGCCGGGGGCCGCGAACATCACCTCCTGCAGCGGCCGGGCGAGATGGTCGGCGAATCGTTCGCAGATCTCGTCGAGGCCGTCGGCGAAGGCGGGGAAGGCGTCGTAGAGGTCCCGGCCCATCCCGTTACGCTGGCTGCCCTGCCCGGTGAACAGCAGCGCGGTGCGGCTCGGCGCGGCCGAAGCGACCGCGCCGAGGACGACCCCGGCCGCCGGTCGGCCCGCGGCGAACGCGGACAGGGTGCCCGCGAGGCGCCGGATGCCGTCGCCGCCCCGGCGCCGGCCGGCCAGCGCCACGGCCCGGTGCTCGAAGCGGGTCCGGCCGGCGAGGGTGTGGGCGACGTCGACCGGATCGAGATCCGGGTGGCGTTCCAGGTACGCGGCGAGCTGCTCGGCCTGGGCGCGCAGCGCCGCCGGCGTCCGGCCGGACAACACGATCGGCACCGGCGCGCCGGCCTGTGCCCCGTCCTGCGCCGTCGGCGCGACAGGCGACGGGGCAGCGGCAGGCGGCAGGATGGTGCCGGGGTGGTCGGCGGTGCCGCTGCGCGGCGCGGGTGGGCGCGGCTCGGCCGGGGCCTCCTCGATGATGATGTGGGCGTTGGTGCCGCTCACCCCGAACGCCGACACGCCGGCCCGGCGCGGGCGGCCCTCGCGGCGCCGCCAGGCGACGTTGTCGGTGAGCAGCTCGACGTCGCCGGCCGACCAGTCGACGTGCGGCGACGGTTCGCGCACGTGCAGGGTGCGCGGCAGCACCTCGTGCCGCAGCGCCTGGACCATCTTGATGACGCCGCAGACCCCGGCCGCGGCCTGGGCGTGACCGATGTTGGACTTCAGCGAGCCCAGGTACAGCGGCCGACCGGCCGGCCGGTCCTGGCCGTAGGTCGCGAGGACGGCCTGGGCCTCGATCGGATCGCCGAGCGTGGTGCCGGTGCCGTGCGCCTCGACCGCGTCGACGTCGGCGGTCCGCAGGCCGGCGTTGGCCAGCGCCTGGCGGATGAGCCGCTGCTGGGACAGGCCGTTGGGGGCCGTCATCCCGTTGCTGGCGCCGTCGGAGTTGATCGCGGTAGCGCGCAGCACCGCGTGCACCCGGTGGCCGCGGCGGCGGGCGTCGGAGAGCCGTTCCAGCAGCAGCACGCCCGCGCCGTCCGCCCAGCCGGTGCCGTCGGCGTCGGCGGAGAACGCCTTGCACCGCCCGTCCGGCGCCAGCCCGCGCTTGCGGCTGAACTCCACCAGGATCCCCGGCGTCGACATGACCGTCACCCCGCCGACGAGCGCCAGGTCGCACTCCCCCGCGCGCAGCGACTGGCTGGCGAGATGGGTCGCGACCAGCGAGGCGGAGCACTGGGTGTCCACGCACAGCGCCGGCCCCTCCAGGCCGAAGGTGTAGGCGACCCGTCCGGCGATCACCCCGGAGGCGTTGCCGGTGAGGAGTTGCCCCTGCGCGTCCTGCGGCGCGGTGTGCCAGGCGGGCCCGTAGTCCTGCAGCGAGACCCCGGTGAACACGCCGGTGCGGCTGCCGCGCAGGGACCGGGGGTCGATGCCGGCCCGCTCCAGCGCCTCCCAGGAGACCTCCAGCATCAACCGCTGCTGCGGGTCGAGGGCGGCGGCCTCCCGCGGGCCGATCCCGAAGAACGCCGGGTCGAACTGGTCGATGCCGGTCAGGAACCCGCCGTGGCGGGTGTAGGCGGTGCCGGGATGGTCGGGGTCCGGGTCGTAGAGCCCGGCCAGGTCCCAGCCTCGGTCGTCGGGCAGGCCGGCGACGACGTCACGCCCGGCGTGCACCAGCTCCCACAGCGCCTCCGGCGAGTCGACGCCGCCGGCCAGCCGGCAGCCCATGCCGACGATGACGATCGGGTCGTCCGCCGGCCGGTCCCCGCCGCCCGCCGCAGCCCCACCCGCCGCCGGTCCCGCCGTCGGTCCTGCCGTCGGGCTCACGGCGGTGATCTCGTCGCCGATCCCGAGCAGTTCGCGGCGCAGGTGGTCGGCGAGGGCCTGCGGCGTCGGCCGGTCGAAGAACAGGGTGGCGGACAGGCGCAGCCCCGTCTGCTCGGCGAGCGCCGCCCGCAGCCGCTCGGCGATGTGGCGGTAGACCCCGAGGGCGCGCCACGGCGCCCCCCGGTCCACAACGCCAGCGCCCGGGCCGGCCACCGCGGCGATCTGGGCCGCGATCAGGTCTCCCAGCAGCTCGTGCTGGGCGTCCGCCGACCGGCCGGCCAGCCGGGCCCGCCACGCCTCGTACGACTCGCCCGCCGCGCGCGGGGATCGTCCGAGGGTCTGGCGCAAATCGCGCATGCGAACTCCCACCTTGCTCAGGAACAGGGCAACGATCTGTCGGCGACGGTTGCCTGCGCCCGCACGTGGCCAGCGGACAACCGGCGCGCAGGCGCGACGGGCACGGACAAGGTCCGTGCCCGCGCAGAGGCGACGCGCCAGCCGCCGGTGTGCAGCACAGAGATGGAGACTGCGTCCCGGTGGACCCGGGCCAATCCGGTGCGTCCGCGCGGCCACGCGGACGCCGACACGGGCGACCGGCGGGAGGCCGGACCGGGCTGCCGTTCGCCTCCGTTCGAAAGGCGACGACGCGTTGTTCCGGTCGGACGACTCAGGTGCCGGTGCCCGCGAGTTGATCACCTTGAACGCATGGTGGAATCGTGCCTGATGCTGTCGAACTACGACAAATGACCCTGGCGCGATCGGGCCATGCCGGTCTGAGCCGGCCCGCCATCCGCGCAGGTGGCGGCAGGTGGCCGGGCGCGGGATGTCTGCACGCTCACGCCCGACCGCCTGTCGCGGGGGACGCCCAGCACCGCCCCCGCACCCAGGCCGCCGACCTGGCCGCAGGGGCCGCTGGACCCACCGGCCGGCAGCGCCGGGCTTCCCACCGGGGCCGCCGTTGTGTCCAGCCGGGCAGCCCGGTCCGGAGAGGCCTGCCCGAAGGAGCCCTCGACGAGGGCACCTCTGCCGGCCCGATCCGGCCCCCTCCCCCCGTAACGTGCTCCACACCGCGCGGCCGGAATCGGCTCCCCCGCCCGTGACAACCACGACGTCCCCGCACGACCCGACGTCCTCACAGGACACGACGTCCCCACAGGACAAGGCGTCCCCACAGGACAAGGCGTCCCCACAGGACAAGGCGTCCCCGACCAAGGAGCGAGACCATGGGCACCATCACCCACCTCAACCCGCCCGAGCTGCACTCCTCGCCCGCCTACTCGCAGGCGACGGTGGCCGAGGCCGGCCGGACCCTCTACATCGGCGGCCAGAACGGGACCGATCGCGACGGCGTCATCACCGGCGGGATCGCCGAGCAGACCGCCCAGGCGCTGCGCAACGTCCTCACGCTGCTCGCCGCCGCCGGCGCGGGGCCCGAGCACGTCGCCCGGTTGAACGTCTACCTCGCCGCGGACGTCGACCCCGCCGAGGCGTACGCGGCGACCGGCGCGGTGTGGGGCGCCCATCCCACGGCTGTCACGGTCGTGCGGGTCGCCGGCCTCGGCCGCCCGGAGGCCCTGGTCGAGATCGAGGCCACCGCGGCCCTCGGCTGACCACTGCGCGACTCCGCCGGCCGCCGACGCGCCGCAGGCGGGTGAGCCTTCAGGCGGGCGGCCTGGGTGGTGGCGCCGGGCGGGACGGCGCCGAGAGCTGCACGGCGGCGCCGACGAGGGCGATGGCCGCGCAGGCCAGTGGCAGCTCGGTGAAGTGGCCGTCGGCGATCCGCCCGCCGGCCAGCGAACCGACGGTGATCCCCAGGTACATGGCGCTCTGGTTCCAGGCCATCAGCCGCGCCTGGTCGTCCGGATGGCGGGCGATGAGCTCAGCCTGCTTGGCGGGAAAGGCGGTGTAGGCGGCCAGCGCGACCAGCGCGATGGCCAGGCAGCCGAGCGGCACCGCGCCGCGCAGGCTCACGGCGAAGACGACCTCGGCGGCGCCGAGCAGGCCCAACGCCACCCACGTGGTGTGGTGGGCGCCGCGCCGGTCGGCGATCCGCCCGCCGAGGAAGGTCGCCGCGACCGCGCTGAGCCCGTAGGCCACCAGCAGGGCGTTCACCCACGCGGTGGACCAGCGGGACCGATCGTCCAGGCCGGCGGCCAGGTAGGTGTAGAGGCCGTAGACGGCCGCGCCCCAGCAGGCGGTGGGGGCGACCGCCCGGCAGCGGTCAAGCGGGCTCATCGACGACGATCCGCCCGCGCCGGCCGCGCCGCCCGCCGGCCACACGCGCCGACTGGCCGCCATGATGCCCAGCGCCAGCACGGACAGCCCGACGAAGACGGCCCGCCAGCTCGTGTGCCGGGCGAGGAGACTGCCCAACGGGGCGCCAGCCCACAGTGCGGACAGCAGCCCAGAGGTGGCGATCCCGAGCCAGGACGCCCGCCGGTCGCCGGGCGCGCTCAGGCCGACGAGGGTGAACACCGTCGCCGTGGCGCCGGAGACGAACAGGCCCGCGCCGCCCCGGGCCGCCAGCAGCACCCCGAAGTCCGGGGCGAACGCCGTCAGCAGGTTGAACGCGCAGAAGCCGACGAGCGCGAGGGTAAGAACGTTCTGCGGCGACGCCGACGCGGCCCGGCGCCCCCAGGCGGGCGCCGCCAGCACGTAGGCGACGGCGAACACGGTCACGCTCAGGCCGGCGGTGCGCAGCGAGACGTCGAACCGGGCCCGCCACACCGGCAGCAGGGGCGAGACGACGAACAGGTCGGTGCCGATGACGAACAGCGCCAGCCATCCGGTCAGCAGCGCCACCCACCCCGGCGAGGTGCGCGCGTTCACGGTCCGGTCGCTCCGGCATCACCTCCGGACGACCTTCGGCCCCTGTTCTGCGCGGACTGTTCCAGCCAGCGGGCCGTGGCGGCGATCGCCTCCGGTGCCCGGCGGCGGGACTCCGCGACGATGTCCGCCACGGTGGTCGAGGCGAGCTCGCGCCGCCACGCCTGTTCGGCCGCGCCCACCGCCGCCGCGATCGCGCAGGGCATCCGATAGCTCGCCGGCGCCAGCGCCGCAGGCCCGCGCTGGCGGATCTCCGTGCACAGAAACACGGGCCCCTGGCCCTCGATCGCCTCCACCACGTCGAGCAGCCGGATCTGGTCGGGTGGGCGACCAAGCCGGTATCCCCCACGCGGGCCAAGCACCGACAGAACGATCCCGGCCCTCGACAGCGCCTGCAGATGCTTGGCCAGGTAGGCCGGGTTACCGGCGTGCAACTCGGCGAGCTGCTGCACCGTCAGCGCCACGCCGCCAGGAGCCTCCGCGAGCGCGTGACAGCAGTGCAGCGCCCACTCGACTCCCTGGGTAATCCGCATATCCCGGATAGTACATAACCGGAATACTGCATGGCGCCGACCTCCGGCGTAGCCCCGACGCGGGGATGCACGAGGGGGTGGTCGACCACACAACCTGATGCCGCGCCCGGGACGGCAGCCGGCCGACCTGAGCCACCTCACCCCGCCCTGCGCACCGCCGGACGTCGGGTCTGTCGGTCCGCCGGTATGCGGTGACGGACACTGGCCGTTTCAGGCCGCGCGTTCGGCGACGAACACGAACTCACGCCCCGGGCGGTCCGGTGCCTCCCGCACGTCGAGGACTCGGTAGCCGTGGGCGACCAGGCTCGACTCGACCTCGCCCCGGCTGCGGAACCGCAGGGTCGAGTCCGAGGTGACGACCACGCCGTCGGTCAGGAAGCGGTAGGTGTATCGGAAGGAGACGAACGGAAGGCTGACGTCGGTGACCTCCAGACGTCGTTCCACCAGGCCGATGTCCGCAATGTCAAGCGTGACCGGATCGACGTCCACCACCCATTCCTCCCAGACGTGACGTTCGGGGCGCCTGGTCTCGAAGACGAGATGGCCGTGGGGGCGAAGGGCGGTGTGGATGCCCTGCAGGGCCCGGCTCCAGTCGTCGTCGGTAAGAAAGACCTGGGCCACGTTCCCGGTCATCGTCGCCAGGTCCGCGTCGAGCGCCGGCAGTGCCGCGGCATCGCCCTGGATCCAGCGGACCCTGCCCGCCCGGTCCTTCGACCTCGCGATCCTGAGCGACTCCTCGGCCGGGTCGACGCCCACGACCGTACAGCCGCTTCCCGCGAGCAGGACCGCCAGGGAACCGGTGCCGCACCCGACATCGAGCACAAGACTCGCGGTCAACTCGGCGGCGGTCGCGAGGTAGGCGGCCAGGTCGTCGCGGTCTCCATCGAAGGAGTCGTAGACACGCGCAAGGAGAGGGTGGGCAAAGATCGGATCTGGCATCCAGGGACCATACCCACCGTCAAGCACCCCGGCGGAGGGCATTCGACTACTTGCCCCTATCCACTCAAACCGATATTCGGCTCCGCCTACGCCAGCGGGATGGCACGAATACGAGCGGCTGTCCCCGGGAGAAGCGGCCAGATGAGCGCGGGCTCGTTGTCTTCCCCCGATCCCGATTCCCCCGATCCCGACAGAAGGCGATCCTGCAGCGGTCCGGCGGCGATGCACATGCGTAGGACGGGGCGTTGACCGGAAATAGTCGCCGGGGCCGCGGAGTGACCGACACGGACCCCTTGCGACCATGGCGGACGCACACGGCCGCGCCCCATTCCGATGATCACGGTCATGCGGATTCCGCGGAACCGCGCCACTCCCCGACGTCCGCCCGGCCCCGCTTCCGGCTTCGGTCCCGCGATCGCTCCGAGCGGTGCTGCGAAGGTGGGGGCGGTGTCAGGCCGGCGACGCGGCCGGGGCGGCGGGGTCGATGGCCGGCGAGGCCTCCCACAGCGTGTCGGGGTAGGCGCGGCGCAGCTCGGGGGCGATGTCGGCGGCGAACCATTCGAGCTGTTCGCGCTGCCAGGCGAGCGGCAGGGAGTCGACGCCGATGCCGGTGAGCTGCTGACCGTACAGCTCGGTGAACCGGTGGATCTTGTCGAGGACCTGCTGCGGGCTGCCGACGAGGGCCGAGCCCTGCTCGATGAACTCCTCCAGCTCCCAGAACGGCGAGTTGTTGTGCTTGGCGGCGGGGGTGGCGCGCTGGGCGTTCCAGAACGGCCGGTACGCCTCGAGGGCCTCCTGCGAGGTCTTGCGGATGAGCAGGGCCGGGAAGCCGCTGCCGACCAGGGGCTCGCCCGGGTGACCATGCTCGGCCCAGCGCTGGCGGTAGTGGTCGATGAGGTCCTTGTACTGGGCCACCTTGAAGAACCCGTTGGCCGAGTACAGCGGGTCGCCGTGCTTCGCGGCCAGCTCCGTCGAATGCCGGCTCGTCGCGCTGCCGTGCCAGACCCGGATCGTCGGCTGGTAGGGGCGCGGCTGCGTCGTCAGGTCGACCAGCGGCTCCCGGTAGCGCCCGGACCAGGTCACGTTCTCCTCCGACCACAGCCGGCGCAGCAGCTCGTACTTCTCGGCGAGCACGTCCCACTGCTCGGCCGGGTCGAGCCCGAAGGTCGCGTAGTGGGGCGCGTGGTTGCCCTTCGCGATGACGAGGTCGAGCCGGCCGCCGCTGATGTGGTCGAGCAGCGCGTACTCCTCGGCCACCCGGACGGGGTCGTGAATGCTCAGCACGGTGACCCCGGTGAGCAGGCGGACCCGGCTGGTGCGGGCGGCGACCGCGGTCAGCAGCACCGCCGGCGACGAGCACAGGAACGGTGCGCCGTGCCGCTCGCCGATCTGGTAGGCGTCGTAGCCGAGCTGCTCGACCAGGGCCGCCTGGTCCAGGATGCTGGCGAGCTTGTCGTGTTGACTCATCGTCACGCCCGTGTGCGGGTCCGGAGCATTGATGATCAGCGAAAGCACGACGAACTTCACGGCCGTCAGCATACCGATCGGTCAGGTTGGTTTTCGCCCGAACGCCACATCCACGCTGCGGGAACGCTGCCCGGGCGAGTGGCGGACGTCGGCCTGCCGCGAAGCCGGCGGGCCCGCGAGGCAACCGGGGACCACGGACGCACGCTCACCGCGACCGGCCGTGCGCTAGAGTGACCGCATGCCTGCGCGCCGGAGTCTCTGGTGGGCCGCCACATCGGCGGTCCACACCCAGCGCGCGTAATCCACACGCACGCGGCCGCCCACCCCGGCGGCCGCCATCGTCACCTCGGCACGGCGAGGGACGGCCGTCGACCCCGGCGGCCCGCCCGACCCCACGAGGAAAAAATCATGGATCTGCTCCGTTCCCTGCTCGACACCGCCACCGCCACCGCCGGCGGCGAACCCGGCCCGTTCGCGCTGCTGCGCCGCGAGGGCGCCGATCATCTCGACGTGCTGCGCGGCGAACTCGACGTCGTCGACCGGCTCGCCGACCTCCCCCTGCCCACCGCAGGTCCCGCCGGGCCGCGCACGCTCGCCCTCGTGCCCTACCGCCAGCTCACCGAACGCGGCCTGACCTGCATCGACGACGCGATGCCGCTGGAATGCCTGCGCGTCGACGAACACGTTCGAGTCCCGCTCAAGACGGCCCTCGCCGCGTTGCCCGACCGTGCCGTCACCGCCACCGGCGGGCACTTCGACCTCAGCGACGAGCGGTACGCCGAGACCGTCTCCACGGTGCTGCGGGAGGAGATCGGCCGCGGCGAGGGCGCGAACTTCGTCATCCACCGCGTCTACACCGCCAGCCTCGACACCCCGCCGCTGGTCGCCGGGCTCGCCGCGCTACGCCGGCTGCTGCTCGGCGAGCGCGGCGCCTACTGGACGTTCCTCGTCCACACCGGGACCCGGACGCTGGTCGGGGCCACACCGGAGCGGCATGTCAGCGTCGACGACGGGCTCATCATGATGAACCCGATCAGCGGCACCCACCGACTGCCCGCCACCGGCCCGGACCCCGCGGCGCTACTGCGGTTCCTCGCCGATCCCAAGGAGATCGACGAGCTGTACATGGTGCTCGACGAGGAACTGAAGATGATGGCCCGGGTCGCCGACCGCGGCGGCGAGGTCATCGGTCCGCAGCTCAAGCAGATGGCCCACCTCGTG
Source organism: Frankia torreyi (assembly GCF_000948395.1). Classification (GTDB taxonomy): domain Bacteria; phylum Actinomycetota; class Actinomycetes; order Frankiales; family Frankiaceae; genus Frankia; species Frankia torreyi. Next base: position 882 of record NZ_JYFN01000023.1, on the reverse strand, counting down.
CACACCGAGTATCTGCTCGCCGGCCGCGGTGACGCCGACGTGCGCGACGTGCTGCGCGAGACGATGTTCGCCCCGACCGTCACCGGCAGCCCGCTGGACAACGCCCTGCGGGTCATCGCCCGCCACGAACGCCGGGGACGGCGCTACTACGGCGGGGTGTGCGCCCTGCTCGGACGCGACGAGGCCGGCCGCCAGACGCTCGACGCCCCGATCCTCATCCGCACCGCCGAGATCACCCCCGACGGTCGGCTGCGGGTGCCCGTCGGAGCGACGCTGGTCCGCCACTCCACCGCCGCCGGCGAGGTCGCCGAGACCTACACCAAGGCCGCCGGCGTACTCGCCGCCCTCGGCCTGCACCCGCCGGCCGGCCCCCTGCCCACCAGCCCCCTCCCCACCGGCACCTCCACCGCCGGCACCCTCCCCACCGGCACCTCCACCGCCGAGGGCGACGCCACCAGCGGCGAGTCCGCCGAGCGCGACGACGAGCCCCGGGCCGACCGTGCTCCCGACTCGCGGCGAGGCCTCGGCCTGCCCGCGCCGGGCCGTCCGCACGTACCGCTTGCGGCAGATCCGCGGATAGCGGGGGCGCTCGCCGCCCGCAACACGCACCTCGCCCCCTTCTGGCTCCGGCGGCGCGAGCCGGAGGCGGCCGCGGTGCCCGCGCTGACCGGCCGCAGCGCCCTGATCGTCGACGCCGAGGACAGTTTCACCGGCATGCTCGCCCACCTGCTGCGCGAGCTCGGCCTCGCGGTCACCCTCCGGCCGTGGCAGCAGGCGGCAGGGCAGCAGACTCTGCTGCTTAATTCGGCTGGGTGTCGTGGGTGCGGCATGATCTCCTCTGCGGTCCGGGTCGCCTCCCGGGCCGGGGGAGGTGGGGGACAT
>NZ_JYFN01000022.1 GCF_000948395.1 Frankia torreyi | reverse complement strand
TCAGCTCGCCCACCCACTCACCCTGCATGATCACAACACTGGCGTCGACCACCACACCAGAACCCGGACCCGCAAGATTTTCAGTGGTCTCCTAGAGACCCACTCCCGCGTGGACGGGAACGGTGACGTCATGCCCGTGAGGGTCGGGGTTGCGAAGTCGGTGATGGCTTCCCTTGACGCGCACCGGTCTCCTGGTATAGCCGCGCGATCGCCCACTCGATGGGTCCGGTCGGTATCCGCGACCACAGGAAGGCGCTGGCGTGGCGTCGACTCAGGGTGGTAGGCGGTAGCTGTGGTCATTCCTCGCACCGCGATAGCCGTTCGGCACGTCCCGTTCGAGGATCTCGGCATCCTCGAACCCCTGCTGTCCGAACGCGGCTACCGCGTGCGGTACCTCGACGCGGGCGACAGCGACGCGGGCGACAGCGACGACACGTCCGTCGGCGCGGTGGACGCCGCGCTCGCGGACGCGGACCTGGTGCGCGGCTGGCCGCGCGTGCCCGCCTGGTGTTCCACGCGTGGCTCGACCAGCTCGACGCGTCGCGATGAGCCGGGGCGGGCCGCCCGGTTCGCCATCATGGGCTATGTGGGGCGCCGGAGAAGCCGCGGTGTCGGCGGAGGGGCGGGCGATGGCCGGGGAGCAGGCCCGTCGGTGGGAGACGGTGCTGCGCACGATCGTCGGGATGCTGCCGGCCGGCGGGGTGCGGGTGCTGGTCGACGGTGCCGACGACGGAGGCATGACCGGGCTCGTCGCCGGCTGGATCGCCGACGAGGTGCGGGCGACGGGTCGGGACTGCGATCGGCTCGTGGGCGCCGCGTCGATGGGTGAGGACGGTGGGGTGGCGGTCACTGATGCTGCGTCGTGGCGGGCGGACGCGCCGGCGGGTGGGTGGGATGTCGTCGTCCGGCTGCGCAGCAGGCGGGTCCGCGGCGACGACGGTGGGCGTCGCGCCGACGTCGTCGTGGATGTGGATGACCCGGCCTGGCCGGTGATCCGTCGGGTCGCGGACCGGCTGGCGGGCGACGGCGGCTGGCACGTCCGGGAGAGCCAGGCGTTCTTCGGCGTGCGCGCCGCGACGTGGGACACGAAGTTCGGCGACGACCTGCCCGCCTACGCTGCCGCCGTCCGCGAGATCGGTCTTCGTCCCGGGGCGGTGGTCCTCGACGCCGGGTGCGGCACCGGACGCGCGCTGCCGGCGTTGCGGGACGCCGTCGGTCCCACCGGCAGGGTGCTCGGCCTGGACGTGACTCCGGAGATGCTCGCCGCTGTCCGCCGCCCGGCTCGGACCGATGCTCGCCGCCTCCGGCTGGCGGCTGGACAGCCACGACGACCCACCGCACCGTTTCCTGGCTCTCGCGACCCGTCAGGTGGTCGTGGCGGCGCCGCGGCGGGCGTTGTAGAAGACGACGTCGTCGCGGCGGTCGCGAGACGGCCGACGGTGACGGTCAGGCTGGTCGCTCCCCCGCCTGCCCGGTGAGATGGCCTCGAACCGTGTCGAGGAATTCCTGCGACAGCTCGCTGCTGTTGACCGCTCGAGCGATCAGCATCGCGCCCACCATGGTGCTGAGGGTCGTGACGGCTCGTTGCCGGGCGGCCGGATCAGCGGTGCCGCCGACTCCGCCGACGGGTTCGCCGATGAGCTCGCCGATGAGCTCGAGATAGAGCTCCACCTGGTGGGTATACGCGGCGCGAGCCCGCTCGCCGCTCCTCGCCACGTCGCCGCCCACCGCGACCACCGCGCAGCCGGTTGCCGGGGAGTCACGGTGGGCCTCGGTCAGGTACTGGTTGATCAGGCCGGTGAACCCGTTCTCGGCGGCCGCCGCCATGCCGTGCTCGAACTGCGTTCTCATGTGCTCCACCGCCTCGGCGACGAGGTCCTCGCGGGAGCGGAAATGACGGTAGAAGCCGCCGTGCGTCAGCCCGGCCTCCTGCATGAGTTCGGCCACCGCGGGGCCGTCGAGCCCCGCCTCGCGGAACCGGGCCGCGGCGACGCGGACGACCCGGTCGTGGCTCGCCGCCTTGTCCTGCTGGGAATGTCCCATGGGTCCGCCTATCCGGTGGGCAGTGCGGGGAGGAGTTCTCTCGTCGACACGATGGAGTGGGCGTAGGTGGGGCCGTTGATGTCGTGCGCGGCGTGCATCGCCTCCGCGCTGCCGGCCGCGGTCGCGTCCTTGACCAGCGTCACGTGGTAGCCCAGTTCCGCACCGAACCGGCCCGTCGACTCCACGCAGGTGTGCGCCACCAGACCCACCAGGATGATCTTCTCGATTCCGTGCTGCTTGAGCTGGAAGTCCAGGTCGGTGTTGGCGAAGCCGCCGGAAACCCAGTGTTCGTGCACGACGACGTCGCCCGGCCTCGGGCCGAACTCGGGGTACCACTGCGCCCCCCAGCTTCCCGCCGCGAGCATCGCGCCGCTCTGGATCGCCCGCTGTCCCGACGTGAGGTGCTTCCAGTTGTCGAAGTCGCCGGGCTGCCGCCGCCGGTGCGGCGCCACGAAGACCTGAATGCGCGCGGCCCGCACCGCGGCCAGCACCTCGGCCAGATGCCGGTGCAGGTCGACGGCGCCGGCGATCTCCCGCACCACCTGCCAGATCTTGCCCCCCTCGGCGAGGAACTCGTTGTACGGATCGATCAACACCAGCCCGGTCCGGGCACGGTCGTATTCGACGTTGGTCACTGCCCCACGCCTTCCGCATCTCGTGGCGAGGCCCCACGCTCCGACCACTCGCCACTTGGTGGATGACCACGATCATCCAGAACAGGATGATAATCATCATCCAGAATGTCAAAACGGTGGCGCGGCGTTCTGGGCAAGCCGGGGCGGACGCGACGCCGGAATACAGTGCAGACGGGTCAGTCGCAGACGGGTCAGTCGCAGGCGAGGCGGTCGGAACCTGGCGAGCGCGCTCGGGCCCGTCCGCCACGGGTACGGGTGAGGCACGAAGGGGGGACCATGCGACTGCAGGTGGGATGCGCGATGTGGACGCACAAGTCGTGGCAGGGGCGATTCCTCCCGCATCCGCTTGCGCCGCACGAACGCCTGCGGCACTACGCCGGCTGGTGCAACGCGGTCGAAGGGAACACCACCTTCTATGCGACTCCGACCCGGGACACCGTGGCCTCGTGGGCGCAGCAGACCGATGCCGACTTCCGCTTCGTGCTCAAGCTGCCGAAGGTCATCACGCACGAACGCCGACTCACCGACGTCGACGAGGCCCTGCACGCCTTCCTGGCGGCGATCGAGCCACTCGGCCCGCGGGCCCATGCGGTCTGGATTCAGCTACCGGGATCGTTCGCGCCCGCCGACGTCCCCGCGCTCGCCCGCTTCCTGGGCCGGCTTCCCCGGTCCCACCGGTACGCCGTCGAGGTCCGCCACCGGGCGTTCTTCGACGATCCCCGGGCGATGCGCACGCTGGAGGCGGCACTCGCCGTCGCGGCCGCCGAATGGATTCCCTTCGACACCACCGCCCTCTTCCGCAGCCCGCCGACCAGCGATGCCGAACGGGACGCCTGGACCAAGAAGCCGCGCGTGCCGCTGCGATCGGTCGCGCTGACCGACCGGCCGATCGTCCGCTACCTCGGCCGCGACGATTCCGCCCGGACGGTCGAAGGCTGGCAGCGTTGGGTCGACGTCGTGGTCGACTGGCTGCGCGAGGGCCGCTCCCCCACCGTCTTCATCCACACCCCGGACAACGCCGACGCCCCGGAACTCGCCCGCCGCTTCCACGACGAGGTACGGGCACGCGTGCCCGCGTTGGCGCCCCTGCCGCAGCCGATACCGACCGCGCCCGCGACCCTCTTCTGACGCGAGCCACCTCCACGGTCGCACGACGCCATTGTTGCCCGGCCATGAAATACCGCGGCCGGACTGCTGCCACCAGCCCTCGACATTCCCTTTTTCCGCGGACGAGGCCCGATTCTCCGTGCAACGATGCTGATACCAGGTCTGCCGACCAGCAGCAGCCGACCAGCGTGGGGGATGTTCACATGAGTGGTGTCACGAATCTGACCGTACTCGTCGACGACGAGCCGACACCGGATGGCTGGATCAAGATAGGCAAGGATCTCAACGCCGGCGCTGGGGGCGCCTACCTCTATTTCGCCTACGAGCAGGGTTCCGGTGCACCTATCACAAACATCATCTTCCTGCTGAGCAAGGACGAGTCGGCGCCGCCGAGCTATCACCGCATCGATGTCGACCTGAACAAGGGCGCCGGCGGCGCCTACATCTACACCGCCTTCACCCGCGAAGCCCACCTGGGCAGCCCGATCGAGGATCTGGATGTCATTCTCGGCGACAACAGCGGGATCCAGCCGCAGGCGCCGTGGCGACGCATCGATGTCGACCTGAACAAGGGCGCCGGCGGCAAGTACGTCTACCTGGTGTACCGGAACGCCTGAGGATTCACCTCGCCGAGCACTGCGCGAAAGTCCGCGGGCCGCTCGAGGCGGACACGCGGCCGTCGGCCCCGACCCGGGCGCGGCCGTGTGCGTGCGACGCCCCTCCCAGCTTGTGGGAAACGAGCGGGAGGGGTCGCCGCGGGGCTCAGAGGCCGAGGCTGCGCCCGATGATCTCCTTCATGATCTCGTTGGTGCCGGCCCAGATCTTCGTGACCCGGCCGTCCATCCAGGCCTGCGCGGCGCGGTATTCGGTCATGTAGCCGTATCCGCCGTGAAGCTGCACGCAGGCGTCCAGGACGGCATTCTGGACTTCGGAGGACCACCATTTCGCCTTCGCCGCGTCGACGGCGGACAGCTGTCCACGACTGTGGGCCGCGACGCACGAGTCGACGAAAGCCCGGGTAACATCGATCTTCGTGACAAGCTCCGCCAACAGAAACTTGTTGTGCTGAAAGCTGCCGATGGCGGCGCCGAACGCCTTGCGCTCGGCAACGTACTCGAGCGTCTCGCCGAGGATCTGGGTGGCATGGGCTATGCTGGAGACGGCGACGCTGATGCGCTCCTGCGGCAGCCGCTCCATCATGAGCGGGAATCCGCGGTTGACCTCGCCGATCACCGCGTCCCCCGGCACCCGCATATCGGTGAAGAAGAGCTCGGCCGTGTCGGATTCCGGCTGGCCGACCTTGTGTAGTTTGCGGCCCCGAGAGAACCCCGGGGTATCCGCCGTGACACCGAACAGCGTGATGCCGCGGGCGGCCTTCGCCCCCGGATCGGTCCGCGCGGCCAGCACCACGAAATCGGCGGAGTAGCCGTTGGTGATGAAGGTCTTCGATCCGTTGATGATCCAGTCCGAGCCGGCCGGGACCGCGGTCGTCCGCAACGCGGCCAGGTCGGAGCCGGCCGCCGGCTCCGTCATCCCGATCGCGGCGACCACCTCGCCCGAGCAGAACGCGGGCAGCCAGCGCTTCTTCTGCTCCTGCGTGGTCAGGTCCGCCAGATAGGGCGCGACGATGTCGGTGTGGACGCTGAACGACGACGCGACCCCGGCGCTGACCTTGGACAGCTCCTCGACCCAGACGGCGTTGAATCGGTAGTCGTGCACACCGCTGCCGCCATGCTCCTCGTCGACACCGAGGCCGAGGAAGCCCGCGCGGCCCGCCTCGTGCCACACGTCCCGGGTGATGACCCGATCCGCGATGAACTGGCTGTAGCCGGGACTGACGAACCGCTCGACGAACGCGCGCACCGACTCCCGGAACAGTTCATGATCATCCCCGTAGAGCGTGCGTTCCACGTCCGACCTCCTCACCTGTCCGGGCGCCGCCGGCCGCGGGCCCGCGCCGACGCGACGCCACCGGGAACCGAAGGCGATCTCCATCCGCGACAGTGATAGCTGACCAAGTAATACACCAGCACTACGCCTGCCGCAGGAGAGCGCCGCGGAACCGGGCGACGGATCCCAACCCCAGCCCCAGCTCCAGCTCCAGCTCCAGCTCCAGCTCCAGCGATCATGAGTGCGGGCAAGCCCTCCTTGATCGCAACCCGGGGCACGCGCCAGCCGCTCACAGGTTCCATTCCGGTGTTCGGTGACGGAGTGTGATGCCAGCCGGATGCGGCGGGCACTCGGTGGCGACGCCGCTGGTGGGGCGTTCCCCGGGCGGTCCGCAGCACCTGCGCGCGGCAAGCGACTACCTTCGGAGCAGACCTGCCGGCACCAGCGCGGATGCCCGGATCACACGAGTCGCGACTGGGGGATGCGCATGAGCTTGACCACCGACCCGGACCCGGATCCGGACCCGACGAGAGACGTAGGCCAGGCCAGGGACGTCGGCCCGGCACGAGACGTCGACCCGGCACGAGACGTCGACCCGGCAGGGGACGTCAAGCCGGCAGGGGACGTCAAGCCGGCTGACGACGTGGCCGGCTTCGCCGAGCTGGCGCTGCGGCCCGAGCTGCTGCGCAGCCTCGCCGCCCTCGGGTACGAGGAGCCGACGCCGATCCAGCGGGAGGCCGTTCCGCCCCTGCTCGCGGGCCGTGACCTGCTCGGCCAGGCGGCAACCGGCACCGGGAAGACGGCCGCGTTCGCGCTCCCCCTGTTGCACCGCCTGACGGATGACCGCACCGGCGACCGCGGCCCGCAGGCCCTTGTGCTGGTCCCGACCCGGGAGCTCGCCGTCCAGGTGTCCGAGGCGATCCACCGGTACGGTCGTGATCTCGGCGCCCGGGTCCTGCCGGTGTACGGCGGGGCTCCGATCGGCCGGCAGGTCCGCGCGCTGGTGCAGGGGATCGACGTCGTGGTCGCCACGCCCGGCCGCGCGCTCGATCACATGGGTCGCGGGACGCTCCGCCTCGACGGCCTGCACACCGTCGTCCTCGACGAGGCCGACGAGATGCTCGACATGGGCTTCGCCGAGGACATCGACACGATCCTGGAGCAGGCGCCGCAGGATCGCCAGACCGTGCTGTTCTCGGCGACGTTACCGCCTCGGATGGACCAGATCGCCCGCCGTCACCTGCGCGATCCGGTCCGCATCCAGATCGGCCGCGCGGCGCCGGAGCCAGGCGCGGCACCGCTCGTCCGGCAGGTCTCCTACGTCGTCCCCCGGGCATACAAGACGGCGGCGCTGGGCCGCATCCTCGACGTCGAGTCGCCCCGATCGGCGATCGTGTTCTGCCGCACCCGGGAGGAGGTCGACCAGCTCGCCGACTCGCTCAACGGGCGCGGCTACCGGGCGGAATCGCTGCACGGCGGGATGAGCCAGGAGCAGCGGGAGCGGGTGATGGAGCGCCTGCGCACGGCGACGGCCGACCTGCTCGTCGCGACCGACGTCGCCGCCCGCGGACTGGACTTCGAGCAGCTCACCCACGTGGTGAACTACAGCGTCCCGTCGGCGCCCGACTCCTACGTCCACCGGATCGGCCGGGTCGGGCGGGCCGGCCGCGAGGGGGTGGCCATCACCCTGGCGGAGCCGCGCGAGCACCGGATGCTCAAGACGATCGAGCGGGTCACCCGGCAGCGGATCGCCGTCGAGAAGGTGCCCACCGTCGCCGATCTGCACGCCCGGCGGCTGGAACTGACCCGTGCCGCGTTGCAGGAGAGCCTGCTCGAGGACGACCTGGAGCGGTTCCGCGTCGTCGTCGAGACGCTCACCGACGAGTTCGACCCCATCGAGATCGCGCTGGCCGCGGTGAAGCTCGCCCACGACGCCAGCTTCGTGCCGGACGACGCAGACGACATCCCCGACCTGCCGCCGGTGGCCGACGCGCGCGGCGAACGGGCAGGACGCGACGGCGCCGGCCGCCGGGAGCGGCGACCCCGACCGGCCAGCGGGGGCATGGCTCGGCTGTTCGTCGGTGCGGGCCGTGGCGCCGGCGTCCGGCCGCAGGACCTCGTCGGCGCGATCACCGGGGAGACCCGGTTGTCGGGCCGCGACATCGGCGCCATCGAGATCGCGCAGCGGTTCTCGCTCGTCGAGGTGCCCGACGGCGCGGCCGACGAGGTGATCGCCTCACTGCGGGGAAGCACCATCAAGGGTCGCCGGGTCGCCGTCCGCCGCGAGCGCCAGGACAGTCGCTAGCGCCCGCGGCGGGTGCGCGCGGGCCCGGCGGACCCGCCGCTTACCGGGTCGCGGTGAGCCGCTGACGACCCGGGGGGCCGCTTACGACCCGGTGAGCAGCATCGCGCCGGTGAAGGGGCCGACCGCGTTGGCCCACAGCGCGACCTCGGCGTCGGCGACCTGGCGTTCGCCCGACTGGCCGCCGCGCAGTTGCCGGGTGGCCTCGATGCAGAAGTTCGCGCCGTGGCGGCGGCCCACGTTGCACGCGCCGCCGTCGGTGTTCGTGGGCAGCGCGCCGGTGAGGCTCGTCCCGCCGCTGCTGACGAACGGACCGGCCTGCCCCGGCTCGCAGACCCCCAACGCCTCCAACCACTGCAGGGTGATGACGCTGAAACCGTCGTAGAGCTGGGCGCAGTCGAGGTCGGCGGCGGTCAGGTCGGTGTTGGACCACAGCTCCTGCAGGCAGTGCACCGGCGACGTCCGGACCATGTCGGGCAGCAGCTCGAAGGTCATGTCGTGGATCGCCGAGAGCGCGGTCGCCTCGACGAACACCGGCTTCTGGCGCAGGTCGCGGGCCCGCTGTTCGGTGGTGAAGATGACGGCCGCACCCGAGTCGCAGGGATAGTCGCAGTCGAGCAGCCGCAGCGGCTTGCTGATGTAGGGCGCGGCGAGGTAGTCCTCGGCCGTCAGCGGCTCCCGCAACAGCGCCTCGGGATTGTTCGCGGCGTAGCCGCGCTGGGTGACGGCGAAGTTCGCGAAGTCCTCCTCCGTCGCGTCGGACTCGTGCAGGTAGCGGTTGGTCAGCAGGCCCGCCCACTGCGCCGGCATCAGGTCGCCGAACGGGTGCTGGAACTGCGCGTCGAAGGCCATCCCGGTCCCGCCGGCCCACAGGTTGGCCCGGCTCGGCTGCTGCAGGATCACCCGCATGGCCACCACCACGTCGGCCTGGCCGCTGGCGACCGCGTGCGCGGCGTGGATGGCCGGGCTGATGAAGGCCGGCGAGATGCCGACGTCGAGGTGCCAGCGCAGCGGCGAGAAGCCGAGCATGTGCGCGAAGTCGATCGGGTTGCCACCCCAGGTGGTCAGCCCGTCGATGTCGGCGGATTCGAGACCGGCGTCCGCGAGGGCCGCCCGCGCCGCCTGGGCGGCGTGGTGGCGTTCGCTCAGCCCGGTGCGCCGCCCGGCGTCGGAGTAGCCGACGCCGACGATGGCGACCCGGCGCCCGCCCCTCACGCGAGGCTCCCCGCGGGCGCGAACACCGGGATCGTGAGGTCCGCGGAGAGGTCCTCGAAGGTGACCTCGACCGGCATCCCGAACCGGACGTCGGGCTCGGCGATCCCCACCAGGTTGGACAGCATCCGCAGGTCGGTCTGCTCCGCGAGCTCGATCGACGCGAGCAGGTAGGGGACTCGGTCGGCGAAGAACGGGTGGAACACCCGGCGCGTCTCGGTGAAGCTGTACACCGATCCCCGCCCGGACACCGGCTCGAACTCGAGGCGGAAGGAGCCGCAGCGCCGGCAGACCGGTCGCGGGAGGTGGATGAAAAGACCGCAGTCCTGGCAGCGCTGGAGCTCCAGCCTGCGCTCCCGCGCCGCGGCCCAGAACGGCGCGCTCAGCGCGTCGATCACCATTTCGGGGGGCGCGGGCCTCGCTAAGTCTGCCTGCTGCGTCATGCCGGCTTCGTCCTCTCGGGCTGGAACAGCCCATCCTCGGGCGCCGGGGGCGGCTCGGCCTGGGACCAGGAGACCACGGCAGCAACCGCCCCGTCCGCGCACCGACGACCGCCCACGCCGATCATGACCGACAACGGCGTCGTCCGGCACTTGCTCCCACCAGCACCGTAGTTCGACGCCTCGTCCCCGAGCAAGACGCGTCGTCCCGAGCAGGGGGTTGGCGCGGCGCGGACCTTCCGACGCACCGGCGTCAGAGCGCGAGCTGCTCCACGCTGGCCCCGACGGCCTCGTAGGTCACCGCGGCACGCTGATCAAGGCTCAGCAGGGTCGCGTCATGCTCGGTGGCGGTGAAGGCGATGAGGGCGTCGTAGGCCGGGCCGCCGAGGATCTGACTGGTCGCCAACCTGGCGAGAAGGTCCCGGTAGCCGGCGTCCGACAGGGGCAGGAACGGGCGGGAAACCGCTCGGCGAGGAACGCGTGCACCAGCGACGGCTGAGCCCGGTGCGGCGGAGGCAGTCGGGTCAGGACGGAGTAGGACTCAACCGCCGCATGAGCGATCAGGCGTGGCCGCCTCGCAAGAGCCTTGCGAGCGAGGTCGTGATGCTCGTGCCAGGTCGCAAAGGCCGCCACCACCACGCTGGAGTAGACCGCGTTCACCGCCGGGTCCGTTCCAGTGTCTCCCGGACCTGGTCGGCGGTCAGGACTGGCATGTCGGCGTCCGCCACGGCGACCACGCCGTCGCCGTCGTCGACGAGTCGCATCGGCGTGGGTGCCGGCACGATCTCCAACCGTCCGTCCCGTTCGGCAATCTCCAGAGGCTGGCCCGCCGTGAGGCCGAGCGCGTCGCGCAATACCTTCGGGATCACGACCCGCCCGGCAGCATCGATGGCAGTTCGCATACCAATAATCTACCATTCAGATCACACCGAGCAACCATCAGTCACTCGCTGTTCCTCGCAGCATCGCCTCCCTGTAGGGCGGCGGGAGGGGCGGCGGCGACGCGGGTTGTGGTGTCAGCCCCTGGTCGGGGCCTGGAGGCTCCAGGTGCGTCCGTCGGGGTCGCGGACGGTCATCTCGCGGGTGCCGTAGTGGGTCTCCTCGAACGGCGTGACCACCTCGACGGCGGGGTCGAGGCGGAACGCGTCCGCGTCGGCCACCGTCAGCACGGGCTGGATCCGGGGCACCTCGTCGGCGGGAACCTCGCGAAGGAAGACGTAGGGGCCGTCGCCGGCTCGCAGCAGCCCCGAGCCGTGGTCGGTCTCGAACTCCAGGGTGAACCCCAGCGACTGGAAGAACCTGGCCGCCCGGCCCCAGTTGTGGGTCTCCACGACCATGCCCTCGACGCCCTCGGTCGCCATGTCAGATCCCCTTCCCGGACGCCTGCCCGCGCTGGTCGCGGAGGGTGTCGTGGTCGCCGTGTGCGTCGAGGTCGTCGAGGTAGGTCCGCAGCGCGTCGGCGACCAGGGCCGACAGGGACAGCTCCGACTCGATGGCGCGATGCTTCACCCGCTTGATCAGCCCGATCGGCAGGTACACGTTGAACTGCTTGACGTCCTCATCCCCCACGGGCTCGATGCTAGCATTCTAGCCACGAGCTTCGCCACGGGTGCCGCGGCGCCGACGACGGCTCAGCGCTCGGCCACGTGGTATCTGCCGGCGATCCCGGTGGCGAGCAGCTCCAGGCCCAGCCGGAAACCCCGCTCGTCGACTCCCAGCACGCCGTCGATGTCGGCCAGCCGGCTGAGCTGGGGGTACTCGTCGGCCGGAAGCCGCCTGCCGGAGGCCGGCCCCGCGGCCGGCGCGCCGACCCCGCCGGCCGCGATGGCCCCGCCGGCCGCGGTGATGGTGGCAGTGGTGGCGGTAGCGGCGGTGGCCCGCGCCGCGTGCTCGAAGGCGACGAAGGAGCGGGTGTAGTTGAAGCAGACGTTGTAGACCGCGGCGGCGTCGGCCAGGGGCAGGCCGGCGCGCAGCAGCAGCCCGATGCCGGTGTCGAGCCGGCGGAGCTGGGCGGGGGTGAGGGCCGCGCGGATCACGAACGTGGGGGCGTAGAGCACCACCTCGCGGTACACCGGGAAGCTCTCCATCAGATCCCGGTAGGCGGTGAAGTAGGTGATGAGCTCGTCGCGCCAGGGGCCGCCCCCGGCGGGCGGCAACTGGCGGTGCAGGTCGGACATCACCTGGTCGGCCAGAGCCCCGAGCAGGTCGTCCTTGGTGTCGAAGTACCGGTAGACGCTCATCACGCCGCAGCCGAGCCGCCGGGCCAGCGCCGGCATGCTCAGCCGGGCGAGGCCGTCCTGCGCGGCGAGATCCCGCGCGGCCGCGAGGATCTCGCCACTGCTCAGCGAGCCGCGCGCCCGCCGGCGTCGCCCGACGGCCGACGACTGGGTGCCTTCGGCAGATTCACGCACGCCCGCCATTGTCGGGGCTCCACCCGTTGGCTGCGCTGTCGCGGCCCCGCCCGAAGCTGCCCTGTCACGGCCCCGCCCGAAGGCTGCGCCGCGCCCGACAGCCGCGCCCGACAGCCGCGTCGGGCGGGCGCGCTGCGGGCGGGGCCGGGCGTCACGGACGGACGGGCCGGGTCTGGGTGATCGTCGTGCCCCAGCTGTGCAGCGCGGCCCCGTGCAGGCCGCCGAGACCGCCCGCGACCATCACGAGGACGTCCTCGGGCCGGCGGGTGAGCGGGACCCGGCCGCGCGCGTCCACCCACCCGATGTCGGAGTACTGGCGCTGATGCTGGCGGGGGAACTCCGACAGCGGGATGGAGGCGTGCTCCCACAGGATGCGGCGCACGTCGTCAACGTCCGGGTACGCCTTGCCGACGAGCGCGGCCCAGACCGGGTTGAGCGCGATGACGACCTCGGCGAACGAGAGCTGGACGAGGTAGCCGTTGGCCCCGGGATGGGCCAGCGCGCGCCCGACGAACTCGAGCAGCACGTCGGCGTCGGTGGCCACCACCTCGCAGATGTTGGCCGTCCCCATCGTGCCGAACGCCGTCACCGCGTCGCCTGGCACACCGCGGCGCTCGGCGAGCGGCGCCCACGGCGAGCGTTCCTCCCACTCCCCGAAGACGATGCCGCTGACCCGGCCGGGCTGACCGAACGTGCTCTGCGAGGTGACGCCGACCCGCTGACCGGCGACGTTGCGCATGACCAACTGCAACGCCCGCCCGATCGACGCCGCCCGCCCGTCCGCTCCCCCGAGGCAACCGGCGCCGAACGGGATGCCCAGCGCATGCCGCTGCGCGCCGTTGACGATCAGGGCGGTCGTCACCGAGCCGGTCGTGGCGTTCAGGGCGTGCAGCTCGTAGCCGGGGTCGGCGACGGCCTCCACCGCGGCGCGCAGCAGCGGCAGCGCGGCCGCCGGCGCGCCGGCCATCACCGCGTTGACGGCGAGCTTCTCCGCGGTGACGGGGGCCCTCGACGGCGGCAGCGCGCCGATCACCTCGTCCGGCGGCGTCCCCCACTCGGCGAGGTAGCGCGCCACCCGCTCGGGCGTGGGCGGCACCAGCGGCAGCCCGTCGCTCCAGCCGCGTTCGCGCGCGAGGGCGTCGAAGGCCTCCTGGTCGGCGGGCACCTCGTGGACCACGCTCGCCAGCGCCGGGGGCGCGGACGTCGGGGTGCCCACGGTCGCCGTGCCCGCGGTGGTGGCGGTGCCCGCGGTGGTCACGGTGGTCATCGGACGACCGCCCCGATGGCGTCGAGCAGCGCCGGGAACGAGGAGCGGGCGTGCGCGCGCACCTGTTGCTCGGGCAGGGTGTTCAGCGACGAGGGCAGCTCGACCAGGCGCAGGCCCGGCCGGCCGTTGTCGGCGGCGAGGGTACGCGCGAGGCCGACGAAGTGCTCGGTGGCCGCGACGACCGTGGGCAGCCCGCGGTTGAGGGCGTTCAGGCCGTCCTTGACGCTCCATGAGGTACACGAACCGCAGTTCGCCAGGCCCGAGATCACGGCGTCGACCCCGCCGACGAAGGCGTCGTACTCCGCCTGCCTGCGCTCGCCCTCGGCGCCCTTGAGCCCCTGGGCACGCCGCCACGTCGTCACGATCGCGCCGGCCCGCTCCAGCTCGGCGATCCACTCGTCGACGGTCTGGTCCCACGCCTGCCACAGGACGTCGACCCGCACCCCGATGCGCCGGCCCCGCAGCGAGCCGAGATCCGGCCCCGGATCGGCGTCACCGGGCACGACGCCGCCGGTGGGGTCCAGCACGGTGATCGACGAAGGCCCCGGGCCGGCGGGCGCGACGCGGCCATCGCCGGCGACGCCGTCACCGGCGGGGACCGGCCGGCGGGAGTCGTCGATGCGCACCGCTGTGAGGCCGGGCAGGGCGCTGCGCAACCGGGTCTCGACCACCTGCCGTAACTGGTCGGGCGGCAGGGCGCAGTTGTCCCCGCAGTCCGCGTCGTCGAGGCGGAACGACAGGTCCACCGCGCCGGTGCGCTCGTCGACCGCGCTGAGCGCGAGCGTGCCGCCCTCGCTGCCCAGCAGCGCGGCGAGCTCGGCGACGGTCCGCGCAACCGTGGCGTGCCGCACACCCTGCACCAGGCCCGTCATGCCGCGACCCGATCGCGGGGCGGCCGGCGGCCGGCGGCCGGCGTCATTACCGATCCGTACATGGCGTCATCCCATCGTCGTCCGGGGAGTGGAGGCGATTAGCGTAAGCCTTACGCTAAGGGTCGTCCAGGGGCATCGGTCGACGGCGGCAGGCCGCGTCAGAGCCTGGGCGCGGAGGCAGAGGCGGGGGCAGAGGCAGAGGCGGGGGCAGAGGCAGAGGCGGGGGCAGAGGCGGGGACGCCCGGGCGCGCGGGGCGCAGGCCGTCGATGAAGAGGTCGAGCTCGGGGCCGAAGTCCGGCCGGCATTCGTCGGCGGCCATGACGGGCAGGATGAGCCGCAGGTGCGGTAGCTCCTCGCTGCGCGCCGCCGTGCGCGACCAGTCGTCGAGCAGGTCGGCCTGGTGCGTCTGCGCTCCGGCCGGGCTCGCCGTCTGGACCAGGACCGCGCCGAACAGCAGCCCGACCAGCGACCGGTAGCGGCGTACGGCGCTCGACCCGTCGAGCCCGGCGTCGAGAAGCGCCCCGAAGAACTCGTCGACGACGCGCAGCGCGCGGACCGAACGCGGGTCGGCCTGGCCCGCGACCACCGCTCGGGCCACGACCGGATGGGCCGCGAACGCCGCGAACGCGCTGTTGCCCAGCAACCGCAGCCGTTCGTCCCAGGCGAGTGCGGGATCGGGCAACGGGATCGACTCGTACACGCGCGCCGCGATGCCGTCGAGCAGGTCACGCTTGTTCGCGACGTGGTTGTACAGCGACATCGCCTCCACCCCGAGCTCGGCCGCGAGCCGGCGCATCGTCAGACCGGCCAGGCCACGCTCGTCGGCGAGCCGCAGCCCGGCGTCGAGAACCGTCCGCCGGCTCAGGGTCTGACGCGGCACGGATCGCCTCCGAAAACAGCTGGGCAGAGCAGGGGTCGGCGGGCGTGATATTACGATACTTACCTTGTAAGCTTACGGCATAAGTGTTGGTCCAGTGCCGGCTTCAACGCTGGCTTCAGTGGAGGATCCCGTGGACGCCGAGACCCTGCTCACCACCACCCGTTCGGTCCGCCGCAAGCTCGATCTGGACCGGNCGGTGGAACCCGAGGTCCTCACCGACTGCCTGCGTATCGCCCAGCAGGCCCCGGCCGCCGGCATGCTGCGCTCGAACCTGCGCTGGATCGTGGTTCGCGACCAGGCTCTGCGCGAGAAGATCGCAGCGCCGATCCGCGAGGTGGGCCGCGAATCCCAGGCGAAGTACGGGCACCTGGTCGACGCCCGGACGCTCGCCTCCGGGAAGCACCTGCTCGACACGCTGCACCGCGTCCCGGTGCTGGTCGTGCCGTGCATGCAGGGCCGCCCCGCCGGCGACAACGGGGAACTGTCCGCCTTCTACGGCTCGGTCTACCCGGCGATCTGGAGCTTCCAGCTCGCCCTGCGCGCCCGCGGCCTCGGCAGCACCATGGTCGGCTACCACCTGATCGGCCGCGAGCAGGAGGTTGCCGGCATTCTCGGCATTCCCGCCGACGTCACCCAGATCTCGATGCTGGCCGTCGCCTACACGACCACCGACACCTTCCACCCCGCTGTCTGGCCCCCGGTCGAGGACATCACCTACCACGACGGCTGGGGCCACCTGGCCTAGCCCGCGGGCCCGCGACCGAGAGTCGGCGCAGCGCAGAGAAGGCTCCGTCACAGGGGATGACGACTGTCCGCGACGTGTAACAATCGGTAGGTAGGGCACGCCGGACACGGACCCGTTGAGAGAAGAGGAGCCTGTTGACCTTGGCCCCGGGCCCGACTCAGGCACCGGTCGCCGCCGCGCGGTGGCGGCCGTCGCGGGCGGGAATCCTCAACGTCTACCAGTACGGCGATGAGACGCTGCACTTCGCGGGCGGGCGCCTGCTGCTGCGGGGGGTCAACGGTTCCGGCAAGTCGACAGCGATGAACATGTTGCTGCCGTTCCTGCTGGAGGCCGACACTCGCCGGATCGATGCTGCCGGGGAGCAGACCGGCGTCCTGCGTTCGTGGATGCTCGCCGACACCGAGGAAACGCAGCGCACCGGTTACCTGTGGATCGAGTTCGCCCGGCCGGACGACGAGGTCCCCGGCGGGGTGCGCTACCACTGCTTCGGCTGCGGCATCCGGGCGAACCGCAGCACCGACCGGGTCACCTCCTGGTGGTTCTCCACCCCCCGACGTGCCCGGATCGACTTCTCCCTCACCGCCGACCGGACCCCCCTCACCATCGATGCGCTGCGCGCGGAACTCGGGGCGGAGGCCGTGTTCGCCAGGGCCGCGGACTACCAGGACGAGGTGTCCCGGCGGCTGTTCGGTGGCGCGAACCCGGCCGGCTACCTCGCGCTGCTCCACCAGATCCGCAACCCACGGGTCGGTGACCGCATCGACGCCGACCTGCCGCAACGCCTGCGGGAGGCGCTCCCGCCGGTGCCCCAGGACGCCATCGCCGACGCCGCCCAGCCGCTGGAGGACCTCGAGGACCACCGGCGCAACGTCACCGCGCTGGAGCAGACCGACCGCGCCCTGGGCAGCCTGCTCGACACCTACCGGCACTACGGTCGCCGGGTGCTGCTCGCCGCGGCGACGCAGGCGGTGACCGTGGTCAGCGCGGCCCGCTCGGCGGCCCAGCAGCGGGGGCGGCTACGCACCGCTGCCGAGACGGCGGTCGAGACCGAGCGCCGGCTCGGTGCCCAGGTCGACGCACTGGTGAAGGAGCAGTCCACGACGCAGGCGCGCCTGACCGGGCTGCGCAACTCCGCCGCCTACCGCGACCACCAGGCCCTGCTCGCCCGCGAGCAGCACGTGGCGGACCTGCGCACGCAGGCGACGCGGATGGCGGCGCAGCGAACGGACGCCCAGCGTCGCGTCGGCGTGGCCGCGACGACGGTGACCGCCCGGCGGGCCCGCGTCGATGGCGATCTGGACCGGATCCGACTCGGGTTGGCCGAGGTCGCTCGGCGGGCTCTGCCCGCGGCCGTCCCGCTGCGCCTGCCGGACCCACCGGTGCTGCGGGTCGAGCCCCACGCCGGTGGGGTGGAGGGACCGCGGTCGGGCGTCGACCCGCTGGCCGAACTCTCCCTGCGGTCCGCCGCAGACGCGCTGCGTCGACGCCGCCAGGACGTGCGCGAGGTGAGCGACCTGCTACGGGGCGCGGAAAGGGCCGACAGCGCGGCCGCGACGGCGAACGGCGTCGCCGAGACGGCTGGCGTCGACGCCGACCGGGCGCGCGAGCACGCGGCGAAGGCCCGTGACGAGGCCGCGACGGCCGGAGAGCGCCATCGCGCCGCCGTGCTGGACTGGGCCGGGCGCTTCGCCGAGCTGCTGCGGGCGGTGCCGCCGGCCGAGCCGGCCGGCCCCGCGGGCTGGCTGCCCGTGCCACCCGCGCCTGACCCCGGCGGCGACGAGCTGCGGGCCGTCGCCCGCGCCCGCGTCGACGCCGCGGCCGCCCTTGCCGCCGATGCCACGGAGGCGCTGGCCGCGGCCGTGGCGGCGGCGGGGGTCCGCGTCGAGGCGGCCACGTTCGAGGCCACTGGGCTGGCCGCGGAGCTGGCCGCGGTGCGGGCCGCCGCCGAGCTACCGCTGCCGCGGGGTGGTTGGCGCGCCGCGGAACCGGCGGACGCCGCCCTGTTCGCCTCGCTCGTCGACTTTGCCCCCGGTCTCGACGACGCCGCCCGGGCCGGTCTGGAGGCGGCGTGCGAGGCGGTCGGGCTGCTGACGGCACGGGTGCTCGACGACGGCAGCGTGTTGGCGGCGACGGGCGAGCTGCTCGTCGTCCCGGGACCCGCGGTGGCGCCGAACCTCGCCGCCGCGCTCGTCCCGGCGTTGCCGGTCGGGGCGGCGGTCGGCGCGGACGCCGTGCGCCGCGTCCTCGAGCATGTCGGGCTGGGCGCCGCGGCCGGGACCGCGCTGTGGGTGGACGTCGACGGCGCCTTCGCCGCGGGACCGCTGCGCGGCCGGCACGCCAAGACCGGTGCCGAGCATGTCGGCGCGGGCGCGCGGGCCGCGGCCCGGCAGCGCCGGATCGCCGAGCTCGCCGCGGCGCTGGACGTCGCCGAGCGGCGCCGCGACGTCCAGCGGGAGACGCACGGCACGCTGCGGCGGCACGCCGAGGCGCTGCGCACCCACGCCCGCACCGTGCCGTCCACCGCGCCGGTCGACGACGCGGCGGCGGCCGCCCTCGGCGCCACCGGTGACGCCCGGCGCGCCGCCGGCCGGGCCGCCGAGGCGCGCGAGGCTGCGGTCAGCGCCGAACGCGCGGCCGAGCAGACCTGGGCACGGGCCCAGACCGGCGCGGCGGCCGCCCGGCTCCCCCTCGACGACGACGCACTGACCAGCGCCGCAGCCGCGGTCACCGACGCCCAGGCGGAGCTGGACCGGATGCCGGGGCGAGTGGAGGCTGCCAGGCGTTCCCTCGACGACTGGGCGGCGGCCGTCGCGGCCTTTGTCGCGGAGTCCGACACCCTGACCAGGGCCGCCGAGGAGGCCGCCGAGACGGGGCTGGCCGCCGAGACGGCCACCGAGGAGCTGGCCGCGGCCCGCGCGGCGCTCGGTGAGGAACCGCGCCGGGTTGCCGAGCAGATCATCCAGCTGGAGGCCAGGTGTGGCCGGATCGACGGTGAGCTGGCTGCCGCCCGCCGCGCCCACACCGAGGCGTTCGGCCTGTCGGTGTCGGCGCGGGAGAGGGCGGACAGCGCCGCGGACGCCGCGGACCGGGCCGAGCGGGCATGCCGCGACCAGCGGACGGAGCTGCTCGCCGTGGCCACGGTCGACGGCCTGCTCGCGGCGTCCGCCCGGGAACGTCCGAGCGGCACCGAGAACCACAGCGACGCCGAGGACCACAGCGGACCGGCAGACCAGGACGAACAGGCTGCACAGGACGGGCAGGTGCGACCGCCGTCCACGCCGGACACCATCGAGGGGACGTCCCGGCTGGTCTCCTGGCTGCGCGAACGCGTGCCGGAGCCGGAGCGCGACGTCAACGAGGACGCACTGCACCGCTCGCTGCGCGCCATCCGGGACGGCCTGGGCGCCGGCTGGGACGCCGAGTCCCGCCGCGGCGCGGACGGCGCGCCGCTGGCCGTGGAGGTGTCCGGCCCCTACGGCCGCCGCGTGCTGCCCGACGCCACCATCCAGGTCGCGGCCGACCTGCGCCGCGCCCGCGGGCTGCTCACCGCCCAGCAGGATCAGGCGCTGCGCAACCTGCTGCACGGCCGGGTCGCCCAGGAGGTCGCCCGCGCGCTGTTCGACGCGCGGGAGCTGATCGACCGGATGAACGCGGTCCTCACAGCGGTGACGACCAGCCAGGGCATCGGCGTCCGGCTCGACTGGCGAACCCGCGGCGATCTCGACCCGGCCACCGCCACCGCGCTGCGGCTGCTGGCCAAGGACCCGGACGCGCGCACCGCCGAGGAGGACGCCGCCGTGCGCGCCGCGGTCGCCGGCCTCGTCGACGAGGCCCGCGCCGAGCGTCCCGAGGCGTCCTACCGAGACGTCATCGGCGTGGTGCTCGATTACCGGAACTGGTACGAACTGCGGATCTACCTGTGCCGGCCGGGGCGCGCCGACGAGCTGCTCGGCCGGCGGACCCGGCTGTCGGAGGGAGAGAAGAAGCTCGTCACCTACCTGCCGATGGCGGCGGCGGCCTCCGCGTCGGCGGCCGCCCACGATCCCCACGGCGTCGGCGCGCCGCGACTGATCCTGCTCGACGATGCCTTCGCGAAGGTGTCGGAGGACAACCACGCTCGGTTGTTCGGCCTGCTGGTGAGCCTGGATCTCGACTTCGTCGTGACGAGCGAGCGATTGTTCGGCACCCACGCGGACGTACCCGAACTGTCGATCATCGAGGTGCTGCGCGACCCGGACCTGCGCACGATCGCGCTGGTCCACTACCACTGGGACGGCCGGGCGCGCACCGAGCTGGCGGTCGCGTCCCGATGAGCGACGCCGGGACCGCCGGGTCGAGCAGTACCACGGGCGCGAGCCGAGGCGAGGTGCACGCCTCGGTGTTCGCCTACGTGACCGAGAGCCCGGACTACCGGGTGATCCTCGGAATCTTCGCGGGAACCTTCTTCGCCGAGCTCACCCCGGACGACATCACCGCCCGGCTCGCCGAGGCGGGCGTGATCCTCCCGATCGAGACGGTCACCGGTCGGCTGGAGAAGCTGCGCGAGTGGGGCAACCTCGACGTGTCGGCGTCGGTCGGCACGGTCGGCACCGTCGCCGACTACTACCGGCGCCGCAACCGGTATCTCATCACCCGGATCGGGCAGGAGGTGCACGAACTCGTCGAGGGCGTACTCGCCCAGGTCGACGACGTCCGCGACGTCTCCCTCGGCCGGCTCGACGCGCTCGCCGCCGCGCTGGACGCGTTGCTGCGGCTTGACCTCGAACGTGCCGACCCGGCGGTGCTCGCCGACCACGTGCGGGCCGTCTTCGACCCGCACCGCGCCTTCTCCGCCGAGATCACCCAGTTCTTCGCCGCGATCAACCAGTGGCAGTCGCGGTTCGACCTCGACGAGACCGAGTTCGCGTTCTTCTCCGAGGTGCTCGTCGGCTATGTCGGCGAGCGGCTGGAGGCGCTGGAACGCCGGGCCCGGCCAATCGCCGCGCTGCTCGCGGTGCTGGCCCCGGACGTGGGTGTGCTGGTGGCCCGGGCCCGGGACGGCCTGGCCGCGCGGGTCGCCGAGGCGGGGCTGACCGGGGTGCGGGTTCGCGCCGAGCATGGCAGCAGCGCGGCGGACTGGGAGAACCTCACCGCCTGGTTCCTCGGACGGCCGGGCACTCCGAGCCGGGTCGCGACCCTCGGCCACGATGCGGTGAACGCGGTGCGCACCCTGACCCAGAATCTCACCCGGCTGTCCCGCTCCGGCGTCGGCGGCACCTCCCGGCGGGCCGACTACCTGCGCCTCGCCGCCTGGTTCGAGCAGGCCGGCCGCGACAGCCCGCAGGAGTCGCACCGGCTCGCGGCGGCCGCCTTCGGCCTGTTCGGCGCCCGGCACCTCGCCGCGGCGGCCGGCGACGAGACCGATCCCGTCCCGTCCGCCACGTCGTGGTGGAACGCACCGGTGGCGCGGGTGCCGGTCAGCCTGCGCCAGCGCGGCGACACCACCAACCGGGGCCGCTCCGGGCAGATCCTCGACCGTTCGCGGGAACGGGCGCACCTGCTGGCCCGACGCCGGGCGGCGCAGGAGCGGGAGGCCGCGGCGCGCCAGGAGCTGCTGGCCGCCGCCGGCCCCGACGGCGCCCTCGGCGACGGCACCCCGCTGTCCGAGGCGGCGCTGGCCCGCCTGCAACGCCTGCTGGGACCGGCCGTCGCGGCGATGGGGCCGAGCCGGTCGAAGGGCGAGTCCGAGGCCGACGGGTTGCGCTGCGTCGTCGAACGTCGACCGGGGCAGCCGACCACGCTACGCACCCCGGTGGGCACCCTGACGGTGCACGACCTGGCCCTGACCCTGCTCCCGCTGCGGGAGGCGTGATGACGCGCGACGATCCGCAGCGGCCCGGCGAGCTGACGGCCGCCGCACGGGCGCTGCTCGCCCGGCCCTGGCGCCCGGCCGAGGCCGACCGGTCGCTGTTCGTCCTGATCCGCCGGCATGCCGACGTGCTCGACCGCTGGTTCACCCAGCGGCTGGGCTACCGGCTCGTCGTCGGCGCCGACACGGCGCGGCTGGTCAAGTCCGGCTACGTTCCGCCCGACCGGCCGCTGCGCACCCACACCGACCATCCGTTCACCACCCGCCAGTACGTCGTGCTCGCCCTGGTCCTGGCCGCGACGGCGGCGGGCCCCGACCGGATCAGCCTGCGCGACCTCGTGCTGCAGGTGCGATCCGCGGCGGCCGACGCGGAGATCACCCTGGACGGTGCCGCGGGGGAACGGCGGGCCCTCGTCACCGCGTTGCGGTTCCTCATCGAGCACGGCGTGGTGCGTGAGCTGGACCGGTCGGTCAGCGGCTACGAGACGGACGAGGGTGCGGACGCCCTGCTGGAGATCCGCAACGACCGGTTGGCGATGCTGCCCGCGCCGGCGCTGGTGGGGGCACGATCGGCCGCCGACCTGCTGGAACGGGCCGGGGGCGAGGGGCGCGGTCGGGCGGCGCTGCGCCGGCGGCTGGTGGAGGACCCGGTGTTGTACGCCGACGACGTGGCGCCCGAGGACTGGGCGGAGCTGCGCCGCCGCTTCGGCGAGGAGGCCCGCTACTGCGAGGAGATGTTCGGTCTGCTCGTCGAGGCCCGGGCCGAAGGGGTCGCCGCCATCGATATCGACGGGGGATGCAGCGACGTGGTGTTCCCCGCGGGCGGGACGACGGCGCACGCGGCGCTGCTGCTCGTCGAGGCGCTCGTCGCCCGCCACCGCGGCGGCGCCACCACGGACGACGTCGACGACGAGCTCGACGATCTGCTCGAACGTTACGGCCGGTACTGGCGCAAGGACGCCGTGGCCGAGCCGGCGCGGCTGCGCGACGAGGCCGTGGCGCTGCTCGCCTCGATGGGGCTGGTCCGGTGGGAGCCCGACGGCCGGTTGTGCCCCCGTCCCGCCGCCGCGCGGTTCGCCGCGCGCGTCACGGTCAGCGAACCTCGAAGCGAGCCGCCGGCGGACGAGCCCGAGCAGGCAATGCTGCTGTGAGGCCACCGACGGTTCCGGGCAATGCCGAGACCGGCGCCCAGACCTCCGACGCGCACCCGTTCCTGGCCGATCCGGCGCTGCGCCCGCTGTGGCAGTCCGTCGCGGCGGCGCTGGACCGCAACGGCCTGGACTGGCGCGGCCGGCTCGCGCTGCCCGCTCTGCCGGCCGAGGGACGCCGCCGCCTCGGGGTCATGGTGGAACGGCCCGTGCCCGCGGGACGCCGGGCGCTGCCGCTCACCGACGTGGCCGCCGCGGTCGAACGGCTGACCGGGACCGGGCTCGTCGAGGCGCTCACCGCCCTTGGCTACGCGCCGCGAGGGCGCCACGAGGCGGCGCTGGTACGGCGCGAGGAGTCCCGGCGACGCCGGGCCGCCCTCGACATGGCGGTCGAGACCCATCTCGCGGCCCTCCCGCGGCCGGACCGGGATACCGGTTCGGCGACCGGCTGGGCGACCGGCTGGCGGGACGCGGCCTGGTCCGACGGGTTGTTCGCCGGCCGCGCGCCGGACGAGGTCGCGGCCCTGGTCCGCACGGTGGCGGCGGTGCTCGCGCACACCGGCTCGGGGCTGAGCCGTGGGGAGATCGCCGCCAGGGAATGCGGCGACGCCCACGCGCTGGACAGCTCCACCCGGCTGACCGCCCTGGTCACTCGGGCCCTGGTGGCCCGGGACGGCCCGGCGGGCGAGCGGGCCGCCTGGGAGCGCGCCGGCATCCCGCTCGACCTCGTCTCCGCGCCGGTCCTGACCTGGGCACTGCCGCTACTCGGCGACTCGGCCGCGGCCTTGGCCGCCCGCGCGATGACCGCCGCCGGGCTGCCTGTGCACCTGACCGTGCTGGCGCTGCGCGCGGCGCCGATCGCCGTCGTCGCGGGCACGCCCGTGCTCGTGGTCGAGAACCCACGCCTGGTCGAGGCCGCGGCCCGCCGCCGGCTGCCCGCGGCGGTGCTGTGCACGGGCGGCAACCCGGCGACCGCCCCGTCGGAGGCGATCGCGCGGCTGCGGGCGAGCGGCGCACAGCTGCGCTACCACGGCGACTTCGACGCCGCCGGCCTGGCGATGACGGCGCGGGCCCGGGCGGCCGGCTGCACACCGTTCCACATGTCGGCCGCCGACTACACCGCGGCCCTCGCCGCGGCCCGCGCCGAAAACGTCGACCTCCCCCGCGACTCGGCCCCGGCCCCACCCACCCCGTGGGATCCCGATCTCGCGACGGCGTTCGACGACACCCGGGCGATCGTGCACGAGGAGCGGGTGATGGACGAGGTACTCACCGCCCACGGCGGCACATTCCCGCGGTGACCCGACCGCGCGAGGTCCGACCCTGCCCCGACCCAGGTGGGGCGGAATCAGTGCAGCGGGGAGAAGGCGGTCGGCCAGGCCATGATCGACTGGGCGTCGAGGATCTGTTCCGGGGCGCCGGCCGGGGGCCAGATGCCGCGGGCGGCGAGGTCGCGGCGGATCTCGACCCGCTCGTCCAGGCCGCCGAACGGCCAGATGTGGATGATGCGCGTCGGGCCGTCGAGCGCGTACATGGCGACGGTCAGCGGGTCGATGACGTGGCGGGCGGGCAACGCCCCGCGCCAGGCCTCGATGGTCGGCGACAGGCCGCCGGGGCGCAGGTGGTAGTCGCGGATCTCGTAGACCCTGCCGAACTCGCCGGGTCGGACCGGGGGGACGAACGGGAACGGCGCGAAGCTCGCCAGGGAGAGGTCGGTGACGACGCTGCCGGGCCCGGCGCCGAACGGGGCGGCGGACAGGCGGGCTCGGGTTCGCTCGGCCGCGAGCTCGCCGTCATCGTCGAACGACCGCAGGACGAACAGCCGGCCGAGTGGGCCGTGCTCGGTCTGCCAGCAGCCGAGCAGGCGACCCCGCGCGCCCTCGCCCTCCACCCAGGGCAGCACCCCCTCGGCGGCCCGCCCGCCGTCGGCCAGGCCGAAGTGCAACGTCGCCAGCTCGTAGCGGACGGCCTGCTCGGCGGCGCCCAGGTCGGCTCCGGTGATGGCGGCGGGCTCGGTCATGCGGCTCCTTCGGTCACGATCGGTCGGTCGCGCCGGCGGCATCCCAACCGCCGAGTCGACTACCTGACCTATCGACTACCTGACTTACTGACCTATACCTGACCCGCCGGCTCGCCGCCGCGCCCATCGGCGGGCCGTCCACCGCCGGCACCGGACGGCGCCGGTCCGGACGCGGCGGCGGGCGGTGCACGCGGACCGCCGGTCCCTCCGGCGTCCCCTCCCGTCTAAGGTGATTCGGGACGATCGCGCCGAAACGTAGGGGGTCGACGGCGATGAGCGAGGCCGGGGCGGGCACGACCGGGACGGGCTGGTTCACGCCGGTGGCGGCGGACGTCCAGCCGGCGGACCTGAACACCGGGGTTCCCCATCCGGCCCGGATGTACGACTACTACCTCGGCGGGAAGGACAACTTCCCCGCCGACCGGGAGACCGCCGAGCAGGCCATCGCCGCGTTCCCGAACACCCGCAACGCCGCCCGGCAGAACCGCGCGTTCCTGATCCGGGCCGTGCGCCACCTCGTCGGTGAGGTCGGCGTCCGCCAGTTCCTCGACATCGGCACCGGCATCCCCACCTCGCCGAACCTGCACGAGGTCGCGCAGGGCATCGCGCCGGACACCCGCGTCGTCTACGCCGACAACGACCCGATCGTCCTCGCCCACGCCCGGGCGCTGCTGACCAGCACCGCGCAGGGCCGCACCGCCTACCTCGACGCCGACATCCGCGACCCCGAGCGCATCCTCGCCTCCCCCGAGCTGCGCGGCACCCTCGACCTGACGAAGCCGGTCGCGCTCTCCCTCATCGCGATCTTCCACTTCATCGACGACGCGGACGACCCGTACGGCATCGTCCGCCGGCTCGTCGACGCACTCCCGTCCGGTAGTTACCTCGCACTGACGAACGCGACCGGCGACCACGACCCGACGTTCGAACCGGCCGCGGAGACCTACCGCAGCCGCGGCGTCACGATGCGCCTGCGCCACCGCGCCGAGGTGGAGCGCTTCTTCGACGGCCTGGAGCTCATCGACCCGGGCGTCCAGGTCGTCCACCGCTGGCGCCCCGACCCCACCACCGAGGACCTCACCGACGCGCAGGTCAGCGTCTACGGCGGCATCGCGCGCAAGCCATGATGCGCCGACCGCCATGATGCGCTGACCGCGGTGGCCGGCCGCAACCCGATGGACCGCATCGTGGTTGCGGGGCTGCCGGATCGGTCAGCCGGCGGCAGACCAGGAGTCGATCATGGTGCGGGCGATGGACATCCGGCCGGGCAGGCGGATCGGCGGGGTGGCGGTCGCGGGTGAATCGTCCGCGGTGGCCCAGCCGTCGCCGCGGGCCAGGGCCTCGCGCACCTCGTCGCGGGTCACCCACAGCGCCTCACTGATCTCCGTCTCGTCCAGGCGCAGCGGCTGGGCGGGATCGGCCACCGCGTGGAAGCCGAGCATCAGGGACCGCGGGAACGGCCAGGCCTGGCTGCCGAGGTAGCGGATGTCGGTGACGTCGAGCCCCACCTCCTCGCCGATCTCGCGCGCCACGCACGCCTCCAGCGACTCGCCCGCCTCGACGAAGCCGGCGAGCACCGAGAAGCGGCCCGCCGGCCAGGCCCGATGGCGGCCGAGCAGCATCCGATCCGCGCCGTCGTGCACCAGGCAGATCACCGCCGGGTCCGTCCGCGGGTACTCCTCGTGGTGCTGCGCCTCGCAGACGCGCGCCCAGCCGGCGTTGGCCAGCCGGGTCGGCGAACCGTCATGGGCGCAGAACTGGGCCCGGCCGTGCCAGTTCAGCAGGGCAACCCCCGCGGCCAGCAGCGCAGCGTCGCGTTCGCCGAGCTCGGCGCCGACCGAGAACAGGTTGAGCCACCGGACCTCGTCGCCGGCCGCGGTCTGCTCCGCGCCGCCGCGCACCGCCCAGTACGCGACCCCGTCGGCCTCGCCGAGCAGCAGCGCGTCCGGCGGCGGGGAACCAGCGACCTCGGTCGCCGGCGGCATCCACAGCCTGGGGTTGGCGCCCGCGTCGTCGACGCCGGGCACCGCGTCGGCGCCGGACCCGTCGACCGGCGGCCCCCACCGCACGGGGCTGCGGCCCTCCTCGTCGACGAGGACGACCCGGGCCGTCGCCCAGGCCTCCTTCTGCCGCCCGGTGTCCTGCCGCAGAGGCTCGTCCCGCAGCAGGGCGGCCCCCGCCAGGACAGGCGGCCGAACCAGCCCGAAGTCAGTCACAGTGGCATCCTCCAGTAGAACCCGCGCGCAGGTAAACGGTATGCCGCCCCCGGCACCCCCTCACCCGAGTCGGCTGGCCGGTCGACCGCTGGGAGTAGACCTCGTCGGCCCGGGGATTCACGGGACGCCGACGACAGTCAGCCCACGTGGCCGCCGCGGACCTGGCCGTCGGCGTCACGCCAGGCGTACATGTTGCCGACGAGCGCGCCGGCGAACCGCGGGGTCGTGCTGGGAACATCGACTGCTCCGCCCCCGGCGCACGGATACCAGCGCTCGTCCTTGTACTGGGCATCGCCGGTTCCCTTGATGGTGAAGCCGGGCTTCGCCAGGGCGCCCGTGAAACACCACCCGGATGCCGGGGGCGGGTCGTCCAGCGGGCCGTTCGCGACGTCGAGCAGAATCGTCCGCTGCGGGGTCCGGACGGCGTAGCGGGTGTCGTCGACCCGCAGGATGTCCGGCGAGCCCGTCGCGGTGCCGAAGACGAGGCCCGGAACCGCCCCGGCCACCCACCGCCAGGTCGTCCGCCCGCTCTCGACCCCGAATCCCTCCACCGTGACCTGCACGCCCTCGACCGAGGAATCCTGCGCGCCGTACCGAACGGTGCCTGCGTACGTGCACCGGATCGGATTGCGGATGTCGGTGTCCAGGCCGCCGCAGTACGTCGTGGCCGTCGGCGCGACCCACAGTGTCTCGCCGGTCTGCGCGTCGAAGGCGGCGGTTGCCCACAGCCTGGCTGCGTCCCGGGTCAGCGGGGCGCCGGACCGGTCCGCAGCGAGCTGCTCGGGCGACGGGACGTAACCCAGCGACACGACGTAGAGGTCGTTGCTCAGGCCGACCTTCCAACCGTAGCCGGGGCTCACGTTCAGGCCTCGGAACAGGGTCGCGTAGGGCCGCCGCCAACGCTCGGCCCCGGCCTCGGTGTAGGCGATCAGGTCCCGTCCGTTGTCGTAGAGCCCGGCGCCGATGGAGCGGAAGTATCTCGGGTTCGGCGCGGTCTCGACCTCGACGGTGGACGCCGTCACGGTGGACGCCGTCACGATCGAGGCCGTCATGATCGTGGGCCTGGTCGGGGTCGCCGGATCGGGATGGTGGAGCGGGCGCTGGATCTGGCCGGGGCCCGCGAGGTTCGCGGGTTCCGCCGTGGAGTTGCGTGGCGCACCGGTGCGACCGTCCAGGATGATCGGACCCGACCCGTTGCCGGCTGGCACGCAGACGTCACCTTCCCCGCAGATCTCCGGCGCGGACGGCAGCTCGAGGCGCCCGTCGCCATAGGACCACAGTCGGCGGCCGGATCTGGCCTCCGCGGCGACCACGGACACGCCGCCCGCCGTCACCGTGCCGGCCGAGACCGGTTGCCCGGGTTCCATCCAGACGACGACCCTGCCGCCGGACAGCGTCATGGTGCGCAGCCCCACCCCCGGCGGCACCCGCGACGGGCTTGCCGGGGCCGTCCACCGCCGCCGGCCCGAGCCTGGATCGAGGCTCACCATCTCGAAGTCGCCCGCCGCTGTCAGCGCGTGGAAGACGACGGAGTCGTCGGCGGCGAGCGGCGACTCCACCGCGCGGATGCCGCTGCGCCACCGCCCGGCGACCTCTGTGGCGCCGTGCCACGACCCGTCCCCGGCGTCGGCGCTGGCTCCAGCGCCGGTCGTATCGGGAGCCTCGCCGAGGCCGGCACCGTTGGAGCAGGCGCCGAGGACGAGACCGGCCAGGCCGGCGGCGGCCGCGATCCGCCGCAGCCGGCGTCGCCGTTGCCCACGGGTGCGACCGGACGCTTCGACCTGCTCTCCGGCGCACCGCCGCAGGCTCTCCAAGGTGCGCTCCTCGCATCCGACCGCCCACCGGCGGTGATTTCGGGTGGAGAAGTCATATCAGGACGTGCGCGGAGCTGTATGGGCCGGACGGCCGCGGCGACGCTGCGGTCAGGTGAACTTCGGGGCGCGCTTCTCGACGAAGGCCGTGATGCCCTCCCGGCCGTCGCCGACCGCGCTGCGCGCGATCTCGCGCGCCTCCAGCTCCATCTGCGTCTCCAGGCCGTTGGCGAACGTCTGCACCAGCAGGCGCTTGATGGCCCCGTGTGAGTCGGCCGGACCCGCCGCGATCCGCTGCGCCAGCGCCGTCGCCTCACCGGCGAGCTCCTCGGCCGGCACGACCCGGGTGACCAGCCCCCATTCGAGCGCCTCGGCGGCGGACAGCCGGCGGTTGAGGAACATGAACTCCTGCGTGCGGCGCAACCCCATCAACCGGGGCAGCGCGTAGGAGGAACTGCCGTCCGGGCTGAGCCCCACGTTGGTGTAGGCCATGGTGAAGGTGGCGGAGTCGGCCGCGAGGACCAGGTCGCCGGCGGCCACGATGCTGACCCCCGCACCCGCGGCGACGCCGTTGACGGCGACGATCAGCGGCGCGTTCATCCGCGTGAAGATCGACACGGCCCGGTGCAGGTCGTCGGCGAGCTTCTTGATTTCCACGCCGATGCGGTCGCCGTGGTCCGCCATCTCCTTCACGTCGCCGCCGGCGGTGAAGAAACGGCCGGTCGCGGTCAGCAGCACGGCCCGGACCGACGGGTCGCCGTCGCAGACGGCCGCCGCCCGCGCCAGCTCCGCGGCCATCTCCTGATTGACGCCGTTCGCGGCGTCGGGGCGGTCCAGGGTGATCCGGGCCACTCCGCCGTCACGCTCGAACTTCAGCGTCCGGAACTGCGGGCTCATCGGTGTCTCCGTTCCACGGGTCGAGCCTTCATGGGTTGCCTGCGTCCGCAGGTCCTGCCTTCACCGGAACTCGTGGGCACGCGGCCCACGGACGCCGGTCTCCGCCGGCCGCGCCGGACTTGTCCTGACAGACCTACCAGCAACCGACCCTCGCCGCCCGTCTCATGCCGGCCCGCCCGGACTCCGTCCGCTCCCTCCCCATCCCCGGTTCGGGCCACCCCCCTCGGGTCCCGTCCCCCCGGCGCCGCCGCGCAGGCTTTCCGACCTTCGCCGCCGCCTGCGCCGATCCTTCGCCGCCGATCGCCACCGCCGATCGCCACCGCCACCCCTCTCACGATCCGAAACCAATCGACCGCACACCGTGCGGATCTCGCGACACTCGGCATCAGAAATCCCACCCAGCGCAAACAGGGGCCCTCCATGAACACCGGATCGAAATCCTCTCGAAAATCATCGCTGTGATTTCCACCATCACAGCGAAGCCACAGGAACACCCAGGCAATCCACAGGAGAAATCCCCTCCGGCGCACTATCGTGGATTCCGGTCGGCAATACCGTCGACAAATCAGAAGGGAATTCGACAATGCCACTCAAGAAGATTCTTCCGCCGCCGCCGAAGCCGAAGAAGCACAAGAAGCCGCTGCCTCCTCCGCTGCCGAAGAAGCCGTTCCACGGGTAAGAACGATTCAGCGGTAAGAGCGATTCAGCGGTGACAGCTCGGGGTGCGGCGACCATGGTCGCCGCACCCCGGGTCCGCCGGGAAGGGCGGCACAGATGTCCGCGCGACACGCGGCGCGTACCGCGGCCGGCGCGGCCGCGGACGAAAGCGGAACCGCTGCGGCCCGCCGGGTGCTGCGGCGGCTGCTCCCGCTTGTCCGACCCGAGCGCGGCCTGCTCCTCGCGGCGACGGCACTGGTCCTGGCCAGCACGGCCGGCGAGACCGTGACAGTCTGGCTGTTCGGCCGGCTCACCGACTCCGCGCTCGTCCAGGCCTCGCCGCAGGCCTTCCTCATGCCGGCGGTCCTGTGGCTCGCCGTCGCCGTCGCCGGCGGCGCCTGCTCCTACGTGGGCCACTGCCTGCAGGCGAAGGCGTCGGGCCGGCTGCTGACCCGGCTGCGCGAGCTGATGCTCGACCGCCTGCACACCATGTCACCGGCCTTCTTCGCCGAGCGGCCGGCCGGTGATCTGATGACCCGGTTCGGTTCGGACGTCGACGCCGTCGACGAGCTCGCCGCCAGCGGGCTGGTGGGAGCGACCACGGCCGCCTGCGGCGCGGTGTGCTTCACCGCGGCCGCCTTCGTACTGCGCTGGGACCTGGCGCTGCTGGCCTGCGCCGCGGCACCGTTGTACTGGCTGCTCACCCGCCGGCTCGCGGGCCGGGTGCACGAGGTCGCGCAGGAGGAGCGGGCCGCCGAGGGCCGCATCGCCGCCGTGGTCGAGGAGAACATCACCGCCAACTCCCTCATCCAGACGCACGGGATGGCGAAGCACGAACGGCGGCGGCTGCGCCAGCACGGCATGGCCTGGTTCGAGGCCCGGCTGGTCGCCTACCGGATGGCGACGGCGAACGCCGTGCTGGCCACGCTGCTGGAGACGGTCTTCGTGCTGGCCGTGCTGTACATGGGCACCTGGGAGATCTCCGCGGGCCGGCTGACCGTCGGTGGCCTGCTGTCCTTCGCCGGCTTCCTCGGCTACCTGTACGGCCCGGTGCAGGAGCTCGGCGAACTCGTCGTGTCGGTCGGCACCGCGGTGAGCTCCGGCGAGCGGATCATCGAGCTGCTCGACCATCCCGCGGAGGTCGAGGATCACCCTGACGCCCGGCCGCTGCAGCGGGTGCGCGGGCACCTCCGCTTCGAACGGGTCAGCCTGGCCTACCCGGAGGCGACCCGCCCGACCCTCGACGACGTCTCGTTCACTCTGCGTCCCGGCGAGCTGTCCGTGCTCACCGGCCCCAGCGGCGTGGGGAAGTCGACGTTGACGAAACTCATGGTGCGGCTGCACGACCCGTCGGCGGGGCGCGTGCTGCTCGACGGGCAGGACCTGCGTGACATCACCCTGGCGTCGCTGCGCCGGGCGGTGACGGTGGTGGCCCAGGACAGCCAGCTCGTCGACGGCACGCTGTGGCAGAACCTCACCTGGAGCATCCCGGACGCCGACCCCGACCGGGTCGTCGCGGCCGCGCGCGCCGCCGGGGTGCACGGCTTCGCGCTCCGGCTGCCCGACGGCTACGAGACGCCGCTCGGTCAGAGCGGCCGACGACTGTCCGGGGGGCAGCGGCGACGGGTCGCGATCGCGCGGGCACTGCTGCGCGACTCGCCCGTCCTCATCCTCGACGAGCCGACCGCGGGGCTCGACGACGACGTCGCCGGGCTCGTGGTGCACTCCCTGCGCCGGCTCGCCGCCCGCCGGACCGTCCTGGTGATCACCCATGACACGCGCCTGGTGGCCCAGGCCGACGCGCTCATCGTGCTCGACCGGGGCGGGGTCCTCGACCGGGGCGGGGTCCTCGACCCGAGGGCCGGCCACAGGCCACGCGCGGGCAGCGGAGCCTGGGAACGGACGCATACCGGGGAGCCGCACACCGGGGAGGCCCGCACCGGGGAGGCCCACACCGGGAACGAGTCCTGCGAGCAGCCCGGCCGCCCGCTGCGGGACCGGACGCACACCACCGGCATCCGGATCGGAACTGTGCCGGCTACCTCCCCGGGCCGTTCCACCTCCCCGGGCCGTTCCACCTCCCCGGGCCGTTCCACCCGCCGGGCGACGCCGGCGCGGCGGTAACCCGAAGGCGGTAACCCGAAAGAGCCACCGGAAAAGGCCGTCGCACGCCGCTCGGGCAGGACTGCCGGCGACTTTCCGGCACGTCAGGTGCGGCGTTCGGGCCGGAGACCCGATCAACGAGCGGTAGCGTGCCGGCCATGACGGCGTTGCTCGACGACTACGTGGCCCGGTCGAGGAAGGCGGTGGCGGCCGGCTGTCTGCTGCTCGACGACGCCGGGCGGGTGCTGCTGGTGGAGCCGACGTACAAGCCGAACTGGGAGGTCCCCGGCGGGATCGCCGAGCCCGGCGAGTCCCCGCGGCAGACCGCGCAGCGCGAGCTGGGCGAGGAGCTCGGGCTCGACCTGCCGGTCGGGCGGCTGATCTGCGTCGACCACCTCGCCGCCACCCCGCGCCGGGCGGACGCGCTGCGGTTCCTGTTCGCCGTGGACGGTCCGCCGATCCCGGTGGACGCGCTCGTCCTGCAGGCCGCGGAGATCCGCTCGGCCCGGTACTGCACTCCCGCCGAGGTCGCCGAGCGGGCGGCGGCGCGCCTGTCCCGTCGGATCGCCGCGTGCCTGGCAGCCTCGCTCCTGCCCGTCTACCTGGAGGACGGCGCCCCTGCCGGGTGATCCGTCGACGGCCGACCCCCTTGACCGGATCTATCACCTGGATAACATAGCTCACCATGTGAGCTGGGTAACATACCCGGCTCTCGCCGCCGAGCCCTTCCGACGGGCCGAGTGGACGAGATGGAGGGGCTGTGGGCAGCACAGGTATGTGGGGGAGGCGTCCGCGCCGGGCACGGGTGGGAGCGGCGCTCCTGGCCGTCGGCCTGGGCCTGTTACCGGCCGCGTGCGGCAGCGACGGAGGCAGCGGGGGCGGCGGAGGCGCCGGGGGCGCGACCCCGGCGGCCGGGTCGACCGCGACGCTCCCCCCGGGCACGAAGGCGGCGGGTGCGCCGGTGAAGATCGGTTTCATCACCGCGGAGGGCGGCAGCGCGGTGTCCCTGCCCGAGGTCCGCGAGGGCGCCCAGGCGGCCACCGCCTACGCCAACGACTACCTCGGCGGCATCGGCGGGCGGCCCATCCAGCTCGTCGTCTGCAAGTCGCAGGAGGACGCGGCCTCCGCCCGCACCTGCGCCAACGAGATGGTCGAACAGAAGGTCACCGCCGTGAACATCGGCACCACGGCCTTCGCCGACTCGATGGTCCCGGTCATCACCGGCGCCAGGATCCCCTACACGACGGGCGTGGCGGCCAGCGGCACCGAGTTCGTCACCGACGGCGCCTTCTCCTGGACCGGTGGCTTCCCGGCGACGCTCGGCGTCATGGCGCAGACCGCCAAGGACAAGGGCTACAAGAGCGTCTCCCTGTTCGTCACGGACGCCCCCGCCGTGACCGCGGGCGCGAACGCATTGGGCAAGCCGGTGTTCGCCAAGGCCGGCGTCGGCCTCGACATCGTCCCGATCCCGCTCGGCACGCCGGATGCCACCTCCCAGGTCACCGCGGCGATCGGCAAGAAGCCCGGCGCCGTGATCCTCGTCGGGGAGGGGACCTTCTGCAGCACCGTGCTCAAGGGCCTGGTCGCGGTCAACGCCACCCAGCCGAAGTTCGTCATCCAGCCGTGCCTGTCGAAGACCGTCGAGGACGCCGCCCCCGGCGCGCTGGACGGCGCGACGCTGTTCACCCCGGGTGACACCGAGAGTGACAACGCCGAGTCCCGGCTCTACCGGACGGTGATGGGCAGGTACGCGCCGAAGACAGCCCTCGACGGCTACGCGGTGACCGGCTACCAGAACCTGCTGGGCCTCGTCCGCGCCCTCAAGGGCCTCACCGGAGACGTCACCCCCGCCTCCGTGACCAGCACGCTCAAGGCCGCCAAGGACGTCGTGCTACCGGCCGGCGACGGGCTGACGTTCACCTGCGACGGCACCGCCGTCCCGAGCCTGAAGGCGCTGTGTTCAACGGGCTCGGTCGTCGCCACGGTCAAGGGCACCAAGGCGACCGACTACCGGACCGCGGACTCGGCCAGCCTGTTCGGCGACTGATCCCGCACCCGTCATCCGTCCCGTCGGCGCCGAATCCGACGCCGCCCCCGGCACCCCCACCCGGCTGGTCCGCCCGGCTGCTGCGCTCGGACGCAGCAGCCGGGTGAGAGCAGCCACGGCGATGGCGACCCCGACCAGCACCCGCAGGCTCGCCGTGAACGCGCCCTCGGCCGACCCCGCGCCGAAGAACACCACGCCGATCACGGCGACCCCCAGCGCGCCGCCGGTCTGCTGCGCCATGGACAGCNCCCCCGCCGCGGCGCCCGCATGGCGCGGGTCGATGCCCGCCAGCACCGTCGAGGACAGCGGGACGAGCACCAGGCCGATGCCGAGCCCGGTCACCGCGAGCCCGGGGACCATCGCGAGGGCGCTCGCCGCCGACGCGGTGACCACGAGCAGCGCGCAGCCGGCGGCGACGCCGAGGGCGCCCACCGCGAGGACCCGGTGACCAAGCCGGTCGCCGAGCGGCCCGGCCAGGAACATCGCCAGCATGTAGCCGGCGCCGACGGCGGCGAAGACGATCCCGGAGAACAGCGCACCGTAGCCGCGTCCCTGCTGGAGGTGGAGCGCGAGGACGAAGAAGAACGAACTCGGGATCAGGGCGAACCCCAGCGCGACGCACGTGCCGGCCGCGAAGGCGCGATGCCGGAACAGGCCGAGGTCGATCAGCGGCGCCCCGCCGCGGGCGGCGAGCCGGCGCTGGCGGGCGACGAACCCGCCGGCCACGACCGGCGCGGCGGCCAGGCAGCACCACACCCATCCCGGCCAGCCGTGTTCGCGCCCCTCCACCAGCGGCAGGACGAGCAGGGTCGCGGCCACGGTCACGAGCGCGACGCCGGCCAGGTCCAGCCGCGCCCGGGGGCCGCGCGACTCCGGCAGGACGCGCCGGGCGGCGGGCAGGGCGAGCAGGCCGACCGGCACGTTGATGAGGAACACGGCCCGCCAGCCCGAGCCGGCGAGGTCCGCCTCGATGAGCGCGCCGCCGATGAGCTGGCCGAGGACCCCGGCGATCCCCATCGCGAACCCGTAGGCCGCGAACGCCGGCCCCCGGCGCCGCCCGGCGTACAGGGTGCCGAGGATGGCCAGCACCTGCGGGGTGAGCAGCGCGCCGGCGGCGCCCTGCAGGAACCGGGCAACCACGAGCACCTCGGCGTTCGGAGCGAGGCCGCAGGCCGCCGACGTGAGGGTGAACAGCCCGAGCCCCACCAGGAACATCCGGCGTCGGCCGTAGAGATCGCCCAGCCGCCCGCCGGTGATCATTCCGACCGCGAAGGTGAGCCCGTAGCCGGCGACGACGAGCGACAGCGTCGCCGACCCGGCGGCCAGGTCCGTCTCGATCGACGGCAGCGCGACGTTGACGATGAAGAAGTCGAGGAAGGTGACGAACGTGCCGGCGAGCACCACGACCAGTGGCAGCCAGCCGGCCGTTTGCGCACCGTCGGTCCGCGGCGGAGCTTGCGTAAACGAGGTCACGGATCTCCCAGAGCAGCCGGCATCCCCACGGCGGCGCCGCCCACGCGAGCGGCCGGCCGATCGGTGCCGAGAACGGAATCGGATCGGTGGCGGCGAGGGANCCNCCCCGCCGCGCCGATCCTCCGGCCACCCGCACATCCCGTCGATGACGCGCGAGGTAATGCCGCACCGTCGGGCGGGACCTTGCGGGGCCGGGCGGCGGAAGGGGATGAGGAGGCCGAGGGGCCTCGGGTGCCTACCGCTCGGCGTCGGCCTGCCGGCCGCCGTCGACCAGCTCGAACGGCTGGCCCCGCTGCTGTCCGGCGCCTGAGGTCAACGCCCGTCGTACTCCCGGCGCGCGTCGTCGATCTGGTCCAGGTGTTCCAGGGCCCAGCTCATCAGCGCCCAGGCCGTGTCAAGCAGCGTCCGGCCGAGCTCGGTCAGCTCGTAGTCGACCCGCGGCGGGACGACCGGATGCACGGTCCGGCGGACCAGTCCGTCGCGTTCAAGCCCGCGCAGGGTCGAGGTCAGCATGCGTTGGCTGATGCCCGGCACGGCCCGCCGCAGCTCGGTGAACCGGTGGCTGCCCCGACCGAGCTCGCTGACCACCGCCAGCGTCCACTTGTCGCCGACCCGGTCGAGGATCTCGCGGACCCGGCACGTCGCATCGTCGCGGACCGCCAGGACCGCCGCCGCCCGCGTGTCGGCCGGCCCGCCGCCGTTCCGGCCGACCACACCGCCGTTCCGGCCGACCACACCGTCGTTCCGGCCATCCCCATCGCCGCTCGGGCCACCCTCGTCGCCGACGGCGGACTTCGCGCGCATGGTTACCTCCACGTCACCGAGGCAGAAAATAGTGCCGTCTTCCGAGGCACTCGATGGTTCCGCAGAATCGGTCCAGTTACCAGAAGGAACCATCAACCCGCATCGGAGTGACCACCATGACCACCCTGACACCCCCGCTCGACGAGGCGTTCGCGGTCCCGGCCGACGCGGCGCGGCTCGACCGGGCGGCCGCGAACCTCCGCGAGCGCGGCTATCTCGTCCACCTCGTGGACACCGCCGAGCAGGCCCGCCAACTCGTCCGGGAGCTGCTCCCTCGGGACGAGGAGATCTTCACCGCCGCCAGCGAGACGCTGCGCCTGTCCGGCATCGCGGCGGACATCGACGAGTCCGGCGAGTTCCGGTCGGTCCGGCGTGGCGCTCCGTCGCCGGGGGCCGACGTGGTCGCCCAGATCCGGCTCGGGGCCCTGCCCGACGTGGTCGTTGGCAGCGTGCACGCGATGACGGAGGATGGCCAGCTCGTCGTCGGCTCGGCCAGCGGCAGCCAGCTCGCGCCGTACGCCTCGGGCGCCCGCCGGGTGATCTGGGTGGTCGGGGCGCAGAAGGTGGTGCCGGACCTGGCGACCGGGATCCGCCGCGTCCATGCCTACAGCCTGCCCCGGGAGTGGCAGCGGTTGCGGGATCTCTACGGCCAGAGCTCGTTCATCGGCAAGATCCTCATCGTGGAACGGGAGGCCCTCCCGGAACGCGCCACCATCGTCCTGGTCCGCGAGACGCTGGGCTTCTGACCGTGTCGCCCGACGCGCGCGCCGGTGGCGAAGCGGCGTGAAATTCCTGGCCAGCACGCTGGCGGCGCGNGATAGCGGCCCCGCCGTGACGATGACGACGCCCGCCTCGACGACAGCGCGGTCCTCGCCGGCGGCGGAGTACGAGCGGGAGCGGCTGCGGGCTCTGGTCGACCTCGCGGCCTGGGCCGAGGGCGTGGGTTACGACGCGTTCGGCGTCGGCGAGCGGCACAATCCCGCGTTCCTGTCGTCCGCCCCCGCCGTCCTGCTCGCCCACATCGCCGCTCGGACCAGCCGGATCCGGCTGGTCACCACCGTCGCCGTGCTCTCCCTGGCCGACCCGGTCCGCGCCGCCGAGGAGTACGCCACCCTCGACCATCTCAGCGACGGGCGCCTCGACCTGATCATCGGCAAGGGCAACGATCCGGTCTCACCGGGCATGTTCGGCGTCGACGCCGCCGAGCTCTGGGATCGGCTGGCGGAGAACTACGAGCTGTTCCGCCGGCTGTGGCGGGAGGAGAACGTGACCTGGACAGGCCGCTTCCGCCCGCCGCTGCACGGGGCGACCACCCGCCCGCGGCCGTTGCAGCAGCCAGCGCCGCGCGTCTGGCACGGCTCGGCGTCCAGCGAGCGGTCGACCGACCTCGCCGCCCGCTGGGGCGACCCGTTGTACTCGGCGAACGGCTTCCGCCGCACCGACCACTACCTCGCGCTCGTCCAGCGCTACCGCGATCGGCTCGCCCACCACGGTCACGACCCGGCCGCCACGCCGCTCGCTCTCGGCGTGCACTCCCCGATCATCACGGACCGCTCGCAGGACGCCCTCGCGCTCGCCCGCCCCGCCTTCGCCGCGTTCCGCGACCTCCCGGTGGCCCGGCAGAACCACTTCCCGTTCGACTCGTTGGAGGACTTCATCGACAACGGCTCGGCCCTCGTCGGCACCGCCGACCAGATCACCGAAAAACTGCTCGACCTGCACCGGCGCTTCGGCAACCAGGTCCTCGGCGTCGGGGTGGAGGGCTTCTTCCTCACCGACCCCGCCACCACCCGCGCCCACCTGGAACGCTTCTTCGCCGAGGTCGCCCCCACCCTGCGCGCCGAGCTCCCCGCCCCCGTCTGGGCCCCCGATCCGCCGGAACGTCAGGGCCGCGGCGCCGCTCGACCTGCTCACTGATCAGCGGCCACGGCCTGCCCGCACCTGGCGGCCCCGCCCCCGCGAGACGGTGTGCATGGGCCACTACCATCGCCATCCGTGACCATCGACGCTTCCCCTGACGGCATCCCCACGGACGACGCGGCGGGCAGTGGCGACCGGATCGCCGCGGCGGCCTCACGGTCGGCGGGTCGACCTGCGGCCAGGCCGGCCGGGCCGGTCGATCTGCGCAGCGACACGGTGACCCGGCCGACTGCGGCGATGCGCCGGGCGATGGCGCAGGCCGAGGTCGGCGACGACCACTACGGCGAGGACCCGTCGGTGCGGGCCCTGGAGGGGTACGCCGCGGACCTGCTCGGCCACGATGCGGCCGTGTTCGTGCCGAGCGGGACCATGGCCAACTTCGTCGCCCTGCGCGCCAGCGCCCAGATCGGCACCGAGATCATCGCCGACACCGAGGCCCACATCGTGACCTACGAGATGGGTGGCCTGGCCGCGCTCGGCGGAATCCAGACGCGCACGCTGCCCGGCCTCGCCGACACCGCGGACCTGGCGGACGTCGCCGCGGCGATCCGCTCGCACAGCGTCGGCGGCAACTACAACATGATCCGCACAAGCGTGCTGGCCGTGGAGAACACCGCCGCCCGGGCCGGCGGGCGGGTCTGGGCGCCGGCCCGGCTGGACCAGTTCCGCGACCTCGCCACCGCCGCCGGCATCGCCCTGCACTGCGACGGCGCCCGGCTGTGGAACGCGGCCGTGGCCGGCGCCGTCGAACCACGCCGGCTCGCGGCGCCGTTCACGACCCTGTCCGTCTGCCTGTCCAAGGGGCTCGGCGCCCCGGTCGGGTCGCTGGTGATCTGCGACGCCGGTCGGGTCGACGAGGTCCGGAACTGGCGCCGGCGGCTCGGCGGGGCGATGCGCCAGTCCGGCGTGCTGGCCGCGGCGGGCCTGCACGCGCTGCACCACCACATCGAACGCCTCGCCGAGGATCACCGGCGGGCGGACGAGCTCGCCGCGCTGCTCGCCGACGCCGCGCCCGGTCACGTGGACCCCAAGCAGGTCGAGACCAACATGGTGCTCGTCAAGGTCGCCGACGCCGGGCGGTTCTCCCGCAGCGCAGCGGAGCAGGGCGTCCTGATCGGCGCGATCAGCCCGACCACCCTGCGGATCGTCACCCACCTCGACGTCGACGACGCGGGCATCCGCCACGCCGGCTCGGTCCTCGCCGGCCTGCTGCGCGCCGAGCCGGCCACCGCCTAGAACCGACCGGCCCCGGGGGACGCCGAACCCGGGAACCCAGCTCGCAGCGGGCCCAGCTCGGAACAGGCTCAGCTCGCCGCGGGCGTGGAGACGTTCGGCCCGACCAGCTTGAACACGGCGCCGGTGGGGTCGGCGGCCGCGGCGAGGCGGCCGTACGGGGTGTCCTCCGCCGGCAGGACGACCGAGCCGCCGAGCGCGGCGACCCGCTCCAGCGTCGCGTCCGTGTCCGCCGTGGCGAAGTACACCGACCAGTGCGCCGGCACGCCGTCCGGCAGGAAACCGCTCGCGTCCATGATCCCGGCGTGCGCGGCGTCGCCCGGCCCGTAGGTCGAGTAGCGGAACTCCGGGGTGTCGGCGGCGACGTGGACGTCCCAGCCGAAGACGTCGCGGTAGAAGGGGACCGCGGCGTTGTAGTCCCGGGTCAGCAGCTCGAACCAGGCCGGCGCGCCCGGCTCGGCGGTGACGCCGAAGCCGGTGTGCAGGCCGGGCTGCCACAGGCCGACGGCCGCGCCGCCCGGGTCGGTCACCACGGCCATGACACCGAGGTCGGCCACGGCCATCGACCCGACGATCACTCCGCCCCCGTGCTCGGTCGCGGCGGTGACGGTCTTCTCCGCGTCGGGCGTGGACAGGTAGATCGACCAGCCGTCGGGGGCGTCCATCCCCGGCTGCTTGGGCATGAGACCGCCGACGCGGACGCCGTCCTTCGTGAGGTTGGTGTAGCCGCCGAACTCGGCGGCGGGCTCCTCGGCCCCCCAACCGAACAGCTCGCCGTAGAACGCCTTGGCGCCGGCGGCGTCGGAGGTCATCAGGTCGACCCAACAGGGGGCGCCGGCCGGGATGGTGTCTCGCGTGGGCATGGTGACTCCTTCGAGTGCTGCGAACCGTGCCACCACCCTGGACCCCACCACCGACAGTTTTTCGTCGTCGCCTGGCGGGACGCCATCCGGAGGCCACGACGGAGACACGATGCGGACCCGGGACGGACTTGCCGACCCGGACGGCACCGGTGGCACGGAACGCCTGTGACCTGGGCGTACCCACGCCCGGATCGGCGCATCCCGGCATGGGCCACGCGGCACCGATCGCCGGTGGCGGCCGCCGATCACGTCCCGGCACGCAGGATTCCGCGCTGAGGATTCGACGCTGAGGATTCCGCGCTCAGGGCTCGGCGATGACCTTGTCGTCGAGCAGGCGGAGGATCTCCGTCTCGCCGTAGCCGAGTTCGGTGAGGACCTCGCGGGAGTGCTGGCCCAGGGTCGGTCCCGGGCGCCGGGCCGACGGCAGTTCGTCGTCGAACTGCACCGGAGCGGCCGCGAGCCGGACGTCGGGATGCTCGGGGTGCTGCATGAGGTAGCCGTTCTCGACCACCGCCGGATCGGCGACGACCTCCATCGGGGTCGCGAAGAACGAGAAGATGCAGCCCTGGGCGCGCAGCTTCGCCTCCAGCTCGGCGTGGTCGAGCGTGGTGATGACCGCGTTGATCCGCTCATGGATCACCGGCCAGCCGGCCCGGCGCGCGGCCGGGTCGGGGTAACGGGTGACGAGATCGTCCAGGCCGAGCGCCCGGCAGGCCTGCTCCCAGTAGCGAGCCTCGTCGATCATCATCAGGGACACCCACCGGCCGTCGACCGTCCGGTACTGGCGCACGAGCGGCGACACCTGCTCGTCGGCCGCCATCGGCATCTGCTCGCCGGCCAGGGTGGTGTAGGCCAGGTCGGGCCCGAGTGTCCACGCCGCCGAGCCGAGCAGGGAGGTGTCGACCACGATGCCCTTACCGGTCCGCCCCACGTGGACGAGCCCGGCGCAGATGCCGCCGGCCAGGAACATTCCGCTGGGGCCGTCGCCGAGGGCCGGGCGCTGCCTGGTCGGACGCGTCGCGTCCGCGTCGGTCAGGACGTGGGCCACGCCCCCGCGCGCCCAGTACGAGACCCCGTCGAAACCGCCGGCCTCGGCGTCGGGTCCGCGCTGCCCCTGGCCGTGCCCACGCGCGTACACGATGGTCGGGTTGAGCGCGAAGACGTCGGCCGGCTCCGTGCGCAGCTTGCGCCGGACCCGGGGAAGCTGGTTGGTGATGTACACCTCGGCCCAGCGCACGAGTTTCTCGAAGATCTCGCGGCCCGCGGGCTGCTCGACGTCTAACGCGATGCCGCGCTTGTTGCGGTTGAACAGCTCGAACTGGAAGTCGTAGCCGTCCTTCGTGGCCACCAGGCCGCTGGCGATGATCCGGCGCATGGCGTCGCCGGCCAGCCGCTCGATCTTGACCACGTCGGCGCCGAAGTCGCCCAGCGCCGCGGCGGCCGACGGCACGAAGCCGTGCTCGGAGAAGTCGAGGACCCGGACGCCCTCCAACGGTCTGGTCATGGCTGCTCTCCCTGTCTCGATGCACTTTGGCGCGGAACGTAACACCACGGCCCGGGTCGAAGTCGTGGTCAGCGGCGTCAGGCCAGACCGCGGTGACCCGTCCGGTGGTGCCACGCACGGCAGCGCTCGGGGGGCGGGAATGCGCCCCGGCGGTCGCCGGGCGCGGGAGGATGACGGCTATGGGCGCATACCAGCGGGAGTACGAACGGGCCGCGAACGATCCCGAGGAATTCTGGGCGGCCGCCGCTCAGGCCCTCGACTGGACCCGGCCGCCGCGGCGGATACTCGACGCCGACCAGGCGCCGTTCACCCGCTGGTTCCCCGACGCCGCGCTCAACACCTGCGCCAACGCCCTCGACCGGCACGTCGCCGCCGGTCGGGGCGACGCGCTCGCGCTGATCTACGACTCGCCGGTCACCGGCACGGTCCGCCGCTTCACCTTCGCCGAGCTGACCGACGAGGTGGCGCGCGCCGCCGGGGCACTGGCCGCGCTCGGGGTCGGCCGCGGCGACCGGGTCATCATCTACCTGCCCATGATCCCCGCGGCGGTGGTGAGCATGCTCGCCTGCGCCCGTCTCGGCGCGGTGCACTCCGTGGTGTTCGGCGGGTTCGCCGCGGCCGAACTCGCCGCCCGGATGGACGACGCCCGGGCGAAGGTCGTCGTCAGCGCCTCCTGCGGCATCGAGCCGACGCGGCTGGTCCCGTACAAGCCGATCCTCGACGAGGCGATCGCGCTGGCCGCGCATGCTCCCGCCGCGACCCTCATCGTCCAGCGGGACCGGCAGCGCTGCTCGATGATCGCCGGCCGGGACCATGACTGGGACGCCGCGCTGGCCGCGGCCGCGCCGCTGTCACCGGTGCCGGTCGCCGCCACCGACCCGCTCTACATCCTCTACACGTCGGGCACCACCGGCCGGCCGAAGGGGATCGTGCGCGACAACGGCGGCCACGCCGTCGCCCTGACCTGGTCGATGGGCAACATCTACGGGATCCGGGCGGGGGACGTCATGTGGGCGGCCTCCGACGTGGGCTGGGCGGTCGGGCACTCGTACACGGTCTACGCCCCGTTGCTCGCCGGCGCGACGACCGTGCTCTA
The DNA here is from genome assembly GCF_000948395.1 of Frankia torreyi. Taxonomy (GTDB): domain Bacteria; phylum Actinomycetota; class Actinomycetes; order Frankiales; family Frankiaceae; genus Frankia; species Frankia torreyi. Next base: position 64,916 of record NZ_JYFN01000022.1, on the reverse strand, counting down.
CGAGGGCAAGCCGGTGGGCACGCCGGACGCCGGCGCCTTCTGGCGGGTGGTCACCGAGCACGGGGTGAACGTGCTGTTCACCGCGCCGACGGCGATCCGGGCGATCAAGAAAGAGGACCCGGCGGGCGCCCTGGTACGCGAGTACGACCGCTCGTCGCTGCGCGCGCTGTTCCTGGCCGGCGAGCGCCTCGACCCGGCCACCTACGACTGGGCCGTCACCACCCTGGGCATCCCGGTGGTCGACAACTACTGGCAGACCGAAACGGGTTGGCCCATCTGCGCAAATCCGATCGGTCTGGAGTCGCTGCCCGCCCGTGCGGGCTCCCCCACCGTGCCGATGCCGGGCTACGACGTGCGAGTGCTGGACCCGGCGGGCCAACCCGTCCCCACCGGCACGGAGGGCGCGATCTGCCTGCGCCTGCCGCTGCCGCCCGGCGCTCTGCCGACCCTGTGGGAGGACGACGACCGGTACGCCGCGTCCTACCTGTCCGCCTTCGACGGGTACTACCTGACCGGCGACGGCGGCTACCTCGACGCCGATGGGTACCTGTTCGTGCTGGGCCGCACCGACGACGTGATCAACGTGGCCGGGCACCGGCTGTCCACCGGGTCGATGGAGGCCGTCCTCGCCGCCCACCCGGCCGTGGCCGAGTGTGCCGTCGTCGGCGTCGCGGACGCGTTGAAGGGCCAGGTACCGCGCGGGCTGGTGGTGGTGAAGACCGGCGTCGAGATCGGGCCGGACACGCTCGCCGCGGAACTCGTCGCCCGCGTCCGCGCGGAGATCGGGCCGGTGGCGGCGTTCCAGCGGGTCGACGTGGTGGCGGCCCTGCCCAAGACCCGGTCCGGCAAGATCCTTCGCCGGACCATGCGCGAGATCGCCGACGGCCGCTCCCCCGCCGTCCCGCCGACCATCGAGGACGCCACCGTCCTCGACGCGCTGCGCCCGGTCCTCACCGCCTCCCACTGACCCCGACCCCGCCCGGCGAGCCGGGCGGGGTCAGTGGTGGAAGGACGCCGCCTCGCCGTCCGGTGGGGGCGGCGGGAGGCGCCGCGCGGCGCCGGACAGCCTGTCCACGACCCGGCGCAGGTCGGCGACGAGCAGCCCGGCGAGATCGCGGCTGAACTCGTGACGCACCACGATCCGCAGCACGGCGAGGTCGGTCAGGTCCGGCGGGAACCGGTAGGCGGGCACCAACCAGCCGCGGGTGCGCAGCAGCTCGGAGACGTCAAAGACGGTGTAGTCGGTGATCTCGTCGCGCAGCCGGAACGCGAACGCGGGGATCCCGCTGCCGTCCGAGACGAGTTCGAAGGGACCCATCCGGGCCACCTCGTCGGCGAGCCAGCGGGCATTGTCCCGGCACGCCTGGGCCACCCGGCGGTAGCCGGCGAAGCCCAACTGGAGCAGCGTGTAGTACTGCGCGACGACCTGAGCCCCCGGGCGGGAGAAGTTCAGCGAGAACGTCGGCATCTTCCCGCCGAGGTAGTCCACCTCGAACACGAGCTCGTCCGGCAGGTGGGCGCGGTCGCGCCACACCACCCAGCCGACCCCCGGGTAGACCAGCCCGTACTTGTGCCCCGACGCGTTGATCGACACGACCCGGTCGAGCTGGAAGTCCCAGACCAGTTCGGGGTCGCAGAACGGGGCGATGAACCCTCCGGACGCGCCGTCGACGTGCACCGGCACGTCCGGGCCACCTCCGGCGGCCAGGCGGTCGAGCCCGGCGGCGATCTCGGCGACCGGCTCGTAGCTGCCGTCGAACGTCGAGCCGAGGATCGCCACGACGCCGATCGTGTTCTCGTCGCAGCGCGCGGCGGCCTCGTCGGCGGTCAGGTGCGTGCGGCCCGGCGCCATCGGAACCAGGCGTGGTTCCACGTCCCAGTAGCGGGCGAACTTGTCCCAGCACACCTGGACGTTGACGCCCATGACGAGGTTGGGCCGGTCGGCCGGGGCACCCGCCGTCCGCCGCCGGGCCCGCCAGCGCCGCAGCAGCGCCAGGCCGGCGAGCATGCCCGCCTCGGAGGAGCCGGTGGTCGAGCAGCCGACCGCATGCTCCGAGTCGGGGGCGTGCCACAGGTCCGCGAGGATGTTGACGCAACGCTTTTCCAGCTCCGCCGTCTGCGGGTACTCGTCCTTGTCGATCATGTTCTTCGGCGCGCACTCGGCCATCAGCCGATCGGCCTGGGGGTCCATCCAGGTGGTCACGAACGTCGCCAGGTTCAGCCGCGCGTTGCCGTCGAGCATCAGCTCGTCATGGACGATCTGATAGGCGGTCTCGGGCGAGATCGACTCCCGCGGGATCCGGAACCGCGGGACGGCGACGTCCTCCCCCGACCGGACCAGCTGCGGCCGCACGTCGACCGTCTGCTCCGCCTGCGACCCACTCGCCTTCCCGTGCAGCGCCATCCAGGTCCACCTCCCGTCACCTGCCGCCGACGTCTCCGTCTACACGCTCCCGGTAAACACCCGACCGCCCGGCGCCCGACCGCCCGACACCCGGGAAGCCGGTCGGTCAGGCCATCGCTCCCGGGCGGCGCAGCATCCGGTGAACCTGCTCCCGCTGGTGGGCGAGCAACGCCGGCGCGCGCGCCTGCAGAGCCCGCTCGAGGAGGTCGGCCGCCCGCGAGTCGTCTCCGATGGTCTGGAGCACACCCGCCGCACGCCAGAGGACCGGCCCGCTGTCCGGGGCGTCGTCGAGCACCGCCGACGTCTCCGTGGCCGCGGTGGCCGAGCGTCCGAGCCGCGCCAGCGCCAGCGCACGAGCGGCCCGGGTCTCGGCGGAGTCCCCAGCACCGGCAGGGCCTGCGAGGTCGGCGGTGTCGGCGGTGTCCGGGCCGCCCGGGCCCAGCCGGACCGCTCGGTCGAGGTCGTCCAGGGCCGCCGCGTCGTCCCCCAGCTCGACCCGTAGCTGACCGCGCCCAGCCAGGGCCGCCGGCGTCAGCGGCGCGATGGTCAGCACCGTCGAGAAGATCGCGGCGGCGGCCCAGCGCTGGCCCGAGTACCACAGGGCCCGAGCAAGATCGATCTGCACGTCGAGTTCGGCCGGCAGCCGGGCCGACGCCGACTGAAGATCCTCGACCGCGGAGCCGAGCCGCCCGGCCCGCAGCAGCAGCCGCCCGGCCGCGGCCAGCGCCCGGCCCGACGATTCGGCGTCCGGCAGCGACTCGTAGAGCTGCGCGGCCTCCCGGTAGCCGCGCTCGGCCTGCTCGATCCGCCCCTGGGCCTCGTCGAGATCGGCGCGCAGCATCACTGCCTGTGCCCGGATGCGCGGATCCTCGGCGTCGCGCCGCAGCACCTCGTCGGCATGTACCCGGGCGGCCGCAAGATCGCCGTCCGCGAGGCTGATCAGGGCCGCCTGAAGGTAGTCGATCGCACCGATCTCCGCCGCCGGCGCGTCGGCCGCCGGCCAGTCCGGCACCGCTGCCTGCAGCGGGGGGATGAGCCGGTCGTCGAAGAGCTCGAACCGGCGGGAGCCCGAACGCCACTCGCTGGCCAGGACGTACCGCTCGGCCAGCGCCGCCAGCAGCGCGTTGGGCATCCCGGCGGTCGCGACGAGGCCCTCGTCGACCGTCGCCCGACGCCCGCGTTCGGTGACGAAGGTACGGATCAGCCACCGGCGCACGTCCCCGGCGTCGAGGTGGTGCCGCCCCGCCTCCGTCACGATGACCTGCGTGAGGTGGGCCCCCAGGACCGCGTCGACCCGAGCGGCGGATTCCATGAGGTCCGGCCCGAGCGAGGCGCCGCGGTCGGCCGTGTCCCGCCACAGCGACGCGGCCACGAGCTGGAGGTAGGCCGGCGGGACGGCGTCCGCGGTCAGGACCGACACGGTTCCGGCGGCGTCCACCACCCGGCTGTTGAGGAGTTCGTCGATACAGGCCGCCACGACCTCCGGCGGCAGCGGCCGACCGGCCCGCCGCATCGGCTCGGCGCACGCGGCGATCGCGGAGTGCCGGTCCAGCCCCCCGACCCGGACTCCGGCGGCATCCTCGCCGCCGGCGAGCGTCGTCTCGTAGGGGGCGAGACGGGACCGGGCATTGTGCCGGATCACCAGGAGCAGGCGCAGGTTGGGCAGCGCCGCGACCGCCTCGCCCAGCAGCGTGATGAACTGCTCCCGCAACGGATCAAGGTAGGGGGTGCACGGCGCGAAGAAATCCTCGAACTGATCCACCGCAGCGAGGATCGGCCGGTCCGGGTCGGCGGGCCGCCGACGGCCCTGCAGGCTCGGCCCATCTCCGCCCAGCCGGTCGCGCAGGGCGGGCGGCAGCGTCGACGTCCCCCGCGGGCCGGACCAGGTCCGCAACAACGTCTCGGCGAACGGGTTGGCCACCCGGCCGAGCGAGGGAACACCGGCGCCGGTGGCGCCCGGCAGCGGGGTGATCCGACCCACCGGCAGCACGTGGGCGACCTCCGGCGAAAGGTGTGGAAGCACTCCCGCCCGCAACAGCGAGCTTTTTCCCACGCCTGGTGGTCCGTACACGACCACCAGGCGGTTCTCAAGCCATTTCGCCAACAGGGCGTGGGCGGCGGCGGTCCGCCCGAAGAACCGGGCGGAGTCGATCTCCGTGAAAGGCCGCAGACCGGGAAACGGCGAGGCGCCCGGGACAACCGTCATCGCGCGACTCGTCCACTACAGCGCCGGGAGCTGCGCGCCTCGTTCGGCCGGGACGACGCACTGCACACAGAAGATTCGGCCGGCAGCCATGAACTCCGCCCGGCCCTGGCAGCTCCGCCCAGCAAAGGGCGAACCGTCCCCGCGACGAGCTCGCCCGAGAAAATCGCATTTACGCCGCCCGCCGCGACCGCTTCAGTAGCCAATGTGGTAGAGCCCCTCGCTGCCAACCCGGTGACCTCGGTGAATACTATCCGACCCCGGATCGGCGGCGGTGGACAACGGCCCGGTGGACCACACCGGCCATATTCGCCGCCTGCCGGGAATAGGGCCCTCCGGCGCGGGCACCCGCGCTGTGGCGGCCTGGGCTGCGGCCAGGCTGACACCGCGGCGACCAGGGCCGCCGCCGCGGCAGTCGCCCCCGGGGCTCCGCATCCGCCCGCTTCGACGTTCACCCCCCGGACACTCACCCCGAACACTCACCCCAGGCACACACCCTGGACATCGCTCAGACAGCGCAGCCAGCATCGCCAGGGCGGCTCCCGCCGCAACGCACACCGGCAGCCGGCCCTTGACCTGGACTTTCCCCAGTCGTCCAGATGTCGCCTGGCAAGAACCGGACAACCGTCTTTTTCATCACTATATGGTAGAAAAGTTCGGGGAGTGCGCGGAGCGACACGCAGCCCGGCCAGGGGTGCCCGCCCAGCCCCTTCCAGAGGTAAGATCCAGGCGCTCGGTAAGCTGAAGATTGTTTGTATGGGCGAGGTATGACGTCGACAAACGAACCACCTCGCGTCGAACAACGCGGGGGAATGGTGGATTCGGTGGTGAAGTCGGTTCCGGTGCAGGACACCGGTCGGCGAGTGCCGGCCGTGTGGGGCAACGTGCCGCAACGGAACAAGAACTTCACCGGCCGGGAAGGCCTGCTCGCCGATCTGCGCGCCCGCATCACCTCGGACACACGCGACGTCACCGCGGTCCTGCCGCACGCGCTACAGGGGCTCGGCGGGGTGGGCAAGACCCATCTGGCGATCGAGTACGCCCACCGTTTCCAGACCGACTACGACCTCGTGTGGTGGGTGCCCGCCGACCAGCCCTCGCTGGTCCGGTCCACCCTCGCCACCCTCGCACCCCGGTTGGGGCTGGCGGACACCGCCCCGTTGCGGGTCGACGACGCCGTCACCCAGGTGCTGGACGCGCTGCGCCGCGGGGAACCCTACCGCCGCTGGCTGCTGATCTTCGACAACGCTGAGCAGCCAGAACTGATCCGTCCCAGCATTCCGCACGGTCCAGGCCATGTCATCGTGACCTCGCGCAACCGGAGTTGGCTCAGTCACGTCGACACGCTCGAGGTGAACGTCTTCGACCGCCGGGAAAGCCTGGAGTTCCTCACCCGCCGGGTTGAGGGTATTTCACGAGCCGACGCCGACGAACTCGCCGACGCGCTCGGTGACCTGCCACTCGCCCTGGAGCAGGCGGGCGCCCTGCAGGCCGAGACGGGCATGGGCGCCCAGGAGTACCTGGAGCTGCTGCGCGAGGCCGGCGGCCGGCTGCTCGCCGAGAACGCGCCCGCCGACTACTCCCGGCCGGTCGCCGCGGCCTGGAGTCTGTCGGTGAGCAAGTTGCAGGAGCAGGCGCCGTTCGCCCTGGAGCTGCTCCGCCGCTGCGCGTTCTTCAGCCCGGAACCGATCTCGTTGGAGATCCTCGACCGCGGCAAGTACATCCTGAAGTCCGAGTTCGGCGTTGCCATGCAGGATCGGCTGGTCGTCAGCCGCGCGATCCGGGAGCTCGGCCGCTACGCCCTGGCCCGCCTCGACACCACCAACAAGACGCTGCAGGTCCACCGGCTCGTCCAGAAGCTCATCCGCGACGATCTGCCGGCCGAGGACCAGCGTCGGGTGCGCGACGAGGTGCACCAGCTGCTCATCGGGGCGGACCCGGGCGAGGCGGAGGAGGACAACTGGCCGCTGTTCAGCCGGCTGCTGCCGCACATCGTGCCCTCCGAGGTCTACCGGGCCCCGCAGCCGCCGGCGCGTCAGCTGATCGAACACGTCGTGCGGTACCTCTACCAGATCGGTGACTTCTCCACCGGCCTCGTCGAGGCGGATCGGGCGCTGGCCGGCTGGGTCACCGACTCCGGCGATCGTGATCCCGACGTCCTTATCCTGCAGGGGATCAAGGCCGACATCCTGTGGGCACTCGGCCGGTATCGCGAGGCCTACGAGCTGCGGCGCCCCACCCTGGAGGCGATCACGGACGTGCTCGGGGCGGAGCACGAGGAGACGCTGCTCGTCCTGAACGGTTACGGTGCGGACCTGCGTTCCCTCGGCGAGTTCCAGGCCGCCCGCGAGCTCGACGAGGACTCCCTCGCCCGGCACCGGGCGGTCTTCGGCGAGGAACACCAGGCCACCCTGTTCGCCGCCAACAACCTCGCCGTCGACTACACCCTCACCAGCTCGTATGTCCGGGCCCTCGAAGCAGATCAGCGCAACCTCGCCGACCGGCGCGCCGCGTACACCCGCGACGACGCGGTGTGGGTGGTGTTCTCCATGGCAGCCCTCGCCCGCGATCTCCGCCATGCCGGGCAGTACCTGGAGGCCCGGGAGCTGGCCGAGCAGGCGTACCTGATCTACCTCGACCTGGTGCAGCGTCGGATCCTGCCGGCCGGGCACTGGCACGTGCTCCAGCACGCCAAGGAGCTCTCGGTTGCGCGCCGCAAGGCCGGAGACTTCGCCGCCGCGCTGGAGTTGGCACGGGAGGTGCACGCCCGGTACACCAACAGCCCGCAGTACGGCTCCGAGCACCCGGACACCCTCGCCGCCGGGATCAACCTCGGCAACGCGCAGCGAGTGGCGGGCGATCCGGACGAGGCGACCGTCCGGATCGAGAAGACCGTCCGTCGCTACCGCGACGTGCTCGGCCCCGACCATCCCTACACCTACGGCTGCGGCCTGAACCTCGCCCTCGTCCACCGGCAGCTCGGCCGGATCGAGGAGGCCGAGACCCTGCTGGCCGAGTCGCTCGCTGGTCTGGAGGCCAGGCTGGGCGCCGACCACCACTTCACCCTGACCTGTGTGGCGAACCTGGCGACGGCACGTTCCGCGCTGGGGCGGACCGACGAGGCGGTGAAGATGGGAGAGGCGGCCCTCCCCCGGTTCCGGGAACTCCTCGGTCGTGATCATCCGCACACGCTCGTCTGCGCGACCAACGTCGCGCTGGACCTCGCCACCGTCGGCCGGACGGAGGAGGGCCAGGCCCTCACCGAGGACACGGTGCGCCGCTACCGGCGGGTCCTCGGTGAAGAGCATCCGGACGTGCGGGCCGGCCTGCGCGGCGAGCGGCTGGACTTCGACTTCGAGCCGCCGCCGCTATAACCCCGTTCCCCCAGGGGTCCCGTCGGGGGCCGGCTCGGGTAGCCAGGCCGCGAGATCATCCGGGTCGACGCGGTCCCCGCTCAGCTCCTCGACCCCCCGGTGCACCGCGCGGACGAGCTCGGGGTGGGCGATGAGCACCCGGCTGCCGTGTCGGCCGGTCTCCCGGCGGCACAGCGCGAGACCGGCCCAGGCCCCGAGGTGATCCGGATCGTCGGCGATCTGCTGCTTGTAGGCGGCCGCGGCGGCCGGGAAGTCGCCGCAGGCATACGCCCGATCGGCCAACGAGAAGTTCTCCTCGAGCACACCGGGAACGCCCTCACGCACGGCTGCGAAGAGCTTCGGCTCATGCAGCCGGAGATGCGCCAGACTGAGCCGGGTGCTGTCGACCAGGCCGCGGTTGCCGGCCCGGATGCTTGTGGGCACCCGCATCCCGGTCGGCGCCGGGCGGCCGGCGGCCCAGGCCCGGACGAGGGCCGCCACCCGGTCGGCGGCGGGTTCGGCGTTGCGCAGCCGCCAGGCCGTCCAGGTGTCGGCGCTGATCCGCCGGGCCAGCATCCGCGGCTCCGCTGGCACCGCGGCCTGCCGGTGGCGCCAGACCACCGTCCGCATGCCGTCGAGGAAACGCAGTCCAGGCGGGGTCAGCGCACCGGACAGTCGGATCGCGACGAGGACCCGCCACACCTCCTCCCGCCACCGGGCGAACTCGAAATGCGCGTAGGCCGGCTCGGGGAGCACCCGCCGCTGGAAGTCCCAGAATCCGGTGAGGCCGAGGTAGGCGTAGGCACCCTGGAGGAGGCCGGGCAGGGGGCGGGGATCGGCGCGCCAGGGCGCGTAGAGCAGCCGTCCCTCGACGGGCTCGACCAGGGTGACGAGATCGAGCAGTGCGGACAGCTTGTTGTGCTGAAACTCGTGGACGAGGGCGGCCGCGCACGACAGGCCGTCCTTGGGCAGCGTCATCGCGACCGCCCCGAACGCCTCGCCGACGGAGGCGCTGAGCTCGGTCGCGCCGCTCGTCGGCCGCAACGGGAAGACCGTCGTGAGCCCGGCGGCGATCGCCCGCGCCGCGCGTGGGTCGCACCGGCACAGGATCCGCCAGCCCTCGGCAAGCCGCTGGCGCCACAGGTCGAGCGCCTCCGGGACGATCTCGGACGTCATGGGCAGGTCGAGCAGCAGGCGGGCGGGATCGACGAAGTCCAGGCGCAGCTCGATCCGCTCGCCCGCCGCCTGCGCGTCGAGAGTGGGAATCGGCTCCCAGTCGGAACCGGCGTCGCGGATCAGGTTGCGCTCGGCCGCCCCCGCTGCCCGGGCGATCAGGACCGGGTGCTCCTGCGGTGAGCCGGCTGTGCGCAACGTCAGTGTGCCACCGGCGGTCCGCGCCTGGGCCCAGCCGGAAGACGCGCCACGGTAACGGCCAAGGGTGGGCAGAACCAGCTCGTCGTCTCGGATCAGTACCGGGACCTCGGCCTCCAGCCCGGCCCGCAGGGCCGCGGCGACGGCCAGCGCACCGAGCCCGGCCAGATCGTCCTCGAGCGGGATGGGTGAGGACACGGCGCCGCGCATCCGCCGCAGGCAGTGCATCGCCCACAGCCCGAAGCCCGGCGAGAGCAACAGCTCGTCCACCATGTCCGGCGCGGCGCGCTGCGCGGCGACAAGCACCTCGAAGCTGCGTGCGAGCCGGCCGCCGGCCGTCGGCGCCAGGCGGGCGGCGTCGTCCATGACCGCACGCAGAGTCAACAGCCGCTTGCTGAGCTGCGTCGCCCGGAGGCGGTGGACAACCTCCGCCCCGCCGCCCCCCACCGCCAGCTCATCGAAATCAGCGGCGGCCAGCCGATGAAGTTTCACGCTCACTCTGTGCGGCGTCGGGCGCGCTCGAGATCCGCGCCGATCCGGGTTCCGATATGCGAGATCAGGTGGAACAGATCCGGACAGTACACCGAGCGGTTCCGGAAGCCGGTACCCGGCCGGTATCGATGGGGGTAGTACCCACCACCGCAGACCCGATGGATCGGGCAACCGGCGCATTCCTCGCCGAGCGCCGCGGCACCGATCTGTCTGGCGACGATGCCCGGATGCCGCAGAGCGGCATCGAAGTCGTCCCGGTCGACGTGCAACCCGGTTGACGCGGCTCCCTGGTAGGCGGACTTCAGCGCGTCAACCTGCTCGATCGAGCCGTCTGTCTCGACCACGACCACCGTCGACGGGGTCAGCCCCACGGTCTCGACCCGGCTGCGGCCGCCGAGCAGCAGAGCGATGATCTCGTCGAAGAGGCGGAGTTCCGTCTCGTGTTCCGAGGCGGAATACCAGCGGTCGAACAACGACTCGAGCCAGTCCGCGTACGGCGTGTCCCGCTCGTCCGCCCCCCGCCCGGGCGGTCGGACCAGCCAGTTTCCATGAGGCAGCAGAAAGTCGACCGCCGGCGGGTCCCAGGCGAGCAGGCTTTCATACACCTCCACCGGGTCGCTTGCCAGATCTATGACGCAGAGCAGACCGCCGAAGATGTCACGGAACCGCTGCCCGGTCAGCCGGGCGAGTCCGGCCTGCGTGTCCGCGAGGCTTTCCGACCCGTCCCGTCGGATCCGCCGTCGGTTGTGGTGGTCGACGCCGCCGTCCACGCTGACGCCCACGCGGATGCCGTGGCCCAGGCAGAGATCGAGCATGCGCTCGGTCAGCAGCACGGCGTTCGTCTGGAGGCTGAACACGACGCGCGTTCCGGCGGGCACCGCATCCCGAAAAGCCGTGACCACGTGGTCGAGCAGGTCGGCCCCGGCCAGGAGCGGCTCGCCGCCGTGCAGGACGACGTGGACGGCGCTCAGAGCGTGCCGCCGAGCATGCTGCGCCACTCGCCCGGCCGTCGCGGCAACCGTCCGGTGGCTCATCGCCGCGGGCTGACTGCGCCAGCTCTGATCAACCTGATGGTAGACGTAACAATAGGTGCACGAAAGGTTGCAGCGGCTGTGCACCTTGAGAACGAACTGCGAGAAGGGCTCGGGTCGCCAACCCGAGCCTTCCAGCTCTTTGTCGGGAAGCGAGCCATACGGCCACTCCATCCGCCGCGGTCGCCTCGCGTCGGCGTCAGAGATCTGCACCCTGCCCCTGTCTAAAGCGCCGACAGGGCAGAGGTGAAAGCCAGACTCGAGTTGAAGCCGGTCGGCGGTGCGGAGACCTGCGCCGCCTCGCGATCCAGGCGCGCCAGTGCCCGCCGGAGTCCAGGGCTGTCCACCGCCCCGATCGTGTCAAGCGCCACCCCGGTCATGTCGGGTAGCCATGACTCGAAATCTGTCAACGACCGATCCATCCGCGCCCTCCTCAAGGGGCCCCGGTCTTCCAATCTAGCCTGACCGGCGAGCCGGCGCCTGTAAAGCAACACAGTAGGCGCCGGCCGGCGGGAACCGGCGTCGCGGCGACAAGCCGACGGCGCGCGGCCGACGGGCCGTATACCGCCGCCGGGCCCTTCGGAAACCGTACTTACCTGGTTTCCGGCGTACCGGTGCCAGGTCTCCTGCCACCTCCCACGACGTAGACTCTCTTCTCACTCATCGATACCCGACACCGGCTGGACCGGCGGGTGCGGTGCCGGTCAGGTAGGAAACGAGGGGACCAGTGGAACCGGGGGAGATCGTCCGTGGGTCATGGGTCAGCCAGTCGACACAGTGCCAGATAGCCGGCCGAGAACGCCCACCCGCACCGGGCCGCATCGCGGCCCGAATCCGGTGGGCGACCCAGGCCCACGCCAGCGCCCGCCGCTTCGGACGTCCCCCGGCCCGATGACTGCGCTTCCGTTGTACTTCTTCCTCAGTTACGCGCGGCTTGACATCAAGGACGGCCCGTTTCTCAACAGATTCTTTCTGGATCTTCGACGGGAGGTCCGGGCCCGCTGCGGCCATCCCAGCCTGGATGACGTCGGCTTTCTCGACACCTCGAACATCCGGCCGGGTGCGGCCTGGCCGAATGAGCTGAGCGACGCCCTCCGGCGATGCCGGACCTTCGTGGCGATCTGCTCACGCAGCCTCTTCGCCAGCGAAAACTGTGGCCGGGAGTGGCAGGTCTTCGACGACCGGCTCCGGGCACAGGAAGCCAACGGGGCGATCCGCCCGCCGGCGTTGCTCCCCGTGATCTGGACGCCATTGCGGCCAACGCCCGCAATCCTCTCCGGGTTGCAGTACAGTCATAGGGATCTCGGGGAGGGCTACGCCACACACGGCCTGCGATATCTCCTGCAACTGAAGCGGAACTATGACGAGTACCAGGAGTTCCTGGTGGCGCTGGCCAACCGGATCATATTTCTGGCCGAAGAGTCCCCCCTCCCGTCCATGGCAGCCGTCCCCGACTTCGATGCGGTCCGCAACGCTTTCGAGCCGGCGGAGATCGCGGCCCACTCGTCCGCCTCCGCACCCCGGCCCACCGAAGGCAACGGTGTGGTCATCCTGACCGGCCGCGAGCGGACGAGTACGGCGCCACCGACGGAAGGTCGAGCCGAGCCACCCCCACGACCTCAACCGTCCTCAGGGCCTGAACCATCACCGGGACGTGAGCCATCACCGGGACGTGAGCCGCCCGCAGGGCGGGAACCGTCACCGGGCCTGGCTCGCGGCACCGAGCTGGCCACCCCACAGGAGCCGGACTCGCCGCGCGCGCAGGAGTTCACCGCACCCGCATCCACGGCCGACGGATCGGCCGGCAACGCCTGGGCTTCCCAGAAGCCCGGCGCTCCCCACCGGATGGCCGCGTCGGCGGCCCGCGCGGCCGTCGGCGATCCCGGCGGCGGTCCCAAACGGGTTACCTTCGTCCTCGCCGTGACCTCGGCGAACGAGCTGGCGGCACTGCGCCGGCGGCTGGACTACTACGGCGGTCAGTTCGATGAGTGGACGCCGTTTCACCCGCACTTCCGCCAGCGGGTCTGCGTTCTGGCGCAGTCCGTCGCCGCGAGCCAGGACATGGTCTCGAACATCGTCAAGCTGCACACCGGCATCGGCGGGTTGCTCGAGACCTCCAAGGAACGCAACGAGGTCGTCGTCTTCATCATCGATGTGTGGACCGCGATGCTGGAGCCCTTTCATACCGCGCTCATCGAGTATGACGGACGAAACGAGCCCACCACGGGTGTCCTGGTACCCTGGAATCCGCACGATGCCGAGACGATCGAGAACGCCGCCGAGCTGAGGGCCAGCCTGGCCCAGGCACTGCGCAACAACGTGCTTCGGCAGGACGACTTCCTTCGCATGAACGTCAGCTCACACGACGAGTTCGGGAGGACCCTCGTCCAGGTGCTCGCAGACCTGCAGGCTCGCATCTTCTCCTCTCATGCATCGTTGCGTACCCGTGACGCCCAGCCCCGCCGCCGACCGTTCCTCCAGAGCCCGTAGGAGGTTCGGTGGCAGGAACACCGCCGGGCACCATCGTCACGTTCTACTCGTACAAGGGCGGAACGGGCCGCTCGATGGCGCTGGCCAACATCGCCTGGTTGCTCGCCAGCAACGGCCGGCGCGTCCTCGTCGTGGACTGGGATCTGGAGGCGCCCGGTCTGCAGCGATACTTTCACCCTTTTCTCCACGACCCCGAGCTGCGCTCGACCCGTGGCGTGATGGACATGATCTGGGATTTCACCGCAACGGTGATGTNCCCACCGGTCCCCGGTGACGAGGACTGGTTCGAGCGCGCCACCGCGATCACACCCTACGCGGAATCACTGGACACGATATTTCCGGACGACGGAACGATCGACTTCGTCTGTTCCGGCCGCCACGATCCGGCGTACTCCCAGCGCCTGAGCACCTTCGACTGGAGCACCTTCTACGATGCGCACGGCGGCGCAGACTTCATCGACGCCGTTGCCAGGAACATGCGCGCGTCCTATGAGTGGATACTCGTCGACAGCCGGACCGGGCTGAGTGACACCGCCGGGATCTGCACCGTCCAGCTACCCGACATCGTCGTCAACTGCTTCACCCTCAGCACGCAGAGCATCGAGGGGGCGGCTGCCGCCGCTCGATCGATCGACGGGGCGGACGATGCCCATAGAATCCGTATCCTCCCGGTTCCGATGCGGGTCGAGGACGGCGAACAGAAGAAGCTGGAGCTGGGCCGCGACCTCGCCCGAGCGACCTTCGACACCTTCCTGCACGGCATGGACGGCCGCGGGCGGGAACGCTACTGGGGTGATGTCGAGATACCGTACAAGCCCTACTACGCGTACGAGGAGATCCTGGCCGTCTTCGGTGACCGCCCCCAGCAGGAGGGGACGTTGCTGGCGGCGTACGAGCGGCTCGCGTCCTGTCTTTCCGACGGCAAGGTAAGCGCTCTTGCCCCGCAGGACGAGCGGGAGCGCCGACGCATTCTCGCGCTGTTCGAACGCACCCAGATCCCCATCCCGACGGAGATCCTCGTCAACTATGCCGCCGAGGATCGCACCTGGGCCGACTGGATCGCCGTGGAGCTGGCGGCGGTCGGCTTCGCCGTGACACTGGAGACGACCACCGGCGTGCCACCAGGCTGGACCGGCGATGGCCCGGCCGCAACCGCACCCGGCGGAGGCTCCCGGACGGTGGCCGTCCTGTCCCGGGCCTATCTCCGCTCCTCCGGGCAGGAGCGCTGGCGTCAGGCGACCGCCCGCGATCCGAATGGCCTCGCCCGCCTGTTCCTGCCCGTACGTATCGAGGAGTTTCCGCTCCCCGCCCAGTTCGGCGAGCAGGACTACACCGACCTCGCCGGCCTGAGCGAGACCACCGCGCGGCGGGCGCTGCTCGCCGCGGTGGGGCGGCCCGACCGCCGTACCGCACCCCTGCGCACCAGGACCGGCGCGGACACCGCGGTCCGCTTCCCCGGCGACCCACCGCAGGTCTGGGCGGGAGTGCCCGCCCGCAACCTCGCGTTCGTGGGCCGGAAGGAGCTCCTCACCGAGCTTCGGAACCGTTTCGTCGGCGTCGGCACCGTCCCGGCCCACACCCAGGTGTTGCAGGGCCTCGGCGGCGTGGGCAAGACCCAGCTCGCCACGGAGTACGTACACCGCTTCGCGACTTCGTACGATCTGGTCTGCTGGATCCGCTGTGACCAGTCCACGCTGCTGCGCAGTGGGCTGGCGGCCCTCGCCCGGCAGCTCGGGTTGCCGGCCCGCCCGCGGCACGAGCCGGTCGACGACGTGTTGAACGCCCTGCGCCGCGGCGATCCGTACCGGCGATGGCTGCTCGTCTTCGACAACGCCGACAGCCCGGACGACATCACCCCGCTGATTCCCCTCGGGCCGGGGCATGTGCTTATCACCTCCCGTAACCAGCGCTGGCAGGGCCGTCAGGAACGGATGGAGATCGGGNTTTTTGGTCAGGAAGAGAGCGTCGCCCTGCTGCGCCGTCGAGCTCCGACGCTGGCGGTGGAGGTCGCGACCAGGCTCGCCGACGCGCTGGGCCACCTGCCGCTGGCCCTCGAGCATGCGGCCGCCTGGCATGCCGAGACCGGGATGAGCGCCGAGAGCTACCTGCAGCTCCTCGACAGCAGTCCCGGTCCACTGCTGCTGAAGGGCGAGATTCCCAGCTATCCGGGCCCCATCGCCCGGACCTGGCTGCTGTCCGTCGACCGGCTACGCACGCAGGCCCCCCTCGCGGCGCGGCTCGCCGAGCTGTGTGCCTTCTTCGGCCCGGAACCGATCAGCCTGCGGCTCTTCGCCGGTGAGCAACTGCGCGGCCTGGAGGACCCCCGGGACCAGGAGTTCCGGGATCCACTCACGCTGGCCACCGCCGTCCGAAACATGACCGAGCACGCGCTGGCCCGGGTCGACGAGCGGGATCAGAGCCTGGAGATGCACCGGCTCGTGCAGGCGGCGATCCGCGACGACTTCTCTCCGGACCAGCAGGCGGGCGTCCGTCAGCGGGTGCAGGCGTTGCTGGCGGCGGCGGATCCCGGCGATCCCGACGAGCCGCATACCTGGCCTCGCTATGCCTTGCTACGCCCCCATCTCGGGCCGGCGGGAGCCGCCGATTCCACCTCACGGGACGTCTCCAAGCTGGTCCTCAACATCGTCCGCAGCCTGTACATGCAGCGTGACCACAGCGGCTGCCGGGACCTCGCCGACGACACGTTGCGCGCCTGGAACGTCAGCCTGGGCGAGAACGACCAGCGGACCTTGGAACTCACCCTGAATCTCGCTGACAGCCTGCGGGACCTGGACGAGCCGGAACGGGCCCGCCAGCTGGACCAGTCGGCCCGGGAACGGCTACAACGCGTTCTCGGGCCGGATGCTCCCCTCACGCTGCGGGCGGCGATGGCGCTGGGCGGCGACCTCCGCCGGATCCGCAGGTACCAGGATGCCCGCACGCTCGACGAGGAGACCTACGAGCGGTGCCGGATGCGCGGCTGGCTCGATCACCCCGACGGGATCCTGAGTGCCAACAATCTCGCGGTTTCCCTGCGCTTCGTGGGTGATTTTGCCACCGCCCTCGACATGAGCCGAGACATCTATGAACGGGCGCTTCGGCTGAACAGCAAGAAAGCCGTCTACACCCTGCAGCTCGCGGACAACCATGCCCGCGATCTCCGCGAGTGCGGCCACTACCAGGAATCGCTCACGCTCCTGGAGGAAACCGTGGAACGCTGCCGCGAGGACCTGGGCGAGGGTCATGCCGACACCCTCAGATCGTTGCGGAACCGCGCGATCTCCATGCGGTGGTGCGGCCAGAGCGACCGCGCTCGTCAGGAGTCGGCCTACACGCTCGGCAAGATTGACAACCTGGTAGGACAGGACCATCCGGAGGCGCTGGCGACGGCCGTCAGCCTGGTCTTCGACCTGTGCCTGGCCAGGGAGACCTCAGCGGCCCGCAGCCTGGCGGAGGCTACATTCCGGCGCGCCCGCGGTCGGCTCGGACCGGACAGTCTCTACACTCTCGCCGCCGCGAACGCGTTGATCACGGCCCTCCGGTCGGAAGGGAGCGCGGCCGCCGCCACCCAACTCGCGAAACAGACCGTCGAATTGCTGAGGACGTCACTACCCCAGGATCACCCGTTCATCTTCTACTGCCTGGAAAATCTGGCCAACTGCTACTACGACACGAACAACTTCATCCTCGCCCAAGGACTCGATCAGGAGGTCGAGGCCGGCCTGCGGGCGAAGCTCGGCGACAGCCATCCCCTCACCATGATTGCGTCCCTCAACCATGCCACCAGCCTCTCGAGAACCGACCCGGCGACCTTGACCCGGGGTCTGCAGGTGGACATTCTCGAAAATCTTGAGGCGGGACTCGGCGCCAACCATCCGGTCAGTGTTCGAGCACGCGACGGCGAGCGGGTGGACCTTGAGATCGATCCGCCCCCACCGTAGCGGAACGAGCCCGTACGGTCAGGGACCGCTGCCGGGCCGGATGCTCGAGGTGAAGCCGGACATGGCGTCGGCGGGGCGCACGGCCTCCTGGCGGAGCCTCGCCAGGGCGTCGCGCAGCCGCGGATGGGAGCGGTCGCCGAGGTCGCCGAAATCACCGAGATCGGCGAGATCGGCAAGATCGATCTCGGACAGATCGGGCAGAGCCGACTCGAACGCCTCGTCCCGGTCGATCATGCGCTGCTCGCTCCCGTCCCGTTCGACGACCCGCGCGGCCGACGGTCAGACTGCAGCGTACGGGCCGGCAGTCAGCCCACCGACAACGGCGCCGTAGAACGGGCGAGTCGGTCGTCCTACCGTCGATCCGGCCCGACAGCCTGGACCTCCGACAGCATTCCGTGGTCGAGCGCGTCATCCGGGTAACTGCCACGGGGTGCGGCGGCCGCGGGGCGACACCTCTCCTCAACGGAGGATCAATCCACAGGTGACCGGACCCAGTCGATGATCTCGCGCACTTGTTGACTGCGGTCTGGACGACCTGTTTAGGTCGGATGGCGAGATGCGGCATAGCTCACACTCCGCACGTCATCCTGGTGCCCGACCGTCCGTCGGCTCCGGGCCCCGCCGAAGGGTCGGGGGCCGGTCGGGTGCACGGTGGGCGCGGAGGCGATCGCAGGATCGGTGGCGGGGTCGCGTCGGCATCCGAGGTGTCCTGTCGTCCATGCGGGGAGTGGCCCATGAGCTCGGAGTTCGCCTGGTCCGCTGAGCAGGTCGAGCTGCGCCGGACGGTACGCGCGTTCGCCGCGCAGGTCAGTCCGCAGGAGGAGGTCCGGCGGCTGATGGCGTCGCCGCTCGGCCACGATCCCGCCGTCTGGTCCCGGCTCGGCGAGGAACTCGGTGTGCTCGGCCTCGCCACGGACGAGGAGTACGACGGCGTCGGCGACGGGCTGGTCTCCCAGGCGGTGGTGATCGAGGAGTTGGGCCGGGCGCTCGTGTGCGGGCCGCTGCTCGGTTCGATCATCCTCGGTGCCACGGTGCTGGGGGGCCTGAGCGACAAGGCGGCCCGAGCGGAACTGCTGCCGGGGCTCGTCGCGGGCCGAACCACTGCCGCGCTGGCGGCGCCGCTGCACCGGGGCGGGTTCGACCCGGCCGCCGTCACCGTGACCGCCACCGCCCGCCACAGCGGCGCCTCCGCCTCGGACGGCACCCCCTCGCCGGACGGAACCCCCTCGCCGGGCGGCACCGCGACCGCCGGGTACACGCTGCGTGGTTCGGTCGCGCACGTGCTGGACGGCGCCGCGGCGGACCTGCTGCTGGTCGCCGCGACGATCGGCGGCGCGGGCGCGGGCACCGACGGGGACGGCGACGGAGACGGGGACGCCGTCGGGCTGTTCGCGGTGAGCGCCGACGCCACCGGCCTGGTCCGGCAGTCCGCGGCGACGATGGACCTCACCCGCCGGCAGGCCACCGTCAGCTTCAACGACGTCCCGGCCCGGCTGCTCGCCGCGGCGCCGGAGGCCGCGGCCGTCCTCGCCACCACCGCGGAGACCGCCGCCGTGCTGCTGGCCGCCGAGCAGGTCGGCGCCGCCCAGTACCTGCTTGATCTCTCCGTCGAGTACGCCAGGACCCGGCTGCAGTTCGGCCGGCCGATCGGGTCGTTCCAGGCGGTCAAGCACCTGTGTGCCGACATGCTGGTGCTGGTCGAGCAGGCCCGTTCGGTGGCCTACCACGGGGCATGGGCGCTCGACGAGGGCACCGACGACCCGCGGATCGCGGCGAGCCTCGCGCAGTCGGTGTGCTCGACGGCGTTCACGCAGGTCGCGGCGATGGCCGTGCAGGTGCACGGCGGGATCGGCTTCACCTGGGAGCATCCCGCGCACCTGTACCTCAAGCGCGCCTATACCGACGCGGCCCTGTTCGGTGGCGCCGAGGCGCACCAGGAGCGGCTGGCCCAGCTCGTCCTTGACGACGCCGACGGCCACTAGCCCGGCCGGCGCAACCCACGGCCCACGCAGGCACCGGCAATCCACGCAGGCACCAGCGACCTACGGCACGACGTGACGACGACAGGCGGGAGACGGCGATGAGCGCCGAGACGGCCGACGCCCTGGCTGCGGCGGGGGCTTCGCAGGACGACCGGACGCGCGTCGAGCGGGCCGCCCACGGGGTGGTCGCCGGCCTCGACCCGGCCACCGCGACGACGGCGGAGTACCTCGGCGCCTGCTACGACGCGGGCCTGGCCTGGGTGCACTTCCCCGTCGGCTTCGGCGGCCTCGGCCTGCCCGCCGGGCTGCAGGCGGTCGCCGACGCGATCCTGGCCGCCGGCGGGCGGCCCGACCCGTTCCTGAACAACCCGATCGGCGTCGGCATGGCCGGCCCGACCCTGCACGGCCACGCCGACGAGGAACTCCGGGCGAGGCTGCTGCGCCCGCTGTACACCGGCGAGCAGATGTGGGCCCAGTTGTTCAGCGAGCCGGGCGCAGGCTCCGACCTCGCCGGACTGTCGACCCGCGCGGTGCGCGACGGCGACGACTGGGTCGTCGACGGGCAGAAGGTGTGGACGAGCCTCGCGCACCTGGCGAGCTGGGCGCTGCTGCTGGCCCGGACCGACCCGGACCTGCCCAAGCACCGCGGGCTGACGTACTTCATCGTCGACATGCACGCCCCCGGCGTCGAGGTCCGGCCGCTGCGGCAGGCCACCGGCCAGGCCGAGTTCAACGAGGTCTACCTGACCGGCGTGCGCGTCCCGGACGCCCACCGCCTGGGCGACGTCGGCCAGGGCTGGAACGTCGCGATGACCACGCTGATGAACGAGCGCTCCGCGATCGGCGACTCCGCGCTCGGCCGCGGCTCCGGCACGATCGCCGACGCGCTGGAGCTGTNGCGGGACCGGCCCGACCTGCACAGCCCGGCGCTGCGGCTGCGGCTGGCCGATCTGTGGACGCAGGCCGAGGCCTACCGGCTCACCGGGGAGCGTGCCCGGGTCGCCCGCACCGCCGGACCGCCCGGACCGGAGGCGTCCATCGGCAAGCTCGTCGGCGCCGAACTCAACCAGAAGATCTACGACTTCTGCATGGACGTGCTCGGCCCGGAGGGCACCCTCTACGACTCCTACGACGACCCCGCCGACAGCCTGCAGCGCCGATTCCTGCGGGCCCGGGCCAACACGATCGAGGGCGGGACATCGCAGATCCTGCGCAACGTGCTGGGCGAACGGGTGCTCCGGCTGCCCGGCGACGTCCGCGTCGACACCGGCAAGCCCTGGCGGGACGTCCCTCGCGGCTGACCCGCCCGTCAGTGTCGCAACGCCGTTACCCGCGCGATGCGGTGAACGGGCAGGATCGGACAGGTGCGCATACGGCGGGCGTCCGAGGAGGACTGGGACAGGATCTGGCCAATCTGGCGGGCCGTCGTGATCGAGGGCGAAACCTGCCCCTGGGAGCCGGACACCGGTGAGGAGACCGCTCGAGCCGTCTGGATGCTCCCGCCGCCGGCCGAGGTGCTGGTCATGGAGGAGATCGAGGAAGAGGCCGAGGCGGACGAGGCGGCGGACGGGCTCCCGGGCGCGGTGGCCGTCGTGGCGACCGCGCTGCTGACGCCGAGCCTGCCGGGCCTCGGCAACCACGTGGCGCAGGCGATGCTGCTGGTCGATCCGAAGCGGGTCGACCAGGGGGGGCCTCGCGCCGGCGCCGGTCCGTACGAGGATCACGGGCCCTACGGTGGCCCGGCATCCCCCACCCGTGGGCGTGCCGGCGGTCACTGGGAGAGCGTCAGCCGCCAGGCCGCCGAAGAGATGATCGACTACGCCACGGACCTGGGCTACCAGGCACTGCAGGTGCACGTCGTCGCCGCCAACCCGAAGCTGGTCTCGCTGTGGCGGTCGCTGGCGTTCCGCCAGGTCGGCACGCTGCCCGCCGCGTACCGCCACCCCTGGCTCGGCAACGTCGACCTGTACGTGATGTACCGCTTCCTGCCTCCGCGCGAGCGCTGACGCCGGCTCAGGCGGCTCGCGGGGCGGATGGGTCGAACGGTTCGGCGACCTTCCACAGCTCGTCGAAATGGAGCCGGTGGGCCTGCACGACGTCCGCCCGCAGCACGAGTCGGGTGTTGACGATCGTCGGCGGCATGGCGGTGCCCGCATGGGCTCCGGGCGTGACCTCGTATCCGATGACGTCGTCGAAGACGATGAAGTCGAGCAGGGCGCGGCTGGCACGCAGCGGGATCGACTCCGGGTGCAGGGTGCGCACCTCGATGCCGTGGTTGGAATGGCGGGAGCACAGGCTGTGCAGGTTCTCCTCGGCCAGCACGTTCTCCCGCTCCAGCACGAGGATGCGCCGGATCCGCACGCCACGTCGTTCGGCCGCCTCGCGCTGACATTCCAGGTAGCGATGACCGAGGTCGCTCTCCCAGAAACCGTCGGCGAAGCCGTGCACGCCGCCGTCGACCGAGGGCAGGCTGATGGCGTCGATGGATGTGCTGGCCTCCCGGGTCAGGCCGAGCAGCCAGTCCCGGTCCTCGCCGAAGTAGGTCGCGGTCCCGCTCTCCAGTTCCCGCAGGAACTCGGACATCCGATGGATCTCCGCATGGGCAAATTCGTAGCGCAGCCGCGGTGACTCCCCGATCGCGACCGCGTTTCGAAGGAACTGGACGACGACATCGGTGCGCATCGCCGACGTCTCGACCAGACTGAACAGCTCAGTAATCTCGCTGATCTCGGCGAAACGGCGCTGCACGATGGATTCCATGCTTGAATGATGCGCCGCGATCGAGGTTTCGACCAGCTTGATGCGTCGCTCGAAGTCGACGAGGAACTGCACGATGAGGACGACGGACCCGACGAAGGCGGAGAACAGCAGTGCCCATTCCTTCTGCTGCCCGGTCAGATTGGCGATCACCCAGGTGAGACCGCCGGTGAGGACGCTGATCGTCGACTTCCGCAACACCTCGGATGTCGTACCGACCCGGATCTGGTCGTTCACGGTTCCCCCGAACCTAGCGGGCTCCATCGCCCAGGCTGGCGAGGAGCGAGAGAGCAAGCTGATCGCGGATCCAGCCGACCAGACTTTCCCACTGACGGGAGAAGCCGAGCCGTTGTTCCAGACCTGTCCAGACCGGAAGCAGCTCCTCGCCGATCCGCGCGCCTGGCATCCACACATGCAGCAGATGATCTATTACCGGCGTCAACTGTGATGGCAACCGACCTCCTCCGCCTGCCCGAACCCGGCTGCCGGCGACGACATGCTGGACTGTGGTGAGAAGCCAATCGTGGAGAGCGAGATCCTCGCATAGTCCGACGATGCTCACAAGGTCCAGCCCGGATCCATGAATACGCAGTGTGCGTACGGTTTCGTCCGCGACGACGAATCCGATGCGGCAGACGTGACCGGACGCCGGTGAACGGCCAGAAGTGGTGTCGGCGGCGGCGGATCCTGAACTCCAGGCCGATTCGCCGACCGCGGGATGGCCGCACGGGAGGAGCGCGAACCTGAACCGCGTCCGCCGCGCCCGAAAAGGAGGCTTCTGGTCGAGAATCGGGCTTTCCTGCACCTGGTCGAGCAGCCGGCCGCAGACCGCCCCCAGATCGAGGGTGGTCCCGGGCCCGTCGCCGGTCTCGGTCAGCAGGAAGCCGTCGGCCAGGTCGTCGGCGGACAGCCGGCCACCCACCTCGATCGTCCCGGGGTGGGCGAGATGGTAGGCCCAGGGCCGGCGGCGCCCGGCCGGCCGCGCACCGCCCAGGACGATCCGGACGTGGGTGCTGGCCTGCACCAGCCGGCCGCTGGTCACCGAGGCTCGGCTGAGCACCGTGCCGAGGCCGTCGCGGCGGGCCCCGGAGGCACTGGGCACGGGGCAGTGCACCCCAAGGGTCAGGTCCGGCGAGACGCAGTGGGGCACGGGCCGCGCCGAGACCCGCACCTGGGACCCGGGCCGCAGGGCCACGACCGCCGTGGCCTCCGGCTCCGTGAGCGCCCGGGACTGGGCGAGCAGGCCTGTGCGCACCTCGCCCACGAGAACACGCGACCCGTCGTGGGCGACGCCGGCGGGCGGGATGGCCCCCTCCGCTCTCTCATCCGCCATCTCATCCGCCGAGGAAGACATGGCCGACCCGGTCGGGCAGCTCCGCCGGCAGCGGCACGTTCTCCCGCCCGGCCCGGCGCAGGGTCTGTTCGGCCACGATCGGGTCGACGGCGACCTGGCCGAGGGTCATCCGGACCGCGTGCTCGACGGGGAGGAACCGGCCGTCGAGCACGGACAGGGTGCGGTACGCGGTAAACGGGGCCGCGTGGCCCGGTAACTGGGCGATCGTCGGGAACTGCGCCCAAGTGGCCGGCAGGTCGTCCGGATCGATGCCGACCGGGGTCGCGGCGGGTCGACCGAGGACGCGTAGCTGGCCGAGTCGGAGAAGCTGCCACACGGTGGCGAGGAACGGGCACGACCACCGCCGGCCGGCCCCCTGCTCCCGCCAGATCTCCACGTCGAGGAAGATCGAATGCCGGTGCGCCCGGTTCTCCACCGGCGGCTGCCAGGCCACGGGTGCCCGCATGGCCTGCCGGGCGCCCCCGGCCGGCGATCGGACGCCGTTGCACAGCCAGCCGTTCTCGTGCACGGGCGGCCGGTTGCCGTTGAAGCCCGCCGCCGGGTCGGCCACGATCAGACCCTCGACCAGATCGGCGAGGGAGGCGGCCGGCCGGGGCCCGGCCAGCGCAGCGGCACCGTCCATCGGCGCGGCGCAGCCCGATTCACGCGCGATGTAGTCGATGGTCAGTCCCGCGCAGCGGGCGGCCGCGATCAGCCGGGGCACCACGACGTCGGGCCCGAGCGGCGCGGCGGCGTAGTCGTCGACGAGGACGCAGGTGCTCGCCCGCAGCCGGGACCGCGGGACGCGGGCGAGGTCCGCCAACTGGTCCGGGCCGGTCCACGTCGCTATCCGGCCGAAGTAGGCGGGCAGGTCGACGCTGCCGTCGACCAGTTCCTCCATGTACAGGTGGCCGAGTTCGACGGACAGGTGGGACAGGGGTATCTCCACCGTCCGATCGGTGGCGCTCGTCTCCCCGACGACAACCTCCACGCCCGTCACGCCCCCACGCCCGTCACGCCCCACGCCCGTCACGCCCCACGCCCGTCACAGCCCTTCCCAGGACTCGTCGTCCAGGACGTTCTTGGCGAGGTCGTCGAGGGCCGTGCTGGTCTCCGGGTTCGCGATCCGCAGCGTCCAGACATCACTGTCGAGGATGAGCTGTTCACGCCACTGCAGGACGGGATCCAGCGGGACCGAGCCGAGCAGGACGCTGCGCCCGATCCGTCGTCGCGCGGCGAGCTTCTGCAGCTCCGCATCGGTCTCCTGCAACCATGCCGCCTGGGTGGGCAGCAGACCGGCGAACTGCGACGAATCAGGGTCGGGAACGGCGGTACGGACGAACCGGACGGAGTCGTGCAGCCGGTCTCGGTGATGCCCCTTGGCCGCGCCGGTGTCCACGATGCCGTGCTCACCGTAGGCGAGGCCCGCAGCCGCGACGATGTGCTGCCGGGTCCAGCGGTGGAAGACCAGCCAGCGGGTGACGACCGCCTGCAGGGCGGGCCGTGCGGTGACCTCGAGGACGAGCTGCAGCGCGTAGGAACGCCCGGCGCTGAGATCGACGATGACGAGTTCGAACTCCTCCGCCAGGCGCCGCAGCAGCCGCTGGCATCGGTCCGTCATCTCGTCGTCGGTCGGGAACTCGCCGCCGCCCTCGTCTCCGGGCAGCAGCACCAGCCGTCCCGCGCCCGCCGGCCGGGGCCGCAGCTCGGCCCGTTCGATGTGCCGCCACAGATCGAGCTCGGCCGGTGCGGCGACCGAGCCCTCCAGATAGCTGTGCAGGCCGCGGCCGCCGGTGATGCCGCGGGTGGCCGAGTCCACATGCAGGATCGCGCCCGCGGTCGGCGAGCCGAAGTCGAAGTCGAGATAGCAGACGTCGCTGCCCTGCAACGCGCAGCGCAGCGCCACGTTGCAGCTCGTCACCGATCGACCGGTGCCGCCCTTGTCCGAGGTCGCGAACAGGATCATTCGGGATCGCCCTGCCTGGATCGGCGCGCCGCGACGAGCTCGTCGAGCTCGCCCAGCACCTCGAACAGGATCGCGATCGCCGTCCCGGGCCTGCTGTCGGCGACGGCGCGGGCCCGTTCGAGACGCCGACCCAGGTGGTCGAGCCGCCTGCCCACGGGGCCCGCGTCCGTGGCGCCGCGCAGCAGTTCCTGGCTGTAGAGGTGATCGGCCTCGATGGCGAGATCCTGGGCCATGACCATCAGTCGGTCGTTGCGCAGCGGCGCCTCGTTGATCATGGTGGCCGCGACCACGAGGCACTCCATCACCCGCTCGGTGAGGTACCACGAGGGTGCCTGATCCTCCGGCTTGAGCTGCGGGAAGGCGGCGCTCGCGTCGTCCCAGAGCCCGGCCGCGGGGCCGCTGGTNAGCCGGCGCAGATGCAGATGGTCCCAGACGTCGTCCGTCAGGCGCAGCAGCCGATCCCGCAGCTCCGTCCCGCCCGCGAGCGAGGCGACGCGGATGGTCCGCTTCAGCAGGGCCGTGGCGAAGTCGGCCACCGGCCAGACGACCTCGGGGCCCCGCTGTCCGGAGGGGAGGTCCTCGGCGCCGTAGAGGTTCAGCCGCACCCCCGGGACGTGCATCTCGACCGCCGGGTCCTCCTCGAGCGCGCGGCGCGTGACGCGGCCCCGGGCCGACAGCTCCTCGAGCACCCGGCCCACCCGGGCCAGGTCGAGGTCGACGGCCCGGCGTTGGACGAGCGCCTCGACCGTGACGGAGGTGACGAGCAGGCTGTAGTAGTCCGACTCACGCCCGTCGGTCGTCCGCCAGGGGATGTCCTCCAGCGGCCAACGCTCCCCGCCGAACCCGGCGAGGATGGACCAGTACTGCTGGGTCAGGTCCCAGCGGATCTGCAGGGCGCGCATGAACCCCTGCTGCTCCTCGGTCAGCAGGTCGAGGATGCGGGTCCGTTCGGAGAACAGATCGAGGATGCCGTCGAGCGCGACGACCGTGAAGTACAGGAACGGTCGCCGGACGGCGACACCGACCGGCTGGTCCAGCGGCTCCGCGGTGGGCACCTCCGGCGCGTCCCTGATGATCCCCCAGGACCAGCCGCACTCGAACAGATGCTCCTCGTTGTCGAGCTCCTCGGCGCCGCCGGAACCGAGGGTGACCTCGGCGAGGCCCGCGCGGACCTGGGCGAGCGCCTCGTGCAGCTCGGCGACGATCTTCTTGGGCGGCAGTCCGCGCTGGTTGACCGTCTGGCACAGCACGCGGCCCGCGGGCGAGTCCGGCGCGAACGAGTGCACCGTGAAGCTGCGCAGCAGACCGACCATCGCCGCCGTGAGCCGACGGCTGGCCATCTCCTCCAGCTCGGCGATCTGGGCCAGCAGCGCCGGGCGCCGCACGACCTTCTCGAACACGTTGAGAAAGCCCAGCGTGGCCAGCGAAAGAGTGATGGACATCGAGAAGGAGTCGACGACATCCAGCCGCCGCTGCTCCGGGGTGAGTAGTTCGCCTTCCACCCGCGGCTCCAGGTAGCTGCCGCCCGCGAAGACCGGCGTGTTGGCGCCGGCCGTGTACCGCTCCATGTAGGCGCGCATCGCCATGATCAGCCGACGCGGAATCTCGACCGCGTCCCCGAGCTGGGCGAGTGCCTCACGCAGGTCCCGGGCCGTCTCGTCCGGCCGGTCGAGTTTGAAGGCGGCGATCTGGGAGGCCGGATACATCAGGCACAGCAGTTGCTCGGCATCACTGGTCGAATTCGGCTCGGCCCGCCCGGCGGGTGTCCACACCCCGTCGCGGTAGGAATAGTCGACCGTCGCCCGCCACAGCTCGAGAAGCGACTGCCGAGGTCGGATGCGCACCATTCACCTCCGGTCCCGGGACCGCCGGCCCCGGCTCATGCGGCACGCACCCGGCCGCAGGCTACGATCATCCCGGTGTACCCGGCCCGCAGGACGTCGCTGCCGATGCCGATCCGCTCCAGTCGCAGGTCGGTGGCCGCCGTCTCGAGAATCCTCCGGATGTAGCCCTCCTCGACGGCGACGGCCGGAAAGCGGCGTCCGCCGACGTCGTATCCGTCCGAGTTCTCCATGAAGGCCGCGGCGAACGGGGCGCCTACCCGCAATGCCCCGACGAACCGCCGCACCGCGTCCTCGAACTCCTCCGGTCGCTCCGAGATGGACTCGGCGACGAAGAACATGGTGCCGACGTCCCACCCGCGCCTGGGCAGCTTGAACACGCTGCCCTGCTGCACCGACACGCGGTCGGCGAGCGCCTGGCGCGGATCGCCCACCTCCTGGTAGCGCGACCGTTCACACAGCAACTCCCAGAACGGATCCCACGAGCGCCCGTAGTCGCCGATCTCGTCCCGCAACCAGGCCACGTTGCTGGCGGACGGCTCAAACAGCGTGATCGTGCGACACAACGGCAGCATGGCCAGCGCCGGGTACAGGTTCGGTCCGGATCCCACGTCGAGCCCGCGGGCCCCGCCGGCCGGCAGCGAGTCCGCGAAGAAGTCCCGGACCAGTTCGAGGATCTGCCGGTCGTCCGAACGGAGGCTGCGATAGTTGTGGCGCAGGTAGGAGGCCGTGTCGAACTCGTCCCAGGGGAAGTCGGCGTTACGCGGCGCACCGACGGAGGCGGGCAGCCGCTCAAGCGCCTCCCCGCCGGCGCCGCGACCGGTCGGCCGAGTACCGAGCCGGTGACGGGAATCGACCTGGGCCATCTGCGGCTCCGACATGATATACACCTCTTGGATTCAAGCTATCAAATACCGAGCACGGCCGAACGAGCACGGCCGAAAAGGTCCGAAGGTTGACGGGGTGGCGACCCGCCCAGTTCGCGCCGGTGGCGGACATACCTGCTCCCCGTCACATCCCACGGTCGGACGGTCCCACTCCGAACGGACGCGACGGCGACCGACACACCAGCACGCGAGGTCGGCCACGATGCCCGGATCCGATCAGGAGGATATTTTTCCCGATTGCGCGGGCGACAACCACAACCACCCCCAGCTCCGGTCAACCCCACACCTATGCCGCACTGCTCACGGCGGGCGGCGGGCGCGCTCCGCGCGACTATCGGTAGCGATCTGCCGGGCGACTTACTCGGCTATCGGTTCTGCATTGCTCCGGAACTTCTCGGCTCGCGGATCGAGTGGGTCGCGTTGACCTCCCACCGCGGGTGCCGTGTGCCTGTCCCGGTCCACGGGGTTGAGCGCCAGTTCCAGGAGTTGGCGGGGTTCGTCGGGACCGAGGTAGTCGGCGATCTCGCCGAGCCGCACGAAGCCCAGCCGGCGGTAGAGACGCACCGCGGCGGCGTTCTCGCCGTCCACGGTGAGCCGGACGCGATCGAGACCCTGCGCACGCAGGCGGTCGAGAGAGGCGTCGGCGAGCCGCCGGCCGAAACCCCGACCCCGACTGTCCGGTTCGACCCCCAGCCCCAGGAACCAGGCCAGGCCGCGGGTCGTCGAGCGGACCGCGACGGAGTACCCGCGCATCCCGCCCGCCTGTTCCAGCACGAGCAGTTCGCCGCGGTGCACGTCGAAGATCTGTCTCAGGACGAAGTAGGGATAGGCAAGATGGCCGAAGATCATCTCATCCAGCGCGGCGAGGGCCGCCAGATCCTTTTCCTGTACCTGCCTGATGATGGTCGGGAAGGAACCCATGCCCGCCTCCGGTGAGCGTGGCGCGGCCCGGCGCCGTCCGCCGGCGCGGTCGCCGGCCTGGCTCCATCGCGTCCACGATCCGTGTGATCCGTGCGCTCCGCCTCCATCATCGTCCGCAGCGCACACAGCCGCACACGATCCGCGATCCGTTACCTCGAAGTGGTATCCCGGGGTGCCTGGACCGACGCGAATGCCCTCGGGCGGTTAACACCTCCGCCTGACTATGGCGCGGATCACTTCATGAGCCGCCGGATCAGGGGCAGGGCACCCGGGGAACCATGCCCCCCAGGGACGAGGAGCCTGCCTGTGCGTGTAAGCGCCGCGCCCGATCTGTCCTTCTCCAACATGCAGTCGACGATCGCCGTGCTGACGGTCCTGGTCGGTGCGGTCATCGTCGCCGCGGCCGCCGCCATACTGCTGCACCGGGTCGCGCTGCGTATCGGCCGGCATTCCCAGATCGTCGCCGATCTCGCGCACCGCGGCCGGCGGCCCGTCCGGCTGACCCTGATCCTGCTCGCGCTGCTCATCGGCCTCAACGCCACCCACGAACAGGACTGGACGCAGCCGGCGATCCACGTCTGCGACATCCTGCTGATCGCCGGGATCGGTTGGTGCGTCGCCGTCCTCGCGTTCGTCTTCGAGGAGCTCGCGCTCGCCCGCTACCGGGTGGACGTCGTCGACAACCGGCACGCCCGGCGGGTGCGCACCCAGGTCACGCTGATGCGGCGGATCACCGTCGCCATCATCTCGATCATCGCCGGTGCGTCGATGCTCATGACGATCCCGAGCGTGCGCGTAGCCGGGGCCAGCATCTTCGCCAGCGCCGGCGTCGTCGGCATCGTCGCGGGCCTGGCGGCCCAGACCTCGCTGGCCAACGTCTTCGCGGGCCTGCAGCTCGCGTTCACCGACGCCATCCGGGTCGACGACGTGGTCGTCGTCGAGGAGGAGTGGGGCCGGATCGAGGAGATCACGCTGACCTACGTCGTCGTCCACATCTGGGACGACCGGCGGATGATCCTGCCGTCGACGTACTTCACCACGACGCCGTTCCAGAACTGGACCCGCAAGGAGTCCGCCGTGCTCGGCGCGGTGGAGCTGGATCTCGACTGGGAGGTCCCGCTCGAGGAGATGCGCGCCGAGATGCACCGGGTCCTGGCGGCCACCGACCTGTGGGACCAGCGGGTCTGCGTGCTGCAGGTGACCGACGCCGTCGGCGACCACATCCGGATCCGGGTGCTGGTCAGCGGCAAGGACGGCCCGACCACCTTCGATCTGCGCTGCCACGTGCGGGAGGCCCTCGTGCTGTGGCTGCAGCGCAACCATCACCGGGCACTGCCGCGAACCCGCATCGAGTTCGACGCCACCGCCCACCTCACCGGTCCAGGCTCCGGCCCCCTCGCCGACCCTGGCCACCTCACCGACGACCGCCGCGACGCCAGCCGGTACAGCGCAGACCAGCACAATGGTGCCGGCCCTTACGGTGCCAACAGCCACCAGAACGGAGCCGGCGACCGCGACGGGGGCGCCATCGGCACCCTGGTGCGCGAGCGGGAGGACCGCGACGGGATGCCCCGCGACCGGCTCCGCAAGCGCGACGGCGCCCGCCGCGGCTGGGAGCCGATCACCACGATCACCCTGTCCACCAGGGACGGCGACGGCAGTCATCTCCCCCCGACGCCCCGCACCCCCGACGGCTCGACCGGCCCGGGTGAGGCCGGCGACGCCCCGGACGGCCCCCAGCCCCCGCGCGCCGACGCCGCCGACGACGCGCGGCTGTTCTCCGGCGCGAGCGCGGACTCCGCCCAGCGGGCTCGCGACTTCAGTGAGACCACCGACCACACGCCCGACCCGGACCACCCCGGCGACGACCCCGGCCCCGGGAGGGACGCAGACGATCGGTGATCTGCTCGCGGTAAGCCGCTGCCACCGGACACCACCACCGGCGACCGCGGACCCGGGCACGGGGCCAGGGCCGGGCACGGGGCCGGTGGCGCGGTTTCCGCGGAACCTCGTGGAAGGGAAAGACGTACCCGCGGACGGCCGCTAGGTTGGCGGCCTGATCGGCGATCTTTTTACTGGAACCGCCGCGTACTACGCTCGCCACCGACCTGGCTACCCGCAGGCTTTTCGGTGTCGATCCCGAGCCCGAAATGCTCGCGGAGGCGGCACGAGCGGCGAGCCTGGCGGACGTCCGTAACGCGAGATGGGTGGAAGCGCGCGCAGAGAACCTTCCCCCGGAAATCGGCCGGTTTCGCCTCGTCACCATGGGCCGGTCATTCCACTGGATGGACCGGGACCGTGTTCTGGCAACGCTCGCCGACATCGTCACCCCGGGCGGCGGACTCGTCATCGTCAACGACAACTGCCTCGTCCGGCCCGCCACCGACTGGCAGCGGGCGATCGAGGAGGTCCAGGCGAGGTTTCTCGGGACCGTGCGTCGCGCCGGCAGCGGCGTCTTCGTGCCACCCGCGGAGTCCCACGAGAGCGTCCTGCGCCGATCCCCGTTCCGGCACGTGGAAAGGATCGTCTTCGAGTTCGAGCGAAAGTGGACGGCTGACCAGATCGTCGGCTACTGATCTTTAACGTGCGGTGCCGGTGGATGGATCATGATGATGGCTCCGCAGTCGATCCGGTGACGGCGACGTGCCCTCCGGGCAGATCAGGATGGTGCCAGACCGGCCCGCGGACGGCTGCCGGCCGGCGCACAATCCCGCCCCTGACCCGCCCTCGACCCGCCCTCGACCCGCCCTCGGCTGATGATCGAGGTGTTCCGCGGAACCGCGCCACGGTCATCACGCTTCCGTCACCGGGCGGGCGCACGGTTCGGCTGCGCTTCCGCTGGTGCTGGTGCTGTCCTCGTGTGCTGCCGGGACGCGACCGTCACGGTCGCCGCTGTCGCGTTCGCACGGTTCTTTGCCGGTCCGGTCCGGTCCGGGTCCGGGTCCGGGTCGGGTCAACGCTCACGTCGCGTGGCCGGCGAGGGGGGCCGGGGGCAGGGGTGTGCAGGGGAACGGTGCCATCCGGTCCTTGTGTAGGGACAGATCGGACGCGGAACCCACCAGAGCGACCAGGTAGGCGCTCTCCCCTGCATCCACCCTGAACACCCCACAGCCGCCGTCACGATCTGTGATCACCACCACGGCCACGGGGTACGGTCATTTTCGGATTCCGCGGAACCGGAACCGGGCGGGATCCGCTCCAGTCCGACCCGGTGAATTAAAGATCAGTATCTGTACTCGACGTCCTTCCCCATCGGGCGGCTCCTGGGAGACCGGCGAGCTTCCTTCGAGAAGGAGATCACCGAGGCGCTGCGCACATCCTCCCCGGACGGCAGGTTCGTGGAGCCGGTCCACCTTGCGGCGATCTTCGCCCTGCCGGGCGCGTGAAACCGCCGGCCATCCCGAGATGATCCCGCCCGGTCCACCCGCGACGCGCCCAGGCGCGCGTCGGGTCACCCGCGCCGGCCGGCCCCGGAACAGCAAAAAGCCGCCGGGACCGAGGGGCCGGCGGCGAAGTCGGGATGGCTGTGCACTGGCGCGGGAGGGACGTCGGGGGCGAGGTCGGCGGGCGAGGTCGGCGGGCGAGGTCGGCGGGCGAGGTCGGCGGGCGAGGTCGGCGCGGGGCGGGCTGGGCCCGCGCCGGCCGACCTCGCGGTCGTCGGCTTCTCGGCAGTCCCGGAGATCACCGATGGGTGTCGCCGTGACCGACGGTCAGTGCGGTCACCGACGGGCGTAGCGGCGGCTACGACCACGCGACCGGCTGTTGCTGTGGCCGCCGACGTTGCGCCAGATCAGCAGCACCAGGATGGCACCGATGATGGAGCCGATGATCCCGGACGGCTGGAGCGCGCCCTCACCGACATCCTTGTTGAACAGGACGTAGCCCAGGAAACCGCCGACGAAAGAACCGATGATGCCCACGACAATGGTGCCGAGAATGCCGATCGGATCGGGTCCGGGCAGCACCACGCGAGCGACGGCGCCGGCGACCAGACCGAGCAGAATCATGACGACGACGAATGTGACCATTTTATTCTCCCTGCCGAGGTGGTTGAGTCCTGTGTCCCCGCACCCGATCGGCATAAACACCGGTATGCGCACTCTTTTCCGGTCCGGAGGGAACAGACCGGAGGAAGAGGGCAGGGACGGGGCGACCCAGCCACCCCGGGCAGGCGGTGCTCAGTCGGCGCTGCGGCGGCGGCGCCGGCGGGCCCGGCGGACCAGGAGCACCAGCGCGGTGCCGGCCAGCACGCCACCGGTGGCCCGCGGGTTGTTCCGGGCCCGCTGCCCGGCGGAACGGGCCGCCTTACCGCTGGTGGCGAGGGTCTTCTCGGCCGTGGCGTTCACCTGCGGGTGCTGGGCGAGCCGCTCCCGGACGGTTCCGACGGCCCGGTCGCGAGCGCCGATCGTCCGCTCCGTCGCGGCGGCCAACCGGGGGTTCTCCGCGACCTTCTCCCGCACGGTCCCAGCAGCCTTCTCCGCCGCGCCACGGGTCCGCTCGGTTGCGGCGGCGACGTGCGGAGCGAGGGTCGCGGCCGCGCCGCTGACGCGCTCGCGCACCTCGGCCGCGCCCACCGCCACCCGCTCCCGGGTGCTCGACGCCTCCCCCGGCCCGGATCCTCCCTCCCCATCGGACGCGGGGGAAGGCGCGGCGGCGGGGGAAGGCGTGGCGGCCGCGGAAGGCGCAGCGGCGGGGCTGTGACCGTTCAGCGCGGGCGCGCTGGTCGGCCGTTCCGGCTCGGGCGAGGACGGCCGGGCCCCGCCAGGGGCTGACGGCGCCGCGCCTTTCGGCGGCGTGATCGGCGCGGGGTCCGGCGTGGCCGCGTTCGGGTCCACTGACATCGGGTGGTTCCTCCCTCATCGTCTTACTTCGTCTCGAGGTCTTCCGATCTCGACAGCCTGCGGATCCCCGCGGCCCTGGCGGTCTCGGCGCGGCGAGTTACCGCGTCGACGCACCGTCGCCGCCGCCCGCGCGGCCCGGCCGGCCCCGAGAGGGGTCGAGCCGCCTTACCGGGCCATGGTTCGGCCGACCGGCGGGCGGTCCATCCGGTCGGGCGGTCCATCCGGTCGGGCGGTCCGGCGGGTGGGCCGCGGCGGCCGCGGGAGACAACCCGGTGGTGGCCACCGGGATACCCGTGGTAGCGCCGCGAGATGTTCACGATCCGTTCTCCCGTCGGCGGTACCCCGTCCCCGATGTTGATAACACGATGTGGCGTGCGTGATACGGCGTCCCTCGCATCACGTGTCCGACAACGCGCGATATGACCCGAATCTCACGTGACGTGCACTAAACCCTTCCCTTCCCCATGCCTCTGCCAAACCGGTAACGACGGCGGACAATGGGAGGTATCGCGCGAGAGGCGGGGCGAGCGGNCCGCGGTCGGTTACGGTGCGGGCAGCAAGGCCCGATGCGGCAGGGGGGTGGCTGATGTCGGACGCGCCTGGGATGCTCGTCGATCCGGAGCGGGACGGCCCGCTGGACGGCGTCGCCGCCCTCGCAGCCCGCCTCGCGCGGGGCGAGGTGACCTCCCACGAGCTCGTCGAGGCCGCGCTGGACCGGATCGAGGCAACCCAGTCCACGCTCAACGCCTTCCGCCGGGTACGGGTACGCGAGGCACTCGCGGAGGCGGCGGCGGCCGACGTGGAGCTCGCCGCCGGGTCGACCGGTGGCCGGGGCGGATCGGCCCACGGCCCCGGCGGACCGGCGGCCGACCGGCACCGCCCCCTGCTCGGCGTGCCGATCGCGATCAAGGACGACACGGACATCGCCGGTCTGCCGACGGCGTTCGGTGCCGCGGGCGAGTTCCCCCCGGCCGCTCGGGACAGCGAGATGGTGCGGCGGTTGAAGGCCGCCGGGGCTGTCATCGTCGGCAAGACGAACACGCCCGAGTTCGGGCAGTGGCCGTTCACCGAGGGCCCGGCGTTCGGGGTGACCCGCAACCCGTGGGATCTGGACCACTCCCCCGGCGGCTCCTCCGGCGGCGCGGCGGCGGCGGTGGCCGCGGGCCTGGTGCCCGGCGCGATCGGTTCGGACGGCGCCGGATCGGTGCGCATCCCGGCCGCCTGGACGCATCTCGTCGGGATCAAGCCACAGCGCGGTCGCATCTCCAGCGCGCCCGTGCGCGAGCAGTTCAACGGCCTCACCGTCTACGGCCCGCTGACCAGGACCGTCGCCGACGGCGCCCTGCTGCTCGATGTCCTGGCCGGCAGCCTGCCCGTCGACCGGGACTCCGCGCCGGCGCCGGTCGAGCCGTTCCGGTCCGCGGCCGGGCATCCCCCGCCCCGGCTGCGGATCGGGGTGTCGCTGCACCGCCCCTACAGCGGGATGCCGGCGAGCCTCGATCCGGCGGTGCGCGCCGCGGTGGAACGGATGGCCGAGGTGCTCGCCCGGCTCGGGCACGACGTCGTCCCGGTGGAGCCGCCCTACGGCCTGCTCGGGACGATCTTCCTGCCGCGGTCCATGGACGGCATCCGCGACTGGGCCGGACGGGTCCCGGACCCGTCCCTGCTGGACCCACGGACCGTGGCCAACGCCCGGACCGGCCGGGCGCTGCGCCCGTTCCTGGCGTTGACCCGCGCGGCCGAGCCGCTGGCCCGGCTCAACATCGGCCGGATCTTCCGCCGGATCGACGTGGTGCTCGCGCCGACGACGGCGACCCCCCCGCCGCGCGTAGGCGAGCTCAACCGGGAGACCAACTGGGCCACCGACCAGGCGATCGTGGCGGCCTGCCCGTTCGCCTGGCCGTGGAACGTGCTGGGCTGGCCGGCCGTCAACGTGCCCGCCGGGCGCACCGCCGCCGGTCTGCCGGTCGGCGCCCAGCTCATGGGGCCCGCGGGCAGCGAGGCCCTGCTGATCTCCCTGGCCGCGCAGCTCGAGGACAGCGAACGCTGGCACCTGCATCACCCGGGCGAACGCGCCGTCCCTACCGCCTGACCTTCTGGGCAGGTTTCCGTCACCCGACGGCCGGGTTGCGAGGGTGTGTGGTCGAACGCCTGGTCTGCTCGGGAGAATGAGCCATGCGAACTGCCCGGACGAACCCTGCCGCGCCCGCAGGAGCCGATGCGGTGGGTGGGCCGGAGAACCTGCGCCTGATCGTCGCCGGGGCGGCCGTGCTCACGCTGGCGCTCGTCGTCGACCTGGGACCCGGCGTCGCGCTGACCGGGTACTTCGGCCTGGGGCCGCTGATCCTCGCCGCCGCCTGCCCACCGTTGATCACCGCCGGCATCGGCGGACTGACGGTGATCGTGGCGATCCTCTCCGGGCTCTGGGACCACCGCTTCGGCACGCAGCCGCACATCGCCGCGATCATCCTGGTCCTGGTCCAGTCCGCGATCGCGGTCTACATCTGCGTGTACCGGGACCGGCAGCGCTCCAAGCTGCACCGCGTCCAGGCCGTCGCCGAGGTCGCGCAGCGGGCGCTGCTGCCGGCGGTCCCGGGCCAGCTCGACGGGGCCGGCTTCGCCGCCCGCTACCTGTCGGCGGCGCAGGAGGCGTCCGTCGGCGGAGATCTCTACGAGGTCGTGCCGACCGCGAACGGCATCCGAGTGATCATCGGAGATGTTCGGGGCAAGGGGCTGCCGGCGGTCCGGCTGGCCTCGGTGGTGCTCGGCGCCTTCCGCGAGGCCGCGGTGACCTGGCTGGATCCCGAGCAGGTGGCGGCGGCGTGCGCCCGGGCGGTGGGGCGCGAAGCCGGGCCCGAGGACTTCGTCACCGCGCTCGTCCTGGACATCCATCCCGACGGGCGGCTGGGTATGTGCTCGGCGGGCCATCACCCGCCGCGGCTCGTCTCGGCGGACGGATCGGCGACGCTGGAACTGCGCTCGCCCAGCCCCCCGCTCGGGCTGGCCGAGCGGTTCACCGTCACGACGGCGCACTGGGAGATCGGTGACCGGCTACTGCTGTTCACCGACGGGCTGATCGAGGCCAGGGACGCCCAGAGGCGCTTCTTCCCGCTGGACGATCGCCTGGACCTGCTACGGGGCGGCGGCCAGGACGAGGCTCTGGATCGGCTCATCGCCGCCGTGGGAACCCATGCCGGCGGGGCCCTGCACGACGACCTCGCGATCCTGCTGGCCGAACGGCAACCCGTCCCGATCGTGGCCCCGACCGCGAAGACCGCCCCGACCGCGCGGGTCGCCGCCGACTGAGGGTGCGCCCGCCGGGATCAGCCCTCGGCCCGCCGGCGGCTGCGGCCCTCCCGCCGGTAGGAGAACGGCCCCGGCAGGTCGACGCTGGACAGGCCGCCGCGGCGGTTGCGCGACCAGACCCGCCAGGAGACGCGCCCGAGCTTCAGCGTGACCGAGGACACCCCCCGCTCGCTGACGTTGAGGTGAAACGGTCCGTACCGCGGTCGGCGGGTGTATCGCAGGCCCATCAGATACCTCCGGAAAGGGGCAGTCGCAGGGAGCGGACGAGGAACGAGCGGCGCTGATATCGGCTTTGTCTCCCCGAATTTCGCGGACTAACCATCAATCGGCACCGATCCGACGGATCGTCTTTCGCCCGACATCCGCAGCGTGCGCCGCACCGTCCCACCGCAACCGGCTCGATCCGCTACGGTCGGCCCATGCGCAGGGACGCCGAGATCGCCACCCGATGCCGGCGCCTTCCCGCCGGCGCGGGACCGGCGGCGCGGGCCGCCCGCGCTTCGGGTCGCCGGGGGCGCGGATGAGCGCTGCGGCGGGCTCACCGGACCGCGGCACCCTGCGGCTGCTCGTCGTGCTGGTCGTCGTGATGAGCGCGGTGGCCGCGTTCGCGGTCGGCGGCCTGATCGCGGTGTCCGGTGTGCAGGTGAGCTGGGGGCGCGACGGCGGCGGCTCGGCCGGGTCGGCGAGGGCGTTGTCCGCGGCCATCGGTCGCCTCGGCGCGGACGACGGCGCGGGGGTGGCGACGCGGCCGTCCTCGGACCTCGCGGCGTCGGACCTCGCGGCGTCGGACCTCGCGGCGTCGCCGCAACCGGCGCCGACGGCACCGTCCGGGGCCGTCAAACACCCGGTGCCCGGCGGCGGCGTCTCCCCCACGCCGACGACCCCGGCCCCGCTGCGTAGCTGTTCGGCTCCGCCCACCGCTGCGGCCGGCGGGGCGGGAGCACCGATCCTCATCTACCCCCTGTGCTGACCACCGTCGAGGTGCTGACCGGCGTCGAGAGGCTGCCCGGCGTCGAGAGGCTGCCCGGCGTCGAGAGGCTGGCCGGCGTCGAGGCCGGGCTGCCAGTGCGGTGAGCGGCCGGTGAGGGCGATCAGCCGGGTCCACTCGTCGGCGTCGTCCGGCACCGAGACCGGTGTGGCGAAGATGCCGACGACTCGCCAGGCGTCGATCTGGCGGCGCAGGCTGTCGTGGACCCAGCGCACGAGCTCGCGGTTGTTACCGACGGTCCGCGCCGACGTGGTGTCGCCGGGCAGCCGGCCCGAGGCGTCGATCGCCCGGGCCAGGTCCCAGGCATGAATGAGCAGGTCGGCGGTGAGCTGGAAGGCGTATTCGTCCGCCGGGGTGGGTCCGAACGACAACATCGGGATAGACGCCCAGGCCTCCGGCCGGTCCCAGGCGTCCCGGCTGCGGCGGGCCGTCACCGTCCAGCGCGCGCCCGGATCGTCCCCGAGCTGGTCCCCGTCGAACCGGGTGCCGATGTCCTCCCGGGTGAGACCGGCCAGCAGCGGCGGAACCCACAGATGTTCGACGGTGAGGTGGTTGACCAGCGCCCGCACGTCCCACTGTCCGCACGGTGTCGGCGCCGCCCAGGACCCGGGTGGCACGGCCCGCACCTGCGTGTCGAAGATGTCCAGCGCCCAGTCGAGCCACCTGCGACGTTCCGTGACGGTAAGCGTGCCCACCATCGTCGTGCTCCTTCCGCGCCGCATGGCCGACAGCCCACGAGCCGATGCGCCCGGGCCGCGGCTGGCGCCGCCCTGTCCTGCCCTGTCTCTGTGCCTACCCGGACGGTGCGGCCGTACAACCGGCACCGCCCGGTCCGGGTCAGGTGGTCCCGCCGGGGGTGAGGTCGGAGCGTCGGCGGGGACGGGCTCCTGCTCGCCACGCCGGTGCACCGCCGTGTGGTCGCCGAGATCGCCGACGGCCTGGTGCCCGCGTTGCGGCGCCGCGGCCTCGTTCCGGGTCAGCCGCCCGTGGGGGTCGCGGCCGGGCCGACTCCGCGCAGCAGCAGGTCGACCAGCGGCGTGACGTGCGCGGCGAGGGCGCCCCGGGCGGCGGCGTGCTCGTGGGGCGGCATCGCCAGGGCGTGCATGAGCACGCCACCGAACAGGCCCTCGAGCAGCGGCCGGCCGTCGACCCCCGCCGGCAGCTCGCCGCGGCCGATCGCCCGGTCGACGATGCGCTGGGCCGCGTCGTTGTGCTTCGTGACGATCCGTTCGTGGAAGCCGCCCAGATCGAAGGACTCGACGGCGGCGTCCACGGCGATGCGCACCGTCACCCAACCCATCGGGTCGAGGAAGTGGGCCAGCAGGCTCGACGCCAGGGCGAGCACGTCCCCGCGCAGCGAGCCGGTGTCGTGGTCAACGACGAGCGGGCGAGTGTAGGCGTCGATCGCGTCGACCAGGAGCTGTTCCTTGGTCGGCCACCGCAGGTACATCGACGACTTGCCGACCCCGGCGCGCCCGGCGACGGCGTGCATGGTGAAGCCCGCCCAGCCGGACCGAGCGTACTCGGCCAACGCCGCGTCGAGGACCCGCGCCTGCAGGTCCGGATCCCGGGGCCGCCCGCGCACGGCCTGCCCCGTCGTCGTCTGCACCATCGGTCTCCTCGTCCCCGTCCGCCGGCGGTGTCCCCGTCCGCCGGCGGTGTCGCCGTCCGCCAGCGGTG
The DNA here is from genome assembly GCF_000948395.1 of Frankia torreyi. Lineage (GTDB taxonomy): Bacteria > Actinomycetota > Actinomycetes > Frankiales > Frankiaceae > Frankia > Frankia torreyi. Next base: position 25,129 of record NZ_JYFN01000022.1, on the reverse strand, counting down.
TCGCCGTCCGCCAGCGGTGTCACCCGCCGTCCGGGGTCCATCATCGCGCGGCGGCCGGCGGCAGCCCTTGCGGACGATCAGTGTCCGCAATAACGTTTGTGACCTGCGCTACACCGATGCCAGGAATTCAGTTTCCGGAAGGAGTGCCGGATGGGCACACTCGACGGCAGGACCGCCTTCATCACCGGAGTCGCCCGCGGGCAGGGGCGGGCGCACGCGGTGCGGCTGGCCCGCGAAGGGGCCGACATCATCGGCGTGGACATCTGCGCCGACATCGCGTCGATGGACTATCCGAACGCCTCGGCGGCCGATCTCGCCGAAACCGTGGAGCTCGTCGAGAAGCTGGGCGGGCGGATCGTCGCCCGCCAGGCGGACGTGCGGGACTTCGCCGGGCTCTCCGCCGCTTTCCAGGAGGGGTTCACCGAGTTCGGCCGGGTGGACATCGTCATCGCGAACGCCGGCATCATCCGGCTGTCGCCGGAAAAGGACCCGTTCACCGAGTGGCAGGACGTCATCGACACGAATCTCACCGGCGTCTTCAAGACGGTGCGGGCCGCCTTACCGGCGTTGATCGAGGGCGGCCGCGGTGGGGCGATCGTCCTGACCAGTTCCAGCGCGGGCCTGAAGGGGACGGGCAGTCCGGACGCGGGCCCGCAGGCGTACACGGCGGCCAAGCGCGGCCTGGTCGGGCTCATGCAGGTACTCGCGAACGACCTGGCCAAGCACTGGATCCGGGTGAACACCATCCACCCGACCGGCGTCGCCACCGGAATGACGATGAACGAGTCGATGGCGAAGCTGCTCGCCGAGTCGGACAACGCCACCGCCGCGATGCAGAACGCGCTGCCCATCGAGATCCTCCAGCCCGAGGACATCTCCGACACGGTGGCCTGGCTGGTCTCGGACGCCGCGAAGTACGTCACCGGCGTCGCGCTGCCGATCGACGCCGGCTTCGCGGTGCGCTGAGCGAGCCCGTCCACGCGAGCCCGTCCACCACCGCCCGACCTGCCACGCCACGCCACAGCCCGCCAGCCCACCGCCGCGGGGCGCATCCCATTCGCGGCACTCATCCAGCTCACACCGGCCGCCTGCAATCATCTCCCCTCATGGATGGTCGCCGACTGCCGTCGTTGCCCGTCGAACGGGACGACGCCTGCCACCCCCCGCCGCATGCCGCACAACTGCGCTGGCCGGACGCCGCGTGAGGCGGACTCCCCGCCCGGCGGGGCCGGACGAGTCCGCGCCGCCGGCGGGCATCGTGCCCGCACCCGCGGCGCCGCCCGGCTCCCGGTCGACCGGCCCCGCGGGTGCCGTCGACCTGCCGCGGACGCTGGTGGTGGCGGACAAGTTCCCCCCGGTCCTCGGCGGCATCCAGACGTTCGCCTGTCACCTGACCGCCGGCCTGCCCGCCGACCGGGTCGTCGTCGTCGCGCCGGCGGCGCCCGGCGCCGAGGAGTTCGACCGCACACTGCCCTTCCCCGTGGTCCGGGCCGGTGAGCGGATCCTCACCTCGCCGCGGTCCCGGCGCCTGCTGCGCTCGCTGGTGCGCAGCGAGGGCTGTGACGCCGTCTGGTTCCCCACCGCCGCGCCGTACGGGGTGCTCGGCCCGACGCTGCGCGAGGCGGGCGTCACCAGGGTGGTGGCGTCCAGCCACGGGCACGAGGTCGCCTGGTCCCGGCTGCCGGTGGGCTGGTCGCTCGTGCGCACCGTCGCCGCCCGCGCCGACGTGTTGACGTACCTCACCGCGTTCACCCGGCGCCGGCTGGTCGCCGTCNCCCCGCCGGGCACCNCCCTCGCGCGGCTGACCGGCGGCGTCGACACCCGCCGCTTCCGGCCGGGCGCCGGCGGGGCCGACATCCGCCGGGCCCTGGGCTGGTCGGACCGCCCGGTCGTGATCTGCGTGGCCCGAATGGTGCCGCGCAAGGGGCAGGACACCCTCATCCGCGGCTGGACCACCGTGCGGCGCCGCCATCCGGGGGCCCGGCTGCTGCTCGTCGGGCAGGGACCCGCCGAGGGCCGGCTGCGCCGCCTCGCCGGACAGGTGGGGGTGGCCGACGAGGTGCATTTCGCCGGCGCGGTCGGTGAGGAGGAGCTGCCCGCCTACCTCGACGCCGCCGACGTGTTCGCCATGCCGTCTCGCACCCGCTGGCTCGGCCTGGACCTGGAGGGACTCGGCCTGTCCTCCCTGGAGGGGGCGGCCAGCGGGCTGCCCGTCATCACCGGCGCCCAGGGCGGCGCGCCCGACGTCGTCCTGCCCGGCCGCACGGGCGAGGTCGTCGACGGCCGGAACACCGCCGCCGTGGCCCGGGCCGTCGTGGAGCTGCTCGACGACCCCGACCGGGCCGCTCGGATGGGCCTGGCCGGGCGGGAATGGATGCGCGAGGCCTGGAGCTGGGGCGGGCTCGCCGGACGCCTCGCCGGGCTGCTCGCGGGCGGCTCGGGTTCCGATCTCGACGCGGTCACGCGACACTCGGGTGAACTGTCACGGGCGCGTCGCGGAGCCCTCGACGAGAACATGTCGGGGAGCATCGCTCCGGATGGCGTCATCCCGGACGGCACCGGGGCAGACCGGGTCGACATGGGCCAGAGCCACGCCGACGCCAGGACGGGAGGACCGTGATGCGCCAGGCACCGGAGGCGGCGGCAGTGGGCGGCGGGGCGCTGCCCCTGGCGACCCTCGACGCCGCCCCAGCGGCGGTCATCGCCCGGACCGGGGCAGCCGCGCCCGTGGTGCCGGGCGGGGACCTCGTCCTCGCCGGCCCGAGCGGCGCCGTGGCGGTGGCCGTCGCGCCCCGCCGCGGCCGGTTCTGGCTGGTTCGCCCGCTGCTGGCCTGCGCGGCGCCGCTGGTGGCGGCGGTGTGGCTGGTGCGGTCGTGGTCGACCGTGCGGACCGGCATCGACGCGCTGGCCAGCGCCCATCCGTTCTGGCTGGTGGGCGCGGTCGCCGTCGCCCAGCTCACCTGGGTCGCGGGCGCGGCCTGCCAGCAGGGGACGGTGCCGCGGTCGCTGCCGGTCCGCCGGCTGCTCGCCGCCCAAGTGGCGGGCAGCGTGGCCAATCACGTGCTGCCCGCCGGGTTCGGGGTCGGCGCGGTGAAGCTGCGTTTCCTGCACCGGCACGGCTTCTCCCTGCGGGAGTCCCTGACGGCGGTCGGCCTCGACGCCACCGCCGGGGTCACCACCCATCTCGCCGTGCTGGCCGTCCTGCTGGCCGGCGGATTCCTGCCGGTGGACTCCACCCGGCTGCCGGACGGCGGCCCGGTGGCCCTGGGCGTCGCGGTGGCCGCGGCGGCCGTCGCCGTCGCCGCGCTGCTGGGCTGGCTGGTACCGGCGGCCCGCCGGGTGGCGCACGGGGTGTGGGCACGAGTCGTCGACCAGCTACGGTCGATGCGCTCCACGATCCGCTCGCCGAGCCGGGCGGCCCTGCTGTGGGGCGGCTCGGCGGCCATCCCCCTGCTACACGCCGCGACCCTGTGGGCGATCATGCGCGCGCTGCACCTCCCGCTCGGCGTCGGGGCGGTCTTCGCGCTGTACTTCGCCGCCAGCGCCGCCTCGGCCCTGGTCCCCTCGCCGGGCGGCTTCGGCTCGCTGGACGCGGCCCTCACCGCGGCGATCATCGCCGCCGGGCAGTCCCCCGCCGTCGCGCTCGCCGCGGTCCTGGGCTACCGGCTGGTCACCGTGTGGCTACCGATGGCACCCTCGGCCTGCGTGCTGGCGCTGATGGTCCGCCGCGGCCACTTGTAAGCGGGCTAGCCGCCGACGCGCGGACCGTCGGACCGCGCGGGACCAGCCGCCGCGGCCTCAGGACCGGCCGCCGCAGCTTCGGGACCGGCCGCCGCGGCCTCGGGACCGGTGCCGCTCGGGGCCGGGGAGGCGGTCCCGTCCGGCGCGGCCGGCTGGTCGGCGAAGGCCGCGCCGGTCTCTCGCAGCGGCACCTCCTTGAGCAGCAGGGACAGCACGAAGGCGAGGACCAGCACGGCGGCACCGACCAGGAAGGCGACTGTGATCGCCTCGGTGAAGCCGGCCTTGAACGGGTGGGTCAGCACCGGGTCGAGTCCGTGGAGGAACGAGGTGTCGTTGAGGCTGCCCGAGCCACCCGAGGACGCCGACCCGAGCACCTTGAGCTGGTCGGGATGGCTGCGCGCGGCCGCGTCGAACGCCGCCGTGCCGCGCGCGTCCGCGTACGCGGAGGTGATCCGGGAGCCGACGATCGAGTACACGATCGACAGGAACACCGCCACGCCGAGGGTGCCGCCGAGCTGCCGGAAGAACGTCGTCGAGGAGGTCGCCACCCCGATGTCCCGCGGCGGCACGGCGTTCTGCATCGCCAGGACGATCGTCTGCATGTTCAGGCCCAGCCCGGCGCCGACGACGAACATCGCCAGATCGACGTAGACGAGGCTGCTGTCGGCCGACAGCCGCCACAGCAACAGCATCCCGACGACGAGCAGCGCCGAGCCGATCACGGGCAGGATCTTGTAACGGCCGGTCCGCGCGGTGATCTGTCCCGCCACGAGCGAGAGCAGCATGATGCCCAGGACCAGCGGGAGGGTGAGCAGGCCGGCCTTGGTCGGCGAGTTCCCCTTGACGAGCTGCAGGTAGAGGGGGATCAGGGTGATCCCGCCGAACATGCCGATCCCGATGATCGCCGACTGGGCTGATCCGACGGCGAAGACCCCGTTGCGGAACAGCCGGGGCGGCAGCAGGGCATCGTCCTTCGCGCGCCGCTCCGCGACCACGAACGCGGCGATGCCGACCAGCCCGATCGCGTAGCAGGCCAGCGAGGAGCCCGCGCCCCAGCCCCACTCGCGGCCCTGCTCGGCGACGATGAGCAGCGGCACCAGGGCGACGATGAGCGTCAGGGCGCCGGGGTAGTCGATGCGGTGCTCGCGGCGCTCGTGGGAGATGTGCAGGACCCGCGCGACGACGACGAGCGCGCCGATGCCGATCGGCACGTTGATCAGGAAGATCCACCGCCAGCCGGCGACGCCGAGCAGCGTGTCCTGGCCGGCCAGCGCGCCGCCGACGACGGGTCCGAGGACGCTGGACGTGCCGAACACCGCCATGAAGTAGCCCTGGTACTTCGCCCGCTCCCGCGGCGGGATGATGTCGCCGACGATCGCCAGGGCGAGCGAGAACAGGCCGCCGGCCCCGATGCCCTGCACCGCCCGGAACGCGGCGAGCATGTACATCGACGTCGCGAAGGTACACAGCGCCGAGCCGGTGATGAACACGGCGATCGCGAACAGGAAGAACGGTTTGCGCCCGTACAGGTCGGACAGCTTGCCGTACAGCGGGGTGGCGATCGTCGAGGTGATCAGGAAGGCGGTGGTGACCCACGCCTGCGCGGTCAGCCCGTGCAGGCTCTCGCCGATCCGGTAGATCGCCGTGGAGACGACCGTCTGGTCCAGCGCCGCGAGGAACATCCCCAGCAGCAGGCCGGAGAGGATGACCATGATCTGGCGGTGCGAGTAGCCGCCGTGCGCGGTGGGCCCGGCGGCGTTGGTTTCACCGGCGTCGATGCCACCGGCGGCGTCCGTGCCACCGGCGGCATCCATGCCACCGGCGGCAGTGGCTTTCCCGGCAGTGGAGGTCATGCGGGTGTCTCCTCTCGACCTGCCGGTCGCGGTCCGGGTCGACGGGTGCCACGACGGCGCCGACCACACCGGATCCACTACCGGAATGCTCCTCCCGCGGGCGTTGAACCACGTTCCGCCCACGACGCTTCAAGCCATCCTGCCCCGCGCGGGGCCCGCCGTCCCACGACCCGGCACGGGACAGCAGCGTCGACCGCACCGTCGATCCCGGCCCGGCCGGTCACACGGCGCTCGGCCGGTAGAGGCGGGCGTAGGCACCGCCGTCGGCAAGCAGGTCGCGGTGGGTGCCGTCCTCGACGACGCGGCCGTGGTCCATGACGTAGATGCGGTCGGCGTCGATCACCGTCGACAGCCGGTGGGCGATCACCAGGCAGGTCCGGCCGACGGCGAGCCGGTCCAGCGCCGTGCGGACCGCGGCCTCGGAGACGGTGTCCAGCGCGGACGTCGCCTCGTCGAGAACCAGCACCTGCGGCGACTGCAGCAGGACGCGGGCGATGGCGAGCCGCTGGCGCTCGCCGCCGGACAGCCGGTAGCCCCGCGCGCCGACCCGGGTCGCCAGCCCCTCGGGCAGCCGGTCGAGCAGGGCGGACAGGCTGGCCGCGTCGAGGGCGGCCCGCAGCTCGTCGTCGGTCGCGTCCAGCCGGCCGTAGCGGAGGTTCGCCGCGATCGTGTCGTGGAACAGGTGCGGATCCTGCGGGACCACGCCGATCGCCGCGTGCAGCCGGGCCGGCGGGATCGCGTCGAGCGGCACGCCGCCGAGCAGGACCCGGCCTCGCTGCGGGCGGTGCACCCCGCTGGCGAGGTAGGCGATCGTCGTCTTGCCCGCGCCGCTGGCGCCGACGACGGCCGTGGTCGTCCCAGCCGCGACCCGCAGTGTCACCCCCCGCAGGTTCCAGGACGGGTCGTCGGGGCCGGGGCGCTCGCGCGCCGCGGCGTCCGCCGCCCGCGCGGGCTCCGGCACGGCCTGGTCGTAGGCGAACCACACCTCGTCGAGCGCCAGGTCGAGGCCCACCGGTACCGCGGCCGCACCCACGCCCGAGCTCGGGGCCGGGGCCAGCGGCCGGGGCACGGCGATGGCGGTCGGCGGCCCGGCGAGCATCGTTGCGGCCTCGTCCTCGGGCACGTCGAGCAGGGCGAAGATCCGACGGAAGGAGGCCCCGGCGCCGGCCAGCTCGGAGCGCAGGTCGACGGCGGAGGACAGCGGGCCGAACGACACCAGCAACGCGCCGCCGAGGGCGGCGACCGTGCCGAGCGTCGTCCGCTCGGAGGAGACCAGCCAGGCGCCGAGAGTGACCACGGCGGTCATCGTCGCGACGATGCCGAGATTGACCAGGAACCGGACCCGGGAGGTGAGCCGGGCCTGTTCCCGGGCGGCGGCGAGCAACTCGGCGCCGGCCGCGTCGAACCGCTGCAACTCGTAGTCGACCCGGTCGAACAGCCGCACGTGCAGCGCCCCGGATACCGACGCGGTGTCGGACACCTGCGCCATGAGCTGGCCGTCGAGTTCCCGCTGGCGCTGCGACAGCGCGGCCAGGCGGCGCCGCCCGGACCGGATGATCACCAGGGTGGCCGGGGCGAACACCATTACCGCGAGGCTGAGCCGCCAGTCCAGCGCGAAGACGACGGCGGTGCCGACGACGATGTCCGCGAGCCGGCAGATGACCGCCTGCACGGTCGCGGAGATCGCGTTCTGGGCGGCCAGGACATCCGAGGACATCACCGTCATCACCTCGCCCTGCTGGCTGCGGGGGAAGAAGGCGAACGGCAGCCGCTGCAGGTGGGCGTTGACGGTCTGGCGGATGCGCACGGAGACGACCCCGCCGAGCCGGGCGATGAGCGCCATCCGCAGGGACAGCACGGTCGACTCGAACACCAGCACGGCGCACAGCAGCAGGACGGGGACGGCGAGGTCGCGCACCCGGCCGGTCGGCAGCGAGGTGTCGATGAGGTGGCGCAGGATGAACGGCCCCGCGGCGACCGCCGCCGACCCGAGCACGGACAGGCCGACGAGAGCGGCCACGACCCGCCCCTGGTCGGCGAAGAAGCGCTCGCTGCGCCGGGCCTCGGCCGCGCCGGTCAGCCGGGCGAGCACGCGGGCGTGCAGGACAGTCACTCTCGACGGGACGGGCGGCGGCTGGCTGGGCACGGGGAGAGGCTATGCGGCCGCGGGCGGCGGGCCTCGGGCGGCCCGAGGCGGCCTCACCACAACCACCCGCGACGGGCAGCTTACATTCTGAAACAGAGGGAACACAATCCGTAGCCTGTTCTGTGCACGGACGCCCCTGCCCACCCGGCTGGTTCCCACGGCCACGACAAGCCCGGTCAGCCGGTCGCTCGGGCCGTCCGGCCCCGCGACGCCATCCATCCACGCGATCCACCCGCCGGTCGGGTCCGCGGACGCGGGCTTGAAGAGGGGGAACCCATGAGTTGGTCCCGCACGTCACGTCGGTGCCCGTCACGCACCTTCGTCCTGGCCGCCACCCTGACGGCGGCGCTCGCCTCGCCCGGCCTGCTCGGCACGGGCGCCGCCGCGACACCGACCGGCGCCCCGGGCGGCCCGGGGCCGACGGGCAGCCCCGCCACCGCGAGCGCCGCCACCACGAGCCCCGGTGCTTCAAGCTCCGCCGCTTCAAGCTCCGCCGCTTCGAGCCCCGCGGGCGGCGGCTGCCCGTCCTACCCGTCGACGGCCGGTCCGCTGGGTAGCTGGCAGACCGTCACCGCCCTGCCCGCTCCCCGCGCCCACCTCGCCGCCACCACCGGCTGCGACGGGCGGATCTATGCGATCGGCGGCCAGGAGACCGCCGGGGTCGCGGGCGGCGCCGGCGGCGCGTCGGGTTCGGCCACCGGCTCGCCCACCCAGAGCGCCTCCCCGTCGAGCGCCTCTGCTTCCCCGACCTCGACTCCCTCCCCGACCTCGACCTCGACCTCGTCTGGGTCGACCTCGACGCCGACCTCAACGCCGACCTCGACCCGGACGGGGTCGCCGACGGCGCCCGCGGGCGGTCCGACCACCACCTCGACGATCATCCCGGGCGCGTTGACCGGAGAACCGACGTTCGGCCCGTTGTCCAACGCGCCGAACGCGCCCGGCGGCAACGGCGCACCGCCCTCCACCGACTCGCCCACCGCCACCTCCTCGTCCACCGACACCTCCTCGCCCACCGACACCTCCTCGCCCACCGGCGGGTCGTCGGTGACGCCGAGCACCCCGTCGTCGGCCACGCCGAGCGGGTCGCCGACCGGCACCGGCTCGCCGAGTGCGGCGCCCGGCGCGGCCGCCGCGCCGGTGGGCACCGTCCAGGTCTTCGATCCGGGCAAGAAGGCCTGGACGGACGCGGCCGGCCTGCCGACCCCGCGGACGCATCTCGCCGCGGCGACCGGCACCGACGGCCGGATCTACGCGATCGGTGGCCGATCCGGTGCCGGGAACGACCCGACGGACACCGTCGAGGTCTACACGCCGTCCAGCGGCACCTGGACGAGCGGGACGGCGCTGCCCAAGCCGATGGGTGAGCCGCGGGCGACCCGCGCGACCGACGGGAAGATCTACGTCCTCGACGGCGACACGCTGGCGATCTACGACCCCGACGCCGCGAGCTGGACCACGGCGGATGCGCCGCCGACCCCCGTCACGGCACCGGTCCTCACCGCTCTGCCCGACGGCCGCATCCTCGCCGCCGGTGGCAGCGCGGCGGGTGGCGGCCCGACCGGCCGCGCCTCATCCGGCGTGTACGCCTACACGCCCGGCACGGGTGGCAGCGGATCCTGGACCCAGGTGTCCGACCTGCCGACCGGGGTGACCCAGGCCGCCGGCGCCACCGGGCCGGACGGACGGGTGTACGTCGTCGGCGGCCGGGACGCGGGTGGCGACGTCACCGACGCGGTGCAGGTCTACTCCCCGGACGACGACCAGTGGACCGCCGGCCCCACGGGTGCGGCCGCCAAGCGGGCGGACGCCGCCGCGACCACCGGCGGTGACGGCCGGGTGTACGTGCTGGGCGGCACGGCCGGCGGTGACGTCCTGGACACGGTGGGGGCCCTGAGCGAGTAGGTCCCCGACCCACCTGGGTGGGGCGGTCGGCACGGCGCCGGCCGCCCCACCCGGCGGCAACCACGAGCCGCGCGACCGGTCGGCCGCAGCGGGAACGGACGCATTCCACGACGGGGACGGACGCGGCGGGAACGGACGCATTCCGCGGCGGCCGGGCGGGTATTCGTGAAGCCGCCGGAAAACCGGCCGACAGGTCCTTCCGTGAATGATTGTCACGACACCGCGGAAGCCGTTCCCTCAGTAGCCCGAAAATTCCCGTAACCGTACGACGGAAATTACCTTTAGCGGATCTAAAGTCAGTTGTTAGTCCGTGCTCCTACGCTGGCAGACGTTCCCGAGAAATGTGCCGTCCGAGGGCGGCGCGTCGGGGGTCTGAACGTTCACGACGAGGAGCGCCCCAGCGATGAGCAGTGGATCAGCCGTGTCCGCGAACGCTGACGACACCCCCCGGGGAGCGGGAGACCCGATTGCGGTGGTGGGCCTGGCGTGCCGACTGCCCGCGGCGCCCGACCCGGCGGCGTTCTGGCGCCTGCTGCGCGCCGGCGGCGACGCGGTCGACCGCGGCCCAGCTGTTCCCCGCCGGCTCGGCGCCGCCTTCGGCGCTCACCTCGACGACGTCTACGGATTCGAGCCGGAGTTCTTCGGCATCGCGCCGCGGGAGGCCGCGCAGCTCGATCCGCAGCAGCGGCTGGTGCTGGAGCTCGCCTGGGAGGCGGTCGAGGAGGCCGGCCTGCGCCCGGCGACGCTGGCCGGCAGCCGCACCGGGGTCTTCGTCGGCGCGATCACGAGCGACTACGCCACCCGGGTGCTGCGCGCCGGCCCGGGCGCCGTCACCCGGCACACCCTCACCGGGCAGAGCCGGGGGATCATCGCCAACCGGGTCTCCTACACCCTGGACCTGCGCGGCCCGAGTCTGACGGTGGACGCCGCCCAGGCGTCGTCGCTGGTGGCCGTGCATCTCGCGGCGGACAGCCTGCGCCTGGGCGAGTGCGACCTCGCGCTCGCCGGCGGCGTACAGCTCAACCTCGTGCCGGACAGCACCGACGCCGCCGACCGGTTCGGTGCGCTGTCCCCGGACGGCCGCTGCTACACCTTCGACGCGCGGGCGAGCGGGTACGTGCGCGGCGAGGGCGGCGGCATCGTGCTGCTCAAGCGGCTCTCCTCCGCCCTCGCGGACGGTGACACGATCCACGCGGTGATCCGCGGCGGCGCGGTCAACAGCGACGGCGCCACCGACGGCCTGACCCTGCCCAGCGAGGATGGCCAGGCTCGGGTCCTGCGCCAGGCCGCGCGGGCGGCGGGCGTCGAGCCCCGCGACATCCAGTACGTGGAACTGCACGGGACGGGCACGCCGGTCGGGGACCCGATCGAGGCCACCGCGCTGGGTCGCGCGTTCGGCGCCGGACGGCCCGCCGACGCGCCGCTGCACGTCGGCTCGGCAAAGACGAACATCGGTCATCTCGAAGGTGCCAGCGGCATCGTCGGCCTGCTCAAGACGGTGCTGGCGATCTCGCACCGGGAGCTGCCGCCGAGCCTCAACTTCGCCACCCCCAACCCCGACATCGCGTTCGACGAGCTGCGGCTGCGGGTGCACACCGACCACGGCTCCTGGCCGGCCGGGGACCGGCCGCTGGTCGCCGGCGTGAGCTCGTTCGGGATGGGCGGGACGAACTGCCACCTCATCGTCGCCGAGCCCCCGCCGGCCGAGACCCCGCCGGCCGAGATCGCGGACGGGGCGGGTCCGGGCGAGGCAGCGCAGGCGCTGCCGTGGCCGGTGTCGGGCCGCGACGAGGCCGCGCTGCGCGCGCAGGCCGGGCGTTTGTACGACCTGCTGACCGCCCACGAACTGCCAGCCGCCCACAAGCCGCCGGCCGACCGGTCCGAGCCGGTGGACGGCACGGACGGTGCCGCCCCCGCCGCGCCGCGGCCGGCGTTCGACCCGGTCGACGTCGGCCACTCCCTGGTCACCACCCGCACGGCCTTCGAACGGCGGGCGGTCGTGGTCGCCACCAGCCCGGCGGAGTTCCTCACCGCCCTGCGCCGGCTGCGCGACGGCGAGCAGGACGCCGCGCTCGTCACGGGCCCGCCCGACGGCGCCGCCGACCGCGGCGGGGTCGTGCTCGTCCTGCCCGGGCAGGGGTCGCAGTGGGCCGGCATGGCCCGCGAGCTGCTCGCCACCTCGCCGGTGTTCGCGGAGCGGATCGCCGCCTGCGCCGAGGCGCTCGCCCCCCACGTCGACTGGTCGCTGCCCGACGTGCTCGCCGGGGCCACGGGCGCGCCGCCGCTGGACCGGGTGGACGTGGTGCAGCCGGCGCTGTTCGCCGTCATGACGGCGCTGGCGGCGGTGTGGCGCTCGTACGGGGTGCGGCCGGACGCGGTGATCGGGCACTCCCAGGGCGAGATTGCCGCCGCCCACCTGGCCGGCGCGCTCACGCTGGCCGACGCGGCGGCCGTGGTGGCCCGGCGCAGCCAGGTGCTGGGGGAGCTCGCGGGGACCGGGGCGATGGCGTCGATCCCGCTGCCGGCGGCGGCCGTGCTCGAGCGCCTCGGCGGCCCGGACGCCGTGCTGGCGGTGGCGGCGGTGAACGGCCCGTCGTCGACCGTCGTCTCCGGCGACCCGGCCGCGCTGGACGAACTCATCGCCGGCTACGCCGCGGACGGCGTGGACGTGCGGCGCATCCCGGTGGACTATGCCTCGCACTCGCCGCAGGTGGCGGCCGTCGAGGCGCCGCTGCTGGACCTGCTGGCGGGCATCACGCCGCGATCGGGCGACGTCACGTTCTACTCGACGGTCACGGGCGAGGCGGTGGACACGTCTCGGCTCGACGCCGGCTACTGGTACGCGAACCTGCGCGGGACGGTGCGCTTCGACGCGGCGGTGCGCGCCGCGCTGGCCGCCGGCCACCGGACGTTCGTCGAGGTCAGCCCGCATCCGGTGCTGACCGGCGGCATCCGGGCGATCGTCGAGGACGCGGCGCGTTCGGCCTCGGGCGGCGGCGCGGCACCGGCCGCGGTGGTCGGGACGCTGCGCCGAGACGACGGTGGGCTGCACCGGTTCCTCCGCTCGCTGGCCGAGGTCCACGTCGCCGGGGGCGCGGTGGACCTGGCCGCGGCGTACCCGGCGCGGGCGCGGCGCGTCCCGTTGCCCACCTACCCGTTCCAGCGTCGGACCTTCGAGGTGGACGTGCCCGAGCGGCCGACGGACGCGAACGCCGGACCCGGCACGCGGCCGACGGACGCGAACGCCGGACCCGGCACACCGCCGGCGGCCGGCGGCGCGGCCCCGAGCTCCGCGCTCGCCCGCCGGCTGGCCGGGCTGCCCGCGCCGGAGGCCGACCGGGTGCTGCTCGACGTGATCGGCGCGAGCCTGGCGATCGTGCTGGGTCACACCGCCGGCAGCGTGCAGGCGGACCGGACCTTCGCCGACCTCGGGTTCGACTCGGTGAGCGCCGTGGAGTTCCGCGACCGGCTGGCGGCGGCGACCGGGGTCGCGCTGCCGACCACGCTGACCTTCGACTACCCGACCCCGCGACGCCTCGCCGGATACCTGCGCGCGGCGCTGACCGGCACCGACCAGCCGGCCACGGTCGTCGGAGCGACCGGGCCGGACGGTCCGGGCCGATCGGGCGACGAGCCGATCGCGATCGTGGCGGCCGCGGGCCGCTGGCCGGGCGGCGCGCGCTCACCGGAGCAGCTCTGGGATCTGCTGGAAGCCCGGGTGGACGCGATCGGGCCGTTCCCGACCGACCGCGGCTGGGACCTCACCGCCCTGCACGATCCGGACCTCACCCGGCCGGGCACCTCCTACACCCGCCACGGCGGGTTCCTGCCCGACGCCGCCGAGTTCGACGCGGACTTCTTCGGGATCTCCCCGCGGGAGGCGACCGCGATGGACCCCCAGCAGCGGCTGCTGCTGGAGACGTCCTGGGAGGCCCTGGAGCGGGCCGGGATCGACCCGGTCACGCTGCGGGGGACCGCCACCGGCGTGTTCGCGGGCGTCACCCCGCACGACTACGGCCCGCGGCTCGTCGAGGCGCCGGACGGCTACGGGGGCTACGTGCTCACCGGCAGCCTGACCTCGGTCGTCTCCGGCCGGATCGCCTACACCCTGGGGCTGGAGGGCCCGGCGGTGACGGTGGACACCGCCTGCTCGTCCTCGCTGGTCTCGATCCACCTCGCCGCCCAGGCGCTGCGCGGCGGGGAGTGCACCCTGGCCCTGGCGGGCGGCGTCACCGTCATGCCGACGCCGGGCATGTTCACCGAGTTCTCCCGCCAGCGCGGGCTGGCCCCGGACGGGCGGTGCAAGCCGTTCGCCGCCGCCGCCGACGGCACCGCCTGGGCCGAAGGCGTCGGCGTGGTGGTGCTCGAGCGGTTGTCCGACGCCCGCCGGCTGGGTCACCGCGTGCTCGCGGTGGTCCGCGGCAGCGCGGTGAACTCCGACGGCGCCTCCAACGGGCTGACCGCGCCGAACGGGCCGTCCCAGCAGCGGGTCATCCGCGCGGCCCTGGCCGCCGCCGGCCTCACCCCCGCCGACGTCGACGCCGTCGAGGCCCACGGCACCGGCACCACCCTCGGCGACCCCATCGAAGCCCAGGCCATCCTCGCCACCTACGGCGCCGATCGCCCCGCCGACCGCCCCCTCCGGCTCGGCAGCCTCAAATCCAACATCGGCCACACCCAGGCCGCCGCCGGCGTCACCGGCGTGATCAAGCTGCTGGAGGCGCTGCGGCACGGCCGCCTGCCCGCGACGCTGCACGTGGACGCGCCCACCCCCCACGTCGACTGGTCCCCCGGCACCGTCACCCTGCTCACCGAACCCGCCGACTGGCCCACCACCCCCGACCGACCCCGGCGCGCCGCCGTCTCCGCCTTCGGCATCAGCGGCACCAACGCCCACCTCATTCTCGAACAGGCCCCCGAGGACGCCGCCGAGCCCGGCTCCGGTCCACCAGCCGACGGGCGACCGGCCGACGCCGGATCGGCCGACGGCCAACCAACCGACGGCGAACCAGCTGACGGCGAACCAGCCGAGACCGCCAGCGCTGGCCCCGGTCCCGACGCACTGCCCTGGGTGCTCTCCGCGCACTCGGAGTCGGCGCTGCGGGCGCGGGCGGCGCAGCTCGCCGAGCACGTCGCCGCCTCGGCCGGGGAGCCGGGCGGCCCCTCGGCGGCGGACGTCGGCCACGCCCTGGCCACCACCCGGACCCTGTTCGCGCACCGGGCCATCGTCGTCGGCGACGGCCCGGAGCAGCACCGCGCCGGACTGCTGGCGCTCGCCGCCGGGGACACGGCGGCGCACGTCGTCTCCGGCGTCGCCGGGCCGGCGGGCCGCACGGCGCTGCTGTTCACCGGGCAGGGCAGCCAGCGCGCCGGCGCGGGGCGGGAGCTGTACGCCGCGTCGCACGTCTTCGCCGCCGCGCTCGACGAGGTCACCGCGCATCTCGACGGCGCGGTCGGCCGGTCCGTGCGCGAGCTCATGTTCGCCGAGCCCGGGTCGGCGGCGGCCGACGAGCTGGACGCCACCGCCTTCACCCAGCCCGCGCTGTTCGCCCTCGAGGTCGCGCTGTACCGGCTGGCGGAGTCCTACGGGCTGCGGCCCGACCACCTCATCGGCCACTCCGTCGGCGAGCTGACCGCCGCCCACCTCGCCGGCGTGCTGTCCCTGCCGGACGCGGCCACGCTGGTCGCCGCGCGGGGCCGGCTCATGCAGAGCGTGCCCGCGACCGGCGCGATGGCCGCGTTGGAGGGCACCGAGGAGGAGATCGGCCGGCTGCTCGCCGGCGCGGCCGGGACCATCGGCGTCGCGGCGGTCAACGGGCCACGCTCGGTGGTCGTCTCCGGCGATCGTGACGCCGTCGAGGAGATCGGGCGGCGCTGGCGCGACGCCGGCCACCGGGTGCGCGGCCTGCGGGTCAGCCACGCGTTCCACTCCGGCCACCTGGACCCGGTCCTCGCCGAGTACCGCGAGGTCGTCGCCGGGGTGACGCTGCGCCCGCCGACGATCCCCATCATCTCGAACGTCACGGGACGGGTGGCGACCGACGCCGAGCTGACCGATCCCGACTACTGGGTGCGCCACCTGCGGGGGACGGTCCGCTTCCACGACGGGATCCGCACGCTGGCCGACCTGGGCGTCACCACCTACGTGGAGCTGGGCCCGGACGCGGTGCTCTCCGCCCTGGCGGAACAGGCCCTCGCGGAACAGTCCGTCGCGGAACAGTCCGTCGTCGACGCGGCGCCGACCCCGGATGCGGCCGCCGGCCCGGCGCCGAGGGTCGTCGCGCTGCTGCGCGCGAACCGCCCGGAGGTCCGCTCGTTCACCACCGCGCTGGCCCGGCTGCACGTCGACGGGGTCGCCGTCGACTGGTCGGCGGCGTTCACCGGCCGCCGGCCGCGCCACACGGACCTGCCCACCTACCCCTTCCAACGACAGCGCTACTGGCTGGACGCCCCGACCGGGACGTCGGGCCGCCCGGGCCTCGAGACGGGCGGGGTCGGCCCGGAGCACCCGGTGTTGACCGGCGCGGTCGAACTGGCCGACGGCGGCCTGGCGCTGACCGGCCGGCTGGACCCGGCCGCGCTGCCCTGGCTGGGTGACCACGCCGTGCGCGACACGGTGCTGCTGCCGGGAACCGCGCTGCTGGACCTCGCACTGACCGCGGCCCGCTACTGCGGCGCCCGCCGGGTGGAGGAGCTCGCGCTCACCGCCCCGCTGGCCCTGTCCGCATCCGGGGCGCTCGACGTCCAGGTCCTGGTCGGTCCGGCCGATCCGGCCGGCGGCGGCGCGCCCGAGGGGGTCGAGCGCCGGGCGGTCACGATCCACGCCCGTCCGGTCGCCGACCAGACCGACCCCCCGGGCCCGTGGCAGCGACACGCCACCGGCTTCCTGCGCGCGGACGACGGCGCCGCGGCGGATAGCGGCGGCACCACGGGTGACGGGGCGACGGCGCAGGACAGCGCCGAACCGGCCGTGGGCGCCGCGGCGGGCGACCGGGGCGGGGCATGGCCGCCGCCGGACGCGGTCGCGCTCGACGTCTCGGGCCTGTACCCGCGGCTGGCCGGCGGCGGATACCAGTACGGACCGGCCTTCCGCGGCCTGCGGGCGGCCTGGCGCCACGGGGACGACGTGCTCGCCGAGGTCACGCTGCCGGACGCGGCCGGTGGGCGGGATCGGTTCGAGGTGCATCCCGCCCTGCTGGACGCGGCGCTGCACGCCGTCGTCGGGCTGCTGCCCGGCGCCGAGGCCGCCGGCGAGGGCGACCGGTCGGCCGACGACGGCCCGGGCCGCATCCGACTGCCGTTCACCTGGCAGGACGTGACGCTCGCCGCGCGCGGTGCCGCGTCGCTTCGGGTACGGGTCTCCCCGACCGGCCCGGACACGGCGCGGCTGGCCGTCGCCGACGCGGCCGGAGAGCCGGTGGTGACGATCGGCGGGCTGACCCTGCGCCCAGTGGCCGCGCAGGTGTTGGCCGACGCCGGCCGGGCGGTCGCCGGCCGCGGCGGGGGCGACGCGATGTTCCGGCTCGACTGGCAGGCGGTGCCCCCGGCCGACCCTGCCGCCGACGCGAACCGCACCCCCGGCGACGGCGACGGCGACCGCGCCGGCGGCTGGGTGGTGATCGGGGCGCGGCGACCCGTCGACCTGGCGGCTCCCGACCGCGGCCCGACCGCGGCGCCGCCCGAGCCGGCGGACCTGCGTCTCCTGCCGGACCTGGCCGCGCTGCGGGCGGCGATCGGCGCCGACGGCCAGGCGCCCGCCCTGGTCATCCACCGACCGACCGCGGTCGAGTCGGCACCAGCCGACGCAACCCCTGCCGGCGCACCCCGAGCCGGCTCAACCCCTGCCGGCTCAACCCCTGCCGGCGCGGCAGCGGCCGGGGAGGCCGATCCGGTCCCGGCGGCGCACGCCACGGTCCGGGCGGCCCTGCACCTGCTGCAGGACTGGCTGCGCGACGAGCGGTTCACCGGATCCCGTCTCGTGATCCTCACCGAGCGGGCCGTGGCGACGGGCCCCGGGGAGGATGTCGCCGACCTCGCCGCGGCCGGCCTCTGGGGGCTCGTCCGCAGCGCGCGGACGGAGAACCCCGACCGGGTGGCGCTGCTCGACGTCGACGGCCGCGACTCCTCACGGGAGGCCGTCCGCGCCGCGCTCACCCTGCTCGCCGCGCGGCCCGCCGAGCACAGCGAGCTCGCGGTGCGCGACGGGGAGATCCGCGTGCCGCTGCTGGCCCCGCTCGGCACGCAGCCGGCGCTGCTCCCCCCGGCCGGCACCGACGCCTGGCGGCTCGACGTGACCGCCGCCGGCTCGCTGGACAACCTCGCCCTGCTGGCCGAGCCGGCGGCGCACCGGCCGCTGGCGCCGGGGGAGGTCCGCCTCGCGCTGCGCGCCGCCGGGCTGAACTTCCGGGACGTGCTGATCGGCCTGGGGATGTATCCCGGCGGGGCGCGCATCGGCGCGGAGGGCGCCGGCGTCGTGGTCGAGGTCGGCGCGCAGGTGTCGGACCTGGCGCCCGGAGATCGGGTGATGGGCCTGGTCCAGGGCACCCTCGGCCCGCTCGCGGTCACGGACCGCCGGCTGCTGACGGCGATCCCGCCGGGCTGGTCGTTCAGCCAGGCCGCCGGCGTCCCCGTCGCCTTCCTCACCGCCTACCACGGCCTGGCCGATCTGGCCCGGCTGCGCCGCGGCGAGTCGCTGCTGGTGCACGCCGCCACCGGCGGGGTGGGCCAGGCGGCGGTGCAGCTCGCCCGGCACTGGGGCGTCGAGGTGTTCGGCACGGCAAGCCCGGCGAAGTGGCCGGTGCTACGCGGGCAGGGGCTCGACGACACCCACATCGCCTCGTCGCGCACCCTCGACTTCGCCGACGCCATCCGCGCCGCGACCGGCGGCCGCGGGGTCGACGCCGTGCTCAACTCGCTGGCCGGGCCGTTCACCGACGCCTCGCTGCGGCTGCTGGCGCCGGGCGGGCGGTTCGTCGAGATGGGTAAGACCGACCTGCGGGACCCAGCGGCCGTCGCCGCGGACCTCGACGGCGGCTCCTACCAGGCGTTCGACCTGTTCGAGGTCGACCCGGCCCGCATCGGCGAGATGCTCGCCGACCTCGCGGACCTGTTCACCCGGGGGGCCCTGCGCCCGCTGCCGACGACAAGCTGGGACGTCCGGCACGCGCCGCAGGCGCTGCGCCAACTCAGCCTGGCCCGGCACACCGGCAAGCTGGTGCTGACGCTGCCCGCGCCGCTCGACCCGGCGGGAACGGTGCTGATCACCGGCACCGGGGCGCTCGCCGCGCTCGTCGCCCGCCGGCTGGTCACCCACCACGGTGTGCGGCACCTGCTCCTGGCCAGCCGCGGCGGCCCGGCCACCCCGGGCGCCGAGGCCGTGCGGGCCGCGCTCGCCGAGGCGGGTGCGACGGCCACGGTCGTCGCCGCCGATGTCGCCGACCCCGACGATGTGCGCCGGCTGGTCGCGGCGGTGCCGACCGACCATCCGCTCACCGCCGTCGTGCACACCGCCGGGGTACTCGCCGACGGGGTGGTGACGTCACTCGACGACCCGACGCTGGACCGGGTGCTGCGTCCCAAGGTGGACGGGGCCTGGCTGCTGCACCGGGCCACCGCCGGGCTGGACCTGGCCGCGTTCGTACTGTTCTCCTCGGTCGCCGGGCTGCTCGGCAACGGCGGGCAGGGCAACTACGCCGCGGCGAACGCGTTCGAGGACGCCCTGGCCCACCACCGGCGCGCGGCGGGGCTGCCGGCCGTGTCGCTGGCCTGGGGCCACTGGGCGCAGGCCGGGGGGATGGCGGGGCAGCTCGCCCCGGCCGACCTGGCGCGGCTGGCGCGCACCGGCATCGCGCCGATGTCCACCGCGCAGGGGCTCGCCCTGTTCGACCTGGCCCTCGACGGGGCGGGGGCGGCCGGGGCGGGGACGGCCGCCGGCGCGCAACCGCTGCTGATCCCGGCGCGGCTGGACCCGGCCGGCGCCGCCCGCCCGGCTGGCGGCGGGCTGCTGCGCGGGCTGGTCCACGTGCCGTCGCAGCGTTCCACCGCCGGCGCGGGTGGGGCCGTGGGCGCCGGCGCGGCCGGTGCGGCGACCCCGGCCGGCGCGGCGGGCACACCGGCGGCAGACCGGGCGGCGGCCCTCGTCGAGCGGCTGCGCGGGCAGGGCCCCGACGAGCAGCGCCGGGCGCTGCTCACCCTGGTCCGGACCACCGCGGCCGAGATCCTCGGCCACGCCTCGGCGGCGGCGATCCGGCCAGATCGCGGCTTCCTGGAGTCCGCCTTCGACTCGCTGAGCGCGATCGAGCTGCGCAACCGGCTCGCCCGGGAGACCGGCGTGCGCCTGCCGACAACGCTGCTGTTCGACCACCCGACGCCGGCCATCCTGGCCGCCCACCTGCGGGACACCCTGTCTGCAGACAGGCGTCTCCTGGGCGGGCGGCCCTCGGACGAGCGGCCCGCACCCGTCGACCTCGACGCCGAGATCTCCCGGCTGGAGGCGGCGCTGACCGGCCCGGCGGCGTCGACGCCCCAGGGCGCCGACGCGGTGGCCCGGCTGCGGGCGCTGCTGGCCGCGATGCCGGCCGCCGCACAGCCGACCGGCACCGCGGCGGACGACGACGAGGCCGACGCGACCCGGCTGACCGAGCAGATCTCCGGCGCCACCGACGACGAGATCTTCGACTTCATCGACCGAGAGCTCGGCATTTCCTGACCCGCCCAGCCCCCGCCGGCCGCGCGCCGTCGGCGCCCCCCGCACCGCGCCCGGCAGCACGTGCTCTCCGGTCCGCCCCGACTCCGCGCATCGAGAAGGCTGATACCGCACATGGCGAACGAAGCGAAGCTCCGCGACTACCTCAACCGGGTCGCCGCCGATCTGCACCAGACCCGCCAGCAGCTACGCGAGCAGGAGGCGGCCCGCCGCGAGCCGATCGCGATCGTCGGGATGAGCTGCCGCTTCCCGGGCGGGGTGAGCTCGCCGGAGGACCTGTGGCGCGTCGTCGACGAGGGACTTGACGTCACCGGCCCGTTCCCGACGAACCGCGGGTGGGACGTCGACGGGCTCTACGACGCCGACCCCGACCAGCCCGGGCGGACCTATGCCCGGTCGGGCGGGTTCCTCCACGACGCCCCGGAGTTCGACGCCGCCTTCTTCGGGATCTCCCCGCGGGAGGCCCTCGCCACCGACCCGCAGCAGCGCCTGCTGCTGGAGACCGCCTGGGAGGCCGTGGAGCGGGCCGGGATCGACCCGATCTCGCTGCGCGGCTCCGCGACCGGGGTGTTCGCCGGGGTGATCGCCCAGGAGTACACCCCGCGGCTGCACCAGCCGACCCCCGAGCGGGTCGACGGATACGTGCTCACCGGCAGCACGACCTCCGTCGCGTCGGGCCGGGTCGCCTACGCGCTGGGGTTGGAGGGCCCGGCGGTGACGGTGGACACCGCCTGCTCGTCGTCGCTGGTCGCGATCCACCTCGCCGCCCAGGCGCTGCGCGGCGGGGAATGCACCCTGGCCCTGGCGGGCGGCGTCACCGTCATGTCATCGCCGGGCATGTTCGTGGAGTTCTCCCGCCAGCGCGGGCTGGCCCCGGACGGGCGGTGCAAGCCGTTCGCCGCCGCCGCCGACGGCACCGCCTGGGCCGAAGGCGTCGGCCTGCTCGTGCTGGAACGGCTGTCCGACGCCCAGCGGCTCGGCCACCGCATCCACGCGGTGATCCGCGGCAGCGCCGTGAACTCCGACGGAACGTCCAGCCAGTTGACGGCGCCGAACGGGCCGTCCCAGCAGCGGGTCATCCGCGCGGCGCTGACCGCCGCCGGCCTCACCCCCGCCGACGTCGACGCCGTCGAGGCCCACGGCACCGGCACCACCCTCGGCGACCCCATCGAAGCCCAGGCCATCCTCGCCACCTACGGCGCCGACCGCCCCGCCGACCGCCCCCTCCGGCTCGGCAGCCTCAAATCCAACATCGGCCACTCCCAGGCCGCCGCCGGCGTCGGCGGCATCATCAAGCTGATCGGCGCGATGAGCCACGGCCGGCTACCGAAGACGCTGCACGTGGACGCGCCCACCCCCCACGTCGACTGGTCCCCCGGCACCGTCACCCTGCTCACCGAACCCGCCGACTGGCCCACCACCCCCGACCGACCCCGGCGCGCCGCCGTCTCCGCCTTCGGCATCAGCGGCACCAACGCCCACCTCATCCTCGAACAGGGCCCGATCCCGGCGGGCGGGGACGCGGCGGTCGGGGACGACGACGCGGGCCCCGACCCAGCCGTCCGAGGTCGGGCACTGCCCTGGGTGCTGTCGGCGCGCACCGCCGAGGCCCTCGGCGGGCAGGCGGGCAGGTTGGCGGCGTTCGTCGACGCGCATCCCGGGCTCGCCCCGGTCGACGTCGGCCGGGCGCTGGCCACCACCCGGGCCGCGCTGGAGCACCGGGCGGTGGTCGTCGCCGAGGATCCGGCCGGGTTCCGAGCCGGGCTCACCGCCCTGGCCGCCGGTTCCGGCGGGCCGGCCGGAGCGGCGGGGACGGCGGGGACGGCCGGCGTGGAGGTGATCGCCGGGGTGGCGACGCCGGACGGCGCGACCACCGGCGCGCGCATCGTGCGCGGCGTCGCCGACACCACCGCCACCACCGTGTTCGTCTTCCCCGGCCAGGGCAGCCAGTGGCCCGGGATGGCCCGTGAGCTGCTCGCCACCAGCCTGGTCTTCGCCGGGTACCTCGACACCGTCGCCGCCGCCCTGGCCCCGTACATCGACTGGAACCTGCTCGACGTCCTGCAGCAGCGGCCCGGCGCGCCCACCCTCGACCGCGTCGACGTCTCGCAGCCCGCCGTGTTCGCGGTGCTGGTCGCCCTGGCCCGGCTCTGGCAGCACCACGGGGTGCACCCGCACGCCGTCGTCGGGCACAGCCAGGGCGAGATCGCCGCCGCGCACATCGCCGGCGCCCTCACCCTCGACGACGCCGCCCGCGTGGTCGCCCTGCGTGGACAGATCCTCGGCGCGCTGCCCGATCCGGGGGCGGTGGTGTGGGTGAACCTGCCCGCCGACCAGGTCCGCGAGCGGCTCGCCCGCTTCCGCGACGGGGCCGCCCCGGTGTCCGTCGCCGTCCTCAACAGCCCCACCAGCACCGCCATCGCCGGCAGCGACGAGGCGCTGGCCGAGTTCGTCGCCGGCCTGCGGGCCGAGGGCATCCGCACCAGAGACGTCCCGGTGGGCTACGCCTCGCACTCGGCGTGGGTCGAGGCGGTCCGCGACGAACTGCTCACCGCGCTCGCCCCCATCCGCCCCCAGCCGGCCACCATCCCCATCCTGTCCACCGTCACCGCCGACTGGATCGACCCCACCACCCTCACCGCCGACTACTGGTACACCAACCTGCGCCAACCCGTCCTGTTCGANNCNGCCACCCGCGCCCTGCTCNNNGNCGGCCACGACCTGTTCATCGAGATCAGCCCCCACCCCGTCCTCACCACCGCCCTCGCCGAAACCCTCGACACCACCCCCGACCTCCCCGGCCCCGTCGCCATCACCGAAACCCTGCGCCGCGACACCGGCGACCTCACCAAGATCCACACCTCGCTGGCGCAGGCGTACGTCCGCGGGGCCGGCCTCGACGCCGCGACGGTCTACGCCGGATCCGGCCATGAGCACGTGGACCTGCCGACCTACGCGTTCGCGCGGCGGCGGTTCTGGCTGGACGCCTCGTCCACCTCGCCCAGCGGCGACGCCGCCGGGCTGGGGCTGGGCTCCGCCGGCCATCCCCTGCTCGGCGCCACCGTGCGGCTCGCGGACTCGGACGGGGCGGTGTTCACCGGTCTGCTGTCGTTGCGCACTCACCCGTGGCTGGCCGACCACGTCGTGTTCGGGTCGGTCGTGCTGCCGGGCACGGCTCTGGTGGAGCTCGCGGTGCGGGCGGGTGACGAGACGGGCGTGCCCGTCGTCGAGGAGCTGATCGTCGAGGCGCCGCTGGTGCTGCCGGAACGCGGCGGGCTCCAGGTGCAGCTCACCGTGGGTGCACCCGACGGCGGCGGTCGCCGGCCGGTCAGCATCCACACTCGGGCCGAGGACGCGCCCGCGGAGGCACCGTGGAACCGACACGCCCACGGGGTGCTACGCGCCCCGGAGGCGGCGGACGGCGCGGCGGACGCCGCCGGAGGATCGCCGGCGGGGTCGACAGCGGGGTCATCGGCGGGGTCGTCGGCGGTGTGGCCACCCGCGGGCGCCGTCCGGGTCGACACCGGCGATCTCTACCCGTCGTTCGCCGCGGCCGGGCTGGCCTACGGTCCGACCTTCCAGGGTCTGCGAGCGGCGTGGCGGGACGGCGAGGACCTGCTTGCCGAGGTCGCCCTGCCCGCGGACGCCCTCGACCGCGCCGGCGCCTTCGGTCTGCACCCCGCGCTGCTGGACGCGGCACTGCACCTGACCGGCCTGCCGGACGCCGCGACGGCCCTCGCCGGCCCGGCGGACTCCGCGGGACCCGCGGACGGCAGCGGTACGGGCGCCGGGCGCACCCGGCTGCCCTTCGTGTGGCGCGGAGTGCGGCTGCACGCGTCGGGCGCCAGCGGGCTGCGAGTCCGCCTGCGGGTCAGCGGCCCGGACCAGATCACCCTCACCGCGGTGGATGGCACCGGCGCCCCGGTCGTGTCCGTCGCCGGCCTGGCGCTGCGTCCGGTCACCGCCGAGCAGATCCGCTCGGCGCCCGGACCCCGGCACGACGCGTTGTTCGCTCTGACCTGGCCGGAACTCCCGGCCGTGCCGACCGGTGGCTCCCCGACCGGTGGCTCCCCGACCGGTGGCTCCGAGACAGGCAGCGTCGGCCAGGGGACGGCGGGCGGGTCGGCCGCCGGTCCCTGGGCCCTCGTCGGTCCGGTCGCCGACCCGGACCTGGCCCCGGTCGCGGCGGCGCTACGCTCGGCCGGTCGCAACGTCGACATCGTCGCAGACCTTGACGAGCTGACCGCCCGGATCGACGCCGGCTCCGCGGTGCCCGATCTGGTCGTCGTCGCTCCCCGCGCGGCGTCCCCCGCCGCGACCGACTCGGCCGCGGACCCCGCCACGGTTCCGGCGCTGACGCGGGCCGCCGCCGCGGACACCCTCGCGCTCCTGCAACGCTGGCTCGCCGAGCCCCGCTGGGCCGAGGTGCCCCTCGCCCTGCTCACCTCGGGCGCGGTCAGCATCGCCGGCGAGGACGTCGACCTCACCACCGCACCCCTGTGGGGGCTGGTGCGCACCGCGCAGAACGAGCATCCGGACCGCATCCTGCTGCTCGACACCGACCGCGACCCGGGATCCGCCACCGCCCTCCCGGCCGCGCTCGTCACCGCCCTGGCCAGCGGCGAGAACCAGCTCGCCCTGCGCCGCGGCACCATCCACGCCCCACGCCTGGCTCGCGCCGCGACCGCCCCGGCCTCGGACGACGCCGACCCGGCGGGCTGGGATCTCGACCCCGACGGCACCGTCCTCATCACCGGCGGCCTCGGCACCCTCGCCCAC
>NZ_JYFN01000021.1 GCF_000948395.1 Frankia torreyi | reverse complement strand
GACGTCGATATCGTGATCGTCTACCAGCTCAGCCGGTTTGCGCGGGACCGGTACGAGGATGCCGCTTTCACGCTGCGGCTGCGGAATCTCGGGGTTGTTCTCGTCTCCGCGACGGAGAACATCGACGAGACGCCGGCCGGTGAACTCCTCCACGGCATGCTCGCCGTAATTAATCAGTATCAGTCTGCCGCCAGCGGGAAGGACATCAGCTACAAGATGCGGCAGAAAGCCGCGAACGGGGGAACCCCCGGACTCGCCCCGATCGGCTACCTCAACGTCCGGATACGCAGCGAGGGACGGAACATCGCCGATGTGATCCTGGACGAGGACCGGTGGCGACTCGTGCAATGGGCCTTCGAGCAGTTCGCCACGGGCGCGTGGACGGTGGACAGCCTCACCGACGAACTCAACCACCGCGGCCTGACCAACCGCGCCGCAGGGAAACGCCCGGAACGGCCCCTACAGCCCTCCCATGTCCACAAGATGCTGACGAACCGCTACTACATCGGCGTTGTCACCTTCGACGGCGTCGAATACCCGGGCGGCCGGCATCCCACCTTCGTCACGGAAAAGACTCTCACCAGGGTTCAGGGAATCCTGCGGTCGCGCGCCACCGCCGGGGACAAGCCGAGCAAGCATTTCCACCCCCTGAAAGGAAGCCTGTTCTGCGGTCAGTGCGGATCAGGATTCGGCATCATGAACGCGACCGGACGGGGCGGCGGGAAATACCCCTACTTCTACTGCCTCGGCCGGCAACGCGGGAATTGCGGACAGCCGTACGTGATGATCGAGGTGGTCGAACAGCTCGTGGCGGACTGGTGGCGCCGCGTGGAGATCACCCCGCGGCAGAAATCCCGGATACGCGACATCGTCCTCGACAGCGCGCAGACCCTCGTGACCAACGGCACCGAACAGGCCGACCAGCAGAAGCGCCGCATCAACGCCCTGGAAGACGAACGGCGCGCCTGCATGCGCGCCTACTACAACGGCGCGATCAGCCAGGAATTCCTCAAGGAAGAACAGCAGCGGATCGACCGCGACCTTGGTAAGGCGCGTGCCCTGCTCCACGCCAGCGAAGGCGAATGGCAGTCGATCGGCGCGATTCTCGACCGGTTGCTGAGCCTCTGCGAGGACAGCCACACCCTCTACACCACCGCCCCGGCACTCGTGCAACGCCAACTCAACCAGGCAGTGTTCAAGCGGTTCTGGATCATCGACAAGGGGATTCACGGAGCGGACCTGTTCCCCCCGCTCGCCCAACTCCTCGGCGACGATCTTGCCGACCTGCTGAGCCAGGAGACCAGGAATCTGATCAAGGCCCAGAGCGCCACAGACGAACCCGGACCCCCGGACCTACACGTCTCCACCAGCGAGGGACCCCCGACCGCCCACGAGGACGGCAGACCCCTTCACGGGCAAACGAAAGCGCCGTCCGGCATCTACCCGAACGGCGCTACGCCCTACCAGCTCAAGAGGAGCGAAGATCAAGTTTCAAACATCGCCACTCTTGTGGACCTAGGTGGACTTGAACCACCGGCCTCTTCCTTATCAGGGAAGCGCTCTAACCGACTGAGCTATAGGTCCCGGCAACGACTGCAACCATACAGGACGGCGGGGCCGGGGTGGCGGCCGCCGCCGTCCGTTGGCGCTACTGGTCGCTGAGGGTGAGTTCGATGCCGCCGATCATCTCGGCGCAGAGGTTGTAGAGCAGGGCGCCGAGAGTGGTCAGCGCGGTCATCAGGATGACGTTGATCGCGCCGATGAGCAGGCTGATCTCCATCGCGCGGCCGAACGACAGCCAGCCCTTGACGTTGNTGGCGCTGCTGTCGGTCAGGGTGTCCGCAGCGTCCGTGACGCTGTTGAACACCCCGATCGAGTTGAGCACGAACCACAGCACGGCGACCGCGACGAGCAACACGACGAAGACGCACAGGGAGAACGCGAAGCTGAGCCGGGTCACGGTCAGCGGGTTGACCTTGGACAGCCGCAGCTTGGCGCGCCGGCCGGCGCCGGGCGGGCGGATGGGACCCACGCCCGGACCGGAGCGACCGGGGCCGCGAGGGGCACTGGCCCGGTCGGCCGGTACGGCCTCGAGCTGGTCGTCGAGGGCGCCAGGAGAGGTCGTGGTCGCCGCGTGCGGGGACGCGGCGGCGGTGGCGGTGCCCGCGGACGCCGACGCGGCGATCGGCCGCTCGTAGGCCGCGGTCGCGTTGGCACCGCGGCCCGCGGCGGGCGCGGCCGGCCGCACCGCGTCGGGAGCGGGCACCCGCTCCGGCGCGGCACGGTTGCTGTCGGGCTTCGTGGTACCGCTCCTCGTCATGCTGGGCGGACGGACCAGGGAGATCGTGTCGGTCTCACCGGGCCGCTCGACCGGGTGTTCGGGGCGGGCACTGGGCAGGCCCGTCGTGCTTCGGCGGGCGCCGGGCGGCGTCGTACCGAGGGACTTCGCGGGCGACGATACGGCGGGGGAGCCGAGTTTGCGGGTAGCCGAGCCCGCATCGCCGCCGTGGGTCCCGGCGTTCTCGGGACGAGCCGACCCGGATGGGGGCACCGCCGACCCCGTGATACCGGCCGGGGCCCCGCCCGCTCCGTTGCGGGTCGGCGCCACCCGCGACCGGCCGGACCGTTCGTCCGCCGATGCCGCGGGCCGGGACGCCGCCGCAGAGCCGGCGGGAAGCGAGGACGACGGCGGCACCGAGGACGACGCTGACGGGGCCGATCCCGACTTGGACGGTGACGCGGACTTCGGTGACGCGGACTTCGGTGGCGCGGACTTCGGTGGCGCGGACCTGGCCGGCGCCGCGGACGACCGCGCCGGCTCCGCGGCCGCCGCCCGGTCGCCGCCCGCGCTGCCGGACGCCTTACCCCCCAGGACGGTCGAGGACGACGAGGCGGACGATCCCGGCTTCGACGAGATGGGCGGGGAGGCGGACGACGAGGCGGACGGGGAGGACCCGGCCGCGCCGGCCCCCGGGGTGCCCTCACGGCCGTCGTCGGCGTGTGGGGACTGCCCCCGGCCGGAACGCTGGAAGAAGGGGTTGCCTGCCGACGGGTCCAGCGAGCCGGCGCCGCCGGAACGGGCCCCGCCCGAGGCCGCCGGGCGGTCGCCGGCGGCCGGGGTGCCAGCGCCGCCGGCGGCCGCCCCGGCGGGGGGAGCTCCGCCGCCGGAAGCGCCGGCGGCGGGCATCTTCAGCGTTTCGCCGCCCGGCTCCCCGTCGCCGCCGTCGCCGGGGGGGCGGGAACGGTCGCCGTCACGCGCTCCCCCCGGCCCGGCGGCCGGGGAGGAGCCGCGGTGGACCGCCGACCGGGCGGGCCGGTCTTCCTGACTGTCGCTCACGGTCTACTCCCGGTTCGCTCCTGGCGGCGTACGCGGGCCATGCGCACGCCGGATCCCCGCTTCGGCGTCACCGCGGCACCGGGGGACGGCGCCGACGTCGAGGACCGCCATCGCCCCGGACCTGGACCGTTGCCGGCCCTGGGCTCAGCTCTCCTCGGCCCCGGGGTCGGTGCGGGCGTCGGCGTCCTCCACATCAGCATTGCGCGCCACCCCGACCACCTGCACACCGGTCTCCAGATCGATGAGGCGGACCCCCATCGTCTGCCGCTGGGCCCGGCGGACGTCCTTGGCGATCGTGCGCAGCACGCCCCCGTTGGAGGCGATCGCGTAGAGCTGGTCGTCCGGGTCGACGACGAGCGCGCCGACCAGGCCACCCCGGGTGGAGACGATCTTAGCCGTCAGCACGCCCTTGCCGCCGCGGCCCTGCACCGGGTACTCGGCCAGCGGGGTCCGCTTGGCGTAGCCGCCGGAGGTGGCCACCAGCAGGTCGGCGGTGGTGCCCGGCACGACGACGTCCATGGACAGCAGCTCGTCCTCGGCGTCGAAGCGCATGCCGATCACGCCGGAGGTGGCCCGGCCCATCGGCCGCAGCTGCTCGTCGTCGGCGTGGAAGCGGATCGACTGGGCGTTGCGGCTGACCAGCAGCAGGTCGTCGCCGGGCGCGACGAGGCGGGCGGCGATCAGCTCGTCGTCGTCGCGCAGGTTGATCGCGACGAGGCCGCCGGCGCGGTTGGAGTCGAAGTCGCTCAGGGCGGTCTTCTTGCACAACCCACGCTTGGTGGCGAGGACGAGGTACGGCGCGACCTCGTAGTCCTTCAGCGCGATGACCTCGGCGATCCGCTCGTCCTGGGAGAACGCGAGGATGTTCGCGACGTGCTGGCCCTTCGCCGACCGGGCCTGCTCGGGCAGCTCGTGCGCCTTCGCCCGGTACACCCGGCCCTTGTTGGTGAAGAACAGCAGCCAGTGGTGCGTCGTCGTGACGAAGAAGTGCTCGACGATGTCGTCCTCGCGCAGCGCCGCGCCCTGCACACCCTTGCCGCCCCGCCGCTGCGAGCGGTAGAGGTCGGTCTTGGTCCGCTTGGCGTAGCCGCCGCGCGTGACGGTGACGACCACGTCCTCCTGGGCGATGAGGTCCTCGATGGACATGTCGCCCTCGAAGGGAACGAGGCGGGTCCGCCGCTCGTCGCCGAACTTCTCGACGACCTCGGCGAGCTCCTCGCCGATGATCTGCCGCTGGCGGACCGGCGAGGCGAGGATGGCCTCCAGCTCGGAGATCCGCGCCCGCAGCTCGGCGGCCTCGTCGATGATCCGCTGGCGTTCCAGGGCGGCGAGGCGACGCAGCTGCATGTCGAGGATGGCGGTCGCCTGGATCTCCGACAGCGTGAAGCGTTCCATGAGCTGGCCGCGGGCGGCGTCGGCGGACTCCGCGTTGCGGATGAGGGTGATGACCTCGTCGAGGTGGTCGAGCGCGATGAGCAGACCGTCGAGGACGTGCAGCCGCTCGCGGGCCTTGCGCAACTGGTAGCGGGTGCGCCGGACGATGACGTCGACCTGGTGCTCGACGTAGTAGCGGACCATCTGGTCCAGGCGCAGCGTGCGCGGCACCCCGTCGACGATCGCCAGCATGTTGACGCCGAAGGTGTCCTGGAGCTGGGTGTGCTTGTACAGGTTGTTGAGCACGACCTTGGCGACGGCGTCGCGCTTGAGGTCGATGACGAGCCGCTGGCCGATGCGGGCCGAGGTCTCGTCGCGGACGTCCGCGATCCCGGTGACCTTGTTGTCGCGGACGAGCTCGGCGATCTTCTCGGCGAGGTTGTCCGGGTTGACCTGGTAGGGCAGCTCGGTGACGACGAGCTGGGTGCGCCCCTTGTTCTCCTCGACGTTGACCACGGCGCGCATCCGGATGCTGCCCCGGCCGGTCCGGTAGGCGTCCTCGATGCCGCTGCGCCCGACGATCAGACCCGAGGTCGGGAAGTCCGGCCCCTTGATGATGCCGATCAGCGCCTCGAGCATCTCCTCGTCGGTCGCCTCGGCGTGGTCGAGCGCCCACTGGACGCCGGTGGCGACCTCGCGCAGGTTGTGCGGCGGGATGTTCGTCGCCATGCCGACCGCGATGCCACCGGCGCCGTTGACGAGCAGGTTCGGGAACCGGCTCGGCAGGACCAGCGGCTCCTGCGAACGGCCGTCGTAGTTCGGCGCGAAGTCGACGGTCTCCTGGTCGATGTCGCGCAGCATCTCCATCGCCAGCGACGCCATCCGCGCCTCGGTGTACCGCATGGCGGCGGGCGGGTCGTTGCCGGGCGAACCGAAGTTGCCGTTGCCGTCGACCAGCGGGTAACGCAGGGACCAGGGCTGCGCGAGCCGGACGAGGGTGTCGTAGATGGCCGAGTCGCCGTGGGGGTGGTAGTTACCCATGACATCGCCGACCACGCGCGAGCACTTGAAGTACCCGCGGTCGGGACGGTAACCACCGTCGTACATGGCGTAGAGGACCCGTCGGTGGACGGGCTTGAGCCCGTCCCGGACCTCCGGCAGCGCGCGGCCGACGATGACCGACATGGCGTAGTCGAGATATGACCGCTGCATCTCGACTTCGATGCCGATGGGTTCTATGCGGTCGCCGGGGGGCGGCGGTAGGACGTCGACCACGGGGTCCTTCCAGGGCAGTGGGATCAGTCGTCAGGTGGGACGGGCGTCCCGGCGGGTGGCCGGGCGGTCCGGCGGGGCGCCAGCCACGATTCGCCCCGGGGTCGTCCCGGCCGGGCGGCGCGAGGCGGCGCCGCGCGGGCCGGACCGCCGCGGCACCGCTCACACCGCGTCAGATGTCCAGGAAGCGCACGTCCTTGGCGTTGCGCTGGATGAAGCTGCGGCGCGCGTCGACGTCCTCGCCCATAAGCACGGAGAACAGCTCGTCGGCGACGGCCGCGTCATCGAGGGTGACCTGGAGCAGGATGCGCTTGTCCGGGTCCATGGTGGTGTCCCACAGCTCGGTGGCGTTCATCTCGCCGAGGCCCTTGAACCGCTGGATGGCGTCCTTGGGCAGCTTGCGGCCGGCCTCCACCCCGCGCTGGACGAGCCCGTCGCGCTCGCGGTCGGAATAGGCGTACTCCCAGTCCTCCCGACCCCATTTGATCTTATACAGCGGCGGCTGGGCGAGGAACACGTGGCCGGCCTCGACCAGGGGCCGCATGAACCGGAACAGCAGGGTCAGCAGCAGGGTCCGGATGTGCTGGCCGTCGACGTCGGCGTCCGCCATCAGCACGATCTTGTGATAGCGCAGCTTGGCGATGTCGAAGTCGTCGTGGATGCCGGTGCCCAGCGCCTGGATGAGCGCCTGGACCTCGGTGTTCTTCAGGACGCGGTCGATCCGGGCCTTCTCGACGTTGAGGATCTTCCCGCGCAGCGGCAGGATCGCCTGGAACTTCGAGTCCCGCCCGCCCTTGGCCGACCCGCCGGCGGAGTCGCCCTCGACGATGTACAGCTCGCAGCGCTCGGGGTCGGTGTACTGGCAGTCGGCGAGCTTGCCGGGCAGGCCGGTGCCGCCGAGCAGGCCCTTGCGCCGGGTCAGGTCCCGGGCCTGGCGGGCCGCGATCCGGGCGCGCTGGGCGTCGAGCGACTTGCTGACGATGGCGCGCGCCTCGGTCCGGTTGACCTCGAACCAGTCCTTCAGCGCCGAGTAGCACATCTCCTGGACGAACTTCTTCGCCTCGGTGTTGCCGAGCTTCGTCTTCGTCTGGCCCTCGAACTGGGGCTGCGCGAGCTTCACCGAGATGATCGCGGTCAGGCCCTCGCGGATGTCGTCGCCCGACAGCCGCTCGTCGCCGCTCTTGGCGCCCGCCTTCACCGGCTTGAGCAGGTTCTGGTCCTTGGCGTAGGCGTTGACGGCGCTGGTCAGCGCGGCGCGGAAGCCCTCCTCGTGGGTGCCGCCCTCGTGCGTGTTGATCGTGTTCGCGAAGGTGTAGACCGACTCGCTGTAGCCGGCGTTCCACTGCATCGCGAGCTCGGCCTCGATGCCGACGCCCTTGGACTCCAGCGAGATCACGCTGCGGTGGATCGCGTCCTTGGTGGCGTTGAGGTGGGCGACGAAGTCGACCAGACCGTTGCTGTACTTGTAGGTGACCTCGAGGCGTTCCTCGGGGCGCTCGTCGATCAGCGTGATCGACAGGCCCTTGTTGAGGAAGGCCATCTCCTGCAGGCGCCGGGAGAGGGTCTCGAACTTGTACTCGGTCGTCTCGAAGATCGTCGGGTCCGCCCAGAAGGTGACCGACGTGCCGGTCTTCTTCGTTGTGCCGGTCTTCACCAGCGGCGCCGCCGGACGGGTCGCCACGTACGGCTGGAACCAGACGTGCCCATCGACCTGGATCTCCACGTCCAGCTTGGTGGACAGCGCGTTCACGACGCTGACGCCGACGCCGTGCAGACCGCCCGAGACCGCGTAGGATTTGCCGTCGAACTTCCCGCCCGCATGCAGCGTCGTCAGCACGACCTCGACCGCGGGCCGCTTCTCGGTGGGATGCATGCCCACGGGGATGCCGCGACCGTTGTCGACGACGCGGACGGCGCCGTCGGCGAGCAGGCTCACGACGATCGTGTCGCAGTAGCCGGCCAGCGCCTCGTCCACCGCGTTGTCGACCACCTCGTAGACGAGATGGTGCAGGCCGCGCTCCCCGGTGGAGCCGATGTACATGCCCGGACGCTTGCGGACCGCGTCAAGACCTTCGAGAACCTTGATCGAACTTGCATCGTAGGCCACGCGGCGGGTCCCCTCGTTCTGGGCGGAAGTATCCACCAGTCTACCCGCCGACCCGTTATAGCGGACGCAGGGTGACCCCTGACGTCTGCGCAGCGCCCCGTACGGCGGGACGGTGAACCCCCCTACGGGACCGCCGCCTCCCGGGGCCTTGGCGCGCCTTCACGACGGTCACCCGACGCGACGATCAACCTTCGCCCACATGATCGCCTCGCGTTGCACGCCCCGGCGACGTCCGGACCATCCCGACCGCCCGAGCGGACCGTCGCGAACAGTGAGCACCGGATCGCTCCTCCGGTCTGTCTGTCTCTTCCGGCGGGACAGCCGGCGCGCCCGCGGCGGCCGAGCAGGGCCGTCCCGGGCGCGCCCCCGTGACCGGCCTGTGTCGTGACCGGCCTGGCGTGACCGGCCGCCGAGCTCAGCCGTAGGTGTCGCGCGGGCCGCGGCCGGCGGTGCGGATCGGCCCGTGCCGCCACGACGGGGCCGTCGGGCCGCGCACCGTGATCCGCCGGACGACCTGCGGGCCGAGCTCCCGGTGCAGGATGGCGAGGATCTGGCGGGACAGCATCCGAAGCTGGGTCGCCCAGGCCGTCGACTCGGCGACGAGCTCGAGGTCGCCGTCGCGCAGCGAGACCGGCGTGCAGTGGTCGGCGATGTCCGGGCCGACGATGGCGTCCCACCGGGCGAGCACGCCGGCGTCGTCGGCCTGCGCCTTCCAGCCGCGCGTGGCGAGCAGCCGACTGATCGCGGTGCCGAAGGGGACCGGGTCGCGCCATTCCCGGCCCGGGGCGGCAATGCCCGGCAACCGCGGGCGCTGGGGCACCTGGCCGTCGTCCTCGCCGGACCGGGGCCGCCGACCGGCGCGGTCCGCGGCCGCGGGGTCGCCGCCGACGCCGGCTGCCCCGTCCGGACCGGGGCCGCCGGCGGAGGAGCCGGGCCAGGAACCGTCGGCGCGGGGTGACCCGCCGCGACGTCCCCTGGCCCGCTCGCGGGCGTCCCGCTTTGCCTGGGCGAGGATCTCCCGGGCCAGGTCGGCGCCGCGCCCACCACCCGGCGCCGAGGCCGGGGCGGGCTGATGGTCGTCGGGTTCAGCAGGCACGGAGCACCTCTCCCGCGGCGACGACGTAGCGGGTGCCGGTCAGCTCGGCCGGCACATCGGCCTCGACGGCGGCTGTGACCAGCACCTGCTCCGCGGGGGCGACGAGTTCGGCGAGTCGGGACCGCCGCTGGACGTCCAGCTCGGCGAAGACGTCGTCGAGGAGCAGGACGGGCTCGCGGTCGTCGGCCCGCAACAGCTCGAACGAGGCGAGCCGCAGGGCCAGGGCGAGCGACCAGGACTCGCCGTGGCTGGCGTAGCCGCGCGCCGGCAGCCCGTCGACGGTCAGCAGCAGGTCGTCGCGGTGCGGTCCGACCAGGGTCTGCCCGCGTTCGATCTCCCGCGGGCGGGCGGCCACCAGCTCGGCCCGGATCGCTTCCTCCCACTGCTCGCGGTCGGGGCGGACCGGATCCGGCGCCGGCTGCGGCACGCTGGCCCGGTACTCGAACCCGACCGCGGCCTGCGCGCCGGCCACCGCGGCGTAGGCCCCGGCCACCCCCGGACGCAGCGCCTCGACAAGGGCGAGGCGGGCGGTGAGCAGCTCGGCGCCGTAGCTGGCCAGGTAGCCGTCCCAGACGTCCAGGGTGCGCAGGTCACCCTTGCCGCCGGCCCGTCGGGCCGCCCCGGCCGTGCGCAGCAGGGTCGAGCGCTGCTTGAGCACCCGGTCGTAGTCGGCGAGCACCGCGGCCATCCGCGGGGTGCGGGCGACGAGCAGCTCGTCGAGGAACTGCCGGCGCCCCGCCGGGTCCCCCTTCACCAGGGCGAGGTCCTCCGGAGCGAACAGGACCGTGCACAGCAGCCCGAGGACGTCGCGGGGCCGGGGGACTGGTGCCCGGTTCAGCCGGGCCCGGTTCGCCCGCCCCGGCACGATCTCGAGCTCCACCAGGGCCGCGCGGTCGCCGCGCACGATCCTTGCCCGCACCACGGCGTGCGACGCGCCCTGGCGGACCAGGGGGGCGTCCGCGGAGACCCGGTGGCTGGCCAGCGTCGCGACGTACCCGATCGCCTCGATCAGGTTCGTCTTCCCCTGACCGTTGCGGCCGACCAGCGTGACCACTCCCGGACCAAGAGTGAGATCCAGGGACCGGTAGGACCGAAAGTCGACGAGGGACAGGTGGGTGAGGTGCACGTCACCCGTGCAGCCGGATCGGCATCAACAGGTACCGATAGTCGGGCACCTCGCCGTCGTCGTCGGCCTTGCCGGTGAGGATCGCCGGCTTGTTCGCGGCGACGGCCGGGTCCTCGGCACTGGCGAAGCCGATCCGCACGATGTCGGACTCCAACGCACCGAGCGCGTCGAGCAGGTAGGACGGGTTGAACGCCACCGAGAGCTCCGGGCCGTCGTAGGTCACCGGCAGCGTCTCCGTCGCCTGCGCCTCGCCGCCGGTACCGGCCTCCAAAACGAGATGGTCCGGAGAGAACGACAACTGCACCGGGGCGGTCTTCGCCGCCACCAGGGCCACGCGCTTGACCGCTTCCTGCAACGGCGCGATCTCGAGCTGGGCGATCAGCGGGGAACTGTCCGGAAGCAGCTTGCGGAAGGGCGGGAACTGGCCCTCGAGCAGCCGGGTGGTCGTCTGCCGGGTGGAACCCGCGAAGCCGGCGAGCGTCTCGCCGGACGGGCCCGTCCCCAACGCGATCGAGACCTCCACTCCCGACCCGGACAGCGACTTGGCCGTGTCCAACAGCGTCCGGGCGGGGACGAGGGCCACGGTGGCGGGGCCCGCCGCGTCCGCTTCGCCGGCGGAGTCGTCCGGACGCCACTTCAACGAGCGCACGGCGAGCCGGTAGCGGTCGGTCGCGGCGAGGGTGAGGGTGTCGCCTTCGATCTCGATACGGACGCCGGTGAGTACCGGGAGGGTGTCGTCGCGCCCGGCTGCGATCGCCACCTGCGCGACCGCAGCCGCGAAGGCCGATCCCTCGATGTGACCGGTGACGGGGGGCATGGCCGGTAGCGCCGGGTAGTCGTCCACCGGCAGCATCGGCAGCGCGAACCGGGCGTTTCCACAGGTGATCACGAGCCGGGTGCCGTCGATGCCGAGGTCGACCGGTGCGGCCGGCAGCGCCCGGGTGATCTCCGCGAGCAACTTGCCGTTGACGAGGGCGCGGCCCTCCTCCGACACCGTCGCGTGCACCGTGCCCTGCGCGGCCACCTCGTAGTCGTAGGCGGCGACCTTGAGCATCGGCCCGGTGGCGTCGAGAAGGAGGCCCGACAGCACCTGCAACTGCGTGGTCGGCCGGCTCGGCAGCGTACGGGCGGTCCAGGCGACCGCTTCGGTGAATTCGTCCCGTTCCACCCGGAACTTCATGGTTAGCCCTCCTTCGTCCCCTCCGGTGTTCGGAGTCAGCCCGTCGGGAACACCGATCAGCATCCCAGAGTGCCAGGCGGCCGCAGCGGGCGGTCGGCCCCACCACGAACGCTCACCCGGAGCCCACGAAGTGACACGGATCGCGCTCTTTCAAGATCGCGAAAAGTTGTCCACACCCCCTAGTACTTCAAGCTTTTGATCTTTCTAGAAAAAATTGAAGTTCGTGGTGGTAGTAGGGGCTGTGGATGCTGGGGATAACCTGCGTTTTCGCAGGTCAGAGGCCTGAAGAGCCGGTGCAAAACCTGTGGGTGGAGCTGTGGGTTTACGCAGTGGATATCCACATGCCGAGCGGTCGTCCCCAGGGACCACTCTGTCCCTCCACAGGCCGTCCCCGAGTTATCCACAGGCTGTCCACGCCTTCTTCCACCGATCCGCCCCCACGATGTCCACAAGGTTTTCCACAAGCTGTGGGCGGAACCACCCAGTGGGCTCGAGGCCGCCGGCCGGGTGTGCTACGGGACGCTTCGCGGTGTCCACCCCCGCGACGGTCACCCACACGCTGCGACAGCCGTCCCCGGGGATCCCCTGACCGGGCAACGCGCATCCCGCCCACCTCGACGCGTGAGTGCCGAGAGCCAATCGGCTCGGCCGCCGCCCAGACCGATGCCCGTTGCGGGTGCGTTCCGGACGGTTCGAGCCCGCAGACCGGGCAGAGCGCCCCGCGGTCCGTCCGGTCTGCGGGGCGCGTCCGGTCTGCGGTCCGTCCGGCGCACCGCAGACCGGACGCGTGGGCCGGCACAGCCCTGCCGGTGGCAGACGGCGGGCGGTCAGAGCGGGCGAGGCCCCTGTCGCCCCGCCCCCAGGGCCCCGGGGGCGGGGCACTCCTGCGCGGTCCCCGGGATCAGGGACCGGTGTCCGCCTGCCTGCTGCAATCGGAGCCGCCCTGCCCGAGTCAGGGTTGGCGGGCCTGGACCCGGATGCGGTTGGTCAGTTCGGTGACCTGGTTGTAGATCGCGCGCCGTTCGGCCATCAGACCGCGGATCTTGCGGTCGGCGTGCATGACCGTCGTGTGGTCGCGGCCGCCGAAGTGCTGGCCGATCTTGGGCAGCGACAGGTCGGTCAGTTCGCGGCACAGGTACATGGCGATCTGCCGGGCCGTCACCAGCACCCGGCTGCGGGAGGTGCCGCACAGGTCGTCCATGGAGACGCCGAAGTACGCCGCAGTCGCGTTCATGATGGCGGCGGCGGTGATGTCCGGGTTGCCGGCGTCCGGGATCAGGTCCCGCAGCACGATCTCGGCGAGCGTGCGGTCGACGTGTGACTTGTTCAGGCTCGCGAACGCCGCGACCCGGATCAGCGCCCCCTCCAGCTCGCGGATGTTGCGCTCGATGTGCGTGG
Source organism: Frankia torreyi (assembly GCF_000948395.1). Lineage (GTDB taxonomy): Bacteria > Actinomycetota > Actinomycetes > Frankiales > Frankiaceae > Frankia > Frankia torreyi. Next base: position 95,725 of record NZ_JYFN01000021.1, on the reverse strand, counting down.
CGATGTACTCGAGCACGTCGGGCGGCACCGGCAGGCGCTCGGTGGCGGCCTTCTTCGACAGGATCGCGATGCGGGTCTCGAGGTCCGGCGGGGTGATGTCGGTCATCAGGCCCCACTCGAACCGGCTGCGTAGCCGGTCCTCCAGCGCCGAGAGCTGCTTGGGCGACCGGTCGGAGCTGATGACGATCTGCTTCTCGCCGTCGTGCAGGACGTTGAACGTGTGGAAGAACTCCTCCTGCGTCCGCTCCTTGTTCTCCAGGAACTGGATGTCGTCCACGAGCAGGACGTCGATGTCCCGGTAGCGGCGCTGGAAGGCCTGCTGGCGGTCGTCCCGGATCGAGTTGATGAAGTCGTTGGTGAACTCCTCCGAGCTCACGTACTTGACCCGGGTGTTCGGGTACAGCTTCAGTGCGTAGTGGCCGATCGCGTGCAGCAGGTGGGTCTTGCCGAGCCCGGAGTCCCCGTAGATGAACAACGGGTTGTACGCCTTCGCCGGCGCCTCGGCGACCGCTACCGCGGCCGCGTGGGGAAACCGGTTGCTGTCCCCGATGACGAAGGTCTCGAAGACGTAGCGCGGGTTCAGGCGGGCCTGCGCCGGCTCGGTCTCCAGCGGCGCGGCGTCGCGGCCGAGCCCCGCGCCCACCCGCACCGGCGGAGTGCCCTCGGCGGAGTCGGGGAAGGGCAGCTCGCCGTTCACCGGCGCGCCGGCATCCCCCGCCCGCCGGGCGGTATCCGAGGCTGCCGTGCCGCCCGGCCCGCGCCCCCGGGAGCCGCCCGCGTCCCGCTGCGCGCCGCCGTCGCCCTCCCCCGGCCGGACGATCCTGATCGGACCGCTCATCGGCTCCGGGTCGGGCAGGTGCTCGACGGTGACCGCGACCCGGATCTCCCGTCCATAAGCTGTGGACAACGCTGTGGACAGGAACGGCCGTAGCCGGGAGTCGAGAAGCTCCTTGGTGAACTCGTTGGGGGCGGCGAGCAGGGCCGTGTCCTGCACAAGGCCGAGCGGGCGGGTCAGCCGCAGCCATGCACGCTGCTGCGCGGACAGCGTGCCGTCGGCGACCCCGGCGACGGCCTGGCTCCAGACCGCGGCCAGGTCCGGGTCGCCCGCGGGTTCCTCCCCGAAAGGTAGACCGGCGACGGAGTCGGCGCGGGGGTTGGACACGGGGGCTCCTCGGGCAGTTCGGTACGGTTTGCGGGCGGTGCTGGCCCCATGAGTGGGGTACGTCGCGGATGCTGATGTGGTCCCGGTCCGGCCGCGACCGGGACTTCTCGTCCCGATGGTTCTCCACATCGTCGTCCACAACCTGTGCATGGACACGGCAGGGCCTCCGGCGTGGCGGAACCGGCTCACTCCCGGTACGACGCCCTACTCCGGGCCGTCATCCGGATCTGCCCCGCCCCCGCCGATCGCCCTCTCCACAGGCGTTTTCCACAGGCCAGAGTGCACCCGGCCGGCGGTGCCCCCCGAACGCGGGTCTGCCCGGCACCGTCCGGCACCCGCATGCGCGGGATGTCGTCCAAGGATCGTAAGGCGCCGCCCGCACGGCCGTGCCGGGGCCGGACGGGAATGTCCGGCTCCGGCACGGCGGGCAGGTCACCGGAGTCGGCGGACCCGGTCGTGTGGCATTTGCTTACAAGCAGTCACGTCGACGGTCGGCCCCGGCCCGCGGTGGGCCGTGGTCGGGCCTGCGATGACTTCGGAGCGACCGGGGTGGGCCACGGTCGCGCCCCGGGTCACGGCTGCGGGGTCCGGGTCGGGCGGGCCGGACTTGAGATGACGGCGGACGGGTGCGGTCGCCGGGTCGTCCGCGGCACCGGCATGTGTACGCTAGGTCGAACCGCGGTGTTAGACCGCTTCGTTTGTCGTGGGATGCGCTTGCGCGGGCCGTGTGGGGCCCACCCCTCGGCGGCGGAGATCACCGCCCGCGTCCATCTTGCAGACGGAGTCTTCACGTGAGTAAGCGCACCTTCCAGCCGAACAACCGCCGGCGGGCCCGCACGCACGGGTTCCGGCTGCGTANGCGGACCCGCGCTGGTCGTTCCATCGTCTCTGCCCGCCGTCGCAAGGGCCGCAGCGAGCTCTCCGCCTGACGGCGGGTTCCTGCTGTACCCCGGCTGACATGCTTCCCGAGGTTTCCCGCGTGCGGACTCGGGGCGAGCATGCCCGCGTGGGGACCGCGGGCCGGCGGACCCGGTCCGGCCCACTGGTTGTCCACAGCTTGTGGACAACCAGTGGGGAGTCGCCGCGCGCGGGTTTCGTCGTCGGCCGCCGGGTCGGCAAGGCCGTGGTGCGTAACCGGGTGCGCCGCCGCCTGCGAGAGCAGGTGCGGGCCCGGTTGGACCGGCTGCCCCCGGGGACGATGCTCGTGGTCCGAGCCCTGCCGGAGGCGGCCTCGGCCAGCTCCGAGGGGCTCGGACAGGCCCTTGACGACGCGCTCGCGCGGGCGCTGCGTGCCCGCGCAGCCTCGGACGGGCGGGGCGATGACGCGCGTGCGCAGCCGGCCCGATCCCCGCGGCTCGTGGCGGGAAGCGGCCGATGACCGTCGGGATGTTCCTGCTCGTGGCGCTGGCGGTGGCCGTCGTCATCGATCTCACCCTGGCCTCCGAACTGGCCCGCAGGCGCCTGCCGACCGTGGCCCGCACGGCCGACGGCGCGGTCCGTGGCCCGCTGTCCTGGGCACTCGCCGGGCTCGTGCGGCTCTACCGGGCCGGCTGGTCAGGCCGTAACGCAGGCATGTGTCGGTTCGAGCCGTCGTGCAGCGCCTACGCGCTGACGGCGGTTCGCCGCCATGGCGGCATGCGCGGTGGGGCGCTGGCCGTCGGCCGGCTGCTGCGCTGCCAGCCGCTGTCGGCCGGCGGGTACGACCCGGTCCCCGGGGAGCCCACCGACCGGCCCCCGCCGTCCGGCGGGCCGCCGGAAACCGGGGCGCGGCCGCGAACGAGCGCGGATCCGGGAACCAGCACGGGGCCGAGAGTCGTTCGCAAGCCCAGAGGGATGTCGACCGCCTCCGGGCGTGGTAGCCGCACGGTCGCGCCCGGACCACCGGTGCCGTCGCGCCGGCCCACAGGCATGGCTTTCCGTCTCCGGTCGAGGGGACGCGGGCCGAGATCGTCGGTTCCGGTCGCGGACCGTGGGCGTGAGGAGTCTGAACGTTGTTGAATCCCCTTTACCATCTCGCGGCGAACGCGATCGTCTTCTTCCATAAGGGGTTCGCGCCGATCTTCGGCGCCGACAGCTTCTTCGCCTGGGCCTTCTCGGTCGTCCTGCTCGTCATCGCCGTGCGTGTTCTGATCTTCCCGCTGTTCGTCAAGCAGGTGAAGTCGCAGCGGACGATGCAGATGATGCAGCCCCGGATCAAGGAGATCCGGGAGAAGTACGGGCACGACAAGCCCCGCATGCAGCAAGAGATCATGGCGCTGCAGAAGGAGCACGGCAACCCGCTTTTCGGCTGCCTGCCGATTCTGCTCCAGATCCCGTTGTTCATCTCGCTGTTCCACGTGTTCACCCACCTGGCCCCGATGAACGAGGGCCCGAACGGCGCTCTCGTCTGGCGGCCCCGGGTGGGGCTGTCCGCGGATCAGGTCGAGCAGATCGCCTCGGCGAAGGTCTTCGGAATCTCGCTCGCCAGCGAGTTCGGTTCCGACAGCGACTTCGTGCACTTCCTCGGGGTGAACAGCACCCACGTCAAGATCCTCGCGGTCGTGCTGATCGTGCTGATGGGTCTGACCACCTTCATGACCCAGCGGCAGATCATGGCCCGCACCGGGCCGGTGGATCCGCAGCAGGCGATCGTCCAGAAGGTTCTGCTCTATGGCTCCCCGCTGATGCTCGCGATCTTCGGTTTCCGGTTCCCGATCGCCGTGCTGCTCTACTGGCTGACGACCAACCTGTGGAGCATGGGCCAGCAGTTCTTCGTGATCAAGCGGATGCCGCCGGTCCGCCCGCTCGCCGCCGGTGGCCGGCTCCCCGGTGCCCGCGCCGGTGCCGGCGTCGACGCAGCGCCCACCCCGGCCCGCCCGGCGCCCGGCGTGCGGGCCGGTGCCAAGTCCAAGAACCGCGCGCGGCCGGCGGCTGCGGGCGGGCCGAGCCTGACCAGGAGCGGCGACTCCGGCGCGGGGACGGTGGCTACGGCGGGCGGCGGTGTGACCGCGGCGAAGGGTGCCGGGGCCAAGGGTGGGGCGGCGAAGGCCGGGCGAGGCTCGTCATCGGCCCCGCCCGGGACCCGGTCCCGCAGCGGCGCGTCGGCGGCCCGCACCGCCGGGACGGCGAAGACCTCGCAGCCGCCGCCGGCTCTGCCGGTCGCGGGTGCGGCCGGGGGAGCCGAAGAAGCCCCCGCAGCGGCGCGTTCCACGGCCGCGGGAGGGAAGACTGCGGGAGGGAAGGCCCCGTCCGGCGGCCGGAAGAGTTCGCCGGGCAAGGGTGCCGCTGAGGCCGCCGGTGGCGGCGCCGAGCCGGCGGCTGTGCCCGCGACGGGCGACGCTGCGGCGACCCGCCCCGCCCCGGTTCCCGCCGGTGTCCGTCGCCAGGTCGGTGGTTCCCGTCCCGCCAAGCGACGAGGCAAGGGCAAGCGGCCCGGCGGGCGGCGTTGACCCGGGGAACCCCTCCCCGACCGGCGGGCGAACTCGCCGGTCCCCCTGATTTCGTCACCATGCGGGGGCATCCCGTAATCTCTGCTCCGCCGCCCCCTGTTCCCCTGGAGAAGCGCTGATGACCGGTTCGGCACCTGACCTGGCTGTGGATGGAGCTGGAGTCTCCGACGAGCAAGGCTCCCCGGAGGAGACCGGGCTCAGCCCGCAGGAGCGGCGACTCGTCGACCTCGAACAGGAGGGGGAGATCGCCGCCGACTACATCGAGGGCCTGCTGGACATCGTCGACATGGACGGCGACCTCGATCTCGATGTCGAGGGCGGCCGGGCCGTCGTCGCGGTGGTCGGCGAGAAGCTCGACAAGCTGATCGGGACCGGTGGCGAGACCCTCGAGGCGTTGCAGGAGCTGACCAGGCTCGCCGTCCTGCAGAAGACCGGGACTCGTAGCCGCCTCATGCTCGACGTCGGCGGTCACCGGGCGCGGCGTCGGGTCGAGCTCCGCAAGATCGCGACGGCGGCGGCGGAGCGCGCGATCGAACGCGGCAAGCCCGAGACGCTCGCCCCGATGACCCCCTTCGAGCGCAAGGTCGTCCACGACGCCATCGCCGAGATCGACGGCGTCCACAGCGAGTCCGAGGGCGAGGAGCCGAGCCGGCGAGTCGTCATCCTGCTCGGCTGACCCGGCCCCCGGCTGACCCGGGCCCCGCGCGACTGACACTCGGGCGTTCTGATTCGGCGCGTTGCGCGCGGACCTCGCCGGGCGGGCACAACGACCTCCCCCGCGCTGGGGGCCGGTGCCGAGCGCTAGATTCAGGCTGGAGGTGCGGCGGTAAGCGTCGCTGGTGATCGGGGGATGCCGTGCCGCCTGCGGGCCGTCGCCGGCCTGGGCGGTCCACGGTGGTGGCGGCCGGCGCGGTCGCGCTCGGCCTGTCCGGCGTTCTGTGCCTGCTGCATGCCTACCTGACCAGACCCTTCTGGTACGACGAAATCTGGCGGGCGCACTTCGTCAGCGAGCCGCTGACGTCGTTCTGGTCGGAGCTGACGGTCGCCAACACCCCGTCCGCGCTCGGCTGGCTCGGGATCACCCGGCTCGCGGGCGAGGCGTTCGGCTGGCACTCATGGTCGCTGCGTCTGCCCGGCTTCGTCGCGGTGCCCCTGCTCGGGGCCGCGATTGTCGTGCTCACCCGCCGGTTCGCCGGGACGGCGTCGGCGGTGTTCGCCGCCTGCTGGCTGTGCCTCAACACGACATTTCTGGATCTGGCCACCCAGCTCAAGCCGTACACGGTCGAGGCGCTCGTCACGGTGTGCATCGTCGTCATCTGGACCGCGGACCCGCTCGGGCCGCCCGACGAGGTCCCGGCCGCGGGGGCCCCGCGAGGGCCTGACCGTGGCCGCCTGGTCCGGCGGACGGTGGCGGGTGTGCTGGCGCTCGTCGCCGTGCCCGGGATCTTCGTGGTGCTCCCGCTGGCGGCGGTCGACGTGTGGCGGGGTCCGGCGCGGCGGTGGCGGCTGGTCGAGTGCCTGCCCGCGCTCGCCTTCAGCGCCGTGCACACCGTCGGTTTCGTCGCCCACCAGTCCAGCCAGCGCAACGGCGACTACTGGGATCGCCAGTTCCTCGCGGGCCGCGGGCCGTGGGCGGCACTGCGGTTCGTCGCCGATCAGGTCCGCGCCACCGTCACCGGCTCGCCGCCGGGGATCGACCGCTTCGACCCGAGCCTCATCCACGGCACGGTGCCCACGGGGCCGTTGGGCTCCGCACCGGCCGCCCTGATCGCGATCGCGGTCGCCGCGGCCGGGGCGACCGGCGTCGCGGCGCTTGCCCGCCACCGGCAGGGCCGGGCTCTGCTTGCCGCGCTCGGCGGCGCGGAGCTGATGATGCTCGGCGCGAGCGCCGCCCGGTACTGGCCGTTCGGACCGACCCGGACCAACCTGTACGTGGTGCCGCTGCTCGTTGTTGTGGTGGTGGTGGGTGTCGAGCGGGCGATTCGCTCCCTCCTGTCGGCGGTGCGCGGCCGCCTGCCCCGCGGTGGGCCCCAGCAGGCTGCTGGGCGCTCCAAGGATGCACTCCCTACCCTCGCCCTGCCGGGATCCGTGATTGCTCGATCACTATCGGATTCTTCGCCGGAATTGGTGACGGAAAGCGACGGTTCCTGCGCCCTTCCCGGGGCGCTGGACTCGGCCGTCGCGGACTCCCCGCCGCCGGCGCCGGCCGGCCCGGCACGGGTGCCCGGGCTCGCAGGCTCGCGGGTCGGCCTGGCCCGCGCCGCGGTGGTGCTTCCCCTCGCGGCGGTCGTCGCGATCACCGGCTGCGGCGTGCTGCTCCTGCAGACGTCCCTGTCGGGCAGTCGGCCGCTGTGGGAGCACCGGGATCGCCTGCGCGGCCTGGACCTGATGGTCGACGCGGCCATCGTCACCCGACGGGTGGCCCGGCCGGGTGACGTCGTCGCGGTCGGCGGCCGCCTCGCCCGGCCGGGCTGGCTCTATGCAATGGAGGCCAGCGACGACGGGCCGCGCGAGCCCACCGATCTCCAGCCCGGCCCCGCCGGGGACGGTCGCCCGCGGCGGGGCGCCGTCGGTGGCACGGTCGCCTCCGCCGCCGCCGAGAGATCCGTCGGCGAGACGTCCGCGAGTGAGGCGTCCACCGTCGGCTCGGTGGGGGCGGTGCCCGCGCCGAGCCGCGTCGCCGCCGGCGGTTCTGCGGTTGACGGGGGGAGCGCCGTCGGCGATCACCGGCCCGCGGGACCGGCGGCGGACGCCCAGGCGCCCGCGACCGGCGGGGTCGGTGCGCCCGCCCGGATCGCCCGACGGGACACCGTCTTCTTCGGTGGCGCCAAGCCCGCTCTGCTGCGCCAGCTTGCGCGCCGCCCCGTCCCGCCCGGGCATCTGCTCGTCTTCGTCTTCGACGTCGAGCGAACGAGCCTGGCCGGTCAGCTCGCGCCGCTGCACCGGGCCGGCTGGTGCGCGACCCAGGACTGGAACTTCCGGCTGACCGGCGTGCTGACCCGCTATGACCGCTGCGCCCCGAGCTCCCCGCCGCCCCGGCGGGTCATCGTCGCCTACCACTGACCCGCCCCTCAGCGGCCTCGACCTCCGGTGGCCCTCGACCTCCGGTGGCCTCGGCTCCCAGCGGGGCCCCGCCCCGGAGCGGCGGCTGATCCGGGCAGAGGGGACCTGACGGCACGCGGCGCATGCCCCGCCGGGCGCAGCGGGGATGCTTGTCGGGTGCGCGATCCTCTACCCCTCTCGTCCTGTCTCCCCCGGCTCGCGGTGCCTGGCGGCGGCCCACCCGACCCGCTGTTCCGGAGGGGAGCCGGCCGGCCCCGCCCACCCGTCGCCGCCGGCGCTGCCGTCGGAGACGGCAGGGATGGCCGGGCCGCACGGGATGGCACTACTGGACTGGCCCGGGCGGGTGTGCGATGACCGACTCCGATCCCTCGCGTCCGGCGCGTCCGGCGGGTCCCCCGCCGCCGACGCCGGCGGCCGCCGCCGAGCTGTTCGGCTCGCGGCTCGCGGCGGCGGAGCGCTTCACCGCGCTGCTGGCAACCGCGGGAGTGGAACGCGGGCTGATCGGTCCGCGGGAGACCGGCCGGCTGTGGGAGCGGCACGTGCTCAACTGCGGGGTCCTCGCCGAGGTCGTTCCCGAGGGTGCCGACGCCGTTGACGTGGGCAGCGGCGCCGGCCTGCCGGGAATCCCCCTCGCCCTGGCCCGCCCGGACGTGCGGGTCGTGTTGCTCGAACCGATGGAACGACGCTGCCGCTTTCTCCAGGAGGTCGTGGCTGCCGTGGGGCTGGAGGAGCAGGTCTCCGTCCTGCGTGGCCGCGCGCCGGATGCCGGAATCGGCCCGGAGGGTCGTAGATTCGGGGTAGCCGTCGCACGCGCGGTCGCCCCGCTCGAGCGGCTGGGTGCAATCCTCCTTCCGATGCTGCAACCGGGTGGTGTCATGCTGGCGATGCGCGGTTCGCGGATCCTGGAGGAGTTGCAGGACGCGCGCGGCAGTCTCGGAAACCAGGGGTGGCATCCCGTGGATGTCGTGGTGTGCGGAGAGGGACGGGTGGACGAACCCACCCGGGTCCTCCGAGCCGTGCGGTCATCCCAGCTCTCCCGGGCCGAAGGCAGGAAAGGGCGCGGCGACGGTGAGCGGCACGATGGCAGACAGGTCAGACGAACGGCGCGGGACTCACGACGATCACGGGAGGTCGATCGTGACCAGCCGACGCGTGGGCAGTCTCGTTCCACGTGAAACAGCGTCGACGGGCCGAGGTGGATCCGTGGGTGGGGGATACCGGGGTTACGACTCCGTCATTCCCCCGCTGGACCCGCTCGACCGGTCGACCCCGATCGGAGCGGCGGCGGCAGCAGCAGTGGAAGCCTTGGCGACAGAACGACGACAACCATTCCCCCGTCCCACTCGGCGGCGCATCATCTCGGTGGCCAACCAGAAGGGTGGCGTGGGCAAGACGACGACGACGGTCAACCTGGCCGCGGCGCTGGCGTCGCACGGCATCCGCGTCCTGGTGATCGATCTCGATCCGCAGGGAAACGCGTCGACGGCGCTCGGCATCGACCACCACTCCGGTGTCCCCTCCATCTACGAAGTGCTGCTCGGTGACCGCCCGCTCGACGAGGTCATCGTCGCCTCGGCCGAGGCGCCCGCACTGTTCTGCGCCCCGGCGACAATCGACCTGGCCGGCGCCGAGATCGAGCTCGTCTCGCTCGTGGCTCGGGAGAACCGCCTGCATCGGGCCATCCAGAGCATGCAGCGGGAGGTCGACTACGTCCTCATCGACTGCCCCCCGTCGCTTGGCCTGCTGACCGTCAATGCGCTGGTGGCGGCGCGGGAGCTGCTCATCCCGATCCAGTGCGAGTACTACGCGCTGGAGGGACTCGGCATGCTGTTGCGCAACGTCGAGCTCGTCCAGGCCCACCTCAACCAGGACCTGCGCCTGTCGACGATTCTGCTCACCATGTACGACTCGCGCACCAGGCTGGCCGATCAGGTCGTGCACGAGGTCAAGGAGCACTTCGGGGACCGTGTGCTGGGCACGACGATCCCCCGTAACGTCCGGCTCGCGGAGGCCCCGAGCTACGGGCAGTCGGCGTTGACCTACGACCCGACCTCCCGCGGCTCCCTGTCCTACCTGGCCGCGGCCCGTGAGCTCGCCGAGCGGGGCTTCGAGCCGAACGGTGCGGTCAGGTGAGCGCGCGCCGCAGCGGTCTGGGACGCGGGCTCGGGGCGCTCATCCCCGTCGCCCCCCCGCCCGCGGAGGCGTACGGCGCCGATCGCCCCGCAGCCGACGCCGGCGGCCGCCCCGACGGCGGCGGGCATCTCGGCGCCTTCGGCCTACGCAGCGGCGAGAACATCGGTCCGTTGCCCGTCCAGGGCGCCACCTTCCGCGAGCTGGAGATCGGGTCGATCGTCCCGAATCCGCGCCAGCCTCGGACGCACTTCGACGAGGACGCGCTGGAGGAACTGGCGGCGAGCCTGCGTGAGGTCGGCCTGCTCCAGCCGGTCGTGGTCCGATCGGTGGGGCCGGAGCAGTACGAACTCGTGATGGGCGAGCGGCGCTGGCGGGCGTCCCAGCTCGCGGAGCTGACCCGCATCCCCGCGATCGTGCGGGAGACCGCCGACGATGCCATGCTGCGCGACGCCCTGCTGGAGAACCTGCACCGCCAGCAGCTCAACCCGCTGGAGGAGGCGGCGGCGTACGAGCAGCTCCTCAAGGACTTCGGGGCAACCCACGAGGAGCTCGCCGGCCGGCTCGGCCGGTCCCGCTCGCACGTCACCAACACCATTCGCCTGCTCGGGCTGTCGCCGGCGGTGCAGCGGCGGGTGGCGGCCGGCGTGCTCTCGGCGGGGCATGCGCGGGCGCTGCTCTCGCTGCGGGATCCCGAGGCCCAGGACCGGCTCGCCACCCGCATCGTCGCGGAGGGGCTGTCCGTTCGGGCTGTCGAGGAGATCGTGGCCCTGGACGAGGACACGCCGCGCAAGCGCGCCCCGCGTGGCCCTCGCTCGACCCCGCCCACCCTGTCGCGACTCGCCGACCAGCTTTCGGACCGTTTCGAGACGCGGGTGAAGGTCGATATGGGCCGCACCAAGGGAAAGATCACGGTTGAGTTCGGCTCGATGGAGGACCTGGAGCGGATCGTCGCGGTGATGTCCCCCGCGACCGCGCCGGACGCCGCTTCGCCGCGTTAGCCTTCCCGGCCGCATCGCCGTCGTCGCGTCTTCGGCGCGACGACTGGCCAGCGGTGTCCGCGCCGGCTCGCGAGCCGGTCGGTGCCGCCGGGTCCGAGGGGATCGGGCTGTCCGTCGTGGGTGAGGTCAGCCATGGCTGGGCCGGTATGGCTGGGCCGGCATGGCTGGGCCGACATGGTTGGGCCGGCGGCGTTGCAGGGTCGGCAGCGGCGGTGGAGCCGCCAGATCGAGAGATGGTTCCCGACGGGAGGAGTGGCTGCCGTAAGGGACGCGGGGGCGCGGCGTCCCGGCGGCGGCCAGGCGGCGGCCAGGCGGCGGTCAGGCGGGGTTGCCGGCCTGACCGACCTTGCGGAGCACGCCTTCCGGCGTCATCGAGCCGAGCAGTCGTTCCAGCGCGACCTCGACGTCCTCGCGCCAGCTCACCGTGTTCTTCACCTCGAGGCGCAACCGGGGCCACCGGTGATGGGGTCGCACCGTCTTGAAACCGACGGCCAGCAGGTAGTCGGCGGGTACCACGCACCGGGCGCCCGAGTTCTGCAGGTCACCGAACGCCTCCACCGCCTTGANCCCCCGCCGCAGGATCTCCTTGGTGACGGACTGGATGAGGATCCGGCCGAGGCCCTGGCCCGCGAACTCCTCCACGATGAGCGCCGTCATCAGCAGGATCGCGTCCGGCGACACCGGGCTGGTGGGGAAGGCGACCGAGCGGGGCACGTACGCGGGCGGCGCGAACATGACGAAACCGGCCGGGACGTCGTCGACGTAGACGATCTTCCCGCAGCTTCCCCATTCGAGTAGCGCCGCGGAGACCCAGGCCTCCTTCTCCAGATCGGTGGCTCCGGTCTCCTCCGCGCGGCTGCGCGCGACCGGATCGAGCTCCCAGAACACGCAGCGGCGGCAGGGCAGCGGCATGTCGTCGATGTTGTCCAGGGTGATGTTCGCGATGCGACGGCTCATCGAAAGGGCACTCCCGCGGTCGGCCACCGGGCCGCCGTCCACAGCGGTTGCGTGGACGGCGGCGGTTTTGGCATCAGCCTAGGCCGACCGGCGCGGATCGACCCTCGACGCACCGCGCCTGTTTCACGTGAAACCTCTCTCGTGCCCCGAGCTGGACGGCTGCAGGTCGGCGGGCCAGCAGGCCAGCTCCTCCGTCCAGTCGACGGGGACCGGCGGACCTGTCAGGCGCGACCGGCGAGCCGCGGGACGTGAAGCTGTCCCGTCGGGGCGTCCATCTCCGGCGGGAGGAACAGCCGTTGTGTTGCCGCGAGGACCGCCTCGGCGACCGCGGCGCGGAAGTCGGTCGAGCCGAGCGCACGCGCGTCGTGATCATTGGTCAGGTAGCCGAGGTCGAGCCGGACCGTCGGCATCCGGGTGCGGCGGAGCAGGTCCCAGACCTTCGGATGGGTGCGGCAGTCCAGCATGTCGGTGCGGGAGACGATCTCGCGCTGGACAAGCTGGGCGAAACGTTCGCCGACGGCCGAGGAGCCGCGGGCGTTGCCGTAGTAGTAGGCCGATACTCCCTGCGCGTGGCGGGAGGTGCTGCCTTCCGCGTGCAGCGAGATCAGGAGGTCGGCCTCCAGCTCGTTCGCGCGGGCGGCGCGATCCTCCTCGCTCGGTGACTCGTCCGGGCCATGGATGAGGTGGGATTCCAGGCCCGAGTCGAGCAGGCGGGTGGTGAGCCGGGCGGCGAGATCGGCCATGAGGTCCCGCTCGCACAGGCCGCCGCTGACGATGCCGAGGTCGTCGCCGCCGTGCCCGGGATCGAGGGCGACAACCACCCCGAGCAGGGAGGTACCGCGGGCGAGGAGACGGACGGATTCGCGCAGCACGTCGGGACGACCACCGGTCACGGTGCGGCGCAGTCGCTTGAGCTCGCGCAGCGTCCGCGGGCCGCAGCGACCGTCGGGATCCAGGCCGCGGTTGCGCTGGAAGTCGCGCACCGCGCTCTCGGTCCGCGGACCGAAGATGCCATCGGTCCTGCCGATGTCGAAGCCCATGTTGAACAGGCGCTCCTGCAACGCGGCCACGTCATCTCCGACGAAGGGGTGCGCGGCGCTGAAATAGAGCAACCTGTCGCCGAGATTGTGTCGGGCCTCCTCGAGCGCCCGCGCCGTATCCGGACCGAGTATCCCGTCGACGGACAGACCACGACTCTGCTGGAAGGCCCGCAGCGCATTGTCGAGGTCGCGATCGAACCGGTCGGGGGGAGCGGCCGCAGCACCGCCCGCGCCGCCGGCCGGCCCCACAGCCGGGCTGCGGGCGCCCTCCGCGGCGGCCGGCTCGGCGGCCGGCGGAGGCGGCTCGGCGCCTTTCGACTCCCCGGGCGGTGCCGCGGGCGGTGCCGCTTCGCCCCGTTCTCCGCTCTGCCGGGGGGTCGCGGGAAGAAAACCGAGATAGGTCAGGGCCGCCCGAACCTCGGCGACGGCGGAACCTTGGTCTCCCAGCCGCAACAGCTTCACGAACGTGTACCTTTCAGCTTGCCTGCCCCCAACGTGTTCCCCGGCGGAACCCGGTGGTCGGGGCCGCCGCGTCGACGAACTGTTTCCCGACTGCCGATTGCTGAATCTCAAGCCTAGGGCATGCCCACGTGGTCCCGACCGGCCGCGAACGGGATCCTCCGTCATTGACCCAGCGTGACCAACCTGTCCACGCTGTGCTGTGGCATCCGATTCCCGCCGCTGGCCCGGGGGTGCGGGCAGGTCGGTCCCCCGGATACGCCGACGGCCCGCCGGCAGGAACGCGCGGCGGGCCGTCGGTGGCGGCCCGCCGCGCACCCACCCGTCAGGGATAGGCGCGCCGCGTGGCCGTCGAGGAGGTCAGTTGGCAGGAAACGATCAGATGTACGGCGAGAGGTCGCGCAGCAGAGCGGCCTTCGGCTTCGCGCCGACGATGCTCTTGTCCACCTCGCCCTTGACGAAGACCGCCATGGTCGGGATCGACATGATCTGGTAGTTCCGCGCCGTCTCCGGGTTCTCGTCGATGTTCAGCTTGACGATCCGCAGCTTCTCGCCGTGCTCCTTGGCGATCTCCTCGAGGACCGGTCCGACCATCTTGCACGGGCCGCACCACTCGGCCCAGAAGTCCACGAGGACCGGTACGTCGCTCTGGAGGACCTCGGCGGTGAAGGTGCTGTCGGTCACGGGGGTGGTGCCTGCCATAGCTGTTCTCCCTGCTGGATGTGGTGGTGGCTGGAAGGCGGTGGTGGCTGGAAGGCGGTGGTGGGATGGGTGGTCGATGCGCGGGGGCGGCGTCAGGCCGGCTGCGGCGCCAGGGTGGAGACCCGCGGGGCCTCGGTGGTCGTCTCGCCGGGACCCTCTCCGGCGGCGATGAAGCGCTCCGCGTCGAGGGCGGCGGCGCACCCGGTGCCGGCGGCGGTGATGGCCTGCCGATAGGTGTGGTCGACCACGTCGCCGCAGGCGAACACGCCGTCGAGGTTCGTCTTGGTGGTGGGATGCGCGACCTTGACGTAACCGGCGTCGTCCAGCTCGAGCTGGCCGCGGACCAGCTCGGTCCGCGGATCGTGGCCGATCGCGACGAACAGGCCGGTGACGTCGAGATCCTCCGTCTCACCGGTGATCGTGTCGCGCAGCCGGATGCCGCTGAGCTTGTCCTCGCCGAGGAGCTCGGCGACGTCGGCGTTCCACCGGAACCGGATCTTCTCGTTGGAGAAGGCCCGCTCCTGCATGATCGCGCTGGCTCGCAGCTTGTCCCGCCGGTGGATCACCGTGACCGACCGGGCGAACCGGGTCAGGAACGTCGCCTCCTCCATCGCCGAGTCGCCGCCGCCGACGACGGCGATGTCGTGGTCGCGGAAGAAGAAGCCGTCACAGGTCGCGCACGCCGACACCCCGCGCCCGAGCAGTCGATCCTCGTGCTCGACGCCGAGCTTGCGGTAGGCCGAGCCGGTGGCGACGATGACCGTGCGGGCGCGGAACGTCTGGTCCTCGACCCTGACGATCTTCGGGTCGGCGGTGAGGTCGAGCTCGGTCACGTCGTCGGCGACCAGCTCGGCGCCGAACCGCTCCGCCTGCTGGCGCAGCTTCTCCATCAGCTCCGGGCCCTGCACGCCCTCGGGGAAGCCGGGGAAGTTCTCGACCTCGGTGGTGTTCATGAGCGCGCCGCCGGCGGCGACCGCGCCCTCGAAGACGAGGGGCCGCAGGTTGGCCCGGGCGGTGTAGATGGCGGCCGTGTAGCCCGCCGGCCCCGAGCCGACGATGATGACATCGCGCACGTCGTCTGCCGGTCGATCACCGTGGCCGGTGACGTCCTGGACCTGCTGCTGGGCTGTCACACCCGCTCCTTTCACGCTGCGCGATTCCCCGTCAGCCGGGGTGGACCCCGCCGGTGCCCATCGGCCTCGGTGGTGCGTCGGGATCCCTGGTCGTAGGTCTGATCCGTGAAGACGGTGTCCGAGAGCGACAACGGTCCTCGAGGGCGTCTGATTCCATCCTGTACCCGCCGGTGCCGAGCAACCGGTGATCACCAGTGTCGATGCTCACGCTACCTGCGCAGCGTGGTCGCGCTGTACCACAATGCCGCGGAGACGCTGACGACGCCGCAGTGCGTGTCGACGACGAGCACCCGCGCCGCCGCGGGTTGCATGGGGATGGACAGCACGATCAGCAGCGCCGACTGGCCGTCGTACCGGATGCGGTCGACCGCGAGGATCTCGCCGCCCGACTGGGCGATGAGGCTCTGGTAGCAGGAGCGCAGATCCGGGGTGTCCAGCAGGGCGCGCAGCCGGGTGCCGGCCGCGGCCGGCGGGGCCGCCACGACGGAGGCGGGATGGCGCGCGGCGGCCGGGGCGACCGCCTGGAACGGCACGGCGCCCGTTGACCGTGCCGTCGCCACGGCTCCCGCATCGGTGGCGTCCCCCGTCGGTCCGGTCAGCGGCAGCGACAGCGCCACCGAACCCGCGATCCGGCCCGTGAGCAGCTCCCTGCCGTGCTGGCCGACCTCGGCCGGGGCGACGGTTGTCCGCGAGTCCGCCATCATGGTCAGCCGGCCCGGTCCGGCTCCGGCGGCCGCGGCGCCGGCCGACTCCCGGCCCTGCGCGACGCTCGACGCCGCGACCGGGTGGTGGGCGTCCACCACCCGAAGACTGTAGAAGGCGAGGACGGCAGCACCGAAGGTGACGAACGCCGCGCAGACCGCCGCGAGCGACACCCAGTCCCGCCGCGGGGCCGCCGCCGCACCCGGCGCCGGTCGCCGCTCGGGGCGGGCCGTCGGCCGCCGGCCGGGGCCGGTCCCGGGGGTGCCGGTCTGGGGAGCGCCGGTCGGTGCCGAGGCCATCGGACCGGCGGGGGAGCGGCCCGCGTCAGGGGCTGGGCGTGGCGCGGGCGCGTCGGTGGTGGTCACGTCGGTGGTGGTCACGTCGGCACCGGGCCGGGCCGGGGGATCGTGCAGCGGGCGGGGGGGCAACTGTGCGGCCAGCGCCGCCTGGATGCGCTCGGCGACGTCGCCCGGCATCGTCATCGCGGCCAGCCGGGACAGGTCGGCGCGGACCTTGCGCAGCGCGGCGATCGACTCCCGGCACTCCAGGCAGACCTCGACGTGGTCCCGGGTCGAGCGGGTGACCGTCTCGCCCCCGGCGACGGCGTCGAGCTGCTCCACGTCGGGATGCTGGTCGTGCCCGCGGGACCGGCGGCCGAGGGGAAATGCGGGGCGCGTCTCCGCTGATCGGTGACGGTCGTCCATCGGGTCATTCGCCATTGCTGATCACCTCCTCCGGCAGGTCCGGGCACCCATGGGGCCGCATGGTGAGGACTGCGGCCGGCGGACCGACTGCGGGCGTCGGGCGGCCGCTGCGCGCAGGCCGCCGCATCATGGTGTCCTTCTTCTGAGACGGTGGGCGGGGCTCCTGGGTTCCCGGGCGGGAGGTATCCGAGGAGCAGGGCGAGGTGCGCCCGCCCCCGCGAACAGTGACTTTTCACCGTGCCGGCAGAGATGTCGAGCAGCCGCGCAGCGTCCGCGAGGGGCAGTCTCTGGACGTCGACCAGCACCACGGCCGTGCGCAGCGCCGGGGGCCGGCCGGGGACGCCGCCGACACCGAGACGCATGTCACGCTCGGTGATGGTGCCCCGCGGATCGGTCGGAGGCGGATCGGTCGGAGGCGGATCGGTCGGGGGCCGTGGGCGACCGACCGGAGCCGATCCGCGTGTCGGCGGAACAGCTCGCCGAAGACGGCGGGATTCCCACCTCCTCCCCCTTCGGGACCGGCTCTCGGTCAGGACCGGAAGGTGATCTCCGCGATCGAACCGCGATACTGCCCGTCACTGTCCTTCGGTAGGGAGGTCAGCCACAGGACCCAGTACTGCGCCGGGGTGAGGTCGGAGGGCATGGGAAGGTTCACCGGGCCGCTGGGGGCGTCGGTCTTCGGGACGACGACCCGGTAGCTGTCGATCGTGTCCCCGGGGGTGGCGGCGCTACGAAGCTCGAACGACACCGGGCCGCTGCCGACCTGGACTGTGACCGAGGTGGGGCTGATCGCCTGGCCGAAGGTCAGCCGCAGGCCGACGCCGGGCTTGAGGCCGCCGAGATTCGCGGTGACATAGCCCTCGGTGTGCCAGACGGTCGACGGGTTGCCGTCGACCGCGTTGGCGGCCTCCTTCGGCCGCTCGGTGCCGTCGCCGCCCGAGGCGGGAGGATCTATGGTGTCGATGCTCTGCGGCTTCAGCACAGTCCCGAGCGGGGTGGCCTGGCTGGTGGGCGAGGCAGTCGGACTGGCGCCGCCACCATCGCCGCCGCTGCGCAGCGCGAACA
Organism: Frankia torreyi; assembly: GCF_000948395.1. Classification (GTDB taxonomy): domain Bacteria; phylum Actinomycetota; class Actinomycetes; order Frankiales; family Frankiaceae; genus Frankia; species Frankia torreyi. Next base: position 78,179 of record NZ_JYFN01000021.1, on the reverse strand, counting down.
CGGCCACGACCGCGACGATGATGACGACCACGACGAGGGCGATCCACGGCAGCATCCGGCCGAGCCGGGGGCCGGACCCGCCGCGCCCGCGTCCCGGGGCGTCCCGATAGCGGTCCGCCGGCGGATAACCGCCGGCCCCGGCGGCGTAGCCCCGGTCGTCCCTGGCCCGGTCATCCCTGCCCCGGTCGGGCCGCCCGCGATGGTCGTGGCCGCGGGTGTCGTACCCGCCGCGGGTGTCGTAGCCGCCACGGCCGTACCCCGTGTCGCCGCCACGCGGCCCGCTCGGGCCGTCGACACGGGTCTCGTAGCGGCCGTCACGGGCCTGGTCAGGGCCCGGGTAGCCAGCGGTGTCGGTGTAGCGGCCCTGCGCGGGGTAGTCGGACGCGGCGAGGTAGTCGGAGGAGGCGAAACCGTCCACGTCCATCGCCTCGGTGCTGGGGGGTTCCTCGCCGAGGCTCATCAGGCCGGTGTCGAGCACCGCGTCGACCGGGTTGATCGACTCCAGCTCTTCGACGAGCTCGGCGACGGTGGTGATGGGCGCGCCCGCCCGCTCGTCGCCGAGGGTCGCCATGGTGATGGCGTCCAGGTCGCGAGGCACCGACGAGGTGACCTGCCGGGGGCTGCGCAGCCGCCCGCCCGAGGTCGGCGCGGTGGGCAGGCCGCGGTCCCCGCCGAGGGGCCAGTGGCCGGTGAGCCCCGCGTACAGCAGGCCGCCGAGCGCTCGCAGATCGGCGGCGGCGGCGTCGCCCGCGCCCACCACCCTGGTGGCCTCGGCGTCATCGCCGTTCCCGGCGGCGTCGGGGCCGTCAAGCTCCCCGGGCGTCCCCGAGCGCTCCAGCTCCGCGAGCACGCCACCGATCTCCAGATCGATGATCTTCACGGTGCCGTGGCTGGAGACGATGACGTCGCCGGGGCTGAGATCGCCGTGATGGATGCCCCGCTCGTGGGCTGCGGCGATGACCCGGGCCGCGGCGAGCACCACGGCGCCGGCCTGCTCGGGGCGCAGCGCCCCCTGGGCGGTGAGCTGGCGCAGGGTCTTGCCGTCGACCCATTCGGAGACGACGTAGGAGATGCGCCGCGATCCGGTGGTCGTCGTCGTGGCGTCGTAGGTGGAGGCGGCACCCGGATGCACGAGCCGGCCGGAGTTGATGGCCGCGGCGAGCAGACGCCGGGCGGCCTGCTCCCGGTTCGGGTCCGCGGCGGCGGCGCCGTTGTCGCCCGGGTTCACCGGGCCGTGCTCGACGATGCGCACCGCGACCGGCCGGGCGAGCACGTTGTCGTCGCCGCGCCAGAGGGTGACCGGCCCGCGGCTGGTGAGCGCGGAAAGCAGGCGGTAACGGCGGTCTAGGACGGTTTCGGCGAGCACCGCGGTGCCGGCGGGGGTCGACGAGCTCCGGGGGTCGGGGGCGGTCAGTGTTACGTCGTTGTCGACGTCCTCAGCCTGCGGTCGGTTGCTTCCGTCGACCACAGCGCCTCCGTCGTCCACGGCCTGACGGGGACGATCCGCCGTCGGGCTTCCCTACCTCACCCGGGCAGGGGTCCGCCCAGTGTGCCGTGACCGTGGGCGGAGACCCCGGAATCCTTCGTCGCCCGGAACTTGTCGCCACGGTGAACGACGTGACGAGCGGAGGCTGCGCCTGGTTCACCGGCGACGTTGGGCGGGGCCCGCGCACAGCGTGTCCAGTGTACGAGGATGGCCGGAGGATCTCGCGAATGTCTTGGGACAACCCGCCCTTGTGTACCGGCTGTGACGATAGCCGCCTGATCGCCTCCCGTCGGCCTCCGTGGCCGCCGGCCCGGCCGCGCCCGGCCGCGCCCGGGTGCGCCGCCGCAGGGCCCGGAAGGACGTTTCCCCCAGCCAAGACGGAGCTGTCCGCCGGGGTCGTTAAGCTCCCGTCCAGCCAACCGGGCTATGGCGAATATCCGCCGTATTCCTACGCATTAGTAGAGTAATCCTCGCGGCGTTTCCCAACTACACCGCGTTATGGTGATGGAAGGATCGGCGGCCGCTGTCGGCCCCGCGTACACCTCCATCACCAGACCATGGTCATGAGGATTTCGCCGGGTCGGGGTGACGTCCGAGCTGGCCCTTTGGTGCCCGCCGCGAGCGTCGCTCGGCAACCTCCGCCGGGCCCGGCCTGGGCCGTCGCGGGCGCCGACCGGTCAGCGCCGCCGCGGCGCTCGCCCCGCCCGACGCGTGCCGGTCGCGGATCCCGACCGGTCGTCCGGGCCTTCCCGCCGCGGTGGTGTCGGGGCGCGTGCCCCGGTCCGCGACGACGGCTCCCGGCGGGCCGTCCGCTCGGTCCTGCCCGTGCGCTCCGCCCGCCCGGTCCGGTCGGCCGCCGCCGGCGATGCGGTCGGCCCGCCGGGCCTGCCCCGCCCGCGCCCGCGGCGCAGACGGCCGTTGACAACCTCGGCCAGCGCGTTGACCTCGTGCACGTTCATCCGTCTGGCGACCGCGATGAACAGCGCGCCGCCCACCACGGCCGCGATCACTACCGCGACCCCGGAGCTGAGCCAGCCCGTCCCGATCACCGACCGGATTCCGCGGGCCAGCAGGGACGCGATGACGGCGCCGAGGCCCGCGGCGACCGCGACCTGAGTGATCACCCGAGCGGTGCGGTTGCCGTCGACGCCACCCAGCCGCCGGCGCAGCAGGATCGTCGTGGCCGCGAGCCCGACCAGGTAGGCGAAGGCGAAGGCGAGCGCCAGCGCCGGCGCGCGATGCTGCTCGGGCACCAGCACGGTGAGCACCACCGCGCCCAGCACGTTCACCGCGACGACGCCCATGTTGACCAGCGCCGGCGTCCGGCTGTCCTGGTAGGCGTAGAACGCCCGCAACTGCACCTGGAACAGCGAGAACGGCACCAGGGCCAGCGCGAAGGCGCTGAGCGTGTCGCCGATGTCCACCGCGGCGTGGTACCGGACCGCGCCGTGGTAGAACACCGCGACGGCGATCGGCCGCCCCAGGGCGAGGATGAACAGGGCCGCCGGCACGATGGCCGTGACCGCGACCCGGGTCGCGGTCGAGATGTCGGCCCGGACGAGATCCCGGCGGCCCTGGGCGGCGTGCCCGCTCATCCTCGGCAGCAGCGCCGTGATCACCGAGACACCGATGATCGCGTAGGGAAGCTGGAAGATCTGGTAGCCGTAGGTGTAGATCGTGTAGGCGGTCGTCGCCGTCGACAGGTTGACGATCACCAGGTAGCCGGCCTGGCTGACGATGACGAACAGCAGCGTCCAGCCGGCCAGCCGGGCCGCCGAGCGCAGTTCCGGATGGCGCAGGTCCAGCCGCGGGCGGTACCGGAAACCAACCTTGCGCAGAGATGGCAGCAGAGCGAGCGTCATGGCCACGACACCCAGCGTCGTCCCGCCGGCGAGCACCGTGATCTGCGCGTTGCTGATGGCCTTCGGCCCGTCCACCCCGGGGGGGTGCGGTCCCGACACGATGTAGACGAAGGCCACGCACGTCGCGATGACGATCAGGTTGTTCAGGATCGGCGCGAACATGGGCGCGGCGAAGGACTGCCTGACGTTGAGGATCGCGCCGATCGTCGCGCCCACCCCGTAGAAGACGATCTGCGGCAGGAACCAGCGCAGCATCTCGGTGCCCAGCGCCCGCTCCGCCGGCCCCGAGTGCAGGTAGGCGTCGGTGATCCAGGGCGCGACCAGCATGCCGACCGCCACCGCCGCGCCCAGCCCGAGGATCATGATGGTCAGCAGGGAGGAGGCGAAACTGTCCCCGCCGTCCGGGTCCTCCTTGGCCGCGCGCACCATCACCGGGACGATGACGCTGGTCAGGATCCCGCCGAGGAGCAGGTCGTAGAGGACGTTCGGCGTGGTGTTGGCAACGTTGTAGGCCTGGCTGACTCCGCTGGTGCCGAGCGCGGCGGCGATCGCGACCGTGCGCAGGAAGCCGGACGCCCGGGAGACGATCGTGCCGATCGCCATGATCCCGCTGGCCTGGCCGAGGCTCGGCCCGGACTTCCTTGCGCCGGACTTCCCCCGGCGGGCGGTCGTCGACTTCGCGGTCGTCGACTGTGCCCTCGTCGACGGCGTCCGCGCGGGTTGGGCGCTCGTGGATGGGGTGCTCGCGGGTTGCGCGGTTGCTGCCTTCGCGGTTGACGGCTTCGCGAGCGCGGTGGTGGCCGCGGCATCGGTGGGGCGCGGGGTCCGTCGACGTGACGGGTCACGCCGGGCGTTCCGCCCGGCCGTCTCGCGGGCGGCCGGGGTCCGGGGGCGGGCGGCGCGAACGTCCCTGAGGTCGCCCTCCCTGAAGCCGCCGCCGTTCCCCCCGTTCCCGCCGTCCCCGACCTCGCCGGCGTGGCGGTCTGCCCGCGGGTCGGCGGCCGGATCGTCGCGCCAACCGCCGGGGGCGCCGTCGCGGTCCGCGCCGTAGCGGGCGTCGCCGCGACGGTCACGGGTGCGGGCGTTTCGGCCGTCCCGGGCCTCGGGGGGCAGGGCGGTGTCCCGGCCGCGGCCATCGTCCCGGCTGCGGCCGTGCTGGTGTGACTCCGGGGGGATGCGCCGGACGTTGCTGCGCGGAAGCGCCACCGTCGGCCGGGACTCGCCAAGAGACGGCCGGCGCCGTTCGCCGGCGAAGCGTCGGGGGCGGTCGGCGGCATCCGGCTGCTGCTCCTGCGACCCGCGCCCGGCGGAACCCGGACCAGTGGGCCGACCGACCTGGCCGGGGGGCGAGCCGGATTCCGTCTGCGGCCGCCGTCCGGGTACCGGGTCCGCCGGCCGCGGCGGGCCGGGCGGGGTGGGCAGTCTGGTGGTCCGTGTCCCGTCGACCGGCGCAGCGGGCTGGACCCGTCCGCGTGCGGCGGAGCCGGGACCTCTCTCGGACGGGGGCGGCACGCCGGGGGGCGGCGGTGGTGTCCGCGGCGCGGCCGGCAGCTTCCGGGTCGCCTCCGGAACCGCGGCCCGCGGCGCGCCGGGGGGTGGGACCGGGCGCGGCGCGGCGCCGTCCCGTGGGTCGGCCCATCGGTCGTGGCCGCTGTGGGACGCGTCGTTCCGCCCGGCCGGGTCGTGATCATCGAACTGGTGTTCGGGGTAGGCCGCTCGCCGTGCCCGCCGTGGATAGTGCCCTTCGGCGTACGGCTCATCCGCGTACGCGCCGTCCCGGCGGCGGTAGCCGTCGTCGCGATCCCCGTACCCGTCGTCCGGGTTCCCGGGCCGGCCGTCGGGGCCGGGGTATTGATCGGCTGGATCGAGATACCGCTGGTCGAGGTCCGGATATCGCTCGTCGAGGTCCGGGCGCCGCCCACTCGGGTTGGAAAAGGATCGGCCGTCTCCCGGGTAGGACCGGTCGCCTCCCGGGTACGGCTGATCACCATTTGGGTAGGAGCGGTGAGGCTCCGGGTAAGGCCGGCCGGAATCCCGGTACTGCGGCGGGTCCTGGGCGGGGNAGGACCAGTCCGCCTGGGGCAGCGGGNCGGGGACGTGGGGCGGATCGAGAGTCGCCCCCGGCCGGCCGGCGCCGTCGGCCCACTCCTCAGCCCGGTGGTCCGGGCCGCCGGGGGTGTCGCGCCACGGATCGCGACCACGATCGCCGCGGCCAGCGCGGGGGCCGGTGCCGCCCCGGCGGTGCCGGGGACCCGAGCCGCCCTCCCCCTCGACGGGGGTCACGGGCCGCTCCGTCGCCGACGGGCCGGAACCTCACCGGTGGCCACGTCCCACCCGGGGCCGGCGTGTTCCGCCGCGGCGCCGTGGCCGGAATCGGGCTGATGCTCCGGGCCCCGGTCCCAGCCCCGGTCGTGATCCAGGTCTTGGTCCCGGTCCTGGTCTCGGTCCTGGTCTCGGTCCTGGTCGGTCCCGGGCTCCAGGCCGCGGGCGGCGGGCGCGACGCTCGGCTCGCGACGCGTGGCGTAGGAGAGATCGGCGGTGGGGGCGCCCGTCGACCACCCGGAGGCGACCGCGGCGGGCGCCCGCCGGAAGGGTGGCCGGGCGGCATCGGACTCGCTCCCGGGGCGACCCGGCAGCGCCGCCACCCCCGCCGTGGCGGCACCCGGGTCCGTCAGTCCGCCCGGGATCGCCGTGCCGTCCGGGGCCGCCGGGCCGTCCGAGGCCGCCGGGCCGCCGGCGATCGGTTCGGGGGCGCCGCCGGCGGAGTCGGCGGTCCGGCGCGCGCCCGGCCGCAGCCGGCGGGCGAGGCGCACCACGACGGCCAGCAGCAGCACGCTGACCGCGCCGATGGTGATGGCCGTGGCGATCGCGCCGTAGACGGTGGAGCGCACGAGTACCCGGGTCGGGGGATCGGTCGAGAGGGCCTGGCCGTCGAGGTTGAGGCGGCGGATCTCCAGCGGGAACGTCCCCGCGCCCTCGGCGTCCACCTCTATCTCGATCTGGGCCTTCTGCCCCGAGGGGAGGTTGCGGGTCTCACGGGCCGGCGAGCGGAGCCGGGAGTGGGTCGAGGAGAAGGCGAGCACGACGGTGACCTCGAACTTCGTGTTGTTCTCGAGCGTGATCGGTACCAGCCCGTGCTTGCTCGTCAGGTTGACGCTGCGGGAGGCCACCACCTGGATGCCGTTGCGGATCGCGGACACGTTCCCGTCCACCTGCTGGCTCAACGACACACCGTCGACCATGCGCCCCCCGCGCCAGGCGACGGAGGTCGCTGTGACAAGTGCGTTGCTCATCGGGTCGACCCGGTCGATCCGGCAGGTGCGGGTGGCCTTCGGCGGCGGGCAGAGCACCGGGCCCAGCGCCAGCGCCTCGTCGCGGACGCTCGCCACCGCGTCGAGGTAGGTGACGGGCAGCTCCCGGGCCTGCGCGTCGGCCGGGTAGACCAGCACGCCGCGGCGGGCCGGCGACTGGTTCTGGCCGGCGCCGCCGTCGAGCGGGACCGGGACGGAGTAGTCGCTGTCGATCGCCCCCAGCACCTGCTTGGCCCAGTCGTCCGTGGGCGGGTTCCAGCCCCGCGGCAGGGCGAGGACCTGGAACCGGGGCTCGGACTGCTCCGCGGTGATCATGGCGAGGTCGGCTCGGAAGTGTGTCAGGACGACCCCGGCGCTGGGACCGTCGGCTCGGCCGTCGAAGGAGGTGGCGATCTCGGCGAGGCGGTGGTCGGTGGCGAGCGCCCGGATCGGGCCGGCCGACGTCGGGAGTTCGTAGGTGGCCGACGGCGTGTAGGGGACGGCGGACCCGGGACGCAGGATGCGGTCGTCGAGCAACACGGTCCCGACCTTCAACTGGCGCAGCACGTCCACGGTGGCGGTGTCGGCGAGCCCGTCGACGGGGTAGGCGACGGACGCCATCTGCGCGGGTTCTCGTTTCAGCAGAGCGGCGAGCACGACCTGGCCAGTGTTGACGGCGTAGCTCACCGTGTCCAGCTTCTGGGCGTGGACCAGGGCGGCCAGGTCGGCGTCGCCGTAGGGCAGGGCGAAGACACCGCCGCCGGCGTCGGCGAAGTTCTTGATGTCGTTGAGGAACTGGGCGGCGTCGGAGCTCTGCGGTTCCTTCACGCCGTCCGCGCCGCCGCCGGGGCTGGCGTAGTGGTAGCCGTCCGGGTTCGTCATGATCTGCAGCGCCTGCACCAGCGTCGGGTCGACGGCGAGGGTGACCGCGGGCCGGCCCTCGGCGGTGACGGTCGACCGGGCCGCGTCGAGCAGGCGGTACAGCCGCCCGGTCGGCTTCACCTCGTCGGCGAGCTCGTTGTCGGTCAGCAGGCCGTCCGAGCGCAGGCGGGGCTGGTCGGCGAGCGGCAGGACCACCGCCACCGGGGTCCGCTGCTGCTGGCCGGACGAACGCACCAGGAAGGTGTACGCCACGCCGAGCGGCGCCACCGGCTGCCCGCCGACGGAACCCGTGACCTTCACCCGCAGGGGGTAGACGCCGACCCGCACCGGCAGCGCGGATGCACCGAGATCACTTGTGATCATGAACCTGACCGGGTCGGCGCCCTGGACGGGCGGATCGGACAGCGGCTGCGTGCTCTGTCCGCCGGAGAGGGGTAGCTGGCGGTAGCTGGGCTGGGGGCGGGCCTCGCCGTTCTCGGCCAGGGTCTCGAGCCGCCCGCGGGAGGTCACCGCCGGGGAGCCGATCGACAGGCTCATCCGCAGGTCGGTCAGGGGCTGCGGCCCCGAGGTGGACAGCGTGCCCTGCACCGACACCACGGAGGACCCCGCGGCCGGCGCCTGCACCTCGTCGACGGTCACGGTCACCCGGTTCCCCGGACCGGTGGACGACGACGCCGATCCCGGTGAAGAAGGTAGCGAACCGCCCGATTCGTCTGTGGATGAAGCTGTGGAAGACCGTGGTGATCCTGTGGATGAATCGGGTCGGGCGATCCGTTCCACGAGCCCGCCGCGGATCGCCGCGCCCGCCGCGGAGCCGCCGGCCACCGGGATGACGAGGGCGAGCAGCACCACGGCGGCGAGCCGGGCCGGCCAGCGCCGGGCGCCGGACGCCCCGCGGGGCCGCGCCCGTCGCGCGGGCCGGCGCGGCGCCGTCATGCGGTCGCGGCCAGCACGACGGGCACCTCGTCGAGCAGGCGCCGCTCGTCGGCGTAGGCGAGGCGCTCGGCGACCTCGGCCAGTGGAACCCAGGCCACGGCGTCGACCTCGATGTCGGCGTCCGACAGCGAGCCGACGCTGCGCAGCAGCAGGAAGTGGTGCACCGTCTTGTGGATGCGTGCCCCCCCGGCGACGAACCAGAAGTCGATGGTGCCCAACCGGCCGAGGACGGACCCGGTCAGCCCGGTCTCCTCGCGGACCTCCCGGACGGCGGCCTGTTCGGTGGTCTCGCCGGCCTCGACGTGACCCTTGGGTAGCAGCCACAACAGCCGCCCATGGCGATCCCGGCGGGCGATGAGCGCGGCGGAGGCGTCCGTGGAGCACTGGTCGAGAATGAGGCCGCCCGCCGAGGTCTCCTCCACCCGGGGCAGCGGAGTGCGACCGGCGGAGGAGGTCGACGGCGGCATGGATTGATCGTACGAGGCGCGGGTCCCCCGGCCGGCCCGTGTGCCCGCAACGCCCCGGTTGTGCCCGTTGATCCCGGTGGTCGGAACCGCGTCGCCGTGGCCGCGGTGTGATCGTCCCCGGCTCGTCCGGGTGCCGGTTCACCGCGTCCAACCCCGTAACCTGAAGGTGTGTCAGTGATCAGTCTGGACAACCCGCGCGACTCGGCCGAACGGGTGGTGAGTGAGCTGCTCAGGGTGCCGCCGGCCGCGGACGAGCTCGGTCGTGTCTTCGCCGCCCACGGCCACCTGCTCCACCTCGTCGGCGGCTCGGTCCGCGACGCCCTGCTCGGCCGGCCCGCCACCGGCGCCACCGGCGCCCCGGCCGACCTCGACTTCGCCACGGACGCCCGGCCCGAGCGGGTGCTGGAGATCACCCGGGGCTGGGCGGAGGCCACCTGGGAGGCGGGGATCGCCTTCGGCACGGTCGGGCTGGCCCGGCGCGGGCTGCGCTTCGAGATCACCACCTACCGCAGCGAGGCGTACGACCGGCAGTCCCGCAACCCGGCGGTCACCTACGGCGACAGCCTGGAGGCGGACCTGTCCCGCCGGGACTTCACCGTGAACGCGATGGCGGTGTCGGTCCCGGGCCACGACTTCGTCGACCTGTTCGGCGGGATGGCCGACCTCGCTCGCGGCGTGCTGCGCACCCCGGCGAGCCCGGAGGCGTCGTTCGACGACGACCCGCTGCGCATCCTGCGCGCCGCCCGGTTCGAGGCGGCCCTCGGGCTGACCCCGGTGCCCGAGCTGGTCGAGGCGATGCGCGCGCGGACCGAGCGGCTCGCGATCGTCTCCCCCGAACGGATCCGGGACGAACTGCGCAAGCTCATCCTCGCCGCCGATCCGGTGGCGGGCCTGGAGCGGCTCGTCGAGATCGGCGTCGCCGACATCGTGCTGCCCGAGGTCGCGGCGATGCGCATGGAGATCGACGAGCACCACCAGCACAAGGATGTGTACGCGCACACCCTGACCGTGCTGCGCCAGGCGATCGCCCTGGAGGAGCCGGGCGAACCCGACGAGGTGCTGCGCTGGGCGGCGCTGCTGCATGACATCGGCAAGCCGCGCACCCGGCGGCACATCCCGGGCGGCCGGGTGTCGTTCCACCACCACGAGGTCGTCGGCCGGGACATGACGCGGCGCCGGCTGGCCGCGCTGCACTTCCCCAAGGACGTCACGGACGCCATCTGCCGGCTCGTCTACCTGCACCTGCGGTTCCACGGCTACGGCGAGGGCGAGTGGACGGACGCGGCGGTGCGTCGCTACGTCCACGACGCCGGTCCCCAGCTCACCCGGCTGCACAAGCTCGTCCGCTCCGACTGCACCACCCGCAACCGGCGCAAGGCGGCGGCGCTGTCGCGCACCTACGACTCGCTGGAGGAACGGATCGCCGACCTCGCCGCGCGGGAGGAGATCGCGGCGATCCGGCCGGAGCTGTCCGGTGACGACATCATGGCGCTGCTCGGGCTCGCCCCATCCCGCCTGGTGGGCCAGGCCCGCGCGCACATGCTGGAGTTCCGCTTCGAGTGCGGCCTCGTCGGGCGCGAGGCGGCCGAGGCCGAGCTGTTCCGGTGGGCCCGCGAGCACGAGGTGCCGATCCCGGACGCGTGACCGGGCGGCCGGAGCAGCCGGGGCGATCGGGGCGATCGGGGCGGGTCAGCCGCGACTCTCGGCCGGCCCCGCGGAGATGATCGGGTTGATCCGGCCGGCGGGATCGGTCGGATCAACCGGCTCGGCGGGACCGCTGGGCGGGGGAACGGCCGGGTGCGGTGGCGGCCCGTCGCCCACGCCGCGGATCACCCGGTCCTCGGGGTGGCGGCGGGCGGCCCGGTAGTACACCAGCCCGGCCAGCGCGTAGCCCAGCCCGGCGACGATGACCACCGCGCCCGAGCGGCCGTCGTCGGGCAGGACGACGGCCGCGATCGCCGCCGCGGCCACGAAGGCGACGTTGAACAACAGGTCGTAGAGCGAGAAGGCGCGGCCGCGGTAGGCGTCGTCGGTCTCCTCCTGGACGATGGTGTCCACACAGATCTTGCTGGCCTGGGCGGAGAACCCGAGCAGCGCGCCGGCGACGATGAACAGGGGAGCCTGGAAGGGCAGGCCGAGCACCACCTCGACGACGCCCCCGAACACCAGGACCAGCGTGATCCAGCTCGATTTCGGCATCCGCCGGGTGACCCGCGGGGTCACGACGGCGGCGGTGACGGTGCCGATCCCGCTGGCGGTCACGACGGCGGCGAGACCCGTCAGCCCGCCCTCGTTGCCGGTGAAGTAGTTGCGGTACAGCAGCACCGTCATCACGAGGACCAGCCCGTAGGCCGCCCGCGAGCTGGTCAGCGCGGCGAGCGCCCGGCGGGCCGGGCCGTGGCCGGCGAGGTAGCGGGCACCGTCGACCATGTCGGCGACGACCTCGGTGGCCTGCCGCCAGGCTCCCTGCCAGGGCACGGCGACCACGGGACCGAAGTCGCCCCGGCCGGAGCGCGACGCCGTCATCATCGCCAGCAGGTAGGCGAGCGCCGCCAGGCCCGCGACGAGGGCCACCGTCCGGTCGTCGCCGCCGACGAGGCCCCGTACCCCGCTGCCGAGACCGGCGCCGAGCAGGGTCGCGACGGTGCCGGAGGTGACCGACAGGGCGTTGGCGGTGACGAGGCGGTCGACGTCGACGACGACGGGCAGCCCGGCGGACAGCGCCGCGAGGACGAAGCGGTTCACGCTCACCGACGCGAGCGCCACCGCGTAGAAGTCGACGCCGGTGCGCCCGGCGGCGATGAGGACCACCAGGATGGCCATGAGCACCATCCGCACGAGCGAGCTGACCACGAGCACCCGCTGGCGGGACGTCCGGTCCAGCACGATGCCCGCGAACGGGCCGATCACGCTGAAGGGCAGCACGACGATCGCCAGCGACGAGGCCAGCGCCCCCGCGGACGTCGCCCGCTCGGGGGAGAACAGCACGTAGCTGACGAGGGTCGCCTGGAAGACGCCGTCGGCGGCCTGGGAGGTGAGCCGGGCCGCGTACAGCATCCGGAACCGGCGGCCGCCAAGCAGCTCGCGGAGGTTCGCCGACCATGCCACGCCTGTCAGCGTAGGGCCACCCGGCCCGCCTCAGGTCACCGGTGGGCCTGCGCAGGCCCACTCGGGCCCGCTCGGGCCGCTTGCGGCGTGGCCGGGGGGTGTCACCGGGTTCGGCCGCCCCCTCCGGACGACCGAACCCGGCGCCCGCCTCCCCGGCCGGGGAAGCGGGCGTGCAGGCCGGGTGGACGGGCCCGCCGGGGCCCCGACGGGCCTCGCTCAGCCCTCGTTGCGGATGAACGCCTCGACCTTGTCGCGGGCCTCGTTGTCGCGGTACTGCTCCGGCGGGGACTTCATGAAGTACGACGAGGCGGACAGGATCGGCCCGCCGACGCCCCGGTCCAGGGCGATCTTGGCGCAGCGCACCGCGTCGATGACCACGCCGGCGCTGTTGGGGGAGTCCCAGACCTCGAGCTTGTACTCCAGGTTCAGCGGGACGTCGCCGAACGCACGACCCTCCAGCCGGACGTAGGCCCACTTGCGGTCGTCGAGCCAGGCCACGTAGTCCGACGGCCCGATGTGCACGTTGTCCTTGCCGAGGTCGTGGGAGACCTGGGAGGTCACGGCCTGGGTCTTGGAGATCTTCTTCGACTCCAGCCGGTCACGCTCGAGCATGTTCTTGAAGTCCATGTTGCCGCCGACGTTGAGCTGCATCGTGCGGTCGAGGACGACGCCGCGGTCCTCGAAGAGCTTCGCCATCACCCGGTGGGTGATGGTGGCGCCCACCTGCGACTTGATGTCGTCGCCGACGATCGGCACGCCGGCGGCGCGGAACTTCTCCGCCCACTCGGGCACCCCGGCGATGAACACCGGCAGGCAGTTGATGAAGGCGACCCCGGCGTCGATCGCGCACTGGGCGTAGAACTTCGCGGCGTCCTCGGAACCCACGGGCAGGTAGCAGACGAGCACGTCGGCCCGGGCCTCCCGCAGGGCGGCCACGACGTCGACCGGCGCCTCGTCCGACTCCTCGATGGTCTCGCGGTAGTAGCGGCCGAGGCCGTCGAGGGTGTGACCCCGGGAGACGGTGATGCCGAGCGGCGGCACGTCAGCGATCTTGATGGTGTTGTTCTCGCTGGCGACGATGGCCTCGGAGAGATCGCGGCCGACCTTCTTGGCGTCCACGTCGAACGCGGCGACGAACGTCAGGTCGGAGACGTGGTAGTCGCCAAGCGTCACGTGCATCAGCCCGGGGACCTGCGCCGACGGGTCGGCGCCGCGGTAGTACTCGACCCCCTGGACCAGAGAGGCGGCGCAGTTGCCCACGCCGACAATGGCGACACGTACCGAACCCATGACGGTCTACTCCTTAGCTGCGATTTCTATGGAAGTGGAAATATCGGGCATCCAGCTCCGCCACGACGCCGCCCGCCAGCCGAAGGCAGGGTGCGGGCGCCGCTACGCGGTGCCACTCACCGGCCGGCCGGAACCTCACCGTCGGGGTCCGGGCCGGCCTCGGCCGGGGCGTGCCTGTTCCGGGTGCGCGCGTCGCCGTCGTTGCCGCCGTGCGTGCCGTCGAGATAGGTGCCGCGTCCGTCCCGCCGGGCCGGCCGGCCCGCTCGAGCCGGCCGGCCCGGCCGGCGCCCCGTCCCGCCGCCACGAGCGGGAGGGGGGAGCGTGCCCGGCTCCGGTCCGGTGGATGGCTCCGATCCTGTGGATGGAGCTGTGGACAACCCTGTGGACGCTGTGGACAACTGTGGTTCCGTGAAGCCGGTCGGGGCGCTGGCCCGCTCCGTCTCGATCAGCTCGTTGAGCCACCGGACCTCGCGTTCCACCGACTCGAGCCCATGACGCTGCAGCTCGAGGGTGTAGGTGTCGAACCGCTCGACGGTCCGGGTCAGGGCCGAACGTACCTTCTCCCGGCGCTCCTCGAGCCGGCCGCGGCGCCCCTCCAGGATGCGCAGGCGGACGGCGGCGTCCGTCTTCGCGAAGAAGGCGAACCGCACGCCGAACATCTCGTCCTCCCAGGAGGACGGGCCACCCTCACCGAGCAGCTCGGCGAGCTTCTCCTTGCCCTCGCCGGTCAACGTGTAGACGACCCGACTGCGCCCGCCGAGCCGGGTCGTCGCGCTGACGTCGTCCGCGGTGACGTACCCGGCGTCCGCGAGGCGGCGCAGGCAGGGGTAGAGCGAGCCGTAGCTGAACCGGTGGAACGCGCCGAGGACCGCGGCCAGCCGCTTGCGCAGCTCGTAGCCGTGCATCGGGCTCTCGGAGAGCAGGGCGAGAACCGCCAGTTCCAGCATGACCCGCCCTCCCTCGACCGTGCCCCGGCCGCGGGCCTGATCGCCGCCCGGCCTGCCGCCTCGTTGCGCGGCGCTTCCTGCTGTGCCTCGCTCGTGCTGTTCCCCCGATACTGTCGCTCCGACATATCGAAGCGATACATCGAGGATAGACGTCTCGGGACGAGCGCCGCAACCAGGAATGACCATCCGGCGACCAGGAGATGACAGAACGACACCTCCACCTCTGGGCGCGGTCGCGGCGCGGCCCCTGCCGGCTGCCACCAGGGGCCGGTGCCGCTCGGTCCCCCGGTGATCTCGCCGCAGCCGGTGGTTGACCCGAGAACTGCTTGTTCGCAGGGGTGATCGGCGTCCGATCCAGTCGTGGCCCGCTCACCCGCGTGACCGCGCCGGGGCTGGCGGAGCCCACCGAGCGACCTTGCTGTGGGTGGGGCCGGCGTCACAGTGTCATCCGGCTCACAGTGGCCGTGGGGCCCGCGCTGGGGCGTGCGGGCCTGGCCGTTGCACGGGCGGCGGACGGCAGTCCGTTCGGTGACCATCTGTCCGGACCATCTGCCTGGAACACGTCCGCGGCGTACCGTTGAGACATGCGGTCGCGGTCGGTCATCGACTACGCGCTCGCCCGCCGGGCGACGCTCGCGGATCTGTTCGCGGGTCGGGTGTCCTCGCTCGACGTCTGTGACGCGCACCCCTATCTGCTGCGCGCGGCCAAGTACCACGGCGAGCCGACCAGCAAGCGTTGTCCGGTCTGCCGCGGCGCCGATCCGCTCATCCACGTCACCTACACCTACGGCGACGAGCTCGGTGAGAGCTCCGGCCGCGTGCGGGCGACGAAGGACCTCCCGGCGCTCGCGGCGAGGTACAGCGAGCTGCGGGTCTACGTCGTCGAGGTATGCCGCCCGTGCGGGTGGAACCACCTGATCACGTCCTACGTGATCGGCACCGGCGAGCCGAAGGCGAAGCGTCAGCACCGCCGTGCCGCCGATACCTGACGGTGCACGCCTGCCGCCCTCTCTGCCTTCCCGGCCGCGCCGCACCGCTGCGCCGTCCGGCGCGACCGCGGTCCGGGCGCCCTGCGCGAGCGGGCGGAATCTGGCGTGAGATCCTGGTCTGCCATGTGGGTGTCGCGGCGGGTCCAGGCGTGGTGCCGACCACGAGTGGTCCCGTTCCGTGACCTTGCCGGTGTGAGCCCGGCGAGTGGCCCGGCCCTGCGTGGTCGGCCGAGTCCCGCCCAGGGCCTGTGGCCCCCGGCGTACACCACGGCCGGGTTCCAGCGGGATCGGACCGGTGGGGGCCGGACCTTCGGTAGCGGTCGGGGGTGCCGGCCCGTCCCCTGTGGCGGATCGGCGACCGGGGAGTCCCAGAGCGACGGATGGAGCGGTTGGTGAGCTCTCCCTACGACCGGGGCGCCTACCGGGGCGGCCCGGATTCGGACCCGACGCGGTCCGAACCCGGCCAGCCTCAGGACGCGTCCCCCGATCGGGCTAGGCGCGACCGGATCGCCCGAGCCGGCCAGCCTGGCCGGCCGGACTCGCCTGCCCGGGCCGGCCACGACGGCCCGCCGCCGGTCGACCGCCCCCGCGGCGAGCGCACCGCCCTGGTGCCGGCGGCCGGTCGGTCCGCCGCCGGACGCGCCGCCCTGGTGCCGCCCGCCGGACCCGTCGGGCCAGCGGGAGTTGCCGGACCCTCCGGGCCAGTGGGAGTTGCCGGGCCGCCGGGAGTTGCCGGGTCGGCCGGGTCGGCTGGGTCGGCTGGTCCCGGCGGGCGTGCCGGGGGACCGCCGCCTCGCGCGGTGGCTCCCGCCGAGGCCGCGCAGCCCGACCGGCGCCCGGGTGCCGGCGCCGCGGCGATCCCCACCGCCGGCTGGGTACCCGACCACGGCTCGGCCGCCCGGGCCGCGGGTCGTGGGGTGCCCTCCGGCCCCGATCCGGTCGCCGACGAGCGGGCCGGCCGCGCCGCCGCCGCCCGTAGTGTCTCCCCCGAGCGGGTCGCCTCCCCCGGGCGGGGACCGGAGCGTGCAACGCCCGACCGGGCGGCTGCCGAGCGGTCGCTGCCTGGCGGCGCATCCGAATGGCCCGTGACCCGCGCGGCGGGCCGGCAGACAACGTCCGACGCACCCGGCCGCGTTCCGGCAGCCCCCCGTGATCCGGCGACGTTCCGGGATGCCGGGAGGCCCCGAGATGCGGGTCCCACCCGAGATGCGGGTCCCACCCGCGCGGTCGCGGGCGGACCGTTCATCCCGGTGGTGGACCCGAGGGGTGGCACCGGCCCCGATCAGCCGCCCGTGGGCGGGAACGGAACCGATCCGCGTCGCCGCGCCGACCGGCTGGCCGGCGACGAGCCCGCCGTCCGCGGCGGGCGGGGGCGGGAGCGCACCGGCGGACGAGGCGTGCCGGACCGGCGCTCGGGCGGTATGGCCGGAGTGGGCGATCGGAGCGGGCCCGACCTGGACCGCCCGTCCGGCCCACCGCTGCCGACCGGACGCGATCGGGCCGCTGGCGCCCCGCGGACCTCGGCGGAGGTGAACACGATCTACGACACCGTCGACCAGGCGGCCCTGCGCCGGGTCGACGTCAGCGAACGCACCGCCGACGCGACCGTCTACCGCAAGGTGACGGCGGAGCAGGCCGGGCGAGACGCGGCGGCCGGTGCCGGCATGACGGAGGTGACGCCGGTGCGCCGGGTCGCCGGGCGGCGCCGTGACCGGCCCACCCAGGCGACCGAGCGAATGGCGCTTCGGGTCGGCGAGCTGGAGGCGGCCGAGGGCCGCACCGGCCCGCCCCGGCCCGGCGCCCGCCGTCCCACGCCCGCGCGCACCGGGCCGGGGCGGGGCGCTCCCGCGCGCTCGTCGCGGGCGGCGATGGGAGGCCCGGACGGACCAGGTGGACCCGAGGGGCCGGGCGGTGGGGGTCGTTCCCCCAGGCCGGGCGAGGGCCGTCGTGGCCCGAAGTGGTGGCGACGGCGGCCACGCTGGCTGCGTCGGCTCGTGCTCGCCGGGGTCTTCTCGTCGATCCTGCTGTTCGTCGCCGGCGTCGCCGTCGTCTACGCGGCGACCCGGGTGCCGCTGCCCGGCGAGGTGAAGACCGACCAGACCTCGATCATCTTCTACGGTCCGCCGGCCGGAACGAACCAGGGAACCGGCGACGAGCTTGCGCGCATCGGGACGGTGAACCGCACCGACGTGCCGTTGGCCCAGGTGTCCAAGGAGATGCAGCACGCGGTGCTCGCGGCCGAGGACAAGAACTTCTACAGCGAGCCCGGCATCTCGCCGAAGGGTATCGCGCGGGCGCTCTACGTCAATGTCACCGGCGGCGACCTGCAGGGTGGTTCGACCATCACCCAGCAGTACGCGAAGAACGCCTATCTGAGCCAGGAGCGCACGTTCAGCCGCAAGATGCGGGAGATCGTGCTCGCGGTGAAGCTGGACCGTAAGTACTCCAAGGACCAGATCCTGGAGTTCTACCTGAACACGATCTACTTCGGCCGCGGTGCCTACGGTATCGAGGCCGCGGCAAAGGCGTACTACAACACGAGCGCGGCCAATCTGACCGCGAGCCAGGGCGCGGTGATCGCCGGGTTGATCCGCTCGCCGAACTATCTCGATCCGGCGAAGAACCCGGTCCCCGCCGCCAACCGCTGGCACGACGTCGTGGCGACTATGGTCGCCAAGGGCTGGGCACCGGCAGGCCTCGCGCAGGAGACCCCGCCGCCGCCGCTGGCCAAGGCGGAGGACGCGGCCGCCTCCTCCGACCAGGTTGCCTACATTCGTGAGCAGGTCAAACGCGAGCTGATGGCCCACGGCATCACCGAGGACCAGATCAACCGCGGCGGTCTGCGGATCACCACGACCATCGACAAGGGCCGCCAGATCGCCGCTTTCCAGGCCGTCAGCGGGGTGCTCAGCCAGGCGTACGCCGCCGTGCCGGACCTGCGCACCGGCCTGTCCGCGGTGGNACCCGGCACCGGGCGGATCCTCGCCTGGTACGGCGGGTCGCTGTACGGCAAGGACGCCCAGGGACACGAGCAGTACCAGGACAACGTCTCCCAGGCGGAGGTGCAGTCCGCCTCCACCTTCAAGACGATCACCCTGGTCGCGGCGCTACAGAAGAACATCAACCTGAAGTCGACCTTCGCCGCGCCCGCGAAGATCACTCTTCCGGGCGACTACGTGGTCGGCAACGACGAGGGCGAGGCGGGCGACCTCGGCTACAAGGACCTCATCGAGGCCACCGCCGCCTCGATCAACACGGTCTACGTGCCGCTCGGCCAGAACATCGGCGTGCAGAACGTCGTCAGCACGGCGCACCTGCTCGGCATCCCGGACAACACCGCGCTGCCGATCGAGGCCGGCATCACGCTGGGCAAGGACCCCGTCCACGCCATCGACATGACCTCGGTGTACGCCACCCTCGCCGCGGGCGGCGTCCGGGCCAAGCCGCACATGGTCGACAAGGTGGTGGACGGCACCGGGCAGGTCATCTACTCGGGTAACCCGGAGGCGAAGCAGGTCATCCCGACCACCGTGGCGCGCGACGCCACCTACGCCCTGCAGAGCGTCATCACCGATCCCACCGGCACCGGCACCAAGGCGAGACTGGCCGGCGGGCGCGAGGCGGCCGGCAAGACCGGCACATCGACGGACTTCCGCTCCGCGTGGTTCTGCGGCTACACCAAGGAGGTGTCGTCCTGCGTCGACATGTTCCGCGGCGGCGGCACCGACAAGGAACTACTCAAGGGCATTCCCGGGGCGGAGAAGGGTGTCTACGGCGGCACCTATCCGGCCCGGATCTGGAAGGCCTTCATGGACGCGGCCCTGCAGGGCGTGCCCAAGTCGAAGTTCGACCCGCCGGCGTTCGGTGGACTGGTCCAGGACAACGAGCCGGCACCCACGCCCACGCCGACGGACACCCCGAGCACCGCGCCGACGTCGGGCCTCACTGATCTGCTGGGCGGCCTGTTCAGCGGAAACGGCGGCGGTCAGCAGCAGCCGCAGCAACAGGAGCAACAGCAGCAGCCCGGAGCGAACCGCCCGAACCGTTCGTCCAAACCGCCGGGGCTCTTCACAGACCCTTTGGGGTGACCGGTGGGCCGACCGCGCCGGCGGGTTCGGGACATCGGGGCATCGTCGAGATGCGAACCCGCAATCCCGAGTCCGCCGCGGCGGGCGGCGGTCCGTCCACCGGCCCCACCCCCGGGTGACTGCTCCCCTGCCGGAACTGCGGTCCCCGGCCCGAGCGGGCCGTGTACCACAATGGCCCGCATGGCCACGACACCGGCGTCTCCCGCCCGCGTCAGCCCGGCCCGGGAGGACCCGGTCGTGGCGGGCGCGAGCCAGCTCATCGGCGGGCCGCCGGGCGAACACGCGGTCCTTGCGGACCGGCGGACCTGGCTGACCCCGCTGCGCGTGCTGATGGCCCTGGCCATCGTGGCCAGCGTGCTCGGCTACACGCAGAAGATCGGCTGTCGGGACACCCGAACCTGGACGCACGAGCACCAGTACAGCGCGCTGTGCTACTCCGACGTCGTCGCCCTCTACAGCCAGGAGGGCCTGGTCGACGGGAAGATCCCCTATCTGGACTACCCGACGGAGTACCCGCCGCTGATCGGCGCGGCGATGGCCCTCATCTCCTGGCCCGCGGGCCACGCCTCCGGCCCTAAGGCGGTCTACCGGGACGAGGGCGGCCGTCGGGTGTTCGACCACTACACGATGGACCGGCGCTCGGCTGTCTTCTACGACCTCACGGCGCTGCTGTTCATGGTCGCCGTGTGCGTGGCGGTGGCCTGCACCGCGTTGACGGCCGGATCCCGGCGGGTCTGGGACGCGGCGCTGTTCGCGCTGGCGCCCGCGCTCGTCCTGCATCTGCTGACGAACTGGGACATCCTCGCGGTGGCGTTCGCGGCCGGTGGCCTGCTCGCCTGGTCCAGACGGGCACCGCGGCTGGCCGGCCTGCTCCTCGGCCTGGGCATCCTCACCAAGCTGTACCCGGTGCTGTTTCTGATCGGGCTGGGCTTCCTCTGCCTGCGTGCCGGGAAGCTGCGGGAGCTGGCGAAGACCGTCACCACGGCGATCGTGACGGTGATCGTCGTCATCGTGCCGCTGTGGCTGTCCGCCGGCTACTTCGACGAGCAGAGCAACAAGGTCGGCGACAGCATCTGGACGACCTTCTGGCGCGGCGGGGACTGGCTGCGCCTGCTCGGCGGGGGCCCGGACGGGGCACGCAACGGTCTCGCCCGGTTCATCGACCTGAACTCCGACCGGGGCGCCGACTGGGACTCGGTGGCCTTCGGCGCGACCTGGCTCGCAGACCGTCACGACCCCGCCTGGTTCGGCCCGCTGCACCTGGTGGTCTGCGTGGTGATGGCGGTCGTCGTCCTCGCGGTGGCGGCGGCGCTCATCGTGCACCGCCCGGATACCCGCCGCCTCGTCGCCGCCTCGTCGGTAGCGGCGTGGGGGACCGTCGCGATCGGCGTTCCGCTGGTCCTGCAGGGCATCCGTGAGCACGGCCTGCCCATCGGGACACTGAACATCATCACTGCCGCGACCCTGGTGGTCGCGGTCGTCGCGATCGGGCTGCTCACCTGGTTCGCGCCGCGCCGGCCGCGGCTGCCCCAGGTGCTGTTCCTGCTGGTCGTCGCGTTCCTGTTGAGCAACAAGGTCTTCTCTCCTCAGTACACGATCTGGCTGCTCCCCCTGGTCGCGCTGGCCCGGCCGCGGTGGCGGCTGTTCCTGCTCTGGCAGGCATGCGAGGCGTGGGTCCTGTTCACCCGCTTCATGCATTTCATCTACAACGACACCCAGGGCCGGCACGGGATCGACCGGGGCTGGTTCGTGGGCGCGGTGGCGCTGCGCGACCTGGTGCTGGTCGTCATGGCGGCGTTCGTGGTGCGGGAGATCCTGCATCCGCGGACGGATGTGGTGCGGACCGGGGGGTCGCTGGACCCGGCCGACCGAATCGCCGTGGATCGGCCGGCGGCGGGGCTGGACCCGGACGCGGTGGACGACCCGGCCGGAGGGGTCCTGGATCACGCGCCCGACGTACGCGGTGGCTGGCGCGGCCGGCCGACGAGGCCGGCACGTGGCGCCCCGGAGCCGGAGCCGGCAGCCATCGCCGCGTCACCAGCAGCGGAGCCGCCAGCCGGGTCCGCCCCGCGGCCGGAGCTCGCGCCGATGGAGCCGGGGGCGCTGTTCCGGCCGCGGCAGAACCGGTCGGACACCGTCGGCGGAGCGGAACCCGACGGCAGCGGATCCGCTGGTGGCTGAGGCCGCTCAGGGGAACCCGATCGGTCAGGGGAACCCGATCGGTCAGGGGGACCCGATCGGTCAGGGGGAGCGGCCCGGTCAGGGGACGCGGGACCATGAGAGGGAGCGGGACGGATCGGGAAGCCGGGGCGGCGTGGACGAACTCGCCGGCCCTCGCGGCCTCATCGGCACCGCCCGTTCGGGCTGGTCCCGTCTGCCGGAGTCCGTTCGGGCCACGCTGCCGCTCTGGCTCGGCAGCCGGATCGCCGTAGCGCTCCTCTCCCTCGCCGCGGCGAGGACGCTGACCTCGCGTCCGGCTCGCGACGCTCCCGGGCTGCGCACCCTCTGGGACCACTGGGACGTCGGCCTGTTCACCAAGGTCGCCCGGTATGGCTATCTCTCCCCCGCCTACTCGGACCGCACCGAGGTCGACTTTCCCGGCCTGCCGCTGGCTATCCGCCTCGTCCATCTCGTCGTGCCGGACTGGATCGCCGCCGGTCTCGTCGTCTCCCTGCTCGCCGGCGCCGTCACCGCGGCCGCGCTCTGGCGACTGGCCGCGGACGAGGTGGGTGCCCCGGCCGCGAGGTTCGCCGTCGTCAGCCTGATCTCCTTCCCGTACGCGGTGTTCCTGTTCGCCGCCTATTCGGAGGGGCTGTTCCTGGCGTTCGCGACGGCGTCCTGGCTGGCCGCCCGCCGACAGCGCTGGTGGCTGGCCGGCCTGCTCGGCGCGGGGGCGGCGGGCACGCGGATCAGCGGCATCGCCTTCGGCGTGGCACTCGCCGTGCAGTACGTCGTCGGCCGGCGTGCCGCGGGACGGCCGGTGTTCGCCTGGCCGGCGCTGTCGTTGGCCCTTCCGCCGATCCCGGTCCTCGCCTACCTGGGCTACCTGCGCGCGCACACCGGCGGCTGGAGTGCCTATACCGACGCCATGCGCGACGGCTGGCACCGCGGCACCGACTGGCCCTGGTCCGGATGGGCGGCCACCTGGGCGTCGGCGACCGACGGCAACGGGGCGTCGACCTTCGTGTGGTTCTGGCGGGGGGAGCTGCTCGCGGTGGTCGTCGGCGTGCTGCTGACGGTCGTCCTGCTGGTCGGCCGGAGGTGGGGGGAGGCAACCTTCGTCGGCGTGATGACCACGATCATGGCCTGCACGAACTACTACGCCTCGGGGATCCGCGGAATTCTGGTCGCCTTCCCGCTCTACCTACTGCTCGCGCGGGCCGCCGCGCGCAGCCCCCGGGTCGCGCCGGTGTATCTGTTTCTGTGCGTCCCCGTGATGGCGGCGCTGGTCATCGCCTTCACCCAGGGTCAGTGGGTCGACTGACCCCGCCCGACGCGTTGGATGTCGGTGTGGCGGTACGACCCTCCGGACGGGGGATGCGCGACGATGTCGTTGACGCGTGTGTCGCCGCGTCGGGGCCAAGCGACGAAAGGGGCGATGCGGTGGATACCGGGGATCCCCGGCCGGGTCGGCCTGACGTCGGATTCGGGGCCGGCGTGGACGCTTCTTCCGGTGAGGGCCGCCCGGACGGCGGCAGCTCGGATGACGGCAGCTCGGATGACGGTCGCTCGGACGGCGCCGCGGGCATGGGTCCGCGCTCCTACGCCCGACTGGCGGCCGGGCTCGCGGGCCTGGCCGCGCTCGCGGTGCTCGGGCTGGCGATCGCGGATCCCGCTCCGTCGCGGCACCTGCGCGGGTTGCTCGTCTCGGTTGATCTCGTCTGCCTGGCCGGGGTGGCGGCCGCCTGGCTGCGTGTAGTCCTGGTCGTCGGGGCGCCCGGGATGCCGAAAAGGATCGAGTAAGCTCGTCGGGACACGCCGTGCGTCGGCGCACGCGTCTGTTCGCTGGTCAGCCGGTGATCTCGTCGGGATCATCAGCCTGCCGTGAGCGGCCGTAGTGCACTGCTGGTCGTCCGGATGTGCCGGTGGGCGATCCTTCCTGGATTCGCGCCGCCGCGCGCGTCCGCGGCGACGCAGATCCGTTCCACGGCTCCTCCTGCCACGGAGAATCCGTGGCCGCTGAGTCCACAGGAGGTGGGTTCAACCTTGGCACGTCACTACGAACTCATGGTGATCCTCGTATCGGATCTCGAGGAACGCACCGTTGCGCCGTCTCTCGACCAGTACCTCGGCGTCGTCCGGCAGGGCGGCGGTGTGGTCGAGAAGGTCGACATCTGGGGTCGGCGCCGGCTCTCCTACGAGATCGCGAAGAGCAACGAAGGTATCTACGCGGTGATCGACCTGCACGCGGAGCCGGACGTGGTCGCCGAGCTCAACCGTCAGCTCGTCCTGAACGAGTCGGTCATCCGCACGAAGGTCATCCGGCTTCCCGAGCCGAAGAAGCCTCGCCAGAGCCGCCGGGTGGCGGCATGACCCGGTCCGCGGCGACGGCGATCTCCTCGCCTTCGCGGACCGCCGACATCCGGGAGGGCGCCCGTGGCCGGTGAGACGATCATCACCGTCGTTGGCAACCTGACCAGCGACCCCGAGCTGCGGTTCACGTCGAACGGCGCCGCGGTGGCGAGCTTCACCATCGCCTCCACGCCGCGCACGCTGGACCGCCAGACCAACGAGTGGAAAGACGGCGAGGCGCTGTTCCTGCGCTGTTCCATCTGGCGTCAGGCCGCCGAGCACGTCGCCGAGTCGCTGCAGAAGGGCGCCCGGGTCATTGTCACGGGCCGGCTCAAGCAGCGCTCGTTCGAGACTCGCGAGGGTGAGAAGCGCACTGTGATTGAACTCGAGGTCGACGAAGTCGGCCCCAGTCTGCGTTACGCGACCGCCAAGGTCGTCCGCGCCGCCCGCGGTGGCGGCAGTGGCGGTGGCGGTGGCTACAGCGGCGGTGGCGGTGGCGGTGGCGGCTACGGCGCGCCCGCCAGCGTCCCCTCCGGCGCGCCGGCCGGCGGAGTCCCCAATGATGATCCCTGGTCGCAGCAGCCGGCCGGTGGCTACTCAGACGAGCCTCCGTTTTGAGCGGGCGCTCGTCGTCCTCGCGGTCGACACAACGAGGTAGGAGCACTTCCGTGGCCAAGGCGGCCGTGCGCAAGCCCAAGAAGAAGGTTTGCGTCTTCTGTAAGGACAAGGTCGAGTACATCGACTTCAAGGACACCTCGCTGCTGCGCAAGTACATCTCGGACCGGGGCAAGATTCGCGCCCGGAGGGTGAGCGGCAACTGCAGCCAGCACCAGCGCGACGTGGCGACGGCGGTGAAGAACAGCCGCGAGATGGCGCTGCTGCCCTACACCGCCTCGGCCCGCTAGGGGGTGGCGGGATGAAGCTCATCCTGACCCAGGAGGTCCCCGGCCTCGGCAGCCCGGGTGACATCGTCGAGGTCGCCAACGGCTACGGGCGCAACTACCTGGTGCCGCGCAAGTACGCGATCCTCGCGACGAAGGGCGCGGAGCGCCAGGTCGAGCAGATCAAGCGGGCCCGCTCGGCTCGGGCGGTCCGTGACCTCGGCCATGCCCAGGAGATCGCCGGCCAGCTCGGCGGACTCAAGGTCGAGCTGATCGGCCGGGCCGGCAAGGAAGGCCGGCTGTTCGGCTCGGTGACGGCGGCCGACGTGGTCGACGCTGTCACCGCGGCGGGCGGTCCCGAGCTGGACCGTCGGCGCGTCGAACTGACCACGCCGATCAAGTCCCTCGGGGCGTACACGGTCGCCGTGCACCTCCACCCCGAGGTGACCGCGTCGGTGAAGCTTCAGGTCAAGAAGGCATAGGACCGGCGGCACCGCCCTCGGGAGGCGGCATTGCCGCCTCGCCGGCGAGGCGCGGATGCCCCGGACTGACGAACTCCCCCGGCCGAACCACCCCAGCGGTGGTCCTCGGTCCGGGGGAGTTCGTCGTTGCGGGACCGGTCCGCGACGAACTTTCTTCCGCCCCGGTTTATCCACAGGATGCGGGTCGGCTGTGCTTGCTGCACCTGCGGACCCTCGGCCTCGTGGTCCTTGTTTTCCACAGGGTGTGAGCCGCTGTCCCGAGCTCCTCCCCAGGTTCCGGCAGGTTACCCACAGCTTTTCCACATGGGCCTGTGGATAACTTTTTGGTGGGGGTGCTCGTCGATCCGTATGGTCGGACCCTCCAGACTGGGTCCGCCGGACTCGCCTGGCCAGCTCGGCGGCCGCTCACCAGGTACACGGGTCGCGTAGCGGTGCGACCGGTCGCCGCGTGGCGCCTCGGTCGGAACGGACTGCCGAACCGGATCGCCGAGGCAGGGACGCCGAGGCAGAAACGCCGAGGCAGAAACGCCGGTGGGGCGAGCAGTCGAGGGTGGGTCGGTCGAGGGTCCGGCGGTCGGACGGCCGCCGGACCGGACGCGGCGTGACGGGGGTCGACGGATGGCCGAGATCTGCTGGACGTGGCGGCGTGGCCCGTTGACCGCAGCTCTGATGTGTACGAACATGTGTTCGAATCTGGATCTGCGGGAGAGCGGGGAGGGTGCGTCGTGAGCGTCACCGAGATCTCGCGCGGAGGCGCAGGCGGCGGCGCGGAGTTCGAGCGGACCCCGCCCCACGACCTTCCGGCCGAGCAGAGCGTGCTCGGCGGCATGCTGCTGTCGAAGGACGCCATCGCCGACGTCGTCGAGGTCCTGCGGATGGCGGACTTCTACCGCCCGGCCCACGGACTCGTCTACGAGGTCATCGGCGACCTGTACGGCCGGGGCGAGCCCGCCGACGTCATCAGTGTCGCGGCCGAGCTCAGCCGCCGCGACCTGCTGGAGCGGGTCGGCGGCCCGGGGTACATGCACACCCTGATCTCGAGCGTGCCCACCGCGGCGAACGCCGGCTACTACGCGCGCATCGTCGCCGAGAAGGCGATCCTGCGCCGCCTCGCCGAGGCCGGCACCCGCATCGTCCAGCTCGCCTACGGCGCCGCCCCCGACGTCAGCGACGTCGTGGACCGTGCTCAGGCCGCCGTGTACGAGGTCACCGAGCGGCGGTCGAACGACGACTACCTGCCGCTGGGAGAGCTGCTCAACCCGGCCCTGGAGGAGATCGAGTCGATCCAGGGCCGCGGGGAGGGCGCGCTGACCGGCGTGCCGACNGGCTTCGTCGACCTCGACGAGCTCACCAACGGCCTGCACGGCGGCCAGCTCTGGATCGTCGCGGCCCGCCCGGCCGTCGGTAAGGCGCTGGCCCTCGGCACTGCGCTCCCTACCCCGACCGGCTGGACCACGATGGGCCGCGTCGCCGTCGGCGACATGCTGATCGGTGCCGACGGGCGGCCGACGCGTGTGGTCGCCGCCACCGACGTGATGCACGGCCGGCCGTGCTACGAGGTCGAGTTCTCCGACGGGTCCGTGATCGTGGCGGACGGACAGCATCAGTGGATCACGCAGACCTGGGCGGAGCGTCGCCGTGACGGCACGGTTCGTTCGGGCTCCCGCGCCGCGACGCTCACCAGACCGGTCACCACGGAGGAGATCGCTCGCACTCTGCGTTGTCGGACTGCCGATCGCCGGTGCAACCATGCGGTGCGTATCGCCGGCCCATTCCAGTTGCCGGCGGTCGACCTGGCGGTCGACCCCTATGTGCTGGGAGCCTGGCTCGGTGACGGAACGTCGGCCTGCGCGAGCCTGACCTCGGCTGATCCGGAGATTCCCGAGGAGATCCGGCGCCGGGGATACGAGGTCGTGGGCAGCACCAGTGCGAGGTATCGCTATCGACTGGGGCTGCGGCGGTCCGCGGTGACCGAGAGGGCCTGCATGGTGTGCGGGCGGCCGTTCACCAACGCGATGCCCGGCGTCCGCACCTGTGGCCAGTCCTGCGGGGGCAAGCTGCGTTTCCTCGCGGAGCCGCTCCCGGCTCGATGCTGCGTGGACTGCGGGGGCCGGATAACCAGTTTCGGGCCGCGCTGCCGTTCCTGCCACGCCCGGGCCGGGACGTTGCAGGCCCGGCTGCGCACCCTCGGTGTGCTGGGCGACAAGCACATCCCGGCCGGCTATCTGCGGGCGAGCGAGCAGCAACGCCGTGACCTGCTGGCAGGCCTGCTGGACACCGACGGCACCGTGGCGAGCAACGGGTCGACCGTCCAGTTCGCCTCCACCAACCCGAGGCTGGCCCGAGAGGTGCGTGAGCTCGTTCTCTCGCTGGGCTATCGGGCGACCGTCACGACGAAGCGGGTGCGGGGCAGGTCGGAGGAGACGTCCACCTGTTTCACGGTGAACTTCGCTCCCCAGGATCAGGTCTTCCGGCTTGCGCGCAAGGCCGCCCGACTGCGGCCGACCGGACACCCGACGGTGGCGGTGCGGTACATCACGGACGTCCGACCGATCGCATCTGTGCCGGTCCGCTGCGTCGAGGTCGACAGTCCCGATCACCTCTACCTCGCGGGCGAGACCTGTATCCCGACCCATAATTCGACCCTCGGTTTGGATTTTGCCCGGGCGGCGTCGATCAAGAACGGGCTGACCTCGGTCATCTTCTCGCTGGAGATGAGCCGGATGGAGATCACCATGCGGCTGCTGTCGGCCGAGGCGCGGGTGTCGCTGCAGAACATCCGCACCGGCCGGCTCACCGACGACGACTGGGCGAGGCTGGCCCGCCGGATGGGCGAGGTGGCCGAGGCGCCGCTGTTCATCGACGACAGCCCGCACCTGACGATGATGGAGATCCGGGCCAAGGCCCGCCGGCTCAAGCAGCGCAACGAGCTGCGTCTGGTCATCCTCGACTACCTGCAGCTCATGTCGTCGCCGAAGAAGGTCGAGAGCCGCCAGCAGGAGGTCAGCGAGATCTCCCGGTCGCTGAAGCTGCTGGCCAAGGAGCTCGACGTGCCGGTCGTCGCGATCTCCCAGCTCAACCGCGCCTCCGAGCAGCGGGCCGACAAGCGCCCCCAGGTCTCCGACCTGCGCGAGTCCGGCAGCCTCGAGCAGGACGCCGACGCGGTCATCCTGCTCTACCGGGAGGACACGGTCGAGAAGGAGTCGGCGCGCGCCGGGGAGGCGGACCTCATCATCGCCAAGCACCGCAACGGGCCGACCGGCACCGTCACCGTCGCCTTCCAGGGGCACTACTCGCGCTTCGTCGACATGGCGAACTGACTGCTGCCCGGCCCCGTGCCCAGCCCGGCGCCCACCTGCGCCGGTCGGCGGACCACGATCCCCGGACGGTGACACACTGGGCGCTATGACGACCGGGAACGTGGGGACGACCGGGAACATGCAGCACATTGAGGAGACGTCCGGTGAGTGACGGCGGGAACAGCGGGCCCGAGGCGTCGGGCGTCCTGGAGATCGCCCACTTCGACGTGCAGCCCGGCACCGAGGAGAAGTTCGTGGCCGCCTATCAGGAGGTGCGCACGGAGGTGGTCGGCACGCCCGGCTGCCGGTCCGCGCGGCTGACGCGGGGCATCGAGTCGCCGTCGAGCTTCGTGCTGCTGGTCGAGTGGGACGGACTGGACAGCCACCTGAAGAACTTCCGGGAGTCCGACCGTTTCGTCCGCTGGCGCGCGGCGCTCGGACCGTACTTCGCCGGTCCGCCGTCCGTGGCGCACGGCGTGGACGTCCCGGCCGGTCCCGACCCGGCCTGACCTGCCCCGCGACCGCCTGGACCCCTGACCATGGCAGCGTTCTTCGGGTATCTGTTCGTCGCGCCGTTGACGGCCGGTTTCTTCGGCTTCCTCATCTGGCTGATCCCGGCGATCCTGCTCCGCGAGCAGATCACCAGGTTCCAGATCCGCCCGTTCGCGTTCTTCGTGACCGGCTACGCCTTCACCGGCGTCCTGACCCTCTACCTGCTCATCGCTCGATCCTGGGTAGGGCCGATCGCCGGCACCGCTGCCTCGCTGGGACTCGTCTGGGTGATCCGGGATCAGTGGCGGCGGCGCCGGCCCCTGGCCAGCCGACAGGGGACTCGCCGGGGCGGCCCGCCGCAGCCCGGCCAGCCGGGACCCGGCGGTCAGCAGCCGGTCGGGTACCCCGGCCAGCCGATCGGCCACCCGGGTCAGCCCGGTTTTCCGGCTCAGCCTGGCTATCCGGGTCAGCCCGGCCACCCGGGTCAGGCCGGCTTTCCCGGTCAGTCCGGCTATCCGGGCCAGGTCGGGCAACCAGGCTATCCGGGCCAGGTGGGTCAACCGGGCTATCCGGGTCAGCTCGGGCATCCAGGTTGGCCGGGCCCGCCGGGTCGGCCCGGCGGGCCAGGTCAGCCCGGTTATCAGGGTCCGGCGCCGGCCGCCTACCCGACCGGTCAACCGGGTGGCGGGGTGCCCGCCCCACCGCCAGGCTGGCCTGGCGCGCCGACGGGCGGCCCGGCGGCCGGCGGTCGCGGCGGGACACCTCCGGGGAAGCCGGACGCCCGCCCACCCGGGACCGAGGACGGTCCACCCGGCACGGACTTCCCGGCGATCCCGGACTACCCGCCGATGGCCGAGCAACCATCGGACCTCGACCTCCCCCCCATCCCCGGCTTTCCGCCGATCCCCGACTACCCGCCGATCCCGCCGATCCCGCCGATCCCCGACTACCCGCCGACCTTCGACGCGCTCACGGACCCCAAGGCCGGCCGCGGCGGCGGGGATGATTCCGACCGCCCGGCCGATCCGGCCGATCCGGCCGGTGGGCCGGATGGTGGGCCGGCAACCGGCGCTGGCTCGCCGCCCGGTCCGGCGGGGGGTCGCAATGCCGGTCGCCGGATTGCCGGCTACCCCTGGGCCGCCCCGCCGCCCGGGCAGCGTCCGGGTGGCGCGTCCCCGCGACAGCCGCGGTCGGCACCCGACGAACCCGACTCCGACGGCTGACCGGGCAGTTGCGCAGGGTGGCGTCCGGGATGTGGCGTACCGTCGTGACATCGCCAGTCCGCTGCCGGCGGCCCTCGTCGGGGCGTAGCCGTCGTGACGTCCGAGGTCGAGATGCCCGCTCTCCGCTCCCGTACCACCACGCATGGCCGGAACATGGCCGGGGCCCGCGCCCTGTGGCGCGCGACCGGCATGACCGATGACGACTTCGGCAAGCCGATCATCGCCATTGCGAACAGCTTCACCCAGTTCGTGCCGGGTCACGTGCATCTGCGTGACCTCGGCGCCCTGGTCGCGGAGGCGGTTGCGGAGTCCGGCGGGGTGGGCCGGGAGTTCAACACGATCGCGGTCGACGACGGCATCGCGATGGGGCACGGCGGGATGCTATACTCGCTGCCGTCGCGGGAGATCATCGCCGACAGCGTCGAGTACATGGTCAACGCGCACTGCGCCGACGCGCTGGTCTGCATCTCCAACTGCGACAAGATCACCCCCGGCATGCTGCTCGCGGCACTGCGGCTCAACATCCCGACCGTGTTCGTCTCCGGCGGGGCGATGGAGTCCGGCAACGCGGTGATCTCCGGGGGCACTGCCCAATCCAAGCTCGACCTCATCACGGCGATGTCCGCGGCGGTGAACCCGGAGGTCTCCGACGGCGACCTGTCGACGATCGAGCGGTCGGCGTGCCCCACCTGTGGCTCCTGCTCCGGCATGTTCACCGCGAACTCGATGAACTGCCTGACCGAGGCGATGGGGCTTTCCCTGCCCGGCAACGGCTCGACGCTGGCCACCGCCGCCGCCCGCCGTGAGCTGTTCGTCGAGGCCGGCCGGCTCGTCGTCGACCTGGCCCGGCGTTACTACGAGAAGGACGACGAGGCCGTCCTGCCCCGCTCGATCGCGACGGCGGCGGCGTTCCGCAACGCGTTCGCCGTGGACGTGGCGATGGGCGGCTCGACGAACACCGTGCTGCACCTGCTCGCTGCCGCCGTCGAGGCCGGCGTCGACGTGACGCTCGCCGACATCGATCAGATCTCCCGCACCGTGCCCTGTCTGTGCAAGGTCGCGCCGAGTTCCACCCGGTACTACATGGAGGACGTGCACCGGGCCGGCGGGATCCCGGCGATCCTCGGCGAGCTGGACCGGGCCGGCCTGCTCGACCAGGACACCCACTCGGTGCACGCGGCCAGCCTGCGGGAGTTCCTCGACCGTTGGGACATCCGCGGCGCGGACCCGGCGCCGGACGCCGTCGAGCTGTTCCACGCGGCGCCGGGCGGGGTGCGCACCATCGAGCCGTTCAGCTCGACCAACCGCTGGGATTCCCTCGACACCGACGCGGCGAACGGCTGCATCCGCTCCGTCGAGCACGCCTACTCCGCCGAGGGCGGCCTCGCCGTTCTGTTCGGCAACCTCGCCACCGACGGCGCGGTCGTCAAGACCGCCGGGGTGGACGAGAGTCAGTGGTCCTTCCGTGGCCCGGCGCTCGTCGTCGAAAGCCAGGAGGATGCGGTCGACGCCATCCTGAACAAGCGGGTCCAGGCCGGCGATGTGATCATCGTCCGGTATGAGGGCCCCCGCGGCGGTCCCGGCATGCAGGAGATGCTCTACCCGACCGCCTTTCTCAAGGGGCGGGGGCTCGGGCCCAAGTGCGCGCTGATCACCGACGGCCGGTTCTCCGGCGGGAGCTCGGGCCTGTCGATCGGCCACGTCTCGCCGGAGGCGGCGCACGGCGGCACGATCGCCCTCGTCCGTGACGGCGACATCATCGACATCGACATTCCGACGCGCAGGCTGGAGCTGCTCGTCTCGGACGAGGAGCTGACGCGGCGCCGTGCCGAGCTGGAAGCGGCCGGCGGCTATCGGCCGGCGGACCGGGAGCGCACCGTCTCGGCGGCCCTGCGCGCCTACGCCGCGATGGCGACCTCGGCGTCGACCGGTGCCGCCCGCGACGTCAGCCTCCTCGGCGGCTGACGGCGGGGGCGGCTGGCGGCCTGCCCTCGGGCGGGCTGCCGGGGTTCAGACCGGGGCTGCCGAGGGCGCGGTCGAAGGCGTCGCGAGGGTCACGGCGAAGTCGCCCTCGGGGTCGGTCCACTGCTGGGCCACCGCCCAGCCGGCGTCCGCCAGCTCCGCGGTGATGCCGTCCCGGGTGAACTTCGCGCTGATCTCGGTCAGCAGGTCCTCCCCGCGCTGGAAGTCGATGGCCAGCGCGAGGGAGTCGATGGTCACCCGCTGGTCGCGGACCGCGCGCAGCCGCATCTCGATCCAGGAGTCCGCCGCGTTCCAGCGGGCGACGTGCGCGAAGCCGCGGATGTCGAAGTCCGCACCCAGCTCCCGGTTGATCACGGTGAGCACGTTGCGGTTGAACGCGGCGGTCACCCCGGCCCCGTCGTCGTAGGCGGCGACGAGCCGGTCCGGATCCTTGACCAGGTCCGTGCCGAGCAGCAGGGCGTCGGTGGAGCCGCACTGCTCGCGCAGCGCGCGCAGGAAGGCACCGCGCTGGACGGGCCGCATGTTGCCGATCGTGCCGCCGAGGAAGGCGATGAGGCGCCGACCGCCGCCGGGCAGGTGCGACAGATGCCGCTCGAAGTCGCCGACGACGGCGTGCACGGCAAGGTCCGGGTAGGCGGCGATGAGGCTGCGACCGGCCTGCGTCAACGTGGACTCGTCGACGTCGAACGCGACGAACCGGCGCAGGTCGCCGCCAGCCCGCAGGGCGTCGAGCAGCAGCCGCGTCTTCTCGGACGTACCCGAGCCCAGTTCGACGAGCGTGTCCGCGGCGCAGGCGGCCGCGATGGCGCCCGCGTGGCCGTCGAGGACCGCCCGCTCACGCCGGGTGGGGTAGTACTCCGGCAGCCTGGTGATCTCGTCGAACAGCATGCCGCCGGCGGCGTCGTAGAACCACTTGGGTGGCAGTTCCCGCGGGTTCGCGGTGAGCCCGGTGAGCACGTCGCGGGCCAGGTTGACGGCGCGATCCGCCGCATTCACGTGCCTGTCCAGGGTCAGCCCCGCAGGCGGTGCCGTCCCGGCGACCGTGCCGTCCCTGCCGGCGGCGCCGTCCATGCCGGTAGTGCCGGCGCCACCCGCGGGGGTGGTCGTCGGAGTCCTCGCTGTCATCGTGGCGCCCTCCATCGACGTGGTGCAACCCACAGTAACCGATCTAAGGGATCAAACTACGAAGAGTGACTTTGCGTGTGTCGGCCATGAGGAGATGATGGTCCGGAACGTCGACCCAGCCGGGTTCGTCGTCATCCGGCTCGCTTGTGATCAGGACGCCGTCGGGTTCCACCCGGTAGGACAGGCTGTCCAGCCAGGCGGTCGCCACGAGCTGGGTGCCGTCCGTCACCAGCAGGTTCAGCCGGGCCACGTCGTCGCCGGCCACCGCCGCCGGCTGCGGTGCGGGTTCCGGTCCCGTCCCGGACGCCCAGTCGCCGGCCCACGGCACGATGCCNCCCGCCCGCCGGTCCGCGAGCCCGGCGCCGCTCAGGGACAGCACGACGTCGGCCACGGCGTCGGCCAGGGGGCGCTTCGCGGCCCGCTCCCAGACCAGCGCGGCCAGCAGCGCCGAGTCGCACGCGGAGTCGGGCGTCGGCGCATCGGGCCGCTCGCGCAGCAGCGCCCGCACGGCCGCGGGGTCGACGCGCCCGTTGTGGCTGAGCAGCCGGGTCCCATCGGTGAACGGAGCCGTCGAGGACTCCTCCACCGGCATGCCCACGCTGGCGCTGCGCACCGCGGCCAGCACACAGCCGGACGCGATCGCACCCGCCATCGACGCGTAGGAGGCGTCGGTCCACATCGGCACCGCGCGGCGCACCCGGGCCGGCTGCGCGCGCAGCCCCGGGGCGTACCAGCCGACCCCGAAGCCGTCGGCGTTGATCGTGCCGTGCCGCATCCGGCGCGGCGCCCAGGACTGGCGCAGCAGGCTGTGGGGTGCGTCCATGGTCAGCCGCGCCAGGGTGCGCGGCGCTCCGAGCCAGGCGAGGTGACGGCACATCGGTTCAGCCGGCGTCGCGGGCCAGGCGGAAGCCCGCGAAGATCTGGCGACGAATCGGGTAGTCCCAGTTGCGGAAGGTGGTGCGCACGGCCGCGGGATCCGTCGCCCAGCTTCCCCCGCGCAGGACCCGGAACGCCGAATCCGCCCCCGGCTTCGGGAAGAAGACCTCGCTGTACTCGCGGTAAGGATGGGACCGGAAACCCGGGTACGGGGTGAAACCGCTCGCGGTCCATTCCCACACGTCCCCGATCATCTGCTCGGCTCCGCAGGGACTCGCGCCCGCGGGAAAGGCCCCCAGCGGGGCCGGGCCACTCGTGCGATGCCCCAGGTTGGCATGCTCTGGCGTCGGATCGGTGTCCCCCCACGGATAGCGCCGTGAACGTCCGGTGGCCGGGTCGTGGGCGGCGGCCTTCTCCCACTCCGCCTCCGTGGGCAGCCGGCGGCCGGCCCAGCGGGCGTGCGCCTCGGCCTCGTACCAGCAGACGTGCTGGACCGGCTCGTCGAGCGGCACCGGCTCGACCCGGCCGAAGCGCCGGCGCAGCCACACCTCACCGTCGCGCCACCAGAACGCCGGCGCCGTCAGGTTCTCCTGCCGGCGCCACTGCCAGCCCGCGGGCGACCACAGCCGCTCGTCGTCGTAGCCGCCGGCGTCGATGAAGGCGATGTGCGCCCGGTTGGACACCGGCAGGGTGTCGATCCAGAACGCCGGCAGGTCCACCCGGTGCGCGGGCCGCTCGTTGTCGTAGGCCCAGGGCTCGGTGCTCGTGCCGAGCGTGCACGGCCCGGCCGGCACCAGCACCTCGGCGCGCGGGACGGTTCGTCCGGGCGGCGGCGCCTGTCCGGGGGCGAGCAGGGGCGGTCCGGCGCGGAGCTGATGGGTGGCGAGCATCGTCTCGTCGTGCTGGTGCTCGTGCTGGATGACCATGCCGTAGACGAAGCCACCGGCGAGCAGCCGGCGCCGGTCCGCGGCCGGGTCGCCGGGTCTGGCCGGCTCGCCGGGTCCGCCGGTGCCGGGAAGCGGCGGCGCGTCGGCCTCCCCGGGGCCGGTGGGCAGCGGCGCGAGCCGGTCGAGGGCGTCGAGGGTTCGGCCGCGGACCTCGTGCAGATAGGCGCGGGCCTCGGCCGGGTCGAGCAGGGCGAGGCGGATCCGGCTGGCCCGGCTGTGCCGGAAGGCATCGTAGACGTCGTCCAGGCCC
Source organism: Frankia torreyi (assembly GCF_000948395.1). GTDB lineage: Bacteria > Actinomycetota > Actinomycetes > Frankiales > Frankiaceae > Frankia > Frankia torreyi. Next base: position 42,764 of record NZ_JYFN01000021.1, on the reverse strand, counting down.
GGCCGGGTCGCGGCGGCGTCGCCGAGCGCGCGCACCAGCCACAGGTCCTCGTAGTTGCCGATGTGGGCGAGGTCCCAGACCAGCGGCGACATCAGCGGCGAGTGCTGGCGGACGAGCTCCTCGGCGTCGATGTCGGTGTAGGTCAGCGAGCGCGCCCGCGCGAGGTCGAGCGCGCCGGCCACGGACTGGGCGGTGACCGGCGCCGCCGAGGGTGCCGGGTCCTGAGTCAGGCGACCGATACGCACAGTTGTGCCTCCTCGCGCAGCAGACCGGTCGGGCCGATCAGAATGAACCGCTCGGACAGCTCGTCGGCCGGACATCGGCCCCGCTGTGGATAACGCTCGGCGAACATCTCGACCGCGTCCGCGAGATCGGCGCAGCCGGCGCGGCGCAGCGCGGCGGCGGCCAGCTCCAGGCAGCGCACCGCCGCCAGCCTCAGGGGCTCGTCGGCCATGCCGAGCATCGCCGCCGCCGGCCAGCGCCGCGCCACCGGCGCGCAGGCCTGTGCCGCCCCCTCGGCGGCGACCGGATCGTCGAGCAGGGCGGTGGCCACCGCCACCGCCACCCGCCAGCCCTCCCCCGGCTGAGCGTCGAGGTAGCGCAGCTCCCACCAGCCCCGCGGGCGGACGGGCGGGAACAGCGTCGTCGCGTGGTATGCCAGATCGTCGAGTGTGGGCGCCCGCTCGACCGGGCCCCGCCCGGCGATCCAGTCCCCCAACGTGTGCCCGCCGGTGGCCGCGACGAAGCGGCGGTCCTCGCCGGGCCCGCTGTCGCCCGTGGGGTCGCCGATCATCATCAGTTTCGCCTCCAGCAGGTACCGCGCCCAGCGGCCGGCGAGATCGCCGGGGCGTGCCGCCGCCGCGCCGGGCCCCGCGTCGCCGCCCGCCGCCGGCAGCGCGGGCAGGTCCAGCACGGAGCCGGTGCGGCTCGCGTCGATACCCGACCAGACCGCCTGGCGGGTCGAGCGCCAGCCGGTACGCCGGCCGGTCAACGCCGGAGAGGCGGCGAACATCGCGGTCAGCACCGGCCCGACCGCATGAGCCAGCCGAAACCGGTCGGCCGCCTGCGCGGGCGTGGCACCGAGATCCAGATTCACCTGGACGGACGCGGTCGAGAACATCATCACCTTGCCGGAGGTCCCCCCACCGGTACGGAAGTGCTCCTCCATGGCGGCGTACCGGGACGCGGTGGTCTGGCGTACCCCGGCGCGCAGCGGGTCGACCCCCATCCCGACGATCGCGAGGCCGTCCTCGGCCAGCGCCGCCCGCACCAGGTGCAGATCCGCGGCGGTGGACTGGACGGCGGCGGCGAGCCCGGCCGGCGGACCCGACAGCTCCAACTGGCCGCCGGGCTCGAAGGTGAGCCGGCTGCCCCCCGGCAGGACCGGCCCGGCGGCGCCGGTGGTCAGGCCGGCGATCCGGTCGAGCGCCCGGCGGGTTCGCACGGGCGGGACCGGCCGGTGGACCGCCCGGCTGTCCACGACGAACCACTCCGTCTCGATCCCCACCGACGTTCCGAGGCGCGCGACATCGCCGGCGGGTACCGAGAGCGACCCACCCGCGGGGATCTCGGTCGGGGNGACGCAGCCGGCGGCGAAGGCCCATACCGCGTCGAGGTCGACCGGCCGCTCCGGGTGAGCCGACTCCGGGCGAGCCGGGGCGGATGGCTGTCCGGTAGGCGACTGTCGGCTTGGCGACGGCGCTGCGGGCGACCGGTGGGACGACAGAGGCTCATCGTCCCCGGATCCCCGGAGTGTCACGTGACGTGGCATTCTGCGGCTCCTTCTCGGTGCTACCACCGGCCGGCACGGCGCCCGGTGGCGGCCTTCCCGGGGGATTCTCCCCTGCACGGCCCGCCCCCTACCCGGCGGTCGCGTGTGGTGTCGCCTCGGCCGGTTCGCCGACGGGTGGTATAGATGTGGGTTCAACGTGGTTCTCGCTCGCATATTCCACGCCCCTGACCCTGTCGCTGTTGTGTATTCGATGGAATGGTGACCGGGATGGACCAGAAAGCCGGTAGCGCGCCGTGACGAACTGGCGCCCGACCCGGTCCCGGACCCGGAGACAACGCCGAGCGCGACGGCGTCATGACGGCGCCGGGAGGTGGTGACCGCGGCCGTGTCCGATCGACAGTCAGCGGGACGTTCGGCCATGGCCGAGTACCTGCGGCGCAAGCAGTTGTATTCCGCCGAACGCGGAGATCACAAAGGTCGGGCGCTGGCCACCGGCGGGGCCCTCGCGGTGGGTGCGGCCCTGGTCATCGCCGTGCTGTGCGCCCTCGCCGGGTTGCCCGGCGTCGGAACCGCCCAGCTTGCGGTGCTTGCCGCGCTCGCGGTCGGTGTCGTCGGCGCCGTGCGCTTCCTGCGTACCCCGCCGGAGATCGAGGCCTGGCGCGAGGACGCGGAGGCCGAACGCAGCACCGCCCGCGCGCTCGACCGACTGGTCCGCGCCGGCTACACCGTCCTGCACGATCGTTGCCTGGCGGACTCGGCCGGCAACATCGACCACCTCGTCATCGGGCCGTCCGGGGCCTGGGTGATCGAGACCGACGCCCACCAGGGGCCCGTCCGGCAGAACGCGGCCGGTGTCTGGGCCGGCAAGGTGCCGCTGCGGGCGATGCTCGGCCTGGTGGCGTGGATGGGCGAGGAGGCCACCGCCCAACTGCTCGGCGAGCTGCCGGACGGCTGGCAGCTCGAGGTCCAACCGGTCGTCGCCTTCGCCCGCGCCGAAGTTCCGGCCGGCCTCGCCCTCGTCGAGGGCGTGCTCCTGCTGCCCGCCACCGGGGTGGCCGAGTACGTCCTGTCCGCCGGGGTGGTGCTGCGGCCCATCGACGTGGCGATGCTGGTCGACGTGGCCGAGCGGGCGTTCCCCGCCTACGAGGTGTCGGGGCCGCCGCCGTCCTGGCCCGCCCGCTCTCGGCTGCGCGGACTGCTGCGTCGCTGACCCGTCGCGGACAGGCCGGCGATGGTCGGGATACCGTGGAACGACTGAGCCACCCCCGGCCGAGGACGCCGACGAAGGAGTCGACATGGCGCGCAAGATGACCGTGCTGGCGCTGCTGGCTGGTGCGGGGGCCGCCTTCTCCGCCGCCCGGCGGCGATCCCGGGGCAAGGAGGAGATCGACCTCTGGCGGGAGGCGACGTCCACCACCGGGTCTCCGGCCGGCGGCCGCTGACCGGCAGCGCGGCGGCGGCGCGCCCGCAGCGGCTCGGCGGCGCGGAACTCGCCTGACGTCGCGTCCGTCGTCGGGCACCATGGGAGCCATGCTGCCCCGTGAGATCCCGGTTCGCCCGGGTCTCGTACTGCCCTCGGCCGAGCTGCGCTGGCGGTATTCGCGCTCGTCGGGGCCGGGTGGCCAGTCGGTGAACACCTCCGACTCGCGGGTGGAGCTCTCCTTCGACGTCGCCGGCTCGCCGGCGCTGTCACCGACGCTGCGGCAGCGCGCACTCGCGCGCCTGGGCGACCGGCTCACCGACGGCGTGTTCACCGTCGTCGCCAGCGAGCAGCGCTCGCAACTGCGCAACCGGGAGGCCGCGCTCGACCGGCTGGTCGACGCCCTGCGGGTGGCGACCGCTCCACCACCGCGGCCGCGGCGGCCGACGCGGCCCTCGCGCGGGGCCGTCGAGCGGCGCCTGCAGGCGAAGAAGCAGCGGTCCGCGACGAAACGGGACCGCCGCAGCCGGCCCCCCGACGACTGAGCCCGACGCTGCCGCGTGGTCAGAGTTCGACGATGCCGACGTCGGCGACGAGCATGCCGAGCAGGCCCGTAGGCGCGGCGAGGTGCAGCTCGATGCGGGTCGCGGGGGCCAGATCCTCGACCACGCGCAGCGGGACGTGGACCGAGCCGCGGGCGCCGATCGGGAAGAAGCGCATCGGCGCACCGTCACGCTGCAGGATCAGACAGATCAGCTCGTCGGTCGAGTTGCCGCCGCGAAAGTACAGCGGCTGGGCGGTGACGCCGGCCGGGACCACGTAGCTGAACGCCGGCCCAAGCGGGAACGGCGCGTCCAGCCCCCTGCCCTCGAACGGGACGATCCCCTGCAGGAAGCGGGGCGTGGTGAACATCCCCACCTCCTCCCCTCGAGGCCTGCGCGCTTCCCTCGGGGCCTGCGCACGCAGGCCGTCGGTACGCCGCTGTCCCGGGGATTTTCGCGCGAGCGTGTTTCCGTCATGTTACGGCTGGCTCAGGGTCAGATCCGACGGCGGCGCAGCAGGAGCGCATTGCCGAGCGCGAGCAGCACGCCGACCACGAAGATGATCGTGGCCATCACGTTGACCTGGGGCGGCACACCGACCCGGGTGGCGCCGAAGACCCACAGCGGGAACGTCAGGGTGCTGCCGGCGTTGAACGTCGTGATGACGTACTCGTCGATCGACATCGCGAAGGCGAGCAACGCCCCCGAGGCCACTCCCGGCAGGATGAGCGGCAGCGTGACCAGGCGGAACGTGGTGAACGGGCCGGCGCCGAGGTCGCGTGCGGCCTCCTCGACGGAGCTGTCGAAACCGGCGAGCCGGGCCCGCACGACCACCGCCACGTAGGAGATGTTGAACATGATGTGCGCGATGAGGATGGTCAGGTAGCCCCGCGGCACGCCCATCGTGATGAACAGCGACAGCAGCGACGCGCCGAGCACCACCTCGGGCGCGGCGATGTTGGCGAACATCAGCAGCTCCACGCCGCCACGACCGCGGAAGCCGTGCCGGCCGAGCGCGAGGCCCATCAGGGTGCCGAGCACGGTGGCCACGGCGGTGGACAGCAACGCGATCGTCAGCGAGTTGACCAGCGCGGTGGTGAGGTCGGGGATGGCGAACAGCTCGCCCCACCAGCGCAGGGTGAAGCCGTTCCAGGTGTTGTTGCGCTTGCCCACCCGGTCGTTGAAACCGAACACGATCATCACGATGATCGGTAGCACCAGCCAGAGCAGGATCAGCCAGGTGTAGGCGTGCAGGAGCCGCTCACCCAGCCGCCCGCCGCGCCGGCCGGACCGAGAGCGGCCGTCGCCCGCCGGGTCGAGGCGGGCCGGTGTGGCCTCCAGGATGGTCACCGTGCGCTCAGCTCCAGGACGTCCCTGGTGCCGAGCAGGCGGGCGTAGACGAAGATCCCGACAAGCAGCACGGCCATCAGGATGAACGACACCGCCGAGGCGAGGGGGTAGTCCGCGTTCGTCAGGTAGGTCGTCTGGATGATATTCCCGATCATGGTGGTGTTCGTGCCGCCGAGGACGTAGGCGTTGACGAAGTCCGACGTCGCCGGGACGAACGTGAGCAGGAATCCGGCGAACACCCCGGGCATCGACAGCGGCAGGACGACCCGGCCGAACACCCCCCGGCGGTTCGCGTACAGATCGTCGGCGGCCTCCAGCAGCCGCGGGTCGACCCGCTCCAGCGCCACGTAGATCGGCAGCAGCATGAACGGGAAGAAGTTGTACGTCAGGCCCGCGACGACCGCGAACGAGGTGGCCAGGACGTGGAAGTCGGCCGGCAGCAGCCCGGCATCCTTCAGGTTGCCGAGCACGATGCCGTCGTCGGCGAGCAGGAACTTCCAGGAGACCGTGCGGATGACGAAGGAGACGAAGAACGGCAGGAGCACGAGAAACAAGTAGTTCGACTTGTTCCGGCCCGCGTGGAAGGCGATCCAGTAGGCCATCGGATAGGCCAGAAGAATCGTCGCCACCGTGGCGATCAGGCCAAAGATCAGTGAGCGGATGAACTGGGTGTCGTAGGTGGTGATCGCGTCGGCGTAGACGCCGACGTCGAAGGTCTGGGTGAAGCCGTCGACGACGTTTCCGGTCTGCAGGGAGACCGACAGCATGACCGCCATCGGCACGACGAAGAAGATGGCCAGCCACAGCCCACCGGGCAGGACGAGGAAGTAGGGGGCGAGGGCCCCGGCCCGCCGCCTCACCGCGCGCCCGTGCCGACGGTGGCCGTCACGACTGGTAGACCGGCTGGAAGATGCGGTTCCACACGGTCTCCTCGGCGGTGGTCAGCACCCGGAACCGGCTGACCCGGGAGAGCTCGTCCGCGGTCGGGAACAGCAGGGTGGATTTCGCCAGATCCGCCGGGACGTGCTCGGCGGCCTTCGGCACCGGCGTGATGTAGTTGATGTACTCGGTGAGCATTCCGGCGATCTCGGGCCGGTAGACGAAGTCCATGTAGGAGATGGCATCCACCGGGTGCGGCGCGGTCTTCGGGATGCACATGTTGTCCGTCCACAGCAGACCACCCTCGGCCGGCACCACGAACTTCAGGTTCGTGCCGGTGGCGATCTGCTGGTAGACGTCGCCGGACCAGGCCATCGAGATCCACAGGTCCCCGCCGGCCAGGGCGTCGATGTAGGACTGGTCGTAGTACTTGCGGACAATTCCGTCCCGGCGCTGCGCGGTGAGCTTCGCGGCGGCCTTCTTCCAGTCGTCCGGGGTGGATTTCGCCGGATCGACGCCGATGCCGAGCAGAGCGAGGTTCGGCAGATCCTGGTTGTCACCGAACATGCCGACCTTGCCGGCGAACTTCGGGTCGAACAGGTCGTTGTAGCTGGTGATCTCGCGGCCGGTCTTCGCCGGGTTGTAGGCGATTCCGGTGAGCCCGGACTGCCAGGGGATCGTGAAGGCGTTGCCCGGGTCGTACGTCGGGTTCTTCACGCTCGGCGAGGCGTTCGCGGCGAACGTCGGCAGCCTGGCGTGATCGAGCGGCGCGAGGTAGCCGAGCTGCATCACCCGGCTCAGCGTGATGCCGTTGGTGAGCACCATCAGGTCGTAGCCGATCGACCTGCCGGCGGCCAGCGTCGGTCGGATCTGCGCGAAGAACGACTCGTTGTCCTGGATCACCTCCCGGTAGGTGACCTTGATGCCGGTCTCCTTCGTGAAGATGTCCAGCGACGGATGGTCGGCGTCGGTGGAGCCGACGTCCATGTACAGCGGCCAGTTCGCGAAGTCGAGGGTGCCGGCCTTCGTCCGGTCCTTCCAGAACGACGCGGCATCCGCGCCTGCGGAGTCCTTCTTCTCGCCGCTGACGCCGCAGGCGGCGAGAAACGCCGCCCCACCGGCCAGCCCTGCGAACCGCAGCAGACCGCGGCGGCCGAACCGGGCCTGCGTCAGGCCGCGCAGCATCGCGGGGTCCGCAAGCGCCGCGGCGTGCAGATCACCGCCGCTTCGGTGGTTGCCGGAGCGGCCGGTGTCGCCGGGGGTGTCGGGCTGCGTCACGGTGCGCGTTCCTCCGCATCGGGGCAGGCCCGGCCGGTATGCCTGCCGGGCCCGCGTGCTGGTCTGCGCTGTCAGTGGGAGACCCGGTAGGCCACCGGGTCCGTCGAGGTCCCTGCCGCCGGGTCGACCGCCTCGGCCGGGTCGACCGAGGCGGGCAGGGCAACCGCCTCGGGCAGGGCAACCGCCGCAGGCAGGGCAATCGCCTCGGGCTGGTCATCGGCCTCGGGCAGGTCAACCGACTCAGGCAGGACGTAGGAGTGTTCCGGCAGCCAGGACAGCCAGATCTCGTCCCCGCGTTCGGCGATGTTGCTGGCGCCGGTCGAGTTCTGCCAGAACACGGTGATCTCGTTGCCGCCGTGGGTGGCGACCGTGTACGTCGTGTAGGTGCCGAGGTAGACGACCTCGACGATCCGGCCGCGCAGCGCGCAGCCTGGCCCGTCCGGACGGGTCGCCGACATCTCGATCTTCTCCGGGCGGACGGTCAGCTCGACCTGGTCCCCGGCGCGCAGCGGGCCCGTCTGCGGGTGCAGCGGGGCGCTGAGCCGCTCCTCGACGCCGGCGTCGAGGACGACCGTGGGGCGCCCGTCCGGGCCAGCCGCGTCGACCGCGCGCACGGTGCGGCGCAGCAGGTTCGACGTGCCGATGAACCCGGCGACGAAGCGGGTCCGGGGCCGCTCGTAGATGTCGCGCGGCGAGGCGAGCTGCTCGACCCGGCCGCCGTTCATCACCGCGATCCGGTCGGACATCGTCAACGCCTCGCCCTGGTCGTGCGTGACGTAGACGAAGGTGATGCCCACCTCGCGCTGGATGGCCTTGAGCTGGATCTGCATGGTCTGGCGCAGTTTGAGGTCGAGGGCGCCCAGCGGCTCGTCGAGCAGCAGCGCCGCCGGCCGGTTGACCAGCGCGCGGGCCAGTGCCACCCGCTGCTGCTGGCCGCCGGAGAGCTCCCGCGGCCGCCGGTCGGCCAACTCCGACAGCTCGACGAGGTCGAGCATCGACCCGACCCGCTCGCGCAGCTCACGGCCCTTCACCCCGCGCCGGCGCAGGCCGAACGCCACATTGCCGGCCACGTCCAGGTGCGGGAACAGGGCGTAGCTCTGGAAGACGAGGTTGACGTCCCGGCGGTTCGGTGGCACCGCGGTGACGTCGCGGCCCTGCAGCAGGATGCGACCGCGGGTCGGTTCCTCGAAGCCGGCGATCATCCGCAGGGTCGTCGATTTGCCGCACCCCGACGGCCCGAGCAGCGAGAAGAACTCGCCCGACCTGATCTCAAGATCGACGCGGCTGACCGCCGGCACCGCCCGGCCGCGGGACTGGTAGTCCTTGGCCACCCCGACCAGCTCGATCGCCGCCGGCACCCCGGTCGCGGCGTCGCGGATGTCGGCGTCGCCGGTCACGGTGTCGCCGGTCGCCGTCACGTCGTCACCACGGGCATCGCTCAGCTCGCATCCGCCCTCGGCCTCCGTCTGTCGCCCATCCCGACACCGCAATGACCTGACGGCGCTGTCCAGTCGGGTTCGACCCTCCCAGCAGCCTCGCGGGACAGCAAGGGATCGGGCGGTAAAGAGTCTGTGTCGCGACTGATTCAATTGTGATCTTGATATGAAGCCGGGCTTTCCTGCGATGTTCGGACCATCGTCACGGGAATGGCGTTTCGCCTGGCGTATCGCCGCCCGCAGGGGGCACGGTGGGAGCATGGCTGCCCCGTCATCTCCCCGACCATCCGTCCTCGGTGTGCCCGAGGCCGACGCCGACGCGGCTGCCGACCGTGAGTTCGGCCCGGTTCTCGGCGGCGTGGGCCCCGACCCGGGGCCGGCGCAGGAGTCCGGCATCGAGTCGTCGGCGTCGTCCGCGGCCTGGTCCGCCGGCCCCGACTACCTGCCCTCCGTGGTGCCGCACGACCGCCTGGCCGGCTGCGCCGCCGCCCACCGTCGGCTGCTGGACCTGGTGGAGCGGGTGGACGACGACGCGCTGCGCCGCCCGTCGGGGCTGCCCGGGTGGACTGTCGCCCACCTGCTCACCCACCTGGCTCGTAACGCCGAGGGCCACAGCGGGATGGTCGAGGCCGCGACCGGGGGCGACGTTCGCGACCAGTACCCGGGCGGTCAGGAGCAGCGCGACGGTGACATCGCCGCCGGCCGCGACCTGCCCGCCGCCACCGTGCGGGCCGAGGTCGCCGCCGCCGTCGTGCGGTTGGAGCGGGCCTGGGACGCCGTCCACGTCGACGTCTGGCGCACCGGCTTCGGCCGGGTCAGCACGTACGGCGTGACGACCCTCGCCGATCTGGTCTTCCTGCGGTGGCGGGAGACCGAGATCCACCTCGTCGATCTTGCTCTCACCGACCTCGGTGGCCCCCGCTGGGCGGATCTGAGCCCCGCCTACGTCGAGGTCGAATGGGCCTGGGCCGTGCGGGGCCTGCCGGCGCGGCTGCCGGCGGAGGTGACCGTCCTGCTCGCACCGGGCGACCGGCCGTCGACCGCGGTCGGGCGGGGGGATGAGCTGGTCGTCGTCGACGTCCCGACCATCCCCGCGCTGGCCTGGCTGACCGGCCGCGACCCGGGCCGTCCCGAGTGGCCCGCGCTCGGCCCCTGGTGGTGACCGGCGGGAGCCCGCCGCCGAGAGGCGACCGCCCGGGGNAGGAGTCTCCCGCTCACGCCCGTGAATCGGGCAGGCGAGAGAATGCCCGGCGTGTCGGACAACAGGGACAACCGGGGTGAGGCCACACAGGGCGGGCGGCGGGACCACGGGCGCGATCGGATCCGCGCATGATCACGATGGCGCTGTTCAACAACAAGGGTGGCGTCGGTAAGACGACCCTGGCCTACCACCTGGCGCACATGCTTCAGCGGATGGGCCACCGCGTGCTCGCCGTCGACCTCGACCCGCAGGCGAACCTGACCGCGCAGTTTCTCGACGAGGACGAGCTGACCCGGCTCTGGGCGGAACCGGAGGACACCGCGTCGTCGGCGCCGAAGCCCGTCGAGTTCGACGTGCGTCCCGCGCGGGTCTTCCCCGGCACGGGGACGATGGCCACCGCCATCGCGCCGATCATGGAGGGCATCGGGGACATCGAGCTGCCCGACCCGGTGATGATCGAGGACGGACTGTGGCTGCTGCCCGGGGACGTCGAGCTGAGTGTCTTCGAGGACCGGCTGTCCGCCGCCTGGCCGAACAGCTTCCTCGGCAAGGACATCGCCGCGCTGCGGACGACGACGGCGCTGCACCGGGTCATCGACAACGGCGCCCGGAGCGTCGGCGCGGAGATCGTGCTCATCGACGTCGGTCCGAACCTCGGCGCCATCAACCGCGCGTCGCTGCTGTCCGCCGATACGGTGCTCATGCCGCTGGCCGCCGACCTGTTCTCGCTGCGCGGACTGCGCAACCTCGGTCCCACGCTGCGGGAATGGCGTTCGACCTGGCAGGGCACCGTGCTGCCGAAGGTGCCGGAGCGGATCCCGGCGCCCCGCGGCCTGATGATGCCGATCGGGTACATCGTCATGCAGCCGCCCGCCCGCGCCGACCGCCCGGCCAAGGCCCATGACCGCTGGCTCGACCGCATCCCCGAGGTCTTCGCGACCTCGGTGCTCACCAGCGGCAACCCCGGCCCGCACGACCGTTCCTTCGAGATCGCGACCCTGCGCCACTACGCCAACCTGATCCCGCTGGCCCACGACGCCCGCAAGCCCATGTTCGAGCTGCGCGCCGGCGACGGCGCCCTCGGCGGCACCCAGACCGCCGTCCGCCGCTGCTACTCCGACTTCCGCGACCTCGCCGTCAAGGTCCGCGAACGCCTCGCCTTCATCGACCCCNCCCTCCGCCGCTCCTGACCCGCCGGCCACCGCGACCCGGCCCGCACTGCGGTGACCCGGCTGGGTTACCGCGACGTGGAGTCGCTCCGACCACAGCCCCCCGAGGGTCAGCGAGGAGTTATCCACAGGTCTCCTCGGTGACCTCCAGCGGTTAGCGCGGGAGTTGTCCGCAGGACAGGCGTCACAGCCCCGCGAAGGGCAGCGTGAAAGTTATCCACAGGACCCGTGCCGCGACTCTCGGAGGGCAGCGTCGGAGTTATCCACAGCGGCGGGAGCCGCGCCACCCTGCTCCCGGGCAGGCACCGAATCGGTCGGACAACGCCCCGGGAGCAGGTGCTGACGCGCCGGCCTCCCACCCTGGTGAAGGTCCGAGATGGTCTCGATGCCGTAAGCTAGGGGGCGCTTCACCGAGCGGCGCCCGCCTCCGGGCGGCGCGGCCCGGCCGAGGCAGGTCCAGGGGGCGTAGCTCAATTGGCAGAGCACTGCCTTTGCAAGGCAGGGGTTCGGGGTTCAAGTCCCCGCGTCTCCACGCGCTGATTCCTCGTGTTCGCTGCCCTTCGGGCAGCTTCCCACCAGCCGTGATGCTGGCCGGGGGGACGGCCCCCCGAACCCCCCGGATGTGGCGTGGCAGCTACCTAAGATCGTTATGTAGCCAGTTCTGTAGCCAAACGGCGAAGGCCCCGTACGAGTACGGGGCCTCCATTGCTACCGCACGGCTGGGCGGGACAGGACGAACACCAGGATCACGATCCAGACGATGACCCGGATGATTCGTTCCTGCCGCAGGCGGCAGCAGGATCTCCTCCATCAGGTCCGAGTAGCCGTCGTCCCACGGCGCGCAGATCGCGTGGACAGCCCGGCAGCGTGCCTACCGCCNGCGCGCGTTGATCCAGTCGATGGCATCCTGCACGGTGTTGATCTCCTCGGCGTCCTCGTCGGAGATACCGATGGAGAACTCCTCTTCCAGGGCCACGCCCAACTCGACAAGGTCCAGGGAGTCCGCTCCCAGGTCCTCGACGAATGACGCGTTGTTCGTCACCTCTTCCGGTTTGACGTTCAGCTGCTCCACGACCACGTTCTTGACGCGCTCCTCGACGGTGGACACTCCGCGGCCTCCTGCTCCGACGTGCATGGGAACGGACACGACCCGCATGTTCTCTGATCGGTCCACGCAGCGAGCTCCGTCGCCCACCCCTGATGAGTGATGCTCGCCACGTGGGCTCTGTCCCGTCTGGCGCCATGCCCGCCCGGCCGCGGGTAGCAGCGCCTGTAACAACGGGCGCGTCGTCGGCGGACGACCATGTATGCCGACGTACACCGCGACCTGCGAACAAGCCGACGCAGCAAGGAGCGGAGCTCGCCTTCCAGGCACCGGGCCGAACCCGGGGCAGGACGCGGACTCGTGTAGCCAACTGTGTAGCCAAGCCGGCGGACGTCTACGGACGGCGGTGGTCGATGGCGGTGGAGACGGCCAAGGAGAAGCGGGTGCAGTGAACCGCCATGGACGCCAGCGAACGGAGCGGACCGACTTTGCAAGGCAGGGGTTCGGGGTTCAAGTCCCCGCGTCTCCACGCGCCGGATTCGGCTGTTCGCTGCCCTTCGGGCAGCTTCCGGTTGACCGTGCTGTCTGCCCGGGGGACGACCCCCTCAGACCCCCGATGTGGCGTGACGGCTTCTTAAGATCGTGATGTGGCCGAGTGCGTGGCCAGACAGGTCAGCTTGAGCTTCGATCTCGGTGCGAACCGCGTCTACTTCGTCCTTCGAGGCGAGGAAGGCCCCCTGAACCAATCTCACCGGACCCTTCTGCGACTCTGCCGGGTTCCGGCTGCAAAGGAGTGCCGGGCAGTCTGTCGGCGGATCCGGAGCAGGCCGTTATGCGCCACGGACACGGCTCCAATAAGATCGTTTAGGTCGTGATTTGTGACGAGATCTTCGGCGGCCGCGATCGCGGCACGTGCGGACTGATCGTCAAGCCGGAAGACCGCGATTCCGCTGTGCGACCCAGGCGGATAAGCACGGATGTTCCCGAAGCCACGGTCGAGGGTGAACACCATGCGGTTCTCGTCGACCGCAGCCGCGAGTACCTCAGGATCGGAGCGGCCTGCCAGGCCCTCGGCGCACACGGTGTCGGCGTCGATCCCGTGCTTGGCAAGCCTTTCAGCGAGTGAGACAGGTAGGCCCTTGTCGAGCTTGACACTCACGGGACAGTATGAAGCGGCACGAGATCCTCCCGGGCCAGGCGCGCGCCGTACGCAGCGGCGGCCCGGATCCCTGCCACGGTCAGTGACGGGTACTCCGTGACAATCTCCTCACCCGACATGCCGTCGGCGAGGCAGTCGAGCACGACGCTCACGGGCACCCGGGTCCCCCGGATGTAAGCCTGCCCATGGCCGACCGAGGGGTCGACCACGACGAGCGCCAGGAGTTCGTCCGCCATGCCTCCCAGTATGGGCCCTGATTCCAGCGCTGGCCGCCCGTCACGTGATCCAGAACGTGGCATGGTTGACGGCTCGAGGCGCACGCCAACCGCCAGCGGCCTTCACCAAGATCACTGCATGGCTGTCCCGGGCCGTCCCGAGCGCCGAGTCTGCCGAGACCCGTGACTGTGCCCGATCCGTCGGCCAAGGCGGCGATGGTGTGGGAAGTTCGGCGGGTAGACGCGAAGGCGGAGCCGTGCATTTTCTGCGCAATCGTGCGGGGGGCGGCGCCGGCGTGGATTGTCGACGAGGACCGCTGGACAATGTCGTTCCTCGACATCACGCCGGCGGGCAGGAGGTCTTTCACCTGCATGTCCACCTTGTACCCCGCTACACAGGTGACCAGCTTGTCCAACGGTGGCCTGCGGACCGGGCGAGCCCGGCGGACCTGGCCAGGACCTGGGAGTCACTGCGTCCGTCAGGCCACGGCCAGCACGACCAACACGGCCAGCACGACCAGGACGACCGGCAACCGGATCATGGCTGACCGCCACGCTCGCCACGACGATCTGCCAGCGGCGCACCCCCTCGGGACGGGACCGGTTCAGGCGTCCTCGAGCAGGGCTTGGGCGAGGTAGCCGCCCGGGCTGGGTATGGGTGGGACCGCGAACAGGGCGCTGGAGGTGTGGCGGGTGAAGGCGTTCAGCGCGTCGGACGCGGCCATCGTCCGCTGGATCGGGACGAAGGCCGTCCGCGGATCGGCCTGGTAGGCCGCGAAGAACAGGCCCGCGTCCCGGGCGCCCGTCGGATCCAACCCGTCGTCGTAGGAGTAGCTGCGCCGGTACAGGACGGCACCTCCGTTCACCGGCGGGCTCGACACCCGGACGTGGGCGTCGGCGGCGATGGCGAATTGGCCGTCGGCACGGCGGACATTGATGTCCGGCACGGTGAACGCCGTGCCGCCGGGGCCGGCCGACAGCGGGACGCCGTCGGACTCCCGCCGGCCGATCACCTCGTCCCGGTCCGACTCGTCGAGTCGTTCCCAGGCGTCGAACAGCATCCGGATGCGCCGGCAGACCAGGTAGCTGCCGCCGCGCATCCACGCGGGCTCCCCCGAGGCCCAGACGGCCTGATCGAACTGGGGTGTGCCCGGCTGTGGGTTGCCCATCCCGTCGAGCTGCCCCATCAGGTTGCGGTGTGTGCCCGGGGGGTCCGCCGAGTCGGGATCGGTGGGCAGGAATCCCCACTGCTCCCAGCGGGCGGTCGCGAACGGCGCGGCGAGCGCACCCATCCGGGCTGCGGCCGCCACGGCCGCCGCCGGATCGGTGGCGCACACCTGCACCCCGAGGTCCCCGCCGCTGCGGGCCGGGTCGAGCTGATCGCCGGGCATCGCCGGAATGTCGGTGAGCTCCCCGGGAACCCGCCCGTCGAGGCCTGCGCGGCGCAGCGCCGACGCGCCGAGCCCGACGGTGACGGTCAGCCCCGCCCTGCCGTCGCCCCTCGCCTCCGGGTCGCCGCCGTCCGGCGCCGGCACGGTCGTCAACGCCGCCGCGCCGGATGTCCACGCGCGCAGCACCGCCGCGAGCGACGAGCGCGCCGTGTCGGGATCGGCAGCGGTCAGGTCGTAGGCGGTGAAGACCAGCCAATCCGGGGGAGGGTCGGCGATCCCGGGCTGGTGGCGGGCGTCGTCGGCGGCCAGGGCGGTGCCGACCCCGCGGCCGGGCAGTCCCCTCGGGGCGAGAGCGCCGCCGATGATGCCGGCGCCGCCGAGCAGTCCCGCGTTGCCGATCAGCCGCGCGGTGCTGAACAGCCGCGCAGCGCCGAGCAACCCGGCGGTGCCGAGCACGCCGCGCCGGTGCGGATCCCGCGACTCGGGGGACTGCCCGGCGACCCGCTCGGGGGGCCGATCCGCCGGCCGCCGGAAGGCGGCCGGAGCCCGGCCCTCCACCAGCACGTCATCGGATAGTCGAACTGCGTCATCGTGGCCTTGCGCCGCGTCCGCCGGATGCATGGGCATCATGTGACCAGTAACAGAAAGCGATGACACGTAACCGACGGTCTGCATCGCTCGTGTCGCCGGACATCCGGCTCAGGGACGGACCTCATGGACGCGCCGCGCCGCGCCACGGTCGAGGACGGGCATCGCGCGCCAGTGAGCACGAGTCAGCCTTCGCGCCGTGGAACGCGCGATCTTCTCCTACGCCGCCGGCACGCCCAAGGTCGGCGTACCAGTCCCACGGCAACCGCCCCCACCGGCCATTCTCGGGAGTAACAAGGGATCGGCGGCCCAGGCCACGTCGAAGGACCTCGGGCAGGCATTGCCCCGCCAGGTGCCGGCCGGCCCTCAGGAGGAGGCGGCTCCGACCGGAATCGGTTCGATGAAGAGATCCCGATGACGAGTCGTACTACGCCGACCCGGGCGCGATCCCGCGCGGAGGAGCGGACGAGCCGGGAATGCGTGACGGAAGAGGTGCCTGGTGGGTAGCTTTCTCCTCCCGCCGGGTGCCAGCCTCTTCGGACTGGCGTTTGTTCTGTTCGGTGACTCCCGCACCCTGGTGACGGCGGTCAGCAGTCGACCGAAGAAGGCTCGCCACTGGGCCGCGAAGAAAGCGGCGGACCGGGTCGCGGCGGTGGTCGATCACCTCGACGGGCCTGGTCACCCGCTTCCCGTCGCGGAACTGGTCTCGCGTGACGCTCGACGCCGGCAGGTCACCTTACGCGCGATAGTCCTGGTTGCTCCGCCCTACCTGATCGGAACTCTCGGCTTCCTTGGTACTCGATCACGATGCCTCGGGACGTCGCGGAGGCCGCCCGTGCCCGCAGCGGCCCCTCGGGGCTGTCCGCCTACGTCGCCGCGGCTGTCGCCCGCCAGATCGAACGGGACAACCTCAACGAGCTCATCTCGGTCGCCGAGGCCGACCATGGGCCGATCGGTGAGGAGGAGATCCAGGCCAGGCGGGACATCCTGCTGCAGGCCCGCCGCCAGCAGCAGCGTCCGTCCGATCCGCACGCGGCGTGACCCGTCCGGCCGCGGTGCCGGGCGGCACCCTGGTCCTGGACAGCGAGGGGCTCGCCAAGGCCGTCCAGCGGGACCGCGACGTCACCGGATGGCTGGCGCTCGCCCGCGCCGACGACATGCGGGTGGTCACCAGCGCGGCGACCCTCGTCGAGGTGGTCCATCCGCGGATCAGGCGTCCCGCGCTGGAGTGGACGCTGTCTCGGCTCGTCGTCGAGCCCGTCACCGAACCGTTGGCCCGGCACGCGTCCGCCCTGCTGGGCGAGGCCGGTCTGCACGGCCACCGGCACGCGATCGAGGCGATGGTCTGCGCGACCGCGCTGGCCGCCCCCGGCCCGGTCGCGGTGCTCACGTCGGATCCCGACGATCTCATGGTGTTGTGCGGCGGGCGGGTCACCGTCATCAAGATCTGATGGTCGACGACTACCTGTCTCCTCGGAGCTGAAAAATCTGTACCCGCGGCAGTAGACATCGGGCGCTGCCCCGGGTAGAGTTCTTCTCGTAGCCAAGAGAGTCCATGGTCGCGCCAGACAGGAACTGGCGCGAGCGGGACGGCAGCCAAGGTGGGCTGTCGAGCACGATCACGCACGATCAGAAACACCCGGCCATAGAACGAACGAGGAGAGAGAGGAGCAGACGCCATCAGGATCGCCGGAGCGGCGCTCTAGGTCGCTCGGCTACCGCAGGCCCCAGATTGGAAGGTGGTCCCCGGTCACGCATATGCGATCCCCGCGTCCCCGCCCGTCCCGGGCGGCCTCGCGGATACAGAGATCCGGCGTACCTCGCCGGTAGATGGTGTTGACCCTCGGGACCCTGGTGCCATGCGGCACCGGGGTCCCTCGATGTGTGCTCAAGAGGCGCGATGACCCCTGGAACCACCCGCAAACCGACTGACAGCCTCGACGACGACGACTACCCCGCCTACACCATGGGCCGCGCGGCCGACATGCTCGGCACCACCCCCGCGTTCCTGCGGGCCCTCGGCGAAGCCGGCCTGATCACTCCCCTGCGTTCGGACGGCGGCCACCGCCGCTACTCCCGCCACCAACTCCGCCTCGCCGGGCGCGTCCGCGAACTCGTCGACGGGGGCACCGCGATCGATGCCGCCTGTCGCATCGTCCTGCTCGAAGACCAACTCGCCGAAGCCCGGCAGCTCAACGAGCAGCTACGCCACCAGGCCACCGGACCGCCAGCCATCGAACCCTCGGCCTCATCACCTGCGGTCTCGTCACCCCCGGCCTCGTCGGTGTCGGGCGGTGGTGAGTAGGCCAGCGAGGGCGAGCAGCATCCAGTCCGTGAGATAGCCGAAGGCGGCGGTGGGGGAGACCACGGTCCACAGGACGCCGGCGACGGTGCTGGCGGCGAGGTTGCCCAGCGACTGGACGGTGGCGAGCAGGCCGAACGCCGAGCCACGCAGATCGGTGGGGGCGAGGGCGGCGACGGCGGCGTGCTGGGCGGTCTCGACGGCCCCGATCCCGAGGCCGGCGAGCAGGAACGGCGCCGCCAGCAGCGCGACCCCGGTGATGTCGGTGGCGAGCAGGCCGTAGGCGCCGGCGAACGCGGCGACGCCGACGGCGAACACGCGGACCGGGCCGCGCTCGCCGAGCCGGTCGGCGAGATGCCCGGCGGGAACCGAGGCCAGCGTCGCGGCGACGTTGTAGCCGACGTACAGCCCGAGGGCCAGGGTGGTCGCGGTGTCGTGGCCGTGGGCGGGGGTCAGCTCCTCGGTGGCCCGCAGGATCAGCAGGGTCGCGGCGACATTGCCGATCTCGAAGGCGGCCACGGCGCCCAGCAGCCGGCCGAGGTCACCGTGTACCAGCGGGCGCACGACGACACGCAGTGGCGCCCGGTCCCGCGCGGCCGGGCGGGCGGTGCGGCGGATGGCGTAGACGATCGCGGCCGCGGCCAGCAGGCCGGGGATCACCGACAGGCCGATCGCCCACGTGGTGCCGAGCCAGGCGACGAGACCGAGGGCGAGCAGCGGGCCGACGATCGCGCCGAGGTTGTCCATCATCCGTTCGAACCCGTAGGCCCGTCCGTAGGCCGTCGCCGGGACGAGGTCGGCGAGCAGGGCGTTGCGGGCCGGCACCCGCAGGCCGCGGGCGGTCCAGGCGGCGGCGCGCAGGATCCCCACCTGCCACACGGCCGTCGCTCCCGCGGTGGCCGCGCCGAGCAACGGCGGTGGTGGTGTAACCACCCACGGCCACCCGGCGCCGCCGGGCCGGATCGTCCGCGAGCGCGCCGCCGGTGAATCGTCCCGCCCCCGCCAGCGCATCGGCGACCCCTTCGATCGCCCCGAGTGCCGCCGCGGGTGCGCCGAGGGTCCCGGTGAGCAGCGAGGGCAGCAGCGCGGTCGGGATCTCGTGGCCGACATCGGCGAGGAAGCTGGCCGCGCCGATGCCCCGCACCCCGGGCGAGAGCCATCCCGCCCGAGCGACGTCGCCATCCTCGGCCGGCTCCACGGTCGGACTGGTCGGCGGTGTGATGGTCACCAGGGCCATGGTCCGGGTACGGATCGATCATTGTCTCGGAATTCCGACGAAGAGTGACGAGCGGCACCTCCCCGATAGCCGCCGTCAAAGTCCGTCGAAACGTTCCGGTCGGGGCGGCCTGAGTAGCCTGCGGGTATGGGCGGCAATGGTTTTTCCGTCGGCCGGGATGCCGAGATCGCGGCGGCCCGGGTCATGGTTGTACACACCCTTGCCGAGTGGATTGTCGCCCGGTGCCGAGAGTGGGTCGTGCGGGTCGCCGTCGACGGTCCGGACGCGGCCGGCAAGACGACTCTGGCCGACGAGCTGGCCGAGCGGATCGGCGGCCGAGGGCGGCCCGTCATCCGCGCCGGCGTGGATGCGTTTCACCGGCCGCGGGCGGAACGTCGTCGGCGCGGTGAACTTTCACCCCACGGGTATTTTCTGGATGCCTTCGACTACGGCGCGCTGCGGCGCCTGCTACTCGATCCGCTCGGCCCGGGCGGCGACCGGTGGTATCGGACCGCAGCGTTTGACCTGCGGGCGGAGTCGGCGGTCGACACGCCCGCCGACCTGGCACCGGCCGATGCGGTGCTGCTCGTCGACGGGGTCTTCCTGCTGCGCCGGGAGCTGCGCGAGCACTGGGACGTGAGCATCTTTTTCGGCATCAGCCCCGGCGAATCGCTGCGCCGGGCGCTGCTGCGCGACGTCGACCTCTTCGGCTCCCCGGCCGCGGTCCGGGAGCGTTACGAGGCCCGCTATCTGCCGGCTCAGGAGATGTACCGCCGGAATGCCGCCCCGCACGAGCGCGCGCACTTTCTGCTCGACAACACCGACCCCGCCAACCCGCGCATCCTGCGCTCGCCGGCCTGAATCCCGAACAGCTCACCGCGACCGGGCGCGACATCTGTCTACCGGACGCTCCTGCCATCAGGACGCGCCTCGCCCGCGACCGAAGGGGATTGCTGCTCAGCGAGCGGGGCGATCGGCGGTAATGACCACCAGGTCGCGGTGCTGCCAGGTGACCGCGGTGTCGAAACCGGCCTGGTGAAGCCAGTCGAGCTGGTCGGGCAACGGGCTCGGTTTGTCGTGGACGCCGTCGATGGGAGTGACGACGTCCCCGGGGTCGTCCGGTACGACCACATCCGCGAGCACGAAGCGGCCGCTCGGCGGCAGGATCGCGGCGATCCGGCGGAACAGGTCGGCCTTTCCGGGCCCGTCGAGATGATGGACGGCCAGCGCCGAGATCACCAGGTCGAACGGGCCGGCGGGGAGCGGCTCCTCGAGCCGGCCGACGCGTAGGTCCGCGGGTGGCAGACGGGGGCGGGCGGCGTCGAGCATCGCCGGGCTCTCGTCGAGCGCGACGAGAGCGGCGTCCGGATGGACGCCGAGCACGCGCCCGCTGGTCTCGCCCGTGCCCACCCCGAGATCGAGCAGGCGCGTCACCCGCCGGCCCGCCGTCGCCGCCGCCACCTCGTCCTGGAGCCGTTCGTAGTGCGGCACCTCGGCGACCACCATGGCTCGGTAGGTCCCGGGGTCGAAGTGATACTGCGACATCCCTCCCTTGTACGCCGTCGGGCGCGACGAGACAGCCGGATTGCCCACCCCGCGACGAGACGATGGCGACGGCGAGGCCGAGGCCGAGAACGAGGCCGAGAACCAGGCCGAAGCCGGCGGCGGACGGCCGCGGGCGCCTCAGCCCGCGGCGGGAGGCTGAAGGATGCGCAGGGCGGTGTGGAGGATCTCGGCGCGGTCCGCGGGATCGAGGACGCCGTCGTTGAGGGCGAGCGCGGCCATGGTGGCGTGCTTGACCGCGGCGAAGGCGGCGTGCGCGCGCAGGACGGCGCCGCGGTCGGCGTCGGGGCCGGCCAGCGCGGCGATCACCTGCTTGGTCATCCGCTCGATGGTGCGGGGCAGCCGCTTGTCGACGACCGCCAGCACGCTCGGATCCCGGTCGATGAGCGCGGCCAGCTCGCGGGAGTCCGCGGCGAGGTCGATGAACGCGCAGAGCAGCTCCGCCGGGGCGGGCGGCCCGGTGTCGAGGTACTCGATGATCCGCTGGTAGGCCGCCAGCGGTTCGGTGAGCAGGCCGTAGAGGATCGCCGCCTTGGACGGGAAGTGGTAGTACAGCGCGGCTGTCGTGGTGCCCAGCTCGCGGGCGATGTCGGCGTTGGTCGTGCCGGTGTAGCCATGACGGGCGAACAGCTCGCGGGCGATCGCGAGAATCCGGTCCCTGGTCTGGCTCACGGCCCCCAGGCTACTTGCCTATTGATCAGTAAGCGGGTGGAACGAAGGGAAACCGCTGATCAGTGGGGCCCGGACGGGCCAAGGACCGTGTCGGCGTAGGAAAGCAGCCGGGCGGTGACGTCGGCCGGGTTGGCCAGCGCGACGATGTGGCCGCCAGTGATCTCGTCGGCCTCGAGGCCCAGGCGTTCGCGGGCGACGCGGCGCTGGAAGGCCGCCGGGAAGAAGCGGTCGTCCCGGCCGACGAGAACCCGGGTCGGCACCGCGGGCCAGGCGTCGATCGGCAGGCGCGACCCGAAGACCGCCTCCGACTGGGCGGGCTCGCCCGCCATCGCCTCCGCGGCCAGCGGGGCCGGCAGGTCGTGGAAGAAGTACGTCCTGGCGTCGAAGTCCGCGTCCGGCGGCCGGCCGGCACGGGTGTCCGACGCGCGCCGGGCCGCCGGCTGGCCGGTCGCCTCCCACCATTCGCCTGGTGTCTCGCCGGGCAGCGGGATCATGCCGTTGACCAGGGCGATCAGCGACACCGGCAGCCGCTCGCACACCAGCGGCGCGACGAAGGCGCCCAGGGAGGCCGCGACCACCACCACCTCGCCGCTGCCGGACGGGGCGTGGCCGGCCCCGTCGACGCCCGGCCGGACCGCGGCCGCGGTCACCGCGGCGACCGTCGCGTCAGCGTACTCGGGCAGGCCGGCACTCTCGTCCGCGGCGGGGAGGTCGACGGCGACGACGGTCCCGCCCGTCTCGCACAGCCCGCGCGCCACGAGGTGCCAGTACCAGGACGCGCCCCCCGCACCGGGGATGAGCACCCAGGTCACACGCGCCGCGGCCACGGCGCCTGCTCGGCCGGTACCCGTCATCATTGCCTCCCGCCAGGAGCCTGAGGAAGGGTCTACTCCTACGACCGAGCGGATCGCAAGCCACGCACCGCCGGGCACGGCGGCGCAGGGCAGGGCGGGACGGGACAGCAGCGGGCAGGGCTGCACCGGGCAGGCCGGGGACCGGGTCGGGAGGGAGGCGCGCAGGAATGACGCCTGTGGCGGCGGCCGACGCAGGGCAGGGGTCAACCGACCGTCGGATCCGTGCCGGGCGAGGCGTCGGATCGACACGATCGGTGATCTATGGGCGGTGTTCGGCCCGGATCCCGCGGGCGGGTAGGGCTCGTGGTCGGACGGTGACCCAGGCTTTCTCTCGCAGCGGCGCACGAGGTCGCCACTCCGAGAGAAAGCCCGTGGTAGCCGCCGTCCCCAGGCCCGCGCCGGTGGCTGCGATCTCCGGGCCGAGTCGACGGGCAGGCGGTGCCTCGGCGATCGGCGAGAATCGCTGAGGGTGCCGCCTACCGGTCGTTTACGGCAGTGGACGCATGCAGTCCCGGCATCGGTCGTTCAGGATCGACAGGAGCTCGACCGCCTTCAGCGAGGCGTCACGCACCTTGGCGATGTCCTGCGACGAGTTCAGCCGGATCAGGGCGGTCTCGGCCCCGTCCGAGGCGCCTTCGCGGACGGCTTCCACGATCTCGGCCGCGGGGGTGCCGTACTGGAAGAGCAGGATCTCCTTGTCCTGGTATGCCGGCAGCTCCATGGGTAGGTGACCGAGGCCGATGCCCGCGAGGTTGCGGCTGAGGATCTGCCGCACGTTCGTCCCGAGCCGGCCGTAGCCACCGATCTCCCGCAGCATGCCCATGGTGGTCCTGAAGACTCCGTTGTTCCCCACCACGGCTGACCGCAGGTCCTCCCAGCTCCCGGGGGCGTCGGTCGGCACACCGATCATCTGCGCCTCCGACATCTCTACCATCCCGGCTGGCAACCGAAGTACCCCGCGTATACGTGTACCGACACGCCCAGCTCCTTCCGCTTCCCCGGGGGAAAGCACTGCGTGCTGCCGGGCCGGCCTCGCCCGGCTTCGCCCGGCGTCTTTTTGTTATCCATAAGATATCCGACCCGCTCGGCGAGGTCCAACCCGGGAAGAAGTTCAAGGGTTTCGATAACGTTAACCCTTGCTGCACAGGCCGATGGTGATGCCATCGGGACGTGCCGATTAGTGCGTACTCCGCACCGCCGCCGTGCCTCCCTCGCGACCCCCTCGCGACCGCCCTGGATTCCCGTCCGTGACATTTGCGCTACGGAAAGGAATCGACCGGGCGGTCCGGTCGGATAACCTGGCGTATGCACGGTCGGACGCATCGGCCGGTGCTCCTTTTCGTCCAGGACGGGCCCGCGCCCTCGGTGAGGTGCGTGACCAGGAGGGCCCCCGGCCGCCCTGGGCGGCCCACCCTCGCCGGGTGAGCTGGGCCACCTCCGGCCCGCACGAAGTCCCCCAAAGAAAAATCCAAGGATAAGTTTTTCCTGGCAGATATCCTTCGAGATATCCCGGCGGAAAAGCTTGCACTCATCCGCCGAGAATACCTGTTAACCCGGAAGTTACCGGCGCTTGCAGCCTCGAAATAATCGCCTCCTAGTCTGATTCATGTCGCCGCCGGACAAACACAGAACCACAGTTCGCGGCGCAGCCCATGGTCTTCAGTCCCGGAGCAACGGCTGGTGATGACAGTGCGAGACCCCCGTTTTCCCAGCTCATCTACCACGGCGATACAGTCGGACGCGGCGATCAAATTCTGCGACACCACGCTCCGCGACGGCGAGCAGGCGCCTGGCGTCGCATTCACCGCGGCCGAGAAACTCGCNATCGCCGCTGCCCTGGACGCCATCGGGGTACACCAGATCGAGGCCGGAATCCCGGCGATGGGTGTCACCGAGCGGGACGTGCTGCGGGAGATCCTCGCAACCGATCCGCACGCGGAGATCGTGGGCTGGTGCCGGGCCGACCACCGCGACGTCGAGGCCGCGGCAAGCTGCGGCCTCGTCACCGCGCACCTGACCATCCCGGTCTCCGACTTGCACCTGAAGAGCAAGTTGGGGCGGGATCGGGCCTGGGCGCGGCTGCGGGTCCGCGACTGTGTCGCGGATGCGACGGACCGCGGGATGCGGGTGAGCGTCGGTTTCGAGGACGCCTCCCGCGCCGACGACGCGTTCGTCACGGACCTGGCGGGCGAACTGCGGGAACTGGGCGTCACCAGGCTGCGCTGGGCCGACACCGTCGGCCTGCTCGACCCGGTGAGCGCGCACGATCGGCTGGGGCGACTGGTCAGGGCGGTCCCGGGGCCGTGGGAGATCCACGCCCACGACGACTTCGGCCTGGCGACGGCCAACACCATCGCCGCCGTCCAGGCGGGGTTCACCTGGGTCAGCACCACCGTGCTCGGCCTGGGCGAACGCGCCGGGAACGCCCCGATCGAAGAGGTCGCGATGGCGCTTCGGCACCTGCTGAAGCTGCCCGTCGACCTGGACACGACGTCGTTTCGCAGCCTCGCCCGGCTGGTGTCGCGGGCCGCACGCCGGCCCCTGCCGGCGGGCAAGGCGGTGGTCGGCGAGTCGGTGTTCGCGCATGAGTCGGGCATCCATGTGCACGGCATCCTGCGCCACCCGGCGACGTACGAGCCGTTCGACCCCGCCGAGGTCGGCGGGCGCCGGCGGCTGGCGATCGGCAAGCACAGCGGGCGGGCCTCGGTGCGCTACGCGCTCGAGCAGTACGGGCTGACCGCCGAGGACGACGAGATCGAACCCCTGCTGGAGCGGGTCCGTGCCGCCGCCACCCAGCACAAGCGCGGCCTTCACGGCCGCGACTTCCAAGAGCTTCTCGGGCGGGTAGAGATGCCGACCCCCCGAGCGGAGGCCCCCCGGCGCGAAGAGCAGGTCTGACCGACCTGCCCGCGCCAGCGGGCTCGTACGACCAGCACCACGGTAGTGCCGACGTCCCGGTCCAATCCGACCGGCGGCACGTCCGGCAGCTCGCGGGCCGACCGGCCCGGCCAGCCCGATCGGCATGGCCGAGCCCCGGTGACCGCGCGCCGGGCAACCGTCCCAAGGAGGAGCACCGCATGCGCCAGATCGCCTTCTACGGCAAGGGTGGTATTGGCAAGTCCACCACCCAGCAGAACACCATGGCGGCCATGGCCGAGATGGGCCAGCGGGTCATGATCGTCGGGTGTGACCCGAAGGCTGACTCGACCCGCCTGATCCTGCACTCGAAGGCGCAGACCTCCGTCATCCAGCTCGCGGCCGAGAAGGGTTCGGTCGAGGACCTGGAGCTCGACGAGGTGCTCGTCGAGGGCCAGTGGGGCATCAAGTGCGTCGAGTCCGGTGGCCCGGAGCCGGGCGTCGGCTGCGCCGGCCGTGGCGTCATCACCTCCATCACCTACCTGGAGGAGGCCGGCGCGTACGAGAACCTCGACTTCGTGACCTACGACGTCCTCGGTGACGTTGTGTGTGGTGGCTTCGCGATGCCGATCCGCCAGGGCAAGGCGCAGGAGATCTACATCGTCACCTCCGGCGAGATGATGGCGATGTACGCGGCGAACAACATCGCCCGAGGCATCCTGAAGTACGCGCACTCCGGCGGCGTCCGGCTCGGCGGGCTCATCTGCAACAGCCGCAAGACCGACCGCGAGGACGAGCTGATCATGGAGCTCGCCCGCCGCCTCAACACCCAGATGATCCACTTCATCCCGCGTAACAACGTCGTGCAGCACGCCGAGCTGCGCCGGATGACGGTCATCGAGTACGACCCGAAGAACAGCCAGGCCGACGAGTACCGCCAGCTCGCCAACAAGATCGTCAACAACGACATGAAGACGATCCCGACCCCGATCACGATGGACGAGCTCGAGGAGCTCCTCATCGACTTCGGGATCATGGCGCAGGAGGACGAGAGCGTGATCGGCAAGGCCGCCGCGGTCGCCTGACGATCCCACGCCCACCTGCACCGACACCGTCGAGGATGAGGTCCCGACCATGACGACGACACCGGCACCCGAGCGGGCCGAGACCGAGGCGATGATCGCCGAGGTTCTGTCTCAGTACCCCAAGAAGGCAGCCAAGTTCCGGGCCAAGCACCTCAAGGCCAACGACCCCGAGGGGTCGAAGGAGTGCGAGGTCAAGTCCAACATCAAGTCCCGGCCCGGGGTCATGACGATCCGCGGCTGCGCCTACGCCGGTTCCAAGGGCGTGGTGTGGGGCCCGGTGAAGGACATGGTCACCATCAGCCACGGCCCGGTCGGCTGCGGTCAGTACTCCTGGGCGACCCGGCGCAACTACGCCCACGGTCACCTTGGCGTCGACAACTTCACGGCAATGCAGATCACGACGGACTTCCAGGAGAAGGACATCGTCTTCGGCGGTGACCCCAAGCTGGAGCAGGTCTGCGACGAGATCGTCGAGCTGTTCCCGCTGGCCAAGGGCATCTCCGTGCAGTCCGAGTGCCCGATCGGTCTGATCGGTGACGACATCGAGGCCGTGGCCAAGAAGTCCTCCAAGAAGCTCGACATCCCGGTCATCCCGGTCCGCTGCGAGGGCTTCCGTGGCGTCAGTCAGTCGCTGGGTCACCACATCGCGAACGACGCTGTTCGCGACCACGTGCTTGGCACCGGTGGCGACTCCTTCGAGCAGACCGACTACGACGTCGCGCTGATCGGTGACTACAACATCGGCGGTGACGCCTGGGCCTCCCGGCGCATCCTCGAGGAGATGGGCCTGCGGGTCATCGCCCAGTGGTCCGGCGACGGCACGATCAACGAGATGGCCTCGACGCACCTGTCGAAGCTCAACCTGATCCACTGCTACCGCTCGATGAACTACATCTGCACCACCATGGAGGAGCGCTTCGGCACCCCGTGGACCGAGTTCAACTTCTTCGGCCCCACGAAGATCATCTCCTCCATGCGCAAGATCGCCGAGTTCTTCGACGATGAGATCAAGGCGAAGACCGAGGCGGCGATCGCCCGGTACCAGGTGCGCTTCGACGAGATCACCAAGGCGTTCCGGCCGCGGCTCGAGGGCAAGCGCGTCATGCTCGCCGTCGGTGGCCTGCGCCCCCGGCACACCATCGGCGCGTACGAGGACCTCGGCATGGAGGTCGTCGGCACCGGCTACGAGTTCGCCCACAAGGACGACTACACCCGGACCTACAGCATGCTCAAGGAAGGCACCGTCCTCTACGACGACCCGACCGCGTTCGAGCTCGAGGAGTTCGCCAAGTTCCTCAAGCCGGACCTGATGGGTGCGGGCGTCAAGGAGAAGTACGTCTTCCACAAGATGGGCATCCCCTTCCGGCAGATGCACTCCTGGGACTACTCCGGGCCCTACCACGGCGTCGACGGCTTCGCGGTCTTCGCCCGGGACATGGACATCGCCATCAACAGCCCGGCCTGGGACCTCCTCGAGGCCCCCTGGTCGAAGGCCGGCGAGGTCGCCTGATCCACCGCCCTCCGGGCACCCGGGCGCGAGGCGCCCAGCAGTAGACGGCCACTTGCCGTAGACGGCCACTCGCAGTAGACGGCCACTCGCCGTAGACGGCCACTCGCAGTAGACGGCCACTTGCAGTAGCTGACCAGTAGTTCATCCAGGCCTGGCCGAACGCAGCCGCCAGCGACCCCGTGACCGGAGAAACGGTCGCTGGCGGCTGCCGCGGCAGGCCTCAAGCCCCACCTGGGGACAAGCCCCACAGGGGAGAGGAGGGACGTCCGGTGACGACGACCCCCGAGCACACCAGCGCGGTCCCGCTGCGGGTCCTTGACCACAACGACATCTTCCGCGACGAGGTCTACCAGAAGCAGTTCGAGGGCAAGCGCGAGTTCGAGAACGCGGCCCCGAAGGAAGAGGTCCAGCGGGTCCTCGACTGGACCCGCGGGTGGGAGTACCGGGAGAAGAACTTCGCCCGGGAGGCCCTGACCGTCAACCCGGCCAAGGCCTGCCAGCCGCTCGGCGCGGTGCTCGCCGCGCTCGGGTTCGAGGGCACCATGCCGCTGGTGCACGGGTCGCAGGGCTGCGTGGCGTACTTCCGCAGCCACTTCGCCCGGCACTTCAAGGAGCCGGTGCCCGCCGCCTCCACCTCGATGACCGAGGACGCCGCCGTGTTCGGCGGGATCAACAACCTCGTCGAGGCGATGGAGAACATCACCGCCCTCTACAAGCCGAAGCACATCGCGGTCAGCACCACGTGCATGGCCGAGGTCATCGGTGAGGACCTGTTCGCCTACATCGGCGCGGCGCGCGAGCAGGAAGCGATCACCCAGGACTTCCCGGTGTCGTACGCCCACACCCCGTCCTTCGTGGGCTCGCACATCACCGGCTACGACGTGATGCTCAAGGGCATCCTCGAGATGCTGGCGAAGTCGCCCGACGCGGACGCGTCGAAGGTGGCGAAGTCCGACAAGGTCCGGCTGAACGTCATCCCCGGGTTCGACACGTACATCGGCAACCACCGCGAGTACAAGCGCATCCTCGAGCTGATGGGCGTCGACCCGCTGATCCTGGGCGACCACTCCAGCTCGCTGGACTCCCCGGCGGACGGCGAGTACGACCTCTACCCGGGCGGCACCCCGCTCGCGGAGGGGGCGCTGGCGAAGTTCAGCCGCGCGAGCCTGGTGCTGCAGGAATCCACGCTGCGCAGGACGGCCGAGTACATCGAGAAGGACTGGAAGCAGGAGACGGTCCTGCTCGAGACCCCGCTCGGGGTCAAGGGCACGGACGCCTTCCTGACCGCGGTCGCCAAGGTCGCGGAGGTCGAGGTCCCGGCGGAGCTGACCGCCGAGCGTGGCCGCCTGGTCGACGCGATCACCGACTCGCACGCCTACGTGCACGGCAAGCGGGTGGCCATCGCCGGCGACCCCGACCTCGTCATCGCGCTGACCCGCTTCGTGCTCGAGCTCGGGATGATCCCGGTGCACATCGTGAGCACGAACGCCGACACCACCTTCAAGGCCCGCATGGAGAAGGTGCTCTCCGCCAGCAAGTTCGGTGAAGAGGCGACCGTGTGGCCGGAGAAGGACCTCTGGCACCTGCGGTCGCTGGTCTTCACCGAGCCGGTCGACCTGCTCATCGGCAGCATGCAGCTCAAGTACATCTCCCGCGAGGCGAACGTGCCGCTGGTCCGGGTCGGATTCCCGATCTTCGACCGGCACCACCTGCACCGGTTCCCGATCATCGGGTACACGGGTGGTCTGCACCTGCTCACCCAGCTCGTCAACACGATCCTCGACGAGATGGACCGCAACGCCCCCGACCACAGCTTCGACGCCGTTCGCTGATCGGCGCCGCGCTGTAGCCGGTCCGGCCCCCAGCCGGGTCCGAACGTGGTCGGCCGGCCGCGCCCACCGCGCTCCCTGCGGCCGGTCGACCACCTCTCGCGGGTCGACCGATGGCGACATCTTCCCCGCGCCGGGTCGATCGGCTCCCTCCCGGGCCGATCGACCCCCTGTCCAGCCTCTCCCGAGGACCGCCCCCTCCCGAGGATGGCCCATGGCTGCTACTGAACGTGCCGCATTGTTCACCGAGACGGCCTGCGACCACAACAACGCCAAGAGCGCCAAGGCTCGCAAGGCGGGCTGCCCCAAGCCCAAGCCGGGTGGTACCTCCGGCGGCTGCACCTTCGACGGGGCGATGATCACCCTCGTCCCGATCACCGACAGCGCCCACCTCGTGCACGGCCCGATCTCCTGCGCCGGCAACTCCTGGGACGGCCGGGGCAGCCTGTCGTCCGGGCCGACGCTGTTCCGCCACGGTTTCACCACCGACATGTCCGAGAACGACGTGGTGCTCGGGGGCGAGCAGCGCCTGTTCGACTCGATCTGTGAGGTCGTCGAGCGGTACGCGCCGCCCGCGGTCTTCGTCTACTCGACCTGCGTCACCGCGATGATCGGCGACGATCTCGGCGCGGTCTGCGCGGCCGCCGCGGAGCAGACCGGGGTGCCGGTGATCCCGGTCGAGGCCCCGGGCTTCGTCGGGAACAAGAACCTCGGCAACAAGATCGCCGGTCAGACCCTGCTGGACCACGTGATCGGCACCGTCGAGCCGGGTGACGTCACCGACCTCGACGTCAACCTCATCGGCGAGTACAACATCGCCGGCGAGCTGTGGGACGTCGTGCCGCTGCTGACCCGGCTGGGGATCCGGGTCCGGTCCTGCATCAGCGGGGACGCCCGCTACCGCGACATCGCCGCCGCCCACCGGGCGAAGGCGACCATGGTCGTCTGCTCCCGGGCGCTGCTGGGCCTCGCCCGCGGCCTGGAGGAGCGCTACGGCATCCCGTGGTTCGAGGGCAGCTTCTACGGCGTCAGCGCGATGGGCGACACCTTGCGGGGCTTCGCCCGTCTGCTCGATGACGACGAGCTCTCCCGCCGCACGGAGGAACTCATCGCCGTCGAGGAGGCGGCCGTCGAGGCCGCGATCGCGCCGTACCGCGCCCGACTGACCGGCCGCAAGGCCGTGCTCTACACCGGCGGCGTCAAGAGCTGGTCGATCGTCTCCGCGTTGCAGGACCTCGGCATCGAGGTCGTCGGCAGCGGCATCACCAAAAGCTCCGACGGCGACGTCGACAAGATCCGCGAGCTGCTCGGCGACGCCAAGATGATCTCCGAGGGGAGCCCGCGGGAACTGCTGCGGGTGGCCGAGGAGACCGGCGCCGACATCCTCGTCGCCGGCGGCCGCAACCAGTACACCGCGCTCAAGGGCCGGTTGCCGTTCCTCGACATCAACCAGGAGCGGCACATCCCCTACGCGGGCTACACCGGCATGGTCGAGTTCGCCCGCCGCCTGGACATGGCGATCGCGAGCCCGGTCTGGGAGCAGGTCCGCCGGCCCGCCCCCTGGGACCTGGTCGGGGCCCACTGATGGCCGAGATCATCACCGGGGAGCGGCGCGCCGCGATCGACCCGCTCAAGTTCAGCCAGCCGCTCGGTGCCGCACTCGTCTTCCTCGGCCTCGCCGACTCGCTGCCGATCATGCATGGGTCGCAGGGCTGCGCGTCGTTCGCCAAGGCCCTGTTGACGCGGCACTTCAACGAGCCGATCCCGCTGCAGACCACGGCGATCAGCGAGGTGACCGCGGTCATGGGCAGCGGGGAGGCCATGGTGGCCACCCTCGACGCCATCCGCAAGAAGCAGCGTCCGGCGATCATCGGCCTGCTCACCACGGGCGTCACCGAGGTCTCCGGGGAGGACATCGGCGGCCAGTTGCGCACCTACCTGGCCACCTGGGCCGACGCCGACGCCGACACCGCGCCGCTGATCATTGGGGTGTCCACCCCGGACTTCCTCGGCGGGCTGTCCGACGGCTGGTCGGCCGCGCTGGAGGCGCTGATCCGGGCGGTGGTGCCCGCGCCGATGACGGCCGAGGCCGGCTCGGACGCGCCGACCGCGCTCATCGCGGCCTCCGCCCCGCCGGCCGCCACCCTCCCCGCCGCCCCGCCGGCCGCCGCCTCGTCGGCCGCCACCATGCTGGCCGGCGCCGCCCGCGCGATCCCCGCCGCGGCGCCGGTCACCACCACCGTCCCGGCCTCGCCCCTGTCCCGGCGGGCCGGTACGACCGACGAGGACGTCGCCGACCGGAATCTGGTCGCCGTCCTCGCCGGTCCCGCCCTCACCGCGGCCGACCTCGACGAGGTCGCCGGGCTGGTCCGGGCGTTCGGGCTCGACCCCGTGCTGGTGCCGGACCTGTCGGCCTCGGTCGACGGCCACCTCGCCCCGGCCTGGCAGCCGACGACGACCGGCGGCGCGGGCCTCGCCGAGCTGCGCTCGCTGCGCCGCGCCGGCGCCGTGCTTGTCGCGGGCGCCACCGCCGCCCCCGCGGGCGAGCTGCTCGCCGCCCGCACCGGCGCCCGACTGCTGCACCACCGGCACCTGTCCGGCCTGACCGAGACGGACGCCCTGGTCGCGGAGCTGATGGCGCACACCGGCCGGACGGCCCCGGAGCAGGTCCGCCGGGCCCGCGCGCGCCTTGCCGACGGCCTGCTCGACGCGCACTTCGTCCTCGGCGGCGTCCGGGTGGCGATCGCCGGCGAGCCCGAGACCCTGCTGGCCGCCGGTTCGCTGCTGCGCGACGTTGGCGCCGAGATCGTGACCGCGGTGTCGCCGACTCCGGCGCCGGCCCTGGCCGACGCGCCGTGGGCCGAGGTCGTCATCGGCGACCTGACCGAATTCGCCGAACGGGCGCAGGCGGCCGGTGCCGAGCTCGTCCTCGGTTCCAGCCACGCCCGGGGAATCGCGGAGCGGATCGGCGCCGCTTTCCTGCCGATCGGATTTCCGATCTTCGACCGGCTTGGGACGGCGTTGGCCGGCACCGCCGGCTACGCCGGCAGCCTGCGGCTGCTGCTCGACGCGGCGAACCGGGTCCTCGACCACGGGCACGCACACGCCCGGCCGGGTCGGCCGCCGCTGCCCGCCTCGCCGGGATCCGCCGCGGCCGGCCACCGGGCCGCCACCGAGATTCCCCAGCAGGGGCGCGCGACGGCAGAACCCGACGAACTCGACAACCTGTTCCAGGAGTCCCCGTGTTGAAGATCGCCTTCGCGACCGGCGACGGCACCGCCGTGGACCAGCACTTCGGCTGGTGCCGACGGTTCGACGTGTACGAGGTCGGCCCCGAGGGGTCACACCTGTTCGAGACCCGGCTGCTCGAGGCGGCGTCGGACGACGAGCAGGACAAGATCGAATCCAGGCTCGCCGCGGTCACGGACTGCGTGATCCTCAACATCGCCGACATCGGCGGGACCGCCGCGGCGAAGGTTGTCAAGGCCAAGATCCACCCGGTGAAGGTGGCCAAGGGCACCAGCGTGGAGGACCTGCTCACCCGCTACGTCGCGACGCTGGCCGGGACCCCGCCGCCCTGGCTGCGCAAGGTCCTCAAGGCCCGCGAGCCGCAGCCGGCCGCGCAGAGCTGGACCCGCAGCGTCGCCGCGGTGCTGAAGGGAGACGCGGCATGAGCGAGGCGAAGGACTTCCTGCGTGACCTGCTCGATCAGGTCCGGGCCGGCGACTCCTACGGCCAGCTCGATCGGTTCTCCGACTCCCAGCTGCTCGCCCCGTTCGTGGTGACCAAGGAGCAGCGCCGCACGATCGCGACCAACTGCGACCTCGATATCGCCACCGCGGCCCGGCTGCGGTCGTTCTACCAGGCCGTCGCCGCCGCCACCGAGAAGGCGACCGGCGCGTTCACCACGACGATTCTCGACCTCAACAGCGAGGGCTTCGGTCGGGTGATCATTTTTGCGGGTCGACTCGTCGTGCTCGACAACGCGCTGCGCGACGTGCAGCGGTTCGGCTTCAACTCGTCCGAGGAGCTCGCCGCCCGTGGCGAGGCCCTGGTGCTCGGCGCGAGCAAGCTGATCGAGCGCTGGAGCGAGGTCGCCCGCGATGACTCCTGAGCCGCCAGCCCCGGACACCGCGAGCCGCGACGCCGAGAACCTCGACGCCGCCGCCGCCCAGCAGCGGCTGCGCAAGCTCCACAGCAAGGCCACCCGACTCAAGCTTGATCTTCACGACCTCGCCGAGGACCTCCCGATCGGCTGGGAGGGCCTGCTCGACGTCGCCCGCCGGACCTATGACGCCTATGCCGAGATCGCCCTGTTGGAGGGCCTGGCCGAGAAGGAGACGTCGCGATGAGCGCGACCACCGACGCCGGCCAACTGGCCGAGTTCAACCGCTGCTCCACCGCGGAGCAGTACTTCGACCTGCTGGAGGTCGACTACGACCCGCGGGTCGTGGCGGTCAACCGGCTGCACATCCTCAAGCACTTCGCCGGCGAACTGGCCAAGCTGCAGGACGCCGGCGCCGACACGGAGAACCCGCGGCATCTCCTGCGTGACTACCGCGACGCGCTCGTCCGCTCCTACGAGGCGTTCACCAACGCCGGCGCGCTGGACCACCGCCTGTTCAAGGTGCTGAAGGATCGCGCGCCGCAGGCGGCGGACTTCGTGCCGACATCCGAGATCACTGTGCAGCGGCCGGGCTCGACCCAGCCATCGGAAACGTCCGAGCGGACGGAGGAGGCCCGATGACCACCAACACCTACGACGTCGGCGACGTCGTCATGGCCGCCAAGGCGCTGCGCAACGACGGCACCTACCCGGACCCGGCGATCTCCATCGGCGAGATCCTGGTCGAGGCCGGCACCCGCGGTCAGGTCATCAACGTCGGCCTGTACCTGCAGGAGCACATCGTCTACGCGATCGCGTTCGAAAACGGCCGCATCGTCGGCGCGCTGGAGCGCGAGCTTGAGGCCGCCGAGGACGCCGAGGACGCGACGCAGGCGGAGCCCGCGGCCACGCCCACCGCCGCCGCGGCGGCGGAGGGCTCGGCCCCGGCCGCCGTCCTGGTGGCCGAGAAGGTGCCGGCCGAGCCCGCGGCGCACGGTGCCGGCGGGCACGCGGCGAAGACCTGCAAGCACGGGTCCGCGAACTGCAAGTCCGCCGCAGCGGACGCCGAGCCCGCGGTACCGAGCACGCCCGCCGAGCCCGCCAAGGCCGCCACCCCGGCCAAGCCCGCCACCCCGGCCAAGCCCGCGCCGCCGGCCAAGCCCGCGGGCAAGACCGTCGGCGCCGGCACGCCCGGCGCGAAGGACGGTCGACGGTGACGGGGGAGCCGGCGTTCGCCGCCGCCCCCGCCGGCGGGCTCCCCCGGCGCAGTGCGCAGGCGCCCGCCTCCGCCGGCGGCTGCAAGACCACGACGAGCTGCGGCACCAGCGCTCCCGTGCAGGACCCGGAGATCGCCGAGAAGATCGCCAACCACCCGTGCTACAGCGCCGAGGCGCACCAGTACTACGCCCGCATGCACGTCGCGGTCGCGCCCGGCTGCAACATCCAGTGCAACTTCTGCAACCGGAAGTTCGACTGCGCCAACGAGAGCCGGCCGGGCGTCACGAGCACCCTGCTGACTCCCGAGGACGCGCTCGCCAAGGTCAAGCTGGTCGCCAGCGAGATCAAGCAGATGAGCGTGCTGGGGATCGCCGGGCCCGGTGACCCGCTGGCGAACCCGAAGCCGACGTTCCGCACGATGGAGCTGGTGGCCCGGGACTGCCCGGACATCAAGCTGTGCCTGTCGACCAACGGCCTGCGCCTGCCGGAGTTCGTCGACCGGATCGCCGACCTCAACGTCGACCACGTGACGATCACGATCAACATGATCGACCCTGAGGTCGGCGAGCGGATCTACCCGTGGGTCGCCTGGCGGGGCAAGCGGTACACCGGCCGGGAGGCCTCGAAGATCCTCTCCGAGCAGCAGCTCGCGGGGCTCGCGGCGCTGACCGAGCGGAAGATCCTCTGCAAGGTCAACTCGGTGATGATCCCCGGGATCAACGACGAGCATCTCGTCGAGGTCTCCCGGACCGTCAAGGGGCTCGGGGCCTTCCTGCACAACGTGATGCCGCTGGTCTCGGCGCCCGAACACGGCACCGTCTTCGGCCTGACCGGCCAGCGCGGCCCGACCCCGCAGGAGCTCAAGGCCCTGCAGGACCGGTGCGAGCAGGACGACGGCGCCGAGATGAACATGATGCGCCACTGCCGGCAGTGCCGCGCCGACGCGGTCGGCCTGCTCGGCGAGGACCGCGGCGACGAGTTCCTGCCCGAGACGTTCCAGGGCCGCGAGATCGTCTACGACCTCGCCGGCCGCCAGCAGGCGCACGAGGAGATCGAGCGCTGGCGCACCGAGGTCGCCGCGACCCGGCAGACCCTCAACATCGCCACCGGCGCGCGCACCCCCGACGTGCCGGCGGCCGAGCCCGTGCGGCCGGCCGAGGTCGTCCTCGTCGCGGTCGCCACCAAGGGCAGCGGCGTCGTCAACCAGCACTTCGGCCACGCCGGCGAGTTCTGGATCTACGAGGCCGGCCCCGGCTGGGCCCGTCTCGTGCAGACCCGCGACGTCGACCGCTACTGCAACGGCCCGTCGGACTGCGACGAGGACGCCTCCAAGCTCGACCGCACCATCGAGATGTTGTCCGACTGCGCCGCTGTGCTGTGCAGCAAGATCGGCCTCGGGCCGCGCGAGGCGCTCGAGGAGGCCGGCATCGAACCGGTCGAGATCTATGACCTGATCGACAAGGCGGTGGCCGAAATCGGCGCCCGCCTCGTCACGGACCGCGCCCCAGCGGAGGTAGGCACCCCATGACCGCGACCGCCACCGTCATCGAACTGACCGACAAGGCCGTGGCGCAGGTGCGTCACCTGCTCGGCTCGACCCCGGGCACCGAGGGCTTCGCCCTGCGCATCGGCGTCGACCCGGGCGGCTGCTCCGGCTACACCTACAAGCTGGCGCTCGTGCCCGGCGCCGAGACCGGCGACGTCGTGCTGCCGCAGGACGGCTTCGACGTCGTCGTGCACACGACGAGCGTCGACCTGCTGCGCGGGATGCGGGTCGACTACACCGAGACGCTGACCTCCTCCGGCTTCACCTTCGCCAACNCGAACGCGAAGAGCTCCTGCGGCTGTGGGTCGTCGTTCGGCTCGTCCGACGATCCCGAGCGCACCGCGGCCGACGCGAAGCTGCGCGAACAGGTCGAGGAGATCATGGAGGAGATCCGCCCGATGCTGCGCGGGGACGGCGGGGACGCCGAGGTCGTCGCCGTCCTCGCCGGGGGCGGTCAGCCCGGCTCCGCCGAGGTGCACCTGCGCCTGACCGGCGCCTGCGGCGGCTGCTCCAGCGCGAACGCGACGCTGACCGGCGTGATCGAGGCCCGACTCAGGCAGCAGCTGCCGGAGATCGGCCGGGTCGCGCTGGTCGCCTGACCGCCCCGCCCGGACGGGGGTGACGGCATCGGATGGCCGCGGGTCCGCGGACCTGCCGGCCATCCGGAGCCGCCCCCCCCGGCGGACACCCCGCCCGACCGGGCCGCCCTGGCCCTGATCCCGCCCCTGGCTCTGGCCCTGACCACGGCCCTGACCCCGCCGATGGTCCTGTTCCACCTCTGACCCTGTTCCGCCCCTGGCCCTGACCCGCCTGACCAGTGCGCCTTTCCACCCGTCCTGCCGAATCCGCGGAGAGCTCGATGGTCACTGCTCGGTCTCACTCTCACCCGCGCCTGCGGTCGATGTGCCCCGGCCCGCCTGCGCGGATCCTGCCCGTCCAGGCGGCCCCGCCCGCGGCCGAGACGTCCCGGCGCTTCGACCGGCAGTTGACCATCCCCGGCTTCGGGGTGGCGGCCCAGCGGCGGTTGAGTCGGGCGACGGTGCTGGTGGCCGGCGTCGGCGGCGTCGGCGGGGCGGCCGCGACCTACCTGGCCGCCGCGGGGGTCGGACGCCTCATCCTGATCCACCCGGGCGACCTGGAGGAGCCCGACCTGAACCGGCAGACGCTCATGCGGCCGGAGCGGGTCGGCGAGCCTCGGGTCTTCTGCGCGGCGGACACCCTGCGCGCCCACCACCCGGGCGTCGAGATCGTGGCGGTGGACCGCGACCTCGCGGACCCGGCCGTGCCCGGCCTGATCGCCGAGGCGGACGTCGTCGTCGACGCCCGGCACAACTTCCCCGAGCGGTATCTGATCAACCGGCTGTGCGTGCGGGCGGAGGTGCCGCTGGTCGTCGCCGCGATGAACGCCACCGAGGCGTACCTGATGGTGGTCCGGCCGGGGGAGCCGTGCCTGCGCTGCGTGTTCGGCGAGGGCGACCCGGCCTGGGAACCGCTCGGCTTCCCGGTGCTCGGCGCCGTCGCGGGCACGGTGGGCTGCCTGGCCGCGACGGAGGCGCTCAAGGTCGCCGGCGGATTCGCCGAGCCGGCGGTCGGCCGCCTCGTCCATCTCGACCTGTGGGACGTCGACCTGCGCACCCCGCGGACCCGGCGCGACCCGGCCTGCCCGGACTGCGGCCCGGGGGGCACGCCGTGATCTACCTCGACCACAACGCGACGACGCCGGTCGACCCCGAGGTCCTCAACGCCATGCTGCCGCTGCTGCGGGAGCATTTCGCCAACCCGGCGAGCCCGCACTCGGCCGGTCAGGCCGTCGCCCGGCTCGTCGAACGGGCCCGTCGCGACGTCGCCATCCTGGCCGGCGCGCGCCCGCGCGACGTGGTGTTCACCAGCGGTGCGACCGAGGCGGCCAACCTGGCGATCGCCGGGGTGCTCGCCACGGCGCCGGCGAACCGGCGGCGCGTCCTGGTCGGGGCCACCGAGCACCCGGCCGTCCTCGCCGCGGCGCACGCCGCCGCCGACCTGCACGGGGGCAGCGTGCAGACCGTCCGGGTGCATCCGAGCGGCGCCATCGACCTGGCCCATCTGCGCGCGCTGCTGCACCCCGTGCCGCCGCCCACTGCCGGGCCGCCGCCCACTGCCGTGCCGCCGCCCACTGCCGGGCCGGCCGCGGATCCCGAGGGCTCAGGGGGCTCCCGGGGCCGCGGCGAGGCCGGCGAGGCCGACGAGGTCGCGCTGGTCGCGGTCATGGCGGCCAACAACGAGACGGGGACGCTCAACGATCCCCGACCGGTCGCCGCCCTCGCCCACGAGGCCGGAGCCCTGTTCCTGTGCGACGTCACCCAGGCGTTCGGCCGCATCCCGGTCTCGGTGACAGAGACGGGGATCGACTTCGCCACCGCGTCCGCGCACAAGATCTACGGTCCCAAGGGCACCGGCGCGCTGATCGCCGGCCGGTCGGCGCGGGCACGCCTCGTGCCGCTGATCCACGGCGGCGGGCAGGAACGCGGCCTGCGCGCGGGCACCCTCAACACTCCCGGCATTGTCGGCTTCGGCGCCGCGGCCCGCATCGCCGCGGCGATGATGGACGACGAGGCCACCCGGCACCGGGCCCAGACGGAGTTGCTGTTCGACCTGCTCGTCGGCTGGCTCGGCCTGAGTGCCCTGGAGGTCAACGGGCCGGTCGAGGACGGCACCGGCCGGCCTGGCCCGATCCGGCTGCCGAACACGCTGAACCTGCGCTTCGTCGACGCCGATGCCGACGCCGTCCAGTCCTGCCTGCCGGACGTGGCGGTGTCCGCGGGCTCCGCCTGCCACGGCGGCGGGAACGAACCGTCCCCGGTGCTGCTGGCGATGGGCCGCTCGGCGACCGCCGCGCGGGAGAGCCTGCGGTTCAGCGTGGGCCGGTTCACCACCGTCGACCAGATCCACGCCGCCGCCGCGACGGTGGCCCGCGCCGTGCTGCGCGTGCAGTCCCTGCGGGCGGTCGGGTCCGGCGAGGTCCCCCAGCCCGCCGAGCCCGCCGGGTCCGAGCGGCCGGGTGCGAGCGGCCGGCCCCCCGCCGGCTGGTCCGACCCGGTCACCCCGCCCCCGGGGCGGACCCCGGAACTACCCGTTCCCCGATCTGCCCTGCCCTGAATGACCGGCCCGCGCTGCCAGTCTCGCCACGTCGTGGTCCTGGCACTCCCGGCGCGGGATCGCGACGTTGAGATGAGGTCCCTCATGCCCACCGAGCAGTTGTCCGAACGGCCCGAAGGGGCCAGACGGCTGGAGAACGTGGTGATCCGCTTCGCCGGCGACTCCGGCGACGGGATGCAGCTCACCGGTGACCGGTTCGGCGCCCAGGCGGCCGCGATCGGTAACGACGTGGCGACGCTGCCGAACTACCCGGCGGAGATCCGCGCCCCAGCGGGCACCGTGGCCGGCGTGTCGAGCTACCAGCTCCACATCGCCGACCACGACATCCGGACCCCCGGTGACCAGCCTGACGTCCTCGTCGCCATGAACCCCGCGGCGCTCAAGGCCAACGTCGCCGAGCTGCGCCCCGGCGGCGTCATCATCCTGGACACCGACGCGTTCACGGTGCTGGGCCTCGAAAAGGCCGGCTACGACGTCGACCCGCTGACCGACGGCTCGCTGGACGCCTTCCAGGTGCACGCCGTCAACCTGACCGGGTTCGCCGCGGCCGCCGTCGCCGATCACAACCTCAAGCGCAAGGACGCCGCGCGGACGAAGAATATGTTCGCCCTCGGCCTGGTGTCCTGGATGTTCAGCCAGCCGATCGAGGACACGATCGCCTACCTGCACAAGCGCTTCGCCTCGAAGCCCGATGTGCAGGCCGCGAACGTCTCCGCGCTGCGCGCCGGCTGGATCTACGGCGAGTCGACCGAGGCCTTCGCGAACGTCTACGAGGTGAAGCCGGCCCCGCTCCCGGCTGGCACCTACCGGCACATGAAGGGCAACAAGGCCGTCGCGTACGGCCTGGTGGCTGCGGCGCATCAGGCCGCGATGCCGCTGTTCCTCGGCGCCTACCCGATCACCCCGGCGTCGGAGATCCTGCACGAGCTGTCCGCGCTGGCCTCGTTCGACGTGCGGTCCTTCCAGGCCGAGGACGAGATCGCGGCCATCGGCGCGGCGATCGGCGCGTCCTTCGCCGGCATGCTCGGCGTGACCGTCACCTCCGGGCCCGGGATGGCGCTCAAGGCCGAGGCGCTCGGCCTCGCGGTGATCATGGAGCTCCCGCTCGTCATCGTCAACGTGCAGCGCGGTGGGCCGTCCACCGGCCTGCCGACCAAGACCGAGCAGTCCGACCTGCTGCAGGCGCTCTACGGCCGGCACGGCGAGGCGCCGATGCCGGTGATCGCCGTGCGCTCGGCGGCGGACGGCTTCGACGCCGCGATGGAAGCCGCGCGGATCGCGCTGGCCTACCGCACGCCGGTCATCCTGCTCTCCGACGCCTACATCGCCAACGGCAGCGAGCCCTGGCGGGTCCCCGAGGTCGAGGAGCTGCCGTTCATCGGGATCGACCTGGCGACCGAGCCGAACGCGGTCGACGCGGAGGGCAACCCGGTCTTCCTGCCCTACGCGCGTGACCCGATCACCCTCGCCCGGCCGCTGGCGATCCCGGGCACCCCGGGGCTGACCCACCGGATCGGCGGCCTGGAGAAGGCCGACCTCACCGGCGCGGTGTCCTACGACCCGGACAACCACGACCTCATGATCCGGACTCGGCAGTCGAAGATCGACAACATCGACGTGCCGCCGCTGGAGGTCGACGACCCGAGCGGTCCGCCCGGATCCGGTGCGGACGTGCTCGTGATCGGCTGGGGTTCCACGTGGGGCCCGATCGGGGAGGCCTGCCGGGAGGTGCGGGCGCAGGGCATGAAGGTCGCCCAGGCGCACCTGCGCCACATCGCGCCGCTGCCGGCGAACGTCGCCTCGGTGCTCTCCGAGTACCACACCGTGCTCGTGCCCGAGATGAACCTCGGGCAGCTCGCCGGCCACCTGCGCCGCGAAACCCTGATCGACACCGTCGGTTACAACCAGACCCGCGGGATGCCGTTCCGGACGGCGGAGCTCGCCTCCGTCATCACCCGGGTCATCCAGGGAATCGACGCCGACTCCGACACCGCGCCGGACGCGGCCACGAAGCCGGTCGGCGACGTCGGCGCGCGCCTCGCGGCCCGGTCGGAGGCGGCGTCGACGAAGTCCGCGGCCCACACCGGCACCCCCACTGGTACCCAGCACGACGCAACCCGGGAGGCGGGACGATGAGCACGGTCAACGGAAAGGCCGAGGAGCCGGCCGGCGCGAGCGGCCGGCGGGCGCCCACGGTGGCGGACTTCACCACCGGCCAGGAGGTCCGTTGGTGCCCCGGCTGCGGGGACCACGCGATCCTGTCGACGATGCGCGGGCTGCTGCCGGCCCTCGGCGTCCCGCCCGAGAACACCGTGGTGGTGTCGGGCATCGGCTGCTCCTCGCGGCTGCCGTACTACCTCGACACCTACGGCATCCACTCCATCCACGGTCGGGCGCCGTCGTTCGCAACCGGCATCTCGATCAACCGCCCGGACCTGTCGGTCTGGGTCGTCACCGGTGACGGCGACGCGCTGGCCATCGGCGGCAACCACCTGATCCACGCGCTGCGGCGCAACGTGAACCTCAAGATCCTGTTGCTCAACAACGAGATCTACGGCCTCACCAAGG
The DNA here is from genome assembly GCF_000948395.1 of Frankia torreyi. Classification (GTDB taxonomy): domain Bacteria; phylum Actinomycetota; class Actinomycetes; order Frankiales; family Frankiaceae; genus Frankia; species Frankia torreyi. Next base: position 900 of record NZ_JYFN01000021.1, on the reverse strand, counting down.
GGCAGGCCTCGCCGACGTCCAAGGTCGGCACGATCGGCCCGTCGAGCCCGTTCGGCTCGCTCGACAACCCGTTCAACCCGGTCGCGCTCGCGCTCGGCGCCGGGGCGACGTTCGTGGCCCGCACGCTCGACTCCGACCGTCGCCACCTCACGGCGACGCTGACCGCCGCCGCGGCGCACAAGGGCGCGGCGCTGGTGGAGATCCGCCAGGGCTGCCCGACGTTCAGCGCGATTCCCCGCCAGGGCGGCCGGGGCGCCGCCCAGGCGGCCCCCGCGGAGCCGGACAACCCGGGTGCGCCCGAGCACGGCCCGATCCGGCTCTCGCCCGGCCTGCCGATCGTCTTCGGCACCAACGAGCAGTGGGGCGTGATCCGCGACCCGAGCACCGGTGAGCTGGGCATCGGTCACGGCGGCGACTCCCGCGTCGTCGTCCACGACCCGGGCACCCAGAACTCGACCTACGCCTACGCGTTGGCCCGCCTGGCGGAGACGTCGCTCGCCGAGCCGCCGATCGGGGTGTACCGGTCGGTCTCCCAGCCGAGCTTCGACCAGCTCTACCAGGAGCGGCTGGCGACGGCTCGCCCCGGCGGCCGTGGTGATCTGCGGACGCTGCTCAAGGGCACCGACTCCTGGACGCACGCCGGCTAGCACCCAGATCGCCGGCCGGGGAGCTGCGCCCCCGGTCGGGGCGGACGGGCGGCCGGGCGGACCGCCCGTCCCGCGATGTGAGGGGACCAGGCCGACTCCGGTCGGCCTGGTCCCCTCGTGTGCGTGCCCGCCCTCTGGTGTGCGCTGGCTCCAGGTGTGCCCTAGTAGACCGTCGCTGTTTAGTTCTGGGGTGTGGCAGGCTGGTGTTGGCAGATCTTCCTCGTCCCCTCTGCCGGTCAGGACAAGTCATGCC